>JAKFWA010000051.1 GCA_021732995.1 Planctomycetaceae bacterium | reverse complement strand
GGGGGTGAGGGGCTACGCTTGCCTTGCCCCTCTTGGTCATCCTGCCGTTGCCTGGAATCACCCCTCACCCCTGACCCCTCTCCCCCGAGGGGCGAGGGGAATGAAGTGCTGGCAACCGTGCGCCCTTCGACCAATCGGAAACAGCGAATCAGAACTCCCTCTTCCGCGAGGTTCTTGGAGAACGGAGGCATACTGCCGGGCACGATGCCACCGATCTCGGCGTGATGTGCACGACTGGCGGTGAGGAACAATAACTCGCCCGTAGACGGTTCATGCACGGGCGAGATCACAGTCACATCAGGCAAGTGCGAGCCGCCTCGGAACGGGTCGTTGGTGACATACACATCGCCCGGAGCCATCACCGGCACATCGCGCAGCAAACACTTCACAGTCTCACTCATCGCCCCCAGATGCACCGGAATATGCGGCGCATTGACGACCAGATCACCTGTCGGAGTGAAGATCGCACAACTGAAATCCAACCGCTCTTTGACGTTTGTGGAAACTGACGTCTTCTGCAGCGTCACACCCATCTGCTCGGCGATAGATGCGAAGAGGTTATTAAAAATCTCCAGCAGCACCGGGTCAGCGGCTTCAGCAGGGTGGCTCGAAGCACGAGATCCATGTACTCGTTCCCAAGCTCCGCTCGGGAACGCAAGATCGGAAGCTCTGCTTTCAGCGTTGGATGAGGATGGATGAGCAGGAAGCAGAGCTTCCGCAGGCTCGTTCCCAAGCGGAGCTTGGGAACGAGTGTTGAGCACGATCTCCCCACGCGAGCCGATGGCGGCTTCCCAACCGGTCTCAATCACGACCGTTGACGTAGGCTCGCAGAGAATGGCTGGACCACTGATCTCATCTCCGGCGTGCAGTTGCTCGCGGTGATAGATCGGAGCGTTGAGAAACTCACCGGCGAAGTAGGCTCGTGATTGACCGATTGGTTCTGGACGACGAGCAACAGGCTCGACACTGTCTTCGACCGGTTCCGCCATCTTGCCGACGACTTCGACTCGAGCGGCGACGACTTCCAGCGGACGCGACGTGTGCACGTAGCCGTAGAGTTGCTGGTGGCGTTCGTGATAAGCGCGAGCGAAGTCACCATCGGCTGGCTCTGGGACGTTGATAGTTGCTTCGACACCCTTGTATCGCAGGTCGAGCGATCGGACCGGAGCCACAATGCGTTCATCCGGGATGCCTTCAGCTCGCACAGCTTCCAATGCTTCGCACTGCAATTCCTCAAACACTCGCGCGAGCGCCAATTTTGCATCCGTCCCACCAGTCCCATTCGTCTCATTCAAAGGCCGCAGCACCGACCGTTGAGCAAACCGCCGCACGTCAGCCAAGCCGATGCCATAAGCGCTCAGCAGACCCGAATACGGATGCACGAGAATGCGGTGCATGCCGAGTTGCTCAGCCAGCGCACACGCGTGTTGCGATCCCGCGCCGCCGAAGGACATCAGCACGTAGTCGGCAGGATCGTAACCCTTCGCAACCGAGATCTTGCGGATCGCGCGCACCATGTTGGCGTTGGCGATCTGGCGAAAGCCGTCCGCCAGTTCGACGGGCGAGTACTTCTTGCCCAGCGGCGACAACGCAATCTCTTCGCACAGCTTTGTGAGCCGCCGTTCAACCGTTGTCACATCGAGCGGAAATGGAAAATAGCTCGGCAGCACTCGACCGAGATAAAGGTTGATGTCAGTAATCGTCAGCGGTCCGCCGCGACCGTAGCAGGCAGGTCCAGGATCAGCTCCAGCGCTCTGCGGACCGACGAACAACTTCACTCCATCGAAGCCGCACACGCTGCCGCCACCGGCCGCGACGGTTTCAATCGACAGCATCGGCGCGACGATCCGCACGCCAGCCTTCACTGTTTCGAACTCGTATTCATAACGACCATCAAATCGCGACACGTCAGTGCTGGTACCACCCATGTCAAAGCCGATCGACTTCTCGAACCCCGCTTGCTGAGCCACCCGCGAGAAGCCAATCACTCCACCAGCAGGACCGGACAGGATGCTGTCCTTGCCGACGAAGTTGGTCGCGTCGACCAGGCCTCCGGATGAAGTCATCAGCTTCAGCGTGGTTCCCTGACCGGCATCTTCTTTGAGCAGCCCACCGCGCAGGCTACCAACATACGCTCGCAAGATCGGATTCAGATACGCATCCGCCACGGTGGTATCGCCGCGTGAAACAATTTTGATGAGCGGTGACAGGCGGCTGGATGTGCTGACTTCGGTGAAGCCCACTTCGCGAGCGACTTGTTCGACGAGTCGCTCATGCTCGCCATTCGCGAAAGCGTGCAGCAGGCAGATGCCGATCGACTGAATACCAGCAGCTTTGGCCGCGATGAGTTGTTCGCGCGCGGCGGCAAGATCCGGAGCCTTCAACACCACACCGCTGGCGTCGAGGCGTTCATCGATCTCGATAACGCGTTCAAAGAGCGGTTCAGGCTTCTTGATCGCGAGGTCAAACAACCGCGGCCGATCCTGGTTGCCGATCAGCAGCACATCGGCAAAGCCTTGGGTGGTGACAAAAGCGACTCGCGCACCGCGTCGAGTCAGCAACGCGTTGGTGCCGCGCGTCGTTCCCAGCTTAACGGTGATGGGTGGAATCTGGTCCTTCAACTTCAGACCCAGGATGCGACGAATCGCGACTAGCGGAGCTTCTTCGCCGCCGGTGAGTTCGTAACGAGTCCCTTCAGTGACGTTATCGGGCAGCATCTGCTCGATGGCGACGATGCCGGAATCGCTCTGCGAAGAACGTACTCGCGCGGAATGGATGACCTGACCAAACTCATCCAGAAATCGCACGGTGTAGCCGGTCCAGAAGTCGGCCGGATCGCCTGTGCGCGTCGAGTCGCTGAAGCGGTCCCGTCCGAGAACCTCTGCAACCTGCCCTTTGGTGATGCCGGAACTCAAAACTTTCGCGGTTGTCAGCTCGCCGCTCGGAGTCTTCGCGATGCAGTCGGTGAAGGTGCCGCCAACGTCGATCCAAAATTCCCACTGACCGGACATGTGCTGTGCTCATCAAAGTTGAAAACGGGAGCGCTGTGACCGCTCAACTTTATCTGTGAGCGGCGTCAGTTCACACCAGCGGAGCCGCGATCTTGGCAATGGCGGTGGCCAAAGAGTGGCGTTTGGGTGTCGCATGCACGAACCTACCAGCCTGTTGAATCACGTGGGGTGCGTTTTCGACGTGCCGGCCATGAGAGCGTTTCGAGCACGATAGAAATCGTGCTCCTCGGTGCGAAGTAAGGTAGACGTTATGTATCTCCGCATGGCCAAACGCGTGCTGCTGGAAACCGATAAGCGGCTCGTCTGGAAGTTCGCCTGGAACATGGGCCTCAAGGGCACTCTGTCCGTGCTGAAGTTCAAGCGTCGGCTCAAACGCGGCGAATACTTCCCGCCGTTTCTCTATGTGTCGGTGATCAACACGTGCAACCTGCGCTGCCAGGGCTGTTGGGTGGACGTCGCGGCCAAACAGGAACGGCTCGACTTCGACGCGATGTCGCGGCTGATCGCTGAAGCCAAGGAAATGGGCAACGTGTTCTTCGGCATCGTCGGCGGTGAGCCCTTCATGCACCCCGAACTGCTAAAGATCCTGGCCGCTCATCCGGACTGTTACTTCCAGGTCTTCACGAACGGTCACTTCATCACGGACGAAGTCGCCAAAGAACTGCGGCGGATGGGCAACGTCACGCCGCTGATCAGCATCGAGGGTACTGAGATCGTCAGCGACGAACGACGCGGTCGAGACGGCGTGTACTCCAAGTCGATGCAGGGCATTCAGAACTGCCTCAACAACAAGATTCTGACCGGCGTTTGCACCAGCGTCTGCAAAACGAACATCGACGATCTGGTGACCGATAAGTGGGTGGATCGACTGATCGAGATGGGCGTGTTTTACACGTGGTTCCACGTCTATCGCCCGATGGGACCGGACGCGTCGCCTGATCTGTGCCTCAGCCCCGAACAACAGTTTCGCATCCGCAAGTTCGTCGTCGAGACGCGTGCGAAGAAACCGATTGCGATCATCGACGCCTACTTCGACGGCGAAGGGCAAGCTCTGTGTCCGGCCGCGACGGGCATCAGCCACCACATCAACCCGTGGGGCGACATCGAGCCCTGTCCGATCATCCAGTTCGCCAAGGAGAACATTCACGATCGCTCGAAGACGCTTAAAGAGAAATTCGTGGGCTCAGAGTTTCTCGCATCGTTCCGCAAGCTGGCGGCATCGAGTACTCGCGGCTGTATCGTGCTGGAACGCCCCGATCTGCTGGAAGAACTGGTGGTCTTGCACGACGCCAAAGACACAACCGCCCGCAAGACAGCTCTGGCCGAACTGCAAGCCATGACGGTCCGCACGTCGCAATACAATCCCGGTCACGAGCTACCAGAAAAGAGCTGGGTCTATCGCCTCGTAAAGCGTTTCTTGTTCAACGACTTCGGAGCCTACACCGGCTACGACCACAGCCAGACGGCCGCTCCCGGCGTGCTCAAGCAGCGCGAACAAACCTCCGCCGCGACATAGTTAAGGGTGTAGGACGGACAATCCTGTCCGTCGCGCCGTTGTGGCTCGGTCGGAGACCGGCCACAACGGGTGCTACAGCCCTGAAATGCACCGGCCCTTGTTCGGGCCCCAGACGATCCAGAAGACGCCCACTGGTACGAGGATGAGGAACAGCGACAGGCCCGCCATGACGAAGAAGCCGCCCCAGCTTCCCGGTTCCAGCAGGCATTGGCTGGGGTCGCCGGGTTTGTACGACACCGTCACGGCTTGATTGATCGGGTACTTCTTGAGGGTCTGTTCGACACTCTTTCTGTCGGCAGCATTCCCGCTTCGCACACCGCCTAGTCTGTCTCCTTTGAGAGTCTTGCCGTCGAGTTCAAATTCGTACTCGATCTGGGCCTCGTTGGAGTCACTCGTCGTTGAGCGGTGAATCCCATTGCTCGAACGCCCGCTCGACTTGATGGAGGTAACTTTGATCTCCGAACGAGTCACCTTCCCCGCGACGGTCGGCCACGACATCGCTTCAAAAGACTCACTCAACTCGCGGACAGTGCCGACCATCATCACGCCGCCGCCATACATCAGAGCCGCCATAAAGGCACTGAGCACCAGCCGTTTGCCGACCGAGGGGGTTTCAGTCGTCTGAAGACGATCTTTTTTTGAGCGGGACATCAACAAATAGCCTTTTTTTTCGACGAAGTGGATGTTGAACCGCGGCAGTTGAAACCGCAAAGTCCACCGGTTGCACCACTCCTGCGGATGTACCAAGCTTGCACTCAGCGATTGCTTGCCTTATCCGCCTCCATCAAGACGGTAAATGCGTCCATAGCGTGTCGACGCAGTTCAACATCAGCGTCATCCAGGATGGGACGTACGATGGGCAAAGCCGACGCCCCGTTTGGGCCCATGTCCCGCAATGCACAAAGTGCGGCTAATCTCAGAGGTCTGTACTGACGTTGAATAAGATTAATGAGTGGAGTCGGGTTTGTGTTGCGCAATGCGCCAATCAGTACCGCCATCTGATCGTCCGAGTTTACTGGATAGCCTCGATCTATAAGTGCCTGTTTTGCGCGGGATCGCATTTGATCCGCTGTAAGTTTTCCTCCCATGATACCGCCGAGTATGGCTCCCATTAAGGGATTTCCTATTACCATTCCCATCATCGCCCCCTCGACCGCTCCCTTTCGCGAAAAGTCTCCCGGCATATCAATGAGCCCAAGCGTGGCATCGTATAGGTCAATCGCAACTTCCGCCGCCTGACCGATCTGAATCTGAACCGATCTTTGACCACGCAGGCTTCGTATAGCTAACGCCAACTCACTCATACCGCTTGGCGAGATACTGTCGAATACAAAGCGATTACCCGCCGCATAGATGACAAGCTCGCGCCCCTGCGAACGCACATATGTCGACTCAATGGTATCGATCAACCAGGAACCTTCACGCGATCGTTGCTCACTATCTCCACAGATAAACATCAACCTCTTTGATGTTAGAAGCAGACTCCCCAACAAGTTTCCCTGTCCTGTTCCGTCTACAATGGCAACCACGCCAACGGTTGGCATCTCACCAAGTTTTGGATTTCTTGCAGTGTATAAGCGTTGGGCAGGCACAAAGAGCTGAACCCATTCACTCTCGATTAGAAAATCGTCTACCCAATTTGGGCAAGTGTTCTTCAAACATTCCTTTAATTGCTTCTGATAGTTTCTAAGCGTGTTAAAATCATCCCGTAACTTGCGACACGTTAAAACGAGGGCGGGACATAATGCGAGAATCACCAGTCCGCGTACCACGTACGGAATATTCCCGCGCGCCACGAGCATCACTAATTGCACAAGCAAGAATGCCGAAGCCAGCCATAACCAGCCTGTAAGGCGAATTATATACCGCTTGACTCCCGCTTGGGCAGGCAACCCCCTCTCCGTCAGAGCGGCCTGTTTGGTCAGCAGTCGGGGCTTGGCCGAATTACTGCTGCGGCCCTTCTCGGAACTTGCTCTTTCTAAACTTCCAAGGCGACCTTGACTCGCCGGAATTGAATACCCATATGATTGCGAGTTGTCACCTTCCTCAAGCTGTTCAGAATGAAGCGACTGATTCACCGATCCTGTCGGCATCTCTTGCGACGCAGATAATGAGTACGTGTCTTCGGAGATACCTGCGTCAACTTGATCTGGGTCAGTCAATGTTTCACTTTGCGTCGATCGCTCTAAGTTACTCGACTCAACTGGGACTACGAGTTTGCTGCCGCACTTTCCACACTTGCCTGTGCGACCCGCTGAATTGATAGGCATCGCAATATGCGTGTGGCATTTGTGGCATGTAAATCGTATGACACTCGTCATGACTTCTCTCAACGAGATTCAATGTGTCGGCAAGCGATCTGACACAGCTAATTGCGTCGGACTGGCACTACCCGTCGCCCATTCAATCTGGTTTGCCTCCACTGCTCCAACAAGAGTAGACCTACTGCCGAATCAAGACAACTCGCGGTCGGGTGCTGTCAAGCAACTTGGGTTGCCGACAGAAATGTGGCAACGACTGCAACGAACTTCCGTTCGTACTTCGGTGAGGCGCGCGCCACAGCGCCGCTGGTTCTCATCGGCAGGACCTTGCTCAACGGCGGCTGATACGGCAACTTCTCTTGGCTGCGCCACCCCGGTAGCCCGTGTACGGCCAACCGGAGCCACCCTCTGAAGACTGCGCCAAGAAGCACGCTGTTGAAATCGCACTATGAGTAAGACCAGTTCGCCTGTTCGCCCTGCTCGGAAGACCGTTGCGGCGCCTCCTGAAGAATTCGATGTGCTGGTTCGCAATGGCACTGTGATTGATGGCACGGGGAAGAAGCGGTTTGCGGCGGACGTGGCGATTGTGGGGGATCGCATTGCGGAGATCGGGCGGCTGGCTGAGGCCAAGGCCAAGCTCGTCATTGACGCTGCCGGGCAAGTGGTGGTGCCGGGGTTTATTGATGTGCATAACCACTCAGACGGCTGGCTGGTGCGCGAGAAGAACTTTGCTCCGAAGACCACTCAGGGGTTTACGACTGAAGTGCTGATGGCTGACGGCATCGGGTATGCGCCGGTCGATCAGATGACGGCGCCGCAGTGGATCTTCTATCTGCGAGCTCTTGATGGCTTGCGCCTGCAGGACTATCGCGGTTGGGAGTCTTACGAAGAGTTCATGGTCGGATTGCAGGGGCGGACGGCTCAGAATGTGTGCTCGCATATTCCGTATGCGAACCTGCGGTCCCTGGCCAAAGGCTGGGGCAGCGGCGCTGTGGATGACTTCCAGATGCGTGAGATCCAGCGGCAGATCCGCATGGGTATGGAAGCGGGAGCTGTCGGCGTTTCGACGGGGCTCGATTACATCGTGCAGTGCTTCTCGACGACCGATGAACTGGTCGAAGCGTTGAGCGTGATGGCTCCGCTGGACGGGCTGTATGTGACGCACGTGAGGTACAAGAAGGGCCTGATGGCGGGCGTCAAAGAGGCGGTTGAGATCGCCAAACGCGCAGGCGTGCGACTGCATGTGTCGCACTTGAAGACGCACTCGCCGAGCTTGCTGGATGAGTTGCTGACCTACATCGACAAGGCACGGCGCGAAGTTGATCTCAGCTACGACGTCTACCCGTATCAGCCCGGTTCGACGCTGCTGAATTACCTGCTGCCCTACGAAGTCTGGGAAGACGGTCCGTTGGCGGCCCTCGGAAAGCTCGGCGATCCGGTCGTTCGAGCGAAGTTCGCGGCGGGCCTGGAGGCGTATCGGCTGCCGCTGGACAAGCTGCGGATCGCGTGGGTGTTCAGCAAAGAGAACTCGCATCATCAGGGCAAGTGGGTTTCGGACTACATCGAAGAAACTGGCAAGTCGCCCGCCGATGCCCTGTTTGATTTGCTCATCGAAGAACGATTGTCGGTGCTGATGGTCGTCAATGAAGGCGAAGACAAGCTGATTGAGCCGTTCATCCAGCATGACCTCTTCATGCTGGGTTCCGATGGCATCTTCTGTGAAGGCGGAGTGGTGCATCCGCGGATGTTCGGATCGGTGGGCCGGTTCCTCGGACCGATGGTGCGCGAGCAGAGACTGCTGACCTTGGAAGATGCGATCTTCAAGCTGAGCGGCCATGCGGCGAAGCGGTTTGGTTTGAAGGATCGCGGCGTGTTGAAACGCGGCGCGTTCGCGGACATCGTCGTGCTTGATCCGGCGACGATCACCGATCGAGCCACCTACGACGAACCGCAACAAACGACGGTGGGGATCTCGACCGTGCTGGTGAATGGTGTGCCCATCGTCGAAGATGGCGAACCCGTTAAAGACGATCAGCCGCCAGGACGGTACATTCGTGCGTAGTGAGTGTCTCTTCTCGTTCTTGGATTGCCGATCACGGGTTCGTTGAAAGGCAGAAGATTTCCCGCAGAGGCGCAGAGCACGCAGAGAGGGCGACTTCGCGACTCGCGAGCGAATCTCAGAGCGAATGAGGCCCAAAAGAGGTAGAAACACAGAGGCACAGAGATCACAGAGAACCGGCAATGGCCATTTGACGGAGAGACGAATTCCAATGGATGACTACAAGTCATCAATCACTACAACCTGCTGGCTCGCGTGTGTGTGCTTGTTGATGAGCGGCTGCTGGAACAGGGAGCCTGCGCCTGCAACGACAGCTCAAGAGCTATCTGCGGTGCAGATCGAAGCGTTTCGTCCGCAGGCTGTGGCGATGTGTGGAGCTTGTCACAACACGCCCGATCCGGCGGCGTTTCCGAAAGATGCCTGGGCTAAGGAAGTGCAGCAGGGTTACGACTTCTACTTCCAGTCGGACCGGCGAGACATTCCGCCACCGCCGCAGGAAGAGATGGTCGCGTGGTTTCGTACTCAAGCTCCCGCTGTGCTGAAGATTGAAACGCCCGCGAATACGCCCTCGCCCGTTCGCTTCCGCGTCGAAAAAACTTCGTGGCCGACGCCACATCCCAAAGAGCGGATCAACGTCTCGCACGTATTGTTTCGCAAGACGGACAGCTCTTCGCACGCGTTGCTCTGCGATATGTCCACGAGTGAGATTCGCCGCATGGAGTTCTCGAACAAGTCGCTGACGACAAGTCTGATTGCGACGTCGTCGCATCCGGCTCACATCGTTCCGACCGATTTGAATGGCGACGGCCAAGAGGATTTTTTGATTGCCGATCTCGGTTCGTTCAAACCGGAAGATCACGACCTGGGTCGAGTCACCTGGTTGCGAATGGACTCGTCGGGGCAGCCGCAGTTGGTCCCGTTGCTGACTCAGGTGGGGCGAGTGGCCGATGTCCGGCCCGCTGATTTTGATGGAGACGGCGACCTTGATCTAGTCGTGGCCGTGTTCGGTTGGCGCAAGGCGGGCAAGCTGTTGTTGCTGCGACAAACGAAAGTCGTGGATGGCCTACCACAGTTCGAAACGGAAACACTCGACAAACGGCACGGCGCGATTCATGTGCCGGTGAAGGACCTGGACGGCGACGGAGATCTCGACTTCGTGGTGCTGTTCGCTCAGGAGCATGAAGAGGTCGATGCGTTTCTGAATCGAGGCGATGGCACGTTTGAGCGGCAGGTCATTCAATTGGCCGGCGACCCGGCGTATGGGTCGAGCGGTATTGAACTGGTGGATCTCGACACGGATGGCGACACCGATGTGCTCTATTCGAACGGCGATTCGCTCGATTCGCTGTACGTGAAGCCGCAGCATTCCATTCAGTGGCTGGAGAACAAGGGCGATTTTCCGTTTCAGCGGCATCACATCGGCTACGTGCCTGGAGTAACCCGCGCCGTGGCCGGAGACATCGATGGTGATGGCGATTTGGATCTCGCTGCGACGGCCTGGTTGCCGAATGGTGTTCACGCTGATGGCACTTCGCAGCCTTCAACTTTTGACGCCTTGCTGTGGTTTGAGCAGACGGCTCCGCAGCAGTTCACTCGACACTCGCTGGCGACGATGAAGGAGTTGGGGTTTGTCGCGCTGGATCTTGGTGATCTCGATGAGGATGGAGATCTGGATGTGATTGCTGGCGGTTACGCCGATGATGGCTTGCCGTTCTCGCAAGTTTCCGTGTTCTGGAATGACGGCGCGACTGGCGGGGCGAAGCGAGAATGATTTCACTTCAGTGATCAGAGGATGGTTGGGGCGTTGATCCTCTGTGATCTCCGTGCCTCTGTGTTTCTCCAAGAGCTTGAAACACAGAGGTACAGAGGACACAGAGAGGGGATCCAAACCACTCAAGATTAAACGCAGTGGTACCGAGTGAGATGAAGGGTTTTGCGATGACGACTCATGCTTATGTTGGGCGGTTGGTGAATTTGCTGGATCCCGCCGGGAATCTGATTTTCAACATGAGTGTTGATGACGCCGTCGCACGAGTTGGGTCGGGCGATGCTGCTCAGGTACGCGGGATTGATGGGCAGTTCGCGCTGCTGCATCAGCAGGGGCACATCGTTCGCATGGCTCGTTCGATCGGCCGGCCCATGCGTTACTTTTTGGCGAAGCGGACTGAGGGACCATGTTTGATCGTCGCGGAGCGCATCGAGGAGCTGGCTCAATGGCTGCGGCAGGAAGGCTTGGACGATCAGTTTCATCCGTCTTACACGCGCATGGTGCCGGCGCATCACATCACGGAGATCGCGCTGTTGGGATGTCCGGACCCGAATCCGAAACTGACGCGTTACTTTGATCCCGCGCGCAATCGTTGGAGCACGGATATCAATGAGATCGGTCAGCGCTATATAGGAGCACTCGCGGACGAGTGTCAGAAGTGGCTCGACACCATTGATCGCACCGACCGACGCAGCCCGATTGGCGTCATGTTCTCAGGCGGCATTGATAGCGGGGCACTGTTCCTGGTGCTCTATCACTTAATGCTGCGACGAGGTCAAAGCCCGGCTCGCCTGAAAGCCATCACACTGTCGGTGCGGAACGGTGAAGGACTGAGTCCGGATGCTCAGCAAGCGGCGCAGTTTTTGAATGATGTCGATCTGGGGCTGTTCCTCGAAGTGATCGACGTCGCGCCGGAAGCATTGGATGTGCGCGAAACGATTCGTGTGATTGAAGACTACAAGCCGCTGGACGTGCAGTCGGCGACAATGGGGCTCGCGCTGTGTCGCGGGATTCGGCAGCGGTATCCCGACTGGAAGTTTCTGGCCGATGGCGATGGCGGTGATGAGAACCTCAAGGACTATCCGATTGAGGATAATCCTGAGCTGACGATCCGCAGCGTGCTCAACAATCAAATGCTGTATCACGAAGGCTGGGGCGTGAATGCGATCAAGCATTCGCTGACGTACTCCGGCGGCCAGAGTCGTGGGCACGTACGCACATTCGCCCCTGCGCGAGTCTGCGGATTCTCAGGCTTCAGTCCGTATGCGTTGCCGAACGTGATTGAGGTCGCGGAAGGGATCCCGTTCATCGAACTCACCGACTGGGATCATCAGAAGCTGTATCAGCTCAAGGGCGAGATCGTGCGCCGCGGAGTAGAAGCGGTCACCGGCATCACGATGCCCGTCTTTGAGAAACGCCGCTTCCAACATGGAGCGGCTGAATCAACCACGTTTCAGACTCTGTTCGCGGGAACTGAGCGTGCCTATCGCGACACGCTGAACTCGATCTTTTCGTGATGCTTTGCAAGATAAACCATCGTGCAGGGTAACTCAGTCCGGAACTTCAAATGTTCTGAGCCGACTGATATCGCGTGCTGTGGCGGCGATCGCCCCTCACCCCCAGCCCCTCTCCCCGTTACCGGGGCGAGGGGAGCGATGATTACTGTTACTGCGACGCATCTGAGATTGGATATGACCCGGCATTAGCACAGGCGTTGTTAACTGGCGGGTTTCGCAGATGGAGCGTTCTTGCCACTCGCTGCTGTGGTCCCGGTTTCAGTGCCGGTGGCAGCCTTGGCTTGCGGCTTGGGGTCTTCCAGCAGTTCCTTGGGCATGCGGATGGCGTCGGTCGCGATGCCGATCTTGCCCAGTTCTTCCGTCAGTTGAGCCCAGGCCATGTACTTGGCTGAGCGATAGCGCAGGATGCGGACTCGCACGCCGTCTTCGTTGCCGGTGGTCAGCTTGGCGACTTTGAGGATGTCTTCCATCTTGATGTAGACGTTCTCGCCGCTGCCGCCCGGATCTTTGATCTGGAACGAGTGGCCTTTGATGTAGACCTCGAGCACCGGCATCTTCGGCGGGGCCTTGAGCGTCGTGGTGCGGCTGGCCGCTGAATTGCTCTCGGCGGATGGAGTGGTTGGTTTCGCCGTGGGGTTCGCCTTGGTGAGGTCTGTTTGCGGTGCCGCCTTCGTCGGGTCGCCCTTGTCTTTGGTGATGGCCGCAACGGTGCCGCTACCGGTTCCGTTGCCTGTTCCCGAACCGCCGAACTTCGGCAGCCAGCCGGAGATCAGGACGCCCAACACGGCTCCAGCGGCAACCAGTCCCCCGACGATCTTGCGTTTCTGCATGGCTAGTTCCTGGCTCAGGCGATCTGCTCTCCGCCTGTAGTTTTCAGTAAGGTAGCATTCAACCGATTCAGTTTAGACCCATCCAAGTTACTCGGGAAAGACGCGAATCAATCGCGGTGAAACATCTGCAGGATGCGTGCCGACGACGCGGATAATTCGACGGCGACAGCTTCTGTCGATTGTGCCCGGAGAAGTTACAGTGCCACGCTGACCCGAAATGTCGCTGACGTGTCTCGGTCCAAATTGTTGTACCCGGTAGCAACTGTCAAATCGTCACATGCCCTCAGAACAACGACGTGCCGTCTGTCCGCTCGATTGCCCCGACACCTGCGGGATGCTGGTGACCGTGCAGGACGGCCGCGCTGTCGCGATTGGAGGCGACCCGCAGCACGAGTTCACTCGCGGGTTTCTGTGCCAGAAGATGGCCCGCTACTTGGAACGCGTCTATCACCGCGATCGCCTGCTGCATCCCTTGCGACGAGTTGGCCCGAAGGGATCGGGGCAGTTTGAACGCATCGGCTGGGATGAGGCACTCGACATCATCGCTTGTCGGCTGACCGAAATTGCGGCGAGCGACGCAGGTCCGCAGGCCATCCTGCCGTACAGCTACTGCGGCACGATGGGCAAGATTCAGTCTGAGAGTCTCGATCGACGCTTCTTTCATCGGCTGGGAGCGTCGCTGCTGGATCGCACGATCTGCGCGTCGGCGGGAGCATTCGGGTATCGCTACACGATGGGCACCGGTCAGGGCATGGACCCCGAAGCTTTCGCCGAGAGCCGCTACATCATCAACTGGGGTTCGAACACCGTTGAGACGAACTCGCACTTGTGGGTGCGGATGCTGGAAGCTCGGCGTCGCGGTGCGAAGATCGTGACGATCGATCCGCGACCTTCGTCGACGGCCGCTCGTAGTGATTGGCATCTAGCCCCTCTACCGGGAACTGATGCGGCGCTGGCGCTCGGCCTGATGCATGTCATCTTCCGGGACGGCCTGCAGGACGATGATTACCTCGCGAAGGCGTGCCTCGGAACCGATGCCCTGCGCGAGCGAGTGCTGACAGACTACGCCCCGGACCGAGTTGCACAGATCACGTGCTTGGCCGTCGCGGATATTGAAACGCTGGCGCGCGAGTACGCGACGACATCGCCTGCCGCGATTCGCATCAACTATGGGATGCAGCGCCATGCGGGTGGCGGGATGGCCATTCGCACGGCGGCTTGTCTGCCCGCGATCATTGGCGCGTGGCGTCATCGAGCGGGCGGCGCCCTGCTTTCGACGAGTGCCTTGTTCCCGTTCAACCTCGCCGGACTGCACAGACCAGATCTGGTGCCAGCGGGGACTCGTACTATCAACATGAACTCGCTGGCTGAAGCTCTGCACGGTGAACTGCCCGGCCCGAAGGTGGAAGCTCTGTTCGTCTACAACTCGAACCCGGCGGCGGTGTGTCCGGACCGTCAGAAAGTCTTGAGCGGTTTGCGACGAGACGACCTTTTCACGGTCGTACTCGAACAGTTTCCGACTGACACCGTTGACTACGCGGACATCGTCTTGCCTGCGACGACGCAGTTGGAGCACGTCGACCTGCATCACGCCTACGGCCATCACTGGGTGCAACTGAATGAACCCGTCATCGCCCCGCAGGGTGAGTGCCGTTCCAACACCGACGTGTTTCGCGAGTTGGCGCGACGCATGGGGTTTGAGCCGAAGTTGTTCGACGTTTCAGACCGCGACCTTGCGCGTGAAGCCCTCTGGGAGTTCTCTGGCCAGCAGCCCGCTGGGTTCGCTGGAATCACGGTCGACAAACTTTCGAGCGAAGGAACTCAGCGGCTGCGACTGTCCGATCAGCCACCCTACGCGGACGGCCATTTCGGCACGCCCTCGGGAAAGTGCGAGTTCTTCTGCCAGCGACTGGCGGACGCGGGTTTTGATCCGTTGCCAACGTTCATCCCGCCTGCCGAGTCTGCGCAGTCTGCGCCCGCTTTGGCGGAGCGCTACCCACTGCAGATGGTCTGCCCACCGGCGGCTCACTTCCTGAATTCCACTTTCGTCGAGACCGACACCTTGCGTCGTCGAGCTGGGGAACCGGAACTGGAAATCTCCCGCGATGATGCAGCGATGCGGGGCATCGAGCCGGGGCAAAAGGTGCGTGTGAGCAACGATCGCGGAACTTTTCTGGCTGTGGCGAGGGTCTCGAACGAGCAACGGCCGGGCGTGGTTGTGGCTCCGGGCATCTGGTGGGGCAAGTTCGCATGCGACGGAGCGAATGCGAATTGCACGACTTCGACTCGCATCGCCGATTTCGGTGGCGGGGCGACATTCTTCGACAATCTCGTCGAAGTGGTAGCGGTGGATGGGTGAGAAAACGCTCTGCCCGATGTCTTTTCCCGATCGTTGCACCCGCCTTCGGTTACGCGCAATTCATCAAAACCTCTCCGTTCGGGCCAAGAAAAACTGCGCTGGGATGCGTAGGCTGTCGGCGTTCCGACTCCCGGAAGGAACCTAATGTTGCAACTGCGAGATCGTGGCCTGATGTCACGGATTTCGCCTTTGGCAAAGTTTCAACAAACAGGAGCGTTGAGCATGAGTGGTAGCCCCGTCAGTCAAGTATCTGTGCTGTCGAACGTCGAAATTGATTCCATGGACTCAGCCGAACTCGCCCGGTTCGTCCTGCGTGCAGACATGCCGCATTTGAGTTCCGATGTTTCTGAGCGTCTGCCGCTCTACGACGACATCACGTTGAAGCGGCTCGCTTATCAAGCTCGAGAGACTTGGCGCCGACGCACGGCGTCCTACTACTAGCACGCGCTCGTGCTGGCTCTTGGCAACTCCGTATTCCGCGAGGGACCCCCGTGTCGTGTGTGGACCTCGCGGGCGGGTCAACCGCGCTGTGCTGGTGCGGCGAGAATACAACTGGCCACAGAGCTTGAAGCCTTAGCCGTGATGTGAACGTGGCGAGCCCTGATCAATTTGCTGCCACCTAAAGTTTCCCCAAACTTTCCACATTGAATATTTATTGGCGGGTGTTACGTTTCGCAGAGCGGAACCGCGGAAAGAACCTCCCTCGTGCTGGCATGAGCCGCAGAGAGACTTTTCGAACGGAGAATGGAACAGTTTCCGCAACCGGGATAAGGATTGGTCTCGTCATGACCAGGACGATGAACCTCAATCCCGAAGAGAGACGGCTTCGCTTGGGCCATGTGCTGAATCGCCATTGATTTCGTGGATGAGTTGCAAAAGCTTTGATTTGCAACTCGGCAACTGCGCAACCAATCAATTCACGGGTTGCTGAGAACGTTCGAAACAGTGAACTCCGATCATCGGAGTCCGTGCATTTCAAGTTGGTCTCAATCATCGCTCCGAGGAGGTTTGCATCATGCTGAGACGCGCCTTTGTGTCCGGATGGCTTCTCGCGTTGTGGGTTCTCTTGATGCCATCAGTTGGAATTTCGCACGCGGCGGATCACCGCGATGCACCCAACTTAAATCTTGAAAACGGAGGTCCACGCGCACTGGATATCAATGACGTCTATTTGTTTCGTTCTCCAACGAACGCGAACAATGTTGTCATGATGTTAACGGTGAACCCGTTAATTGCGCCCGGCGAGGTTGTCTTCTTCTCCTCGACTGGCAGCTACGAATTCAAAATCGACAACAACGGTGACGTAGTTCCTGATATCACGCTGAACCTGGCCTTCACGGCTCCACGTGGTGGAAAGCAGGAAGTGCGACTGAACCGCATTGATGGCAACGGACAGCCCGTGCAACTGGCTCGTGGCCAGACAGGGTCCAACATCGCAATTCGTGGCGGCGGACAGATGCGCGCCGATGTATTTGACGACCCATTCTTCTTCGATCTGGATGCCTTTAGAGGCACTGCCGGACGAAACTTCAATGATACTAACCAGGTGGATTTTTTCAAAGGTTTTAATACCAGTATTATGGTGATTGAGGTGCCGCGAGCCACAGTCAAAGGCAGCACCAACACGATCACTCTCTGGTGTCGTACGCTCGATAGCCTGGGACGACAGGTCGATCGCATGGCGATTCCAGCCGTGAATACAGCATTCATCCGGCCGAATCGGTTTATTGGAAACGCGCCTCAAGGCCAGGATCTGAAGAGGGCGTTCAATGAGAGTCAGCCGGTGAATGATCGCACTGCGTGGGGCAACGAGGTGCGGAACGCGCTCGTGGCATTCGGACGAGATCCCAACACCGCAGCGGCAATCGCGAATGTGGTTCTGCCGGACGTGTTGACGTTTGATGTCACCAACGCCGGTGGTTTCCTCAACGGTCGACGTTTGGCGGACGACGTCATCGACATTGAATTGAACCTCATCACCGGGGGAGCGATTCCGACGGATTCCATCCCATTGAACGACAAGCAATTCCGTAATCAATTCCCATACGTCGCGGCACCGCATTGATCGGCTGCAGCAATTGATGCAACGCCCATGAGTCCGCGGCGCGTGCATGCCGTGCGGCTCATGGGTTCCTTGAGTGACATTCTCGAAGTTCATCGCGTCCATCTGTCGAGCAGATCGCTGGCGTCTGGATCGTTGGGATCTGCGTTTCTCAGGAATTGCAACGTGATCGTGCAACACCGCCGTGTCTTTCAAGGTGTGATTCTGGGTTTCGCTACCCTGCTGTTTGGTTCGAGTTCGTTCGTCCGCGCGGAAGAAGTCGCCGATACTCCACCCGTGGCAAATGGCCTGCCGGATTACGACCGCGCCATTGAGTTCTTCCAGAAACGCATCCAGCAGCAACCTCGAGTGCCAGCCAACTATGTCATGCTGGCCCAACGGTACTCGCGCAAGGCGAAGGAAACGGGAGCAGAAGAGTGCTACGGATTGGCCGAGGAAGCACTCAAGAAGGCGCTGGAACTGGCTCCGAAGGACATTAACGCACGTTTGATGATGTCGGGCGTGCTGGCCTTTCGGCACCAGTTCGCAGCCTCGTTGAAGCTTGCTCAAGAAGTTTCTGGAGAATTACCCGGCGATCTGGATGTGCTGACGTCCGTGCACGACGCGCAGATGGGATTGGGCGACTACGACGCAGCCGGAAAGTCTCTGGATGCGCTGGCGAAGCAAGCTCAGGGACCGGTGCCGGGACTGTGGGTCCGGCAGGCACAATTCGCCGAGATCCACGGACGGGATGAAGAGGCGATCAAGCTGCTCAAGCAAGCGAACGCGGTCGTGCTGGAAAGCTCTGGCGATTACCGGGCACCCAACGTTGCGTGGTATCAGGTCCGTCTGGGCCACCAATTGCTGGATTCCGGCAAGATTGATGAAGCCGCCGCGCAATTTGAAGAAGCGATGAATGGCGTGCCAAAGTATTTTCTCGGAGTGGCTGGCTTGGCGGAAGCCAGGGCCGCTCAAGGGCGATTTGACGATGCGCTGAAATTGTATACTCGAACAATTGAACTCGCTCCGGACCCAATCTTCTATATGGCAGCGGGTGATATTCACACTCACTTGGGCGCCACGGAAAAAGCCAGGGAAGCCTACGCTGTCGCCGAGAAGACCATTCTCGAATCCGAGGCGACACCTGCGGAATACTCACGCGAACTGTCTCTGTTCTATTCCGAGCGGGATTTGCAATCGAAGAAGGCTGTTGAACTCGCGCAGACGGATCTGAAGTTTCGACAAGACATCATGGGCCATGACGCTCTGGCGTGGGCGTTGTACCGCGACGGACAGTTCGAGGAAGCGGCCACGGCCATGCAGCAGGCGCTGCGGACAGGATGCAAAAATGCCAAGCTGCATTATCACGCCGGCATGATTCAGCAACGACTCGGCCATGCTGAGGCGGCGAAGAAACATCTCAGCCACGCACTGGCCCAGAATGCCAAGTTCTCCGTACTCGATGCGGAGGTTGCCCGAAGAACCCTGCAGCAACTTTCGCCATCGTCTCCGTGATCTCCGGATGGGTCGGATGAAATCGCGGAGTTCTCCAAAAAGTTGATAACAAAACTGGTCGCCGACGTTCATCAAATAATAAATCGAGGATCTGCCATGAAGCTTCAACTGCGGATCAATGCTCTGTTCGGTTCTGTCTCTCAGAATCGCGCCCAGCGGCGTCATTGTCGAAGCGCCAAGTCGCACGCTTATTTTGAATTACTCGAACAACGCATCGTCCCCGCAACGATTAACTTCAGCGACGGGGTACTGACTATCACAGCGGGAGCGGCGGAGTCTGTAGCCGTCACGGTGAGCAATTCAAATGTGGCGGTGAATGGCGGCGAAACCGATTTCGCCGCCGAGAACGTCGCGGCTCTCGTGCTGAACGGTGACGCCGGGGCTAACAAACTGGACCTTGCCGGAGTTCTGGAACGCGATTTCACGATTCTGTCGGACGTGCAGATCGTGGGCGGCGCCGGCGGTGACACGCTCATTGGGTCGGAATTCGCTGACACTATCACGTGGAATAATGGAGACGGTTCGGATTTGATCGAAGGCGGCGAGGGTCAGGATAAGCTGGTTGTCAACGGATCGACGTCGGGCGGCGATGCGTTTCTGATTAAATCCGGGACTGGAAGATTGGAGTTCCAACGAACGAATCTCGGCCTGTTCACGTTGGATGCGGGTTCGATTGAAGACCTCGTCGTGAATTCTGGAGGCGGTGATGACACCGTAATAGTCGGCGACACGACCGGCAGTGGCTTGGACAACGTGACCGTCATGGCTGGTGACGGTAACGATGCGGTGGACATGACGGGTATCAATCTCGACGCGTTGCGACTGCTGACCTTGGAAGGTGAAGATGGTGATGATGTCGTCACTGTCAGCGCCGGTAACGACGGAAAGAATGGCAGCCCGGACGTGTTCAAGTTGCTGCTGGTGAATACACTTGACGGTCCGGAAGCGGAACTTTCGGTGAACGGTGTGACCCTGTTCGCATCCAGCGATTCAACTGGACGCATCGAAATCCAGGGTTCGTCGGATGATGACTCGCTGACGCTCATTTCCGACGACACATTCGGGGTTCCACTGCCGCAGAACGGCCTGAGCTTCGAGGGTGATACCGGCAATGACTCACTGATTATCACCGGAGCCGTCGAAACCGCCGCCTACGACTTTTCCGCTGCGACGGACGGAACCGCTCAACTCGACTTGAAGACCGTCGACTTTACAGGTCTTGAACTGATCGACGATCAGACTTCGGCCGCATCGCGAACCTTGTTCTACGGCAGCGGTGATGATGCCGTCACAATTTCAGCGGTCGTCGGAGCGATCCCGGCCGTGCAGGTTGCCAGGACGAATGGAACCTTCACGAAAGCAACTCCGATCGTAGACGGGATCCTGTCGCTGAATACCGGAGGCGGTAACGACACCGTGACGATCGCATCGCTGAATGATTCCTTCTCGGGAACTGTGTTTATTGATGGCGACACCGGTAACGACGTCGTCACGATCTCCGCGTTGACGAATGTTACGGGGAAGGTGGACATCAGTGCGGACGGCGGTGTGGGCGATGACAACCTAAACGCATCAGCGTTCGCGCAGCCCATCGTGCTGTTTGGAGGAGATGGTAACGACACCCTCGCTGGCGGTAGCGGCAGTGATGAGCTGACGGGAGGTAATGGCAACAATCAACTGTCCGGAAACGCTGGCAGTGACTCGATCACCGCCGGCACGGGCAATGATACTATCTCCGGCGGTTCTGGCCGCGACACGCTGTCGGGCGGCGCAGGCAACGATGGAATCGACGGCGGAGCCGATCTGGACACGATTATCGAAGGCGGCGATGTCGGCGCCGTGGTGTTGACGAACAATTCCATGACAGGTTTCGGTACGGATACTTTGAGCGGCGTTGAGTCGGCGATACTCAACGGCGGTGCCGGCGCCAATTCTTTCGATGCCTCGGCGTCGACCGCGATCAACGTCAACATTAATAGTGGTCCCGGCGCGGACACGCTCTTTGGTTCGTCTGGCAGAGACACGCTCAATGCGGGCACGGGAAATGACGTGCTCTTCGGCGGTGCCGGTCAGGATGTTCTCTTCGGAGGTCCCGGCGACGATTTCCTGGATGGTGGAGCCAGCAACGATATCCTGATCGGGGCCGATGGAACCGACATCGCACGTCGCAAAAACAATACGGATTTTCGAGTGGACAACACCGCTATCTTCGAGCTGGTAAATCTGTCGGTTGTGGCCACCGATTCCATCAGTGGTATTGAAGCCGTGTCGATCACGGGCGGAGCGTCGGCGAATCGCATCGACGCGCGAGCATTCACCAATACGAGTATCTCGACTCTGCAGGGCGGCGATGGCGACGACACGTTGATGGGCACGGTCGGCCGTGACCTGTTGCAAGGTCAAGGCGGTAATGACGTGCTCTCCGGCGGAGCATCTTCAGACACGCTGGACGGCGGAGCGGGTACCGATGCTACTTATGAGACAGGCAATGCGAACTTTGTCGTGAGTGGTATCAGAGTCACCGTAGGCACAACGGCTACAGACTCCGCGCTCAGCATCGAAGGCATTGTTCTCGTCGCCGGACCTGGCAATAACAAGCTCGACGCGACGAATTCATCCGTCCCGGTGACGCTGCTGGGAGGACTTGGCAACGACACGCTGATCGGCAGCGCGTTTGCGGATGTGCTCATCGGTGGTAATCGGGCATCAAACGCTGGCGGCATCGACAACTTGAACGGCCTGGGCGGTGCCGACAAGTTCGACAATGATCCCAACGACACGCGCACGACCGACTCCGGCGATCAGGTCATTGCCAATATCTTCAGCCAACTGCCGGCCTGGATTGATAATCTCGCCTAGTTGGACCTTGGCGTGGAACGTGAGCGATTAAGAGCGCATGAGGGGCACGAGTTGCGGAGCAACCTGCCGCAAGGCGTTCACCACCAGGCCGGACATCACGTTGGCGCCAGCGGGTGAGAAATGTGCAATGTCAGTGGGCGTGTGGCTGATGAACTCACTACCCGCGGCGCCCAACTGGCGATAGAGGTTGAAGCTGGCCTGATTCAGATCGACCAACGCGACCCCCAGTTCTTCCGCAACTTGACGCATGGCGTTCGCGTAGGGGGTCAGGGCTACTGATTCGCGAGCAACTCCATTGATAAAGAATCGCACCGAAACCGGAGTGACCAGAATCGGCACAATGTTGGCTGCGCGAGCTTCCTGAATGTAAGAGCGCAGAATGTCCTGAAACTCGCCGTTGGGGTCGGAGCCGCGCGTTGGCCCCGCGAACAACTGGTCGTTGTGCCCGAACTGAATCAGCACGGCTTCCGGGCGGGATTCCAGAATCGATTGCCAGCGTCCTTCCAGCCGGAAGCTCTTCAAACTGCGGCCCGACACCGCCGAGTTCACGATCGCTGCACCATCGCGACGGAAAAACTCATCCAGTTCCTGAGCCCAGCCTTCCAGCGGCGGGTCGCCATTGGTCGGAAGAATAAACGTCGATACCGTGGAATCGCCGATCACAGCGATCCGCGGCAATTCCGGGGTGATCAGGTTCCGTCCGGGCCCGCCGTCGTACACATCCGGGCCCCCATTGCTGACCAATACGTCGTTACCTTCGTTACCGATCAGAATGTCGTTCCGGCCGCCGCCAATCAGAGTATCGTCGCCTTCCAGGCCAATCAGAACCACAGAAACGGTCGCGGAGCCCGCATCAATGATATTGTTGCCTTGACCACCGGTGATCTGAACGCGATCCACGGCTGCAATCTTCTTGACGCCCAGAATTGGACTCAGAATCGAGTCCGGCGTCACCACGAACGTGCCATCGGCCACCAGGAGAATACGGTCATATTCAGTTCCGCCATCAATACTGTCGGTACCTATACCGCAGATGATAACGTCATTTCCCCGCTCGCCGTTCAGGACGTTGTTGCCGTTGTCGCCGAACAGATAGTCGTCACCATCGCCACCGAACAGGCGGTCGTTCTCACGCATGCCAAACAGATGGTCGTTCCCCGCTTGCCCAAACAGGGTGTCGCTACCGTCGCCCCCCATCAGGCTGTCGTTGCCATCGACTCCATAGATGACGTCGTTGCCCAACTGGCCGAAGACTTGATCGTCACCCGATTCACCATGGACGGTATCATTCCCGCCGCCGCTGAAAATGGTGTCGTCGCCGCTGCCACCGAAGATCACGTCGTTATACGAGAACGTGAAGATCAGATCGCGGCCCGGAGTCCCTATTACAGTATCAACACTGCCGCCGCCGATGATCTGCGTAATGCCGTTTGCCCCGGCGACGAAGCCGCGGGCATCAATCCGATTGCGGGACGGTCCGCCGGTGATGTCTGCCAGTTCGATCTCAACTAACTGGTCCGTCCATACAACCTGGCCCGTTGGCAATCGCATCTCCAACGCTGCCGTCGACAGGATCATGTCGAAATCGCCGACCTCGGTGATCCGGTCGAGTCCAGCTCCACCCCGGATGGTATCACTCCCATTTCCGCCGGACAGCAGATCGGCTCCTTCGCCACCCTCAACGACATCATCTCCGTTTCCACCAGACAGGGACTCGGAGAACTGGCCGCCGATGATACTGTCGTTACCGTCGCCGCCGTTCACGCTGATACTCGTCAGGCGGCGATACTGATCCGTGGAGAGTCCTGACAAATCAATGACGTTGGCGCCCGTCCCACCCGTAACACGGATCAGTCCTACTTTTTCAACGGGCACTGTGGCGTAGGTTTGATCCAGGGTTCCGTTAATCCGCGTAACGACCTTGCTGCCGTTGGCCGAGATCGAAATCGAATCATTTTCTGCGAGGTCATAGGTCAGCGCGGCCGTGGTCACGATCACGTTGAACGACATTTGTCGAATCGCCCCGCCTGGATCGGTCACGGTCAACGTGATCGTGGTCTCACCGAACTGCAGAGGCAACGGCGTCACCTGGACGGACCTGGCCTCTTCGGTGCCGCCTAGTACTACGTTCTCTACCGGAACCACAGCGGGATTGGACGACATCGCGGTGACTTGCAGCGACCTTGTTGCGGTTTCGAGGTCGCTGATCAGAAACGGCAGGACGGCGGTGGGAGTGCCCATCAGCACCGTCTGATCTGCGATTCCGGAGACGCTGGGAGCATCGTTCCTCGGTTGAATCGTCACGCTGAAGGTGCGTGTTTCGGAAGTTTCACCCGCTCGTCCGGCGGAGATCGTGATCAGCGTCGTTCCAAAGACGTTGGGTGCGGGAGTCAGACTCAGCGTGCGCAACGCACCCGTACCCTGAAGCGTCACGTTGGAAGCCGGTATCAGTCCCGGGTCAGCAGCCGTCGCGGTCACCATCAAGTCGGCTGCGGCGGTGTCGTCCTCGGCAATGCGAAAATTGAGCGGACCAACGGTCCCGTCTTCAGGTACGACCTGATTAGCGATGGCACTGATGGTGAGAGCCAGTCGCGATTCCAGACATTCCAGCGCAGCACGATGCGTCCCGCGACCGCATCGCTGCGAGCGAACAGCAGTTCGACTACGCCGGGGCAGGCGTTGAACGAGTGACGCGAGCCAGGAACGGAAGGGCATCGACGGAACCCGCAGCTATTGGGGAGGCATTGTGAGGACGTTCACGCAACGTCACCTCCCCCAACCTACAAGGAGATTCCCTCAATGCTCGGGCAATCAGCCGGAGTCTCCTGTCATCCCGTGTTGAAAAGGCACCGCAGCCTCCTGAAACCGGAACAACCGGAATCTTCTGACCCCGCGCAACCTGACAAATCGATTCCCTCTGACCGGGCCGAAAGTACTTATGACTCGCGGATTTATCCCCTCTGACCGCTGTTCTCGGGCAGCCGACGTGCTCCCGCGTTTGCGAATTATTTGAAAAGGACTTCGCAAGCGCCGTTGCCCGATA
Organism: Planctomycetaceae bacterium; assembly: GCA_021732995.1. Taxonomy (GTDB): domain Bacteria; phylum Planctomycetota; class Planctomycetia; order Planctomycetales; family Planctomycetaceae; genus AM-0621. Next base: position 181,079 of record JAKFWA010000051.1, on the reverse strand, counting down.
CGTACCGAGGCCGCATAATCACTTCGCTTGGCAAATTCCTTCGTGAGAGTTCTCGTGGTTCCAAGAGTCCTACAGTTCGTGCTGGTGATGTACTTCGCAGGGATTTCCCTGCTGGGGTCGTCGGGCTTGCACACCCTGTTGGGACTCTCGCACGGGCACCTGCACGGAGTGGTGAGCGTGACTTCGAAAGAAGAGTCGCACTCACATCATTGCAAGCATCACCATCACCATTCGAACGCGGTTGACGAGTCGCAACCGCGTCACCATCACCACGATGACGGCACTCCTGAGCATGACTGCCCAATCTGCGATTGGGCCTCTCAGCCGATTGCTGACCTCACGCCGCCTCCAGTTGAACTGACGTTTGAGCGGCCTGTATTGCGACCACTGGCTACAGAAGTGGTTGCGCCGTGCGCTGCCTTGGTGACCCCACCGGCTCGCGGCCCTCCGACTGTGGGATAGTTTTCGGAATTTGTCTGGCCCCGTGCTTTGTGGTGTTCCCTGGAACCCCGGTTCGGCCGCTGGACAGACTGAGTTCTGGATTTCGCGTAATGCCTCTGTGAGGCGACCTTTACGTCTTGAAATCCGCTTCGCCTGACTCGCTTCGCCCTGATTGAGCGATGCTGAAGCAGCGATGGCTCAGCGTTCTTCCTTCTCTCGACAGCCTCTCCGGTTCGACAGATTGAACTGAGTATTCAGCGGTCTCTGGGCGGCTCATCCAAAGTCGTCTGAACCCTGCAATCTGTCGTTCAAGAGGCATTACGAGCGTCTTTCCCACAGTGCTTTTTCCGCGTCCGTTGTCTGGTGCGAGCTGCGTCTCTGCATCGAGCGGACTGCGATTACGGAGATATTTATGTCCTCAACGTCTGTCAGTCGTCGCGCCCGACGCGGCTTTACTCTGATCGAACTGCTGGTGGTGATCGCGATCATCGCTGTGATCGTCGCCCTGCTGCTGCCAGCGGTTCAGCAAGCTCGCGAAGCTGCCCGCCGCGCTCAGTGCAAGAATAACCTGAAGCAGTTGGGAGTCGCGCTGCAAACCTATCACGAATCCCACAACACCTTCCCCAGCGGTTGGATTGCGGTCGATCCTGTCACGCGACAGATGTCACCACACGCTGGACTCAGCGGCGCCGGCTGGGCGCTGATGCTGCTCCCTGTGATGGATCAACTGCCGCTCTATGAGCAGTTCAATTCCAATCTGTCGATCGTCGATCCCGCCAACGTGTCCATCGGGAAGCGAGCCATCAATTCGCTCCTGTGCCCTTCTGATTCCAACATGGGATCGTGGGTCATAAACGACGAGGGAACTGGGGCTCCTTTAGCCACGCTCGCGCACGCCAATTATGTCGGCGTGTTCGGGACCGCAGAGCTGGATGGTTGCGAGAATCCCAATGGCACAGCTCCGGTTTCCGCTGCTGGCCAGTGCATTGGCAACGGAGCGTTCTACCACAACAGCCGCGTCTCGTTCCGCGACATCACCGATGGCTCCAGCAACACATTCTTGATTGGCGAACGCCGGACAGATGCGTCGCAAGGCTGGAACTCAACCTGGATGGGTTCTGTTCCGGAAGGCGAGGAATCGTTCGCTCGAATCCTCGGTGCGGTGGACCACACGCCCAATCATCCAGATACTCACTTGGATGACTTCAGTAGCCACCATTTGGGCGGCACGCAGTTTCTGCTGGGTGACGGTCAGGTGCGGTTTGTTGGAGAGAACATCGACGTGAATGCCTATCAGGCACTCGGCACCATCAACCAAGGCGAAGTGGTCGGGGATTACTAACGGTAACGGTTTGAGCAGTGTCGTCTTTCCCACTGCGAAAGTACGCCCCTTTCGCGGAGCGAAAGGCGACCATAACGACACTGCTCCAAACTGCCCCTGCCATGACGCGAAACTGAGAAAGACTTTCGCATGACCCCGTTCTGGCAGGGCGTATTTCCAGCAGTCACCACTCAACTGCATTCCGACCAGTCACTGGATCTCGACTCGACCGCGAAGCACTGGGAAGCCTTGATTGCTTCTGGTGTGAGCGGTTTGGTCGTCTGCGGATCGTTGGGTGAGAATCAGACGCTGGACCCGGCCGAAAAGCGAGCGGTCGTCAAACGTGCGGTGGAAGTGGCCAAGGGGCGAGTCACGGTGCTGAGCGGTGTCGCCGAGCCGAGTACTCAACTGGCGATCCGCTACGTGAAGGACGTCACGGAACTCGGGGCCGACGGCGTCATGCTGATGCCGGCCATGAACTACAAGGCCGACCCGCGCGAGATAGTGACTCACTTCAAGGAAGTGGCGACGAACACGTCGCTGCCGATCATGATCTACAACAACCCGATCGCCTACGCGAACGACATCACGCCCGTGCTCTTTGCTGAACTGTCCGACGTGAAGAGCTTCGTGGCGCTCAAGGAAAGCTCCGGCGATCCGCGACGCATCACCGACCTGCACAACGCGGTCGGTGGACGTTACGCGCTCTTCACCGGCGTCGACGATCTGGTCGTGGAATCTTCAGTGCTCGGAATCGATGGCTGGGTGGCCGGAGCGGGCATCGCGTTTCCGTTCGAGAACCAGTACCTGTGGGAACTGACTCGCTCCGGAAACTGGGAAGCCGTACGAAAGCTGTATCGCTGGTTCACTCCGTTGATGCACCTCGACACGCACATCAAGTTCGTGCAGTACATCAAGCTGGCCGTGCAGGAATGTGGCCTGGGTGCGGAATGGGTGCGTTCGCCGCGGCTGCCGCTGGCCGGTGCCGAACGCGAAGCGATCCTGAAGGTCATTCACGACGCGATCAACAATCGTCCGCAGATTCCCGCAAGCTGGAACCCCGGCACCTGGAAGTGATGCGCACAGCGATTCGCGTCGCGTGAGTGGAGAACGCGGCACGCAGGTCTCTATAAATCGACAAGCAGCCCGGACGAGGCGTCCAGGCTAGGGCTATTGCGGCGACACTTTGAATGTCTTTAGGAATCTTGCATGTCTAGCGCGGTTTCGTCCGTTGAGCACGTTCTGGTTGTCCCCACCATGCTGTTTCATGAACTGGGGCACTTTCAGGGCTTTCACGACGACGTGCAGCGGTACTTGTCGACTCTGCTGGACCCGATCCACACGCGGTACATGCCGCGCGATGAGGCTGAGCATGATCCCAGCTACAAGCAGTTGATTCCGTACTGCATCTTCCGGCATGGGGATTCCATTTTCTGCTACACGCGCGGAACGGCTCAGGGCGAGGCTCGTCTGCACGCCAAGCGCTCCGTCGGTGTGGGCGGCCACATTTCGACGCTGGATCGCGACCGCTCCAAAGAACCCTACCGCGCCGGCATGGAACGTGAGCTGGAGGAAGAAGTCTCCATCGAGACAGGCTATTCCGAGGAACTGGTCGGACTGATCAACGACGACCTGACGGATGTCGGCAAAGTGCATCTAGGCGTCGTTCACATTTTTGATGTCGACAACCCGCAAGTTCTGCCCCGCGAGAAGTCGATGATAGGATCAGGGTTCGTACCACTCGCACAATTGGTGCGCGATCGCGATCAATTTGAAACCTGGTCGCAAATTTGCCTGGAGTTCCTGCAGCGTTAGGTCGACAGGACGTCGACTCGCAGGGCCAAGACTTGGACAAAGGAGTGTCTGTGATGTCTCTGTCTCGACGCGGATTCATGGCCGCTGGTGCTGCCGCAGCGATCACTGTTCCGACCACGCTGGCCTTAGCGGCCGACCCGGTGAAACCAGCTGCCACTGCTTCTTCGGCAGCTCCTGCAACTGGCGCTGCCGCGCCCGCTGTGGCCGGCCAGCTCACTGAAGATTCGCTCGGTAATCTGCTGAAGGCGATGGGTTTGAAGCCCACCAAAGAAGAGAAGCGTTACGACTTCGTCTTCCGCTCGGTCTACAACAAGGAAGACTGGGATCTGTCGATGACGGCAGTGCTCAGCTCTGACGGTAAATCGATCTGGATCATGGCGTGGCTTGATGAGCTGCCGAAGTCCGCTCTGGATACGCCCCGCACGGCGCTGCTGCGTCTGCTGGCGGCCAACGATCGCCTGGGCAACGGCAAGTTCTTTGCGTACGTCGCGACGAATCGCCGCTTCGTGCTGCAGCGAGTGTTCGCGAATGAAGGCATCTCGACAAAGATGTTCCGCGACGCTCTGCAGGACCTCGGCACCAGCGTCTGCGAAACCTACCCCTACTGGTCCGTTGCCAACTGGAGCGCCGAGAAGCCGGCTTCGGCGAACACGGCTCAGAAGTCTGACGAAGGCCTGCCAGCCAGCCAGACCGGTCTGCAAGGCGCCGGCAAGGCTCCGACCAAGACCGCCGCTGGTGACAAGGCTTCGTCCACGAAGTAGTTCCATCACAACTGAATTGGAAACAGAAGGCGTTCGCGGCGCATGCCCGAACGCCTTCTGGCTTTGATGAGCAAACTCTATGCAGTTGGCGGCGGTAGAGCGCTTTCTGCAGCCTGAAAGCCGGTCGTCTTATGCGTGCCATCGCAGAATGGGCGGTTCTTACTGGCACCACAGCGGCAAAGGGCTACGTTCGGCTTGCCTGAAATGTCATGCGGATTGCCCAGATGATCCACCAGCGTGAACGTGCCCGTAACGAGTAACGGACCGTTCTCGCGACAACGGATTTGAACGTCTGACATGCCAACCTCTCTGGTGAATGAAGCCTCGATCCCCGCGAACTCGGCCACGTAGCACGATACCGCTGACACCGAGCGAATTGCCAATCTGAGACCTCGGCGGTTCTTCGCGGCTGAGCGCGTCCGCGTGAACTCCTCTCGCTCCGCCAAACTACTACTGCGGACGCGGCAGGCGAATCTCGAAAACTGTGCGATCTTCCGAACGGAACCAGCGCAGCGTGCCTCCGAGGTCCTCCGTCGCTTGTCTGGCCAACGACAGGCCGAGGCCGACACCCTCGGGCTTCGTCGTAATGAATGGCTCAAACAGGTTGTCTGCGACGGCAGCAGGAGGCCCCGCGCCAGTATCGATCACCTGCACTCTGACTGAATCCGCTAGATATTCGCGGCGGACTTCAACCTCGCCGTCGGCACCAGCGGCTTCGATCGCGTTGAGGACCAGATTCAGCAGAGCGGTCTTGAAGCCCTCGCCATCGTTGATGCGGAAATCACTTTCCGACGGGTCATTCGGCGTGGAGACGTCGAAGCCAACATGAGCGTGATGCGCGACGGGCTCAGCGAGTCGGACCACTTCAACGAGTACTTCATCCAGGCTCGCGGGCACGGGGTTCTCTTCGCGCACGCGGCTGAGTGACAGCAGGCGTTTGACGTGCTCTTCTGTCATGGACATCTGCCGCAACGCGACATCGAGACTATCTGTGTCGCCGGCGCTGCAGCGCCGCTGATGAATCTGCACAGCCATGCGGGCACCGGTCACGGCATTACGCAGTTGATGAGCCAAGCCTCCAGCCAGTTGCGCCAGTAATCGAACACGTTCGGTACGACGAATGGTCTGCTGCATGTCCGCCAGTTGCACCGACAGCCGATTCGCGGATGCGACAAGATCATCCAGCTCGTCGGACGACTGCTGCAACGGGATCTGCCGAAATGTGCCGTTTGCGATGTCCGCGAAGAGCTGTTCAATCACGGACACGCGCCGTGCCAGTCGCGCGGCCAGCCACGCGGCGCATGCTGACATTACCAGCACCGTGATGGAGCCCACCACCAGCGGAGGCCACGCAGCTGTCCAGCGGGCCTCTCGCCAGACGGCTTCAGGATAAAGGACCACCAAAGTCGACACTCGCGTTGAACCGCTCGCTTTCACGCGGCTGGCTGAATACGCCTCGTTGCCAACCATCACGCGCGGGAACGACGACAGCTTCGTGTTCGCCGAGATCAGGGGCGCGGCTTCGATCTGCCCGAGTTCCACCGGCGTTTCACGCAAAGTTGAGGCGTCGATGCGGCCCTCAGCAGTTAGTGCGACGAACTCAGCGCCGGACAGGCCGCGCATTTTGTCGAGGATCGTCAGCGTGTAGTTAAGACTCGACTGTTCGATCGTCGCCATCACGCTGCGGAGTTGCTTCAGCACATCGCGTTCAGCGCGTCCCGCCGCCAGCCAGGCTTCCGTAATGGCCATCACCGCCACAGAGACGATCAGCACCGTCGCGAACGGAATGAGAATTTGAATTCGAATCGGACGGCGCATGAAGGCGGCTCATTGGGCTTTCGTTGTCGCAGTTCCGGCTGGGTCCACATCCAGGCTGCGCATGTGCTCGATGTATTGCCGATCAAGATCATCGTACGAAACACCAGTCAGTTGATTCAGCCCTGCGACGCGCATGCGGCCAGTCTGCGGTCGATAAAGCAACTCCAGATGCTGCACCAGAGCATCGCGATAGCGGCCATCGCCATAGTGCATAAAGAAGTGAGCTAACCCGGCCGCCTGACTGTAGTTCTTCTTGATATTCGGGTCGGACTGAAACGCCAGCTTGCCCATCTCGTCGTAGCGCGCCAGCGGAACGAGATAGCCCTCATCAATGGCACGTTCGCGAGCGTTTTGAAACCGAATGTAAGCCGGGTCGCCAATCGAGAATCCCTCAGGCTTGCGGCGGAACGATTCCATGTAGCAGGCAATTCCTTCCACCACCCAGAAGTGATCGTGCTGACCAATCTGCCGCGGCTGCTGGTGCAGCTCATACAGGATCTGATGCGTCGCTTCGTGATACAGCGTGGCTTCGACGTCCCCGTCGGCGCTTTCATAGAAGTAGGCGACGCGATCGTCAGGCATGTAGATGCCGTTCGTGATACCAATTTGTGGATTACTCTTTTTCAGCCGGTTGACATATTCATCCTGCGTGCGAAAGAAGTGAATCTCAAACGGCCGCGACTGTTTCGCCACTTTCTTTAATTGCTCGGGCGAACTAAAGAAGCCGTCGAATGTCGAACGGAAGTACTTGTGAAAGACCTCCAGCGCCTTCGCGATTTCAACACCGCGTTCGAGGCTCACATTCGTCTTGATGCGGTAGTGATCGGTCTCTACTTCCCACGCGTTGTTAAAATCCTGCCGGATGGAAGCCTCGCGTGCGGCCGTCATCCAGTTCGTGCGATAGCAACGTTCACCCTTCTCGTACCGCGCAACATTCGCCTGTGGCAGCCAGCCGAACTCATCATGCCAGACAAAGCCCGCCTTCAACTTGCGGGCTGAGAACGGCGTCGTCCACAACTCGCCATAACGCTCGTAGCCCATCTGGCCGCGGGCCTGCTCGTGATCGGGGTCGAAGTACAAGACTTCGCGCACCAGTGAGATTGCGATGCTGTGCAGGCCGGAGCTGAGCACTCTCCGCGAGAGCAAATAGAGATCCTTCGCGATGACTTGTCGCGCTGCGGTGAGTTCCACACGCCATTGCCGCTCATCTGGAGGCAGATCGTTCGGCAACGGCGGCTGAATGTCCTGAGGCAACGATGTTGCCAGTAACTCAGTCCCGCTAACTGGAATCTTCCAGCGTTTGAGTTCCTCCGTGCCTTCAGTCAGCCCGCGTGCGTCGCAGAACGCGATGAGGTCGTCAACCTGCTTGAAGAAGCGGTCATACGACGCCACGCGCTGATCCTGGAACTTGTCCAGTTGCGCATTGGGCTTCGGTCGCTGAGCAACCGCGAGTGGTGGATTCAGCAGCCCCGACGAAACGAGAGCCAGCAAGGCAACGAGTTTGATCAATCCAGTGCGCAACACGAGGGAACTCCGTTTGCGGGCAGGCCAGTGGTGTCCAACGCGTAAAATTACGCTGGATGCACTAGATCTGGCCAGACGACGTTGTACCGCCGGTGTCATGTTGCCGGACGATGTCCGCAATTTCCCGTCGCGCAGCTTCCACTCGGGAGAGCTTCACCGAGTCCAGAAACTCGATTTCCTGCTGCAACATGGCCCGGTCGCGATCCGGCAGTTGCGTCATTACACGCTCTGCAATCAGCGGGCTGGCGCGATGCAATGCTGTCGCCAGTACCTTCAAATCAGCCTCGGCGAGCACGCGTTGCAGCGCCGAATCGGGAATTTCCAGCAGCTTATCGAAGTCATAAAGCTGATGATCGATCTCAGTGAACGCGACCGGATTTCCCTCACGCAGTGCTCGCAGCAGCGGGGCACGCTCAGCGGGACTCAACAAGTGCAGAACGTCGGCCATGTGGCTGAGCCGCTCATCGCTCTCAGGCAACCGGTCGCTGGGATTGGCCTGCGAACTCAGCTCGACGACCGTCTGCATGACACGCCGCACGACTTCCGTGTTCTCGGGCAGATCGTGACTGGCCATCACCAGAAACGCGTCCTGCCGAGTCTGCGGATCCAGCCGGCGCATCACTTCCGCCGCCTGCCAGGAGTCCATCTTGCTGAGGGCAATCGCGATCGCGCGCGGATGTTCCTGCTGCAGCACCCTTGCCAAGTTGGCTGGCGCGATCTTGTGCAAAGGATCGTCAGACTCTTCGTGAGCGCGACGGGCCCGTTCAATGACATCCATCCGCGGCGATCTCGGCGGTACCGGAACCGCTGGTGTCACTTCAGCAGCGGGTGGCTCCGGTTGGAGCGTGGTTTGAACAACTGTTGTCGGACTGAGCGGCGCGGACAAAGGGGTCGGGTCGCGCGAATCGCGACGCAGCGCTGCAAGCTCGGCCGAGACCTCTTCCTTCACGTTTTCGGATGGTGGATTGGCGCGATAGGTCTCGACGAGTTGTCGCAGGCGATGCGAGCGGGGCGAGTCCAGCAGTCCCAGCACAACTTCCACCTCTTGCGGCGCGTAGTCGCACAGCACAACGGCCGCTTTATCGAGGTTGGAGAGTTGAACGGGACTCATGACGAGATTCGGCAGTGATGCCGCTTGAGGTCGAGTAGGTCTAACGGATGAATCGGATGATGAGCACGACTAACTCTCCACCCACGGACGGAGTGCATCAGCCAGCTTCTTCAGCTCTGCGACATCTTTGCTGGCCAAGGGAGCTGTCTGAACGGTAACGGCTTCTTGCGCGGTGATTGGCTCCGGCTGCGACGACCAGATGGCCAGCATCAACAGGAACGCACCCAGTGATGCCAGCAGTCCGAGGCCGACGTTGCTGGTGGATCGTGGAGGCGGGGTTTCGGACGCAAAGGGATCTGAATTCAACGCGGGTGAGTTGCCGATCGTCACCTGCAGCGTGTCGCGGCCTTCTTGAAAGCCCACCGCCTGCTTCACCAGCTTGGTGGCTTCGTCGCGGTTCACCTGCAGAGTCTGTTGCTCGCGAGCATTCTCGGGCGGCTTGTCCTCAACGAACATCAAGACCACGGCCAGATGATCGATCTGCCCGAAACGCTGCTCGGAAGTGCGGTTGATCTTCGGTACCTGCCACTTCAGCCGAGTGGTGTCTTCCAAACGTGGTCCGGCTACCCCGGCGAGGGGCGTCAGACGACCGTTCCCCGACGTGGCAGCACCGGTCGTCTCTCCGGACGGTCGTGGGACGGTCGATGTCTTGGTCTTGGTGACATCTTCTTCGAAGAGAACCCGGCTCTCAGACACGTAGGCTTCGGTCTGCTCAGTCAGTGTCCTCAGACGCGACTCAGCACTGATGCAAACGACGGCCTTTTGCGGTCCAAAGACTCGGTCCAGCAGAGTTTGAGCTTTTGCGGCTAAATGCTGCTCGAGTTCTCGCTGGTAGGCAAACTGGCTCTCCGTGGATGGAGCCTGTGGAGCGTGAGCTGGCGTGTTCACCACAATCGGCGGCAGATCCCTCGCGTTGGCAGGAATATGCACAGGCGGGCATATGTCGCAACATGCGAACAAGAAAGCTCCGCAGAGCGCACCGATTCCCATGAGCATGCATATGCCCGGGCCGATCCGCTGCCAGACCTGCTGCTGAGCCAGTTGTCGCCACATGACGCGTTGCCGCTTCCCTTTGCTGTGTCGTTCATCCGGGAGTGCCTAGTTTGCGCGCGAACCGGGGTTCGCTGAGGGCACGAAGCTGCCCACACGTTCGGAGAAACGCTCAGACGAGGTATCGGTTGGGATGACTTTGCGGGTTAGTCGAAGGCTGCGGCCGATCCACGAATTCTCCCGCAATCGCCCGTCTCGATTAAAGTGGAGAAAATGGGCAGGATTGTTGCGCGACTGGGCGGAAACTGAATCGGTGTCGGGAGTTCTGCTCTAGCACACCGTCGAGACGACTCAAGTGGAACTTTGGATGCAAATCCGCGTCGAAACAACTCGCGGTCCTGAACCGATTTAGCGGTTTCTAGCAATCTTGCGGGCCATTAGACTCCGTCGCCTGTTTCGCTCTATTCCGTCCGGGCACTTGGGCTGGTTCTCGGACGAAGTCGGCAGAGTCGGTGCGTTCCTTGAGGGAACTCGAAAGTCGACACGACAAGTCGTGCCGATTTTGCCGAAGATAGAGGATGTGTTGAGTTTTCCTGCGGTGACTTGCGCGTAGTGCGCGGTGCAAACAGGTGAACTCGATCCGTGAGTCGCGCCTCTGGTGCGCCTCGAAACCTTGAGCATGGGATCGCCCGAATGATCTTCTCGTCTTGGCTGTTGGGTTTTCAGAGATCGTTACGCAGTCGCTCGCGCGTGCGTGGGATGAAACCATCCCAGATCGATCTGCCGAAGACCTCGTCGGATCGCAAGCTCTCAACACGCATTGAGCAGTTTGAATCCCGCTGGTTGATGAGTGGCACCAATACGCCGCCGGTGATCTTCAACGTCAATACGACGAACGACACTGTCGACGTGAATCCCGGCGACGGTAAGGCCGAAGACTCCGGCGGCAAGATCAGCTTGCGCGCCGCGATTCAGGAAGCCAACGCATCCGCGGAAGGCAATTTCGAGATTCGCCTGGGAGGCCAAACCTACACGCTGACGCGTAGCGGCGCGGGCGAAGACGCAGGTCTGATCGGTGACTTGGACGTCTTCAATTCTGCTGTTCGCATCACCATCGTGGGTCTTGGCCCAGCTTCTACCAAGATCGATGGCAACACGCTGGATCGAGTCTTCGATGTCTCGTCCTCTGCTGAGCTGGAATTAAGAGGTCTCACCGTCCAGGGCGGCTTGGTGACTGCAGGCCTCGGTGGCGGCATTCGCAGCGCCGGCTTTCTGCGCACCGACGACGTCAACATTGTCGGTAATATGCAGCAAGGCATGGCAACCAACGGCGGTGGTGCCGTCGCGCTTACGGATGGCAGTTCGCAGTTCCTCCGCACCAAGTTCGACAACAATCAGGCTGACGGCTTCGGTGGTGCAGTGTTCGCGACAAAAGGCACGCATTCCTTTGTTAGCACGGTCTTCACGAATAACTCGGCTGACGCGCGCGGCGGTGCAATCCACGTAAAAAACAACGGCACATTTGTGTCCGTCGCCGCCAGCAAGATCAGCATGAACACTGCCGAAGCAGGCGGCGGCGGAATCAGCAATGGCGTCGACAGTGTCGGCGGTATTGTCCAGATTGATACGACCGAGATCTTCCAGAACATGGCTGTCAATGTCAGCAATAACCCCATCGGCGGCGGTATCATGAACGACGGCGGATCGCTGTCGATCACTCGCAGTCTGCTGGCGGATAATCAGAGTTCTTCAGGTGGTGGCGGCCTGGGTGTCGAAACCGGATTTGTGACGGTTTCCAACACGACGATCACTGGCAACTCGGTTGTGAGCGGCCTGGGCGGCGGTGTGTACGCAGCTAACGACACTGTCACTCTAACCAACAATACAATCACAAATAATACCGCAACGACGGGCAGCGGCGCTGCAACCATCTTTGCCAGCGTCACCGTTCAGAACACGATCATCGCAGGTAATGTGGGGTCGAGCCCCGATGTGGACGGCACCTTTGTCAGTCTGGGAAATAATGTTATTGGCAATGGTGATGGCCCTTCGGGCTTTACTGACGGAACGAACAACGACCAGGTCGGCAGTGGCGTAGAACCACTCGATCCTCGCCTGGATGTCCTTGCCGACAACGGCGGCTTCACGCGCACTCACGCTTTGTTCAATGACAGCCCCGCACTGGATTTTGGCGTTGATGTCCAGCAACCCAGCTTTGGAATCGTTGCCCAGCCCGTCACCGATCAGCGTGGTGCGCCTCGCAGTCTCGGGACGGCTCCGGACGTCGGTGCCTATGAAGACGCCACGGGTGCGCCGGTCTTCTTCGTGAATACCACCGATGATACACCAGACGCGAACCTCGGCGATGGCATTGCGATGGATGCCGGTGGCAAGGTGTCCCTGCGCGCAGCCGTGATGGAAGGAAACTTTTCCGGTTCGCGGACAATCGTTCTGCCCGCCGGAATCTACACCCTGACGCGTACCGGCACTGAAGTTAATCTTGGGGAAACCGGCGACCTGGACGTTGGTTTTGGGACCAAGATCTGGGGCGCCGGGTCGGGGGCCACAATCGTGGACGCGAACAACACCAGCCGCGCCTTTGAAGTCTCCGGGACCGTCAATTTCAGCGGACTTGGCATTCGCAATGGTAATGCCCAGACCGAGAACGGTGGCGGCATTCTCAACTTTGGCATCCTGAGTCTGGTGGATGTCGTTGTCAGTGATAGCAAGGCCGATTCCGGTGGTGGTATTGCGACTTCCACGCCCCTTACTGCCGAGCGACTGAGTCTGCAGCGCAACTCGGCCACGAATCAGGGTGGCGGACTTTATGACGACTCATCGAGTCTGGTACGTATCAGTAACGGCGTGATTCTGCAGAATACGGCGAAGACAGAGGGCGGCGGTATTTTCGCCAACGGCGATATGCAGTTGCTGAATACTTCCGTGAGCGGCAACTCGTCGGAGGGAGATGCAGGCGGCATCAGCAACCTCGGCAAGTTGACCGTGATGGGTGGCGTGATCGCCAACAACTCTGCGGGAAATGATGCCGCTGGTATTGGTAACGACGGAACCTTGCGGTTGGTCGATGCTCGCATTCAGGGCAACGTCGCAGTCCGTGACGCGGGTGGTATCGGAACCACTGGCAATGTGGATATCGTTCGCTCGATCATCAGTAATAACAAGGCTGGGCGCGACGCTGGTGGCTTGGGCATCGTCGAAGATCAGAACGATGTGCTGGTCAACGTCATTGCCAGCCAGATCACCGATAATGAGGCGACCGCCAAAGGCGGTGGTATCGGTATCACCGGGTCTGCTCAACTGGTAGTCGACTACAGCGCAATTGATAAGAACAAGGCGAACACCGGCGGCGGCATTGCCATGCTGAGCGGTTCGCTGGATGTGCAGCACTCCGGCATTTCGCAGAATACCGCGACCAACAGCGGTGGCGGCGTGCTCATTGCGGGCGGTTCGGCCAGTGTGAATAACACAACGGTTTCTCAGAACACTGCGATGTCCAGCAGCGTCGGCGGTGGTTTTCTGGTGGATTCCGGCACTCTGCAATTGCGAGATAGCACCGTTGTAGAGAATACCGCTTTCCTTGGCGGCGGCGTGCAGGTGCATCTATCAGGTTTCATGGAAGCCAGCGGGACGATCATCGCCGACAACGTGCAGTCTGGCGGCGGAGCTGGAGCAGCAGACATCTTCGCCGTCGGACCGACGCTCAGCCGAGGCAACAATTTCATCGGCGTGGGAGCTGGCTCATTTACCAACGGGATCAACAACGACCAAGTCGGGAACACATCCACACCGCTTGATCCTCAGCTGGACCCGCTCCAGAACAACGGCGGATTGACTCGTACCCATCGTCCTCAGCCGGGTAGCCCTGTGATTGACGCAGGCAACTCCGACTTCACGCAGCCCACCGACCAGCGCGGGGCGACACGTCCAAACGATATCTTCCCTGATATCGGTGCCTTTGAAACCGGATTCACCGGGTACATTGTCAACACCACTGACGATACGGTTGATATCAGTCCCGGTGATGGATTTGCGGCTGACGCCAGCGGGAAGACATCGCTCCGGGCTGCAATCATGGAAGCGAATGCTTCGGCTGGCGCACAATCCATCGTGCTTCCCGCAGGTGTCTATCAGTTGACGCTGTTTGGAGCGAACGAGGATGGAGGCACCACGGGCGACCTGGATATTGGTGACAATGTCACAATCACAGGCTACGGGAAGGGCGTCACGGTTATCGATGGCCATGATTTCGATCGCATCTTTGATGTCAAAACCAATACAACGCTGGTCTTGAAGGGAGTAACAATCCAGAACGGCCAGACTAGCGGTGGTGGCCTGGCCGGCAACGGCGGTGCGATTCGCGTCACCAACGGCAATTTGACCATCACTGAATCCGACATTCTGAACAGCAAGGCCGTAGGTGACGGGGGCGCGATCCACGCATCCCTGAATAGCCCCAGCCAGGCAATCTCAATCGGCAGCACGAAGATTGAGGGCAATAGCGCCACTAACGGCGGCGGCATCTACGTGAGTGGCGGTAAGCTGGACTTGTTCAACAAGTCGATCGTCAAATCGAACACGGTGACGAACTCTGGCGGTGGTATCTACCTGTTTGATACTGAGTCGCAAATTACCGATGTATTTGTTGAAGACAACAGCACTGATTTCAGCGGCACTGGCGGTGGTGTCTTTATCGGTGGCGTGCAATCGACGCCGCTCGTGTCCACGATCGACCGCACAGTCATTAAGAATAACTCCGCCGGGTCTGGCGGTGGCGTCACCAACATCGGCGGGGACGTTCGCATTCAGAATTCGCACGTCGATTCGAACAGCGCCCAAGACCTGACTGGTGGCGGCATTCTGAATCAGAAGGTGATGACGGTTCAAGCCTCGTCCATCCGCCAGAACTCGGCATCGGGATCGGGTGGAGGTGGTGGCGGCATTTCGAACACGGGAGCCAACGCGGAACTAACCGTTCTGAATTCCGAAGTGTCCAGCAATTTCTCCAGCGGACTCTCGGGCGGTGGTATCTACAGCACAGCGAAGCTGACCATCACGGGATCGACCTTGGCTGAGAACACGGCGTTCTCCGGTGGCGGCCTGTCGGCTGTAAGTGGGCTGACGGTGATCACGTCGTCTACGTTCTCGTCGAACTCAGCCAGCACGAGCGGCGGTATCGTCGTGGACAGTGCTAACGTGTCGTTGCTGAATGTGACCGTCACAGACAACGTCGCCAACAGCACTTCGGGCGTGGCACTTACCGGTTCTGGTACCGTCACGCTGCAGAACACACTGGTCGCGAATAACGGCCTGTATGCCGACAATGTTGATCTGATCGGTGCGTTCACATCGGCCGGCAACAACTTGATCGGGAATCTGGGAGCGGCGACGGGGTTCACAAACGGAGTCAACGGTGACATCGTTGGGGGCACGACGTTCCGTTCGATCTCCGCGGTTGTTACCACCGTGCCAGTCCGAGTCACCGCAAATGCGCACGGGTATAGTACTGGGGATCTCGTCAAGATCTCGGGGGTCAGTGGTGTCTCTATCAATGGTACGTTCCGCGTTGAGGTCTTCGACGCCAACAGCTTTGATTTGTACGATCCCGTTGTGGAAGACAGTCCAGTTGCGGCCAGCGGCACCTACGGCGGCGGTGGCACGGTTACTCGTCTGGTCGATCCGAAGCTGGGACCGCTGGCGAATAATACTGTTCCGGCAATTGCCGGCGGGATGTTGACGCCCAGCTTCTCCGATCCAGTCGTGACCCGCACGCATCGGTTGCTACCGGGCAGTCCCGCGATTGATGCGGGTTCGGCGTCTGGAGCACCAAGCACGGATCAGCGCGGGTTCTCGGTGCCACGGGATGGCAACAACGATTCCACATCCGTCGCTGATATCGGCGCGTATGAAGTGTTTCATACGACTGTTTCCGGCACACTGTTCGATGACACGAACGGTGACGGCACACGACAAATGGGCGAACCCGGTCTGGTGGGGGAACGCGTCTATGTGGATAGAAACAACAACGGCAAGTTTGATCCTGGTGAGCCGAATGCGCTGACCACTTTTGACAATCCCGGTACGGCCGGTATCAACGAAGAGGGTTCGTATCTGATCGACCTCGTCGAACCGGCGGCGAGTTTCGTCAGCGTGGTACGCAATACCCACTCGCGACCCACCACTACGTTGTTGCCGCAACTGGGCGTTACGAGCGAATTGCAGAATGCGTCTTCCGTGCGTGCCATTCGCCCGGTGGATATCGATGCTGATGGGGATGTGGAACTGGTCTACGTGGACGGCGGCACGAACGAACTGGTGATTCTCACGCCGCGTCCGTTAGAGGATGCGGGTGGAGCCTTCTATGACGTCCTCGGCAGGGCTTTCACGGGTAACAACCCGAGCGACGTGCAGTTCGGGAATTTCAACGCTGATCCTTTCCTGGACTACGCCGTCACGAATCAGACCGACGGCACCGTTTCCATCTTCATGGGTTCGCCCGGAGGTCCCATCGCCGGATCGGTCATCAGCGTCGGCAACTCCCCCAGTTCGCTCGTTACGGGGGACTTCAACTCGGATGGCAAGAAGGATCTGGCCGTTGCCAATACTGGCGATGACGCAGTGGTCATCCTGTTCGGTAATGGATCTGGCGGTTTCTCGGCGCCGACCCCTGCTGCGACTTACGACACCAGCGATCAACCGATCGAGATTGTGGCGGCGGACTTCAATCTGGATGGCACAATCGATCTGGCAACGGCCGATTTTGGCGGCAACCAGTTGTCGATTTTCATCGGCAACAGTAACGGCACATTTGCGCCACGGCTGAGCATCGGCGCTGCTGGCGGACCGTCATCTCTCCTGGCGGACGACTACGACCGCGATGGTGACGTGGATCTGATCTACGGTGCAGGCGCGCTGGATAAAGTCTTCCTCGCCAGCAATATCGCTGCGAATAAATTCCAGATCGTCGAGCTGGCCGATGCCGATGCCCCTGATGCACTCACCGTGGGAGATATCGACAGCGATGGCGATACCGATCTCCTGATCGGTAGCAACAACAGCAGCGGTGTGATCACGATCGTGCAGAACAGCAACGGCGGCACGGACGTCGTCGTGAACGAGCCTAGCTCTGAGGAGATCTCGGCAATCACCCTGGTGGATGTGAATGGTGACGGGAGTCTCGAGGTCATCTATGCCAGCAACGACGACAACGCCGTCGTCGTACAGGCCAATCAGGTTGGCAGCCAGTTCCTGCTTCCGCAGACCGCCGCGCCGGAAACCGGTATCGACTTCGGCGTGCAGGCTTATGGAACCATCACCGGATTCTACTTCTATGACGCCAACAACAACGGCTTCCTGGATTCCAATGAGACGGGAACTGGTGAAATCGCCTTGTTCCTCGATTCCAACGGCAACGGTCGGCAGGATCCCTATGAACTGGTGACGGGTACCAGTTCCGACGACCCCTCCACGCCCTTTATCAACGAGGCTGGTAAATACACCTTCGAGGACGTACCGGCAGGCGATTATCACGTGGTCGCGTTCCTGCCGTCGAATACGGTCGTCTCGTCAAACGTGCCACTGTCGTTTGATGATCAGATCATCAGCGAGAGCGGAGACGGACTGGACACGGTCGTCTTCGATGTGAATGGCGACGGTCATCAGGACGTGGTGGCCCTCGTTTCCAATATGGCGAACGACGGCTTCAAGGTGCTGCTGGGCGATGGCAACGGCAGGTTCTTCCAGGATGCGTACGTGATCGCTACCGCATCGGGTTTCGCACGGGCTATCCGATCCGGAGACTTCGATTTTGACGGTGATCTCGACCTGGCCGTCAGCGACACGTCAACGGGCGTTCGAGTGTTCCGTAATGACTCTGGCACCTTTACGCTGGCAACAACCATCAGCGGGTTGGCGGGTGCTCTCAGCCTGGCCGTTGGTGATTTGAACGGGGATAACCGGGCCGACATCGTCCTGGGGCGATTCTCCAGCGATGATGTGCAGGTCATCTTCGCCAACACCGGCTTTACGTTCGATGCACCTCAAGTGATCGGCGTTTCGGGTACAATCAGGGCAGTTCAACTGGCCGACCTCGACGGCGACGATGATCTGGACGTCGTGGCGCTCGACTCCAGTATGGACAGTCAGGTACAGGTGATCGAGAATTTGGGTGGTGGCAGCTTTGGCAGCAGCATCCTCTTGTCGCTACCCGATCAAGCACGGCCTGGACGCGGCGCTCTGGCGCTGGAAGACATCGATCAGGACGGCAACATCGATGTAGCCGTGGCGCTCTCAGACAACACCGTGGTCCTCTTCAGCAACGTCGGTGATCTCGAGTTCCTGCTGCCACAGGTGGTCTATACGGGGGAAGCCCACGAGATTGCCTTCCACGACGTCGACACGGATCGACTCCCGGTCCCCGCCTTTGAGCGATTCCCGGATCTGATTGTGGGGAACGAGTCGGGTGAAGTGAAGGTTGTGCGGGGTAACGGCGGGCTCTCATTCACCAATGTTGTTCAGACTCTGGAACTCGGCGGTGCGCTGCGTGGCTTCGCCTTTGGCGACTTCGACGAAGACAATCGCACGGACATCGTGGTGACTCGTGCGTTCCTGACTGCCACCGAGTTTGTGCTGTTCAACCGGGCGGGAACACCTCCGGTGACTCTCGCGGGTGGCGACTTTGCCACGGCTTTCCCCGTGGGCTATGTCTTCACGTCTTCCGTCGATGGAGTCGTGTTCAACGATCAAAACGGCGATGGCATTCGGCAAATGAGCGAACCCGCGTTGCAAGGCGTTACCGTTTACGCCGACACCAATGTCAACGGCATTCGCGAAGCGTTCGAACCCAGCAGCGTCAGTGATTCGAATGGCGAGTTCGAGATCACTGGTCTGTTGCCACAGCAGGAAGTCCTGATTCGTCAGGAACTGCCACCGAATCGCGTGGCCAGCGCGCCGGTCGGATATCAATTCTATTCACACGGCTTGATCAGTGGCCCTGCCAGTTCTCAGGTGCCAGTGGGTGAAACTCTGCAACTGGCGGATATCAACTTCGATAACAGCCTCGACGTCATCCGCCTGACGCCTGTGTCTGGCGGCGCCGGTCCAAACACGGTCAGCATTACGTATCACAATGCGGTTACGGGCAACTTGAGCTCCACTTCGGTTCCACTGACGGCGAAAGGTGTTTCGATCCGCGCCGCCGACATTAATCAGGACTCCTACGTTGATCTGGTGGTCGCGCTGGAAGACGGCTCTGTGGACGTCTTCATCGGCGATGGGCCGAACGGGCTCTTGGCGCCCGTAAATCTCGCGACGGGACTGGCGTCAACATCCGATCTCGCGTTCCTGGATTACGATGACGACAACGATCTGGACATCCTCGTGACGTCATTGGGTACCAACACGATCGCGGCGATCCGGAATGACGCTGGCACGTTTACTCCGACAGCCCCCGTGCTGACTCCTTCCGGAGTGACCGGGATTGATCGCATCGTCACCGGCGATTTCGACACGGACGGAAAAGACGATTTCGCGTTCACGGCGGGAGCGGACAACAAAGTGCACATCGCTTTGCAGCAGGGCGGCGGTGGCTTCAGCGTGCAGTCGCTCACTGTGGCGGGAACACCCAAATACCTGGTCGCTGCCCGGATGCACGGAGCTGGTTCGTCCGATCTGGTTGTCGGGTCGACTACGACTAACACACTCACCCTGCTGACGAACGACTTTTCCGGTTCATTCTCCGTAGACGGCTCTGTGACGTTGTCGGCGTCCATTTCTGGCCTGGATGCTGAGGTTCTCACATTCGGCAGCCAGGAGCAGGTCGTTGCAAGCCACGGATCGAAGTCCTTCGTATCCGTCGCCGAGCTGGACATGGACGGGAAATTCGCGCCGGTCAAGCAAGTCGCCACGAACTCGGCGGCTACGGCTGTGCAGCTCAGAGACATGAATGGAGACTTCAAGGCCGACATCGTCACGTCCAACCACCTGGCTGGTACGGCGGAGCTCTACTTCAACGCCACGACCTTCATCACGGGAACGCTGGTTGTCTTCCCGGAAGAGGGTGATCTGATCAGCGGGCTGCAGTTGGGAAGTACCTCGGCGCCGGGTTCGGTCGCGGGCATCGTCTTCAATGACTTCAACGGCAACGGCGCGCAGGATATCGGCGAGCCGGGACTGGCGAATGTCACGGTGTATGCGGACCTGAACGTGGATGGGATTCTCAACCCGGGTGAGCCGTCGTTTGTCTCGGATTCAAACGGTGCGTATCTCTTTGCCAACGTACCCTCAGGCGAGCCCGTCATCGTACGACAGATCACACCCGCGACCGCCACACAGACTCAGCCGAACACCCCCGGCTTCGCGATGCACGAGATCTCTACATCACTCCAAGAGGAAGTGATCGCTGCCGGGGACCTCAACGGTGACGGGCACGGCGACATTATCACTTCACCTGTTGGCGGTGGCAGCGTGCGGGTTTATCTCAAGAACGCCAATGGTGACTTTGACCCGGCCGTTTCCTATACCACGGGATCAGGCACAGAAAAGATTGTGCTGGCGGACCTCAACAACGATGAAGTGCTGGACGTCATCACCGCCAATGCCAGCAGCAGCACCATCACGGTGCTGCTCAATGACGGGTTTGGAGTTCTGACGCCGACGACCTCGAGCGTTCCGGACAACCCCGTGGATCTGCAGGTCGGAAATCTCGACAGCGACCAGTTCCCGGATCTGTTTGTGGTGACCAGTTCGGGTGCGTCGTATTCCGTGTTGATCAACAACGGCTCGGGCGGTTTCAGCGCGCCGAACACGGTTTCCATCGCTGGCGGCTCAGGGCCAGATTCCGTCGCCCTGGGTGAGTTCGATGCCACTTCGGGGCTGGACGCGGTGATCCTGAGTCCCACCGGTTTCTTCCGTCTGTACGGCAACGATGGCTCGGGCAACTTCAGTTCCGGTACCAGCTTCACTGTTCCGTCTGGTGGCATTCAGGTTATCTCTCGAGACTTCAACGGTGATGGTAAGGCCGATGTGGCGATCGCCAGCACTGGCATACCGCGCCTGACGATTCAACTCGGTGACGGAGCTGGTGGCTTCACTGAGTTGACGAGCGCAGCTCCGGCGGGCGTCAACGTCGACTACATGGTCGCTGATGACTTCAACGAAGATGGCAAGGTTGACCTGCTGACGGTGGACACGGGCAATGATCAAGTGCAGTTGCTGACCAACGACGGCACGGGCAAGTTCACGCTGTCGGTCACCGAGTCCGTCGGTAACGCCCCTACGCAGGTCGCATCCTTTGCTCTGGATCAGGACAGCGAACGAGACTTTGTGGTCGCTGTGCCCAGTGCGAACAATTTCACCGTTGGATTGAATACACGGCACACTTACGAGATCACGCTGACCCCGGGCCAGAATCTGACCAACATTCTGTTTGGCAACCAGTTGCCGAACACAGCGCCGTCGATCTCGGTGCCTGGCACCCAGATGGCGACTGAGGACACCACGCTGGTGTTTTCCAACGGCAACTCCAACGCCATCTCCATCTTCGATTCGGACGCAGGGAACGGCACGCTGCAGGTGACCATTGGCGTCACCAACGGCACGCTGACGCTGGGCACAACGGGTGGATTGAATTTCACAACCGGCGATGGCACTGCCGATGCCACCATGACCTTCACGGGCACGCTCGACAACATCAATGCCGCTCTGCAGGGACTGCAGTATCAACCCACAACGAACGCGAACGGCACCGATACGCTGAGCATTTCAGTTTCCGACCTGGGCAACTCCGGCTCGGGCGGAGCGATGACGGATTCGGACTCCGTCACCATCAACGTTGGCGCTGTCAACGATGGCCCGGCGATCAATGTTCCCGCCACGCAGAACGTTTCCGAAGACACTCAGGTCACATTCAGCAGCGCGAACAGCAATGCGATCACTGTGCAGGATCTGGATGCCGGATCGAACGCTGTGCAACTGACCGTCAGTGGGACCAACGGTGTTGTCTCGCTGTCGGGAGTCTCGGGGCTGACGTTCATCACCGGCAACGGCACCGACAACCCGACGATGACGTTCACCGGCACACTCGCGGCCATCAATGCGGCGTTGAACGGGTTGATCTTCCGGCCCACGGCGAATTTCAACGGTACCGCGTCGCTGTCTCTGCTGCTGGATGATCAGGGACAAAGCGGCTCCGGTGGCGCGCAGCAGGCATCGAATTCCGTATCAATCAACTACTCAGCGGTGAACGATGCCCCGACGGTAAACGCTCCTGCCACGCAGATGGTCAACGAAGATGGCACACTGACGTTCTCCGGGGCGAATAACAATCCCATCATCATCTCGGATGTCGATGCGGGATCGAACCAAATTCAAGTCACGCTGACCGTCACCAATGGACTCGCGACGCTGGGCTCGACTGCCGGCCTGAGTTTCTCAACTGGCAATGGTACCGCTAACGCCACCATGACGTTTACTGGCACCGGTAGCTCCATTAACGCGGCGTTGCAGGGACTGTTCTATCGTCCGAACTTGAATTTCAATGGTCCGGCGTCGCTGACAATCGACGTCAACGATCAAGGCAGCTCGGGCAGTGGTGGTCCGCAAACCGGGAGCGGTTCCGTCGCGATTACCGTTGTCGCGGTGAACGACGCCCCTGTGGTCAACGTGCCCGCCGCGCAATCGGTGAGTGAAGATGCCACGCTGACTTTCAGCTCGGCCAATAGCAATCTGGTGTCGATCAGTGACGTCGATGCCGGCAGTAATGCGGTCGAGGTGACTCTGACGGTGACGAATGGCACCGCGAAGCTGTTCGCGACCACCGGCCTGTCGTTCACAGTGGGCGACGGCAGCGATGACACCACGATGACCTTCACGGGCTCGGTAACTGACATCAACGCCGCGCTGAACGGACTGTCTTACACCGCGACTTCGAACTTCAATGGATCTGCGTCGTTGTCCGTTGCGGTGAACGATCAGGGCAATTCAGGTACTGGTGGAGCACGAAACGGCAGCGGTTCCGTCACGATCAACGTCAACGGCGTCAATGACGCGCCGACGGTCATGGTGCCCGGTGCGGTGGGGGTTAATGAAGACTCAGTCCTGACCTTCAACGCGAACAACAACACTTCGATCATCATTACGGATGTCGATGCTGGCGGGGCCACGGTTCAAGCCACGATCACCGCCACCAATGGAGTCGCGACTCTCTCAACGCTGACGGGACTGACCTTCACCACAGGTGACGGCACCAGCGATGCGACGATGACCTTCACGGGCACCATCAGTGACATCAACACCGCTTTGTTCGGTCTCACGTTCACGCCAACTGCGAACTTCGTGGGAGCCGCGTCGCTCGCCGTCTCCGTGAACGACTTGGGGAACTCGGGCACTGGCGGGCAATTGACAGGCTCTGGCTCCGTGCCGATCACTGTCTCCGCCGTCAACGACGCACCCGTCGTGGCGGTTCCTGCGACACAGAACGTGAGCGAAGACGGAACACTGACCTTCAGCACCGCCAACAACAACGTGGTCTCGCTCAGCGACATCGACGCGGGCAGCAATTCCGTGGAAGTCTCAGTGGGTGTGCTGAATGGCACCTTGACGCTGTCCTCGACCACGGGCATCACGTTCCTGTTCGGCGACGGAACGGATGATGCGATCATGACTATCACTGGGTCGATCAGTGATATCAACGCTGCCTTGAATGGTCTCATCTACAAGCCGACCGCGAATTACAACGGCTCGGACACGCTCTCGGTGGGGGTGTTTGATAATGGCAATTCCGGTGGCGGTGGAGCACAAAGCGGCAGCGGTCAGGTTACGATTAACGTCGCCGCAGTCAATGATCCCCCAACCGTGATGGCGCGTGTCATCGAGTCTGTGTTCGAAGATGGCACGCTCACGTTTTCTTCGGCCAATAGCAACCTGATTTCCATCACAGATGTCGACGCTGGTAGCAATTCGGTGCAGGTCACTCTGACCGTGACCAATGGCGTCGCCACGCTCTCAACACTGACCGGACTGACCTTCACCACAGGTGACGGTACCAGTGATCCGACGATGACGTTCACCGGAACGGTCAGCGACATCAACGCGGCTCTGGCGGGTATGACGTATCGTCCCACGATGAACTTCAACGGTTCAGCGGGCCTGACCATCGGGGTGAACGATCAAGGCAACTCGGGAACGGGCGGGGCGCTGACTGGCTCAGCTTCGGTGACAATCAACGTCGCGGCGGTGAACGACGCGCCTGTAGTCATCGTTCCCGGCACGCAAGCGACGAACGAAGAAACGTCGCTGACGTTCAATGCCACCAACAACAACGTGGTATCAATCGGGGATCTCGACGCCAGCGGCAATGCCGTGCAAGTGACCTTGGCGGTGACTAACGGCACCGCCAGCCTGTCGTCGACCAGCGGCCTGTCGTTCACAGCGGGCGACGGGACCGCTGATGGGACGATGACCTTCACGGGCACCGTCAGCGCCATCAACACCGCCTTAAATGGGCTGGTCTATACCCCGACTGCGAATTTCAACGGCGCTGCGCAGTTGACGGTCGATGTGAATGATGGGGGCAATGTTGGTTTTGGCGGCCCGTTAACCGGCAGCGGTGCAGTCACCATCAATGTGAGCGCGGTCAATGACGCGCCACTGGTGACCGTTGGGCGAGCGAATCAGGCGGTTGCCGAAGATTCTTCGCTGACCTTCACGACCACGAACTTGAACGTGCTGTCGATTTCCGATCCGGACGCCGGTTCCAACATCGTGCAACTGACACTGGCCGTTCAGCAGGGCACTGCGACCTTGTCACGGACAACTGGCCTGACCTTCACGGTGGGTGATGGCACGGCCGATGCGACGATGACGCTCACCGGCACCATCACCGATATCAATGCCGCCTTGCTCGGGACCTTCTTCACGCCCGGCGCCGACTTCACCGGCACGGCTCGCGTGACACTGACTGTTGACGACCTGGGTAACACCGGTAGCGGCAGCGGCTCGTTGACGGGGTCTGGTTTCACGGACATCAACGTGACGGCAGTCAATGATGTGCCGGTGATCAATTCGCCGCTGTCGCAGTCGGTTGGTGAAGACACTTCGCTAGTGTTCAACGGTCAGAACGGCAACGCGATCTCGTTTACAGACGTCGATGCCGGTCAGGGGATCGTGCAGGCCACCATCCATGTCACGAATGGTCTGTTCTCGTTGTCGCAGACAACGGGTCTGACGTTCTCAATCGGAGACGGCACCGATGACGACAGAATGGTCTTCACCGGCGAGTTGGCGGATATCAACGCCGCGTTGCAGGGCCTCACGTACACGCCAATCGTGGACTTCAGCGGCTCGGCGGAGCTCGGCTTGATCATTGACGATCAGGGCAACACTGGCAGTGGCGGACCACTGAGCGCCTCGCGTTTGATACCCATCACCGTGAACGCCATTAACGATGCGCCGGTGTTTGATCCTGCCGACCCAACTTTCGCGATCGATGAAGGCTCGGACGTTGGTTCGGTGGTCGGAACAGTGGACGCAACGGACATTGATACTCCGCCGAACAATCTTTCGTTCGCTATTATCAGTGGCAATACCGGTGGTGCGTTCACGATTGACGCCAGCGGCACGCTGACCGTCGCCAATGCGTCAGCCTTGAGTTTCGACAGTAATCCGACCTTCACGTTGACAGTGCGAGTCACCGACAACAGCGCGATCATGCCAACGCCGCTGACGGTCGATACCACGGTGACCGTCAATCTGAACGACATCAGTTCCATCCGGAACTTTGTCGTGCCCCAGGCGGCCTTCATTGCGGCGAATGGCAATGTGACCATCAAACGTGATGGTGAGTTCCTTCGCGCGGTGAACTCGGACAACGATCAGGATCTCGTGACGCCGATGCTGTTCTCGGAGATCCTGGCACTGGATATCAACGGCCGGGATGACTTCGCCGACACGCTGACGCTGGACTTCACAGGCGGCAACCCGATTCGTTCCAACGGTTCGTTCTTCGGCGGTGAGCAGGACGCGCTGGATTCCGTCGTTCTGCTGAATGGTCCTGCCACGGCCATCACGCACGAGTTCACGGACTCGGGTGTGGGTAGCATCTCGATTGATGGCACCAAGCTCACCTTGAGCAGTGTCGAAGCACGCACCGACAAGCTGATCGGACAGAACCGCACAATCGAAGCAGGCGATAGTGGGCCGATCGTCATGTCGGAAGAAAGCGTTGGCAGCACGCTGACCAAGCTGACCATTGGCAATGATGTGCTCAACGTCGCTCAGACCACTGGCAGTTTCACCATCAACCGAGCGGACTCATCTTCTGCGGATGTGAAGTTGCAAGGTGCCGCGTCGGTGTTCCAGTCAGCTTTGTTCGTCAATCTGGACATCGGTAAAGACGCCGTCACAGTCAATTCCGCAGGTTTCAATAGCAGCGCAACCATCGCCTTGAATCTCGGAGACGGGGACGATCACGTGGAACTCGCAGCGTCGAAGACGAGCGTCTCCATTGATGCTGGTGCTGGAAACGATTCGCTGGAGATTCTGGACACCGGCTTCAAGGCGGCAGCGATTCAGTTCACGGGAGCAACGTCCGGTTCGACGACGCTGACGTTCCTGGATAGTTCTACGGGCAACGTCGGTTTCGTTGGCCTGGAGTTGCTGCAATCCGATCTCGATGGGAATACGCCAACGGCGAACGACGGTTCGAAGAATGTGACGGTGTCGATCGAGTTCCCCGATACGGCCAACGCCGTGAACATCGGCGGCACTAACGAGATCGTGGTGCAACAAACCGGCGGCACGAAATTGCAGATCGGGATTGAGTCGTCGCAGTCGCAGGGTGGTACTGGAGGAACAGGTGGCACCGGTGGCGTTGGAGGCGTGGGGGGAACTGGAGGCACGGGCGGCGTCGGTGGTGGTTCTGTAGGGGGAATCGGCGGCATTGGAGTGATCAGCGTTACGCCAGCCGTCGGATCGCTCTCACTGCTGGGTGGTGACGACGCCGACACGTTCACTCTGACCAGTCTGCCACTCAACTTCAGCGGCAAGCTGCTGGTGGATGGTGGTGCTGGCGTCGACAGCTTCTCTGCCAATCCTCCGCCGAATGTGCCGGTGACCTTCCAGGAGATTTCACTCACGGCCGAATCGGTGAACATCGGCGGCAACATCAGTTCGCTGGGACCGGTCACGGTCACGGGTGATGTGAAGCTGGCCGCAGCTTTGAATCTTGCCAGCCCGAGTACGCTCATCACAGGTAACTTTGACGGCAACGGCCAGACACTGACGGTTGGGGGACTGTTCTCGATAACGGGGACGTCCAAGATCGCGGCTGGTTCGCAGCTCCAGGGAGTCTCGAACTTCGGCGGGAATGCGGATGTCACCAGCTCTGCATTCACCGGACCGACGACTTTCTCGGCGAACGTCGATATTCGCGGCACGACGACATCCATGCTGCCGTTGCTCATCCCGGGCTCGTTGCGAGTCTTCGGTTCGCTGGATATTGCGGGGGGAGTGCAGCAATTGCCGTCCAGCACAACGCTGGTCAATGGCACGATCAACTCCACTGGTGGCACACTGCTGGCGCCTGACAACAATGTGCAGATCACGAGCACTCTGCAGGGAACGGGCACAATCTCCGGTGGTGCATTCACCGCGCTGCCGGGTACTCGAATTGTGCCGGAAGGCAAGTTGACTCTGCCCAGCAGCGTGCTGGCGCCCGGTTCGACGCTGCAGGTGGGAGTGGGACAACTCACGAACGGTCAGCTCAATGTGGTCGGCACGCTGGATCCGACTGGTACGAAGCTGCAACTGGTTTCAACACTGCAAGGTAACAGCAACACGCCGATTACGATCGTCGCCAATGACGGCACTGACCCGGTTGGTTCCGATCGATTCCCGGCGGCTCACATCCCGTCTGGACAGGGAACTGATCAGGGTTCTTCGGTGACACTGGCCGAGGGCACGGGAGACGGTTCGGCTTCGGTGAATACTGATCCGACGGGTGAGTTCAGCGGTGGATCGCTCGACGTTCTCGGACCGACTGGAGTGATCAATCCGTTCTTTGAATCCAGCGTGTTCATTCAGCGCGGCGGTTCGTCGACCAGGTCCTCATTGTCTGAGATCGCGACGAGCGTCAGCTCGATGAACGGCACGACGAACACGTCAACGTCAACATTCTTCATCGGCTCTCTGCAGTTCACGATCAGTCAAACTCTGACGCCGCTCTTCAACGACTTCGGCCAGCGCAGTGGTTCGCTGCTGACTCAGACTTACTCGATCGTCAACACAGGCTCGACCACAGAGACCTTTGAGTTGCTGCGGTACCTCGATGCGGACCTAGGCCAGGTTGGTGGCATTGATGACGGTGCGCGTCGGATTCTCACCGAGAATGGCGAAGAGTTCCTGTTCGTGACCGACAACGCCTCACCGAACGGCAACACCGCGTTTGTTGGTATCTCTGCGGTGGGTGGTCAACGACCTCAAACCAATCGCTACGAGATCAGCGAGTACTCCGGGCTGCGAAGCAAGATTCGCTCCGGCGGGACGCTCAACGATTTGATTTCGCAGGACGGCAATAGCGACGGCCGAGTTGACGATGGTGCTGAATACGACGTCACCGCCGCGTTGCGAAACCTGTTCAGTCTGGTGGCGGGTGCGAGCGACTCGTACACGACCCACACACTGATGGGTAGTGGTCAGCCAGAGACCAGCTTGCAGACAGCAGTCGGCCGATTTGAGAACCTGCCTGAAGGTGCCGGGATTGATCTGCCCATCTTCAATGGTCAGAACCAGCAGATCGGCACTCAGTCTTACCGCATCACGTACGTCGGCGGCGACGGCAACGACATCGAGCTGATTCCAGCCAGTTCGATTCGCGGCTTCGTGTTCAACGACCTCGACAGTGACGGCGTCAGCGAGCAGACCGACACTCCGGCGGCTGGAGTCATCGTCAATCTGCGCGAGACCGAAACCAATTCGCTCATCGCGTCGACCGTATCCGATGTTGATGGCCGGTATGCGTTCTCAGGTCTGCCAGCGGGCAGTTACCGCGTGGAGTTCATTGCTCCTGAAGGCCTGCTGTTCACGCGCTTCCTGACCGGCGGTTCGACATTGCACGACAGCGATGCGAATCCCTTCACCGGTCTGACACCGATGCTGTCGGTTGGTCAGGGAATCACGGTTGAGGCAGTTGATGCGGGTCTGGTGCCGATTGAGATTCGGGTCAGCGACGCTCTGCCTGTTCCTGAAGGTGCGACCGGAGCCAATAGCGCTCATGAGTTCGTGGTCTCGTTAAACGGTCTTGCTTCAAGACCCGTCTCCGTAGACGTGCGAGCCATCGTCGGGAATGGCAACTCAGGTCTGGCACTCGCTGCACTGAACACGGACTTCCTGGCTGTAGACGGTCCGAACGGCACCATTCGCATCACGTTCCAGCCGGGTCAGACAGAGCAGATCGTGCGAGTGCTGGCCATCGGTGATAACACGGGCGAGACCGATGAAGCGTTCCAACTGCAACTGTCGAATGCCAGCAACGGCTCGATCGTCCGCAACGCGGGCTTGGGCGTGATCATCAATGATGACTTCGCGCAACCGACGGTGCAGGTGCGAGCTGGTGCCAGCTCGGTTGAAGGCAATCCGCCGCAACGGAATACGCTGGAGTTCACCGTTGAACTGCTGGGTGGCGCCGTCAATCAGGACGTGACCATCGTCTATGACACCGTCGTTCCGACCGGCGGCGGGGTCACGGCAACGCCTGATGTGGACTACATCCCGATCACTGGTGGCACCGTGGTCATTCCCGCTGGCCAGACATCAGCGGTCGTTCGCGTCGGCATTATCAGCGATCGCCTGTTTGAGCCCAGTGAACTGGTCGGCATCGTGTTGCGCTCGGCGACGAATGCGGTGCTCGGCGCGAACGCGACCGCAGTCGGCGGAATCGTGGATGACGACAATCCAGTTCCGACAGTGACCATCCGCGATGGACAGGTGCTGGAACTGGATGATCCGTCCTTGCCCGTGCTGGAATTCCCGATCGTTCTGAATTCGCCCGCGCCAGAGGACTTGCTCCTTACATACTCAACGCTCAGCCTGACGGGACTTGGCTTTGCAACGCCGGGCGATGATTACACGCCGGTGATCACCGGCACGTTGTTGATTCCGCGTGGCCAGAGTGTCGGTGTGATTCGCATTGTGGTTACGGGCGACCAACTCATCGAGTCTGATGAAACCTTCGCCATTGAGATCTCCAGCGTTCTTGGCTCAGCGGTGATCGACGACCCGATCGCCATTGGTACGATCGTCAACGATGACGTTGCCAGACCGGAGGTGCGGTTGCGAGCGGGCAGTTCCGAATTCGAAGGCCGCTCCGGGCGAGTGCGCCCGATGTCGTACATCATCGAGATGAACGGCACCTCGGACCAGGACGTCGTGGTGTTCGTCTCTACGGTGAACATCAACCAGCCGGGCTTCGCGACAGCGGGCAATCCAGACAGTCCGAACGCAGATTATGTGCCGTTCTCCAATCGCCGAGTCGTCATTCCCGCCGGCTCGGTCAGTGCGGAAGTTCGCGTCGATGTGATTGGCGACGAACTGCTGGAACCGGATGAGATGATCGTCCTGAAGATCGACTCGGTCAGCGCCAACGCAGACCTCGATCCGGCCCGCGCTCAGGCAACCAGCAAGATCATTAACGATGATAAAGCCCGCCCGGTGATGACAATCACTCCTGGCTCCGGTACCGAAGGCAACGCGCCGCGAACAACGGTGGCGAACTTCGTTGTGCGACTGGATGCGGTGCCTCAATCGACCGTCACGGCAACCTACCGCACAGCGGCTGTCACCGGCGCACCCAACGCCGCGACTCCTGATGTGGACTACCAGTCGGTCACTAACGGCACGGTCACGTTCGCTCCGGGTCAACAGGAAGCGAAAATTTCGATCATCATCCTGGGCGATGGCGACGAAGAGCCACCTGAGGACTTCTTCGTTGAACTTACCGGTATCACTGGGGGTGACGCCGATCTCGATGCGTTCAACAACATCGCCCAGGGCACAATCTTTGACGATGAATCCGGCGATGTGCAGGTTTCATTGCGGTCGTTGAACAACGTTGTCGAAGGTGATGCTCCACAGCGGACGCCCGCGCAGTTCGTGCTGGAACTCAGCCGTCCGTCGAATCGGGACATCATCGTCACGCTCGAAACCCTGCCTCCGCCTCCACCGCGTCAGGGTGGTGGCGGACCCGCTTCCGGATTTGCAACTCCGGGCACGGACTTCGTGGAGACCAACGGCCGCACGATCGTGATTCCGGCCGGTCAGACGTCAGTCACGTTCGGTGTCAGCGTCATCGGTGACAACCTCTTCGAGTCTGACGAACGCATGGTGCTGGGCATTCAGCAGGTCGTCGCCGATTCCACCATTAAGCTCGGTCCAGTGACGATTCCGTCTCCGCCTGCGAACGTCACGGTCAACCCGCAACGTCGTCAGGCTGATTCGATCATTGTCGATGACGACTCGCCGCGCCCGACGTTGCAGATCTCCAACGGCTTCATCGTTGAAGGTGACGACGGCGATGGCTTCGACATGGTCTTCCAGGTGACCCTGTCTGGTCCGCTGCCCACCGGCACGGTCACGATCGAACTCGAAACGGCGACCGGTTCCGGCGCGGGCCTGGCAACTCAGGATCCACTGGACCCGAACCGCGACTTCTTCGAAACACGCCGCCGCTTGTTCTTCGATCCATCGGTGACGACTCAGGAGTTCCGCGTCCGCATCATTGGCGACGATCAGTTCGAAGGTGCCGAGCAGTTCTTCCTGCGACTGGTCAGTGCGGTGAACGCGGACCTGCCGGTGGGAACGGTGCAGGCCGTCGGCACGATTGGTAACGACGACGCGCCGCAGCCGACGCTCTCCATCAACTCGGTCAACGTGCTGGAAGGCGACGTACCAGGCCAGAGCAATCTGGTCTTTACGATCAGTCTGGATGCTGACCCCGAGGCCGGTGGTTCCAACTCCAAGATCAGCGTCGATTACACGACGCGCGACATCACCGCCGTCGGTGGTACTGATTACACCATGCAGATGGGGACCCTGACGTTCCTCCCCGGCGAGCGGACGAAGACCGTCGTTGTTCCGGTCATTGGTGACATCGTCGATGAACTGCCGAAGGAACTGCTGCTGGAACTCTCCAACAGCATGGGCGCGGTGCTCGACACCAGTGCGTATCAGGGCCTCGGTCGCATCGACAACGACGACAGTCCGAACGTGCAGTTGCGAGTCGACTCAGTGACCAAGCGCGAAGGCAACTCGGGATCAAGCCTGTTTGACTTCACGGTGACACGAGTTGGTCGCAGTACCTCCAACATCACGGTGGACTACGCGACGGCTTCGGGAACCGCGACGGCGGGTTCCGACTTTGGTTCCAAGTCTGGCGTGTTGACGTTTGCTCCGAACGGACCAGCGACTCAGACCGTGACGGTCGAAGTCAACGGCGATCAGACGCTGGAATCGGAGATCGAATCCTTCTTCCTCACTCTGAACAACGCGACGGGCGCCACGATCGACCCGCAGTTCGCTCAAGGAACCGGCAACATTCTGGACGACGATCAACGCGTCTTCCGCTCTGACGGTGATGCGGAATTGCTGCGTCTTGCAGCGTTGATTCAGGATGCCATCAACCGTCTGGGTAATGACCCCGAGAATGCCGAGTTGTTGCAGCTCATCACTGACCTCAGCCGCCAGGTGCTACAGAACGTCGGCCTGAATTCCGGGCTGGTGTTGGTCACCGACCCTGTTGACTTCCTGTTGACTGACCTCGCCGGCCGATCGACGGGGTATACCACCGGCGCGGGTGAAGTCACCGAAGCGCCGCGGTCTTACTACTCGGGCGACGGCCGCGTGGAACTGGTCGTGATCCCGCAGGCGGCGTCTGGCGTTTATCCTCTGCAACTGAGCAGCGTCGGCAGCGGCGAATACCGTTCAGCGGCCACTCTGGTGA
Source organism: Planctomycetaceae bacterium (assembly GCA_021732995.1). Taxonomy (GTDB): domain Bacteria; phylum Planctomycetota; class Planctomycetia; order Planctomycetales; family Planctomycetaceae; genus AM-0621. The sequence continues at coordinate 148,290 of JAKFWA010000051.1, read as the reverse complement.
CCGATAGCGGCGCGGCGAAAACGATTACCAACGCGGGTACGTTGAGCGGTGAGGTGCAACTGGCACTGGACTTCCGCGAGGCGAATCCGAACTCCACCTTCCCGCAGCAACAGAACGTCTTCGCGACGCTGGCCAACAACATTCTCAATAACAACCAGCTCAATCTCAACGGCGGGGTTAACGAGCTGACTCTCTCGAACGAGGCCGCGCAGGCATTGGCGGAACTGCAGGCCAACCTCAACGACAACACGCTGCTGGCGGAAGGCGACACACCGACGGGAGCGATGCTCAACAGCCTGATCGGATCACTGTCAGGCATGAGTCAGGCGTTCGATGGCATCCTGCCGGAGAGCGTAAGTTCTTCGCTACGAAGGTTCAGAGAGAACCTCGCCGCACGGCAGCGGGCGGAAGCGAATATGCCCGAGAATCAGGGCGAGGAATCAACTGAGACGTTGCTCAGGAACCTGGGGCGAGCGTTGCTTGGCGCTCCCGGTGTGCTGCTGGATATCCTGAACTCGATCGATCAGCCCAATGGCGATCAGCCGCAGCAACAGCCTCAACAGAACCAGAACAACAACGGCAATCAGAACGGGAACCAGAACAATAACTCGGCTCGCACTGATGCCGTCGATACCACTAGGGAGAAGAAGACCACCGCGCGAGCTGTTCCTGCTCCACATTCCGTGGCCTTGAAATCCGGAGGCAAGACGACCAGGTCTGAAGACGATGACGACGGACCAGCCTGGCGCTATGGACGAGGCAAGACGCCAACTCCGTGGGACACCGAAGTCAGCCTGCATCGCAAGGCCTGGCCGTGGAGCAAGCCACAGGCCGCCAAGTCTCAGAAGGACGCACCGGCCGAGGATGAAGCGCAACAGGAGCAGGCAGAGGTTGACGCCGAGGGCTCTGGCGAGGCCGAAGCTGGTTAACAAACCCGCAGGCCGTTATTTGAGATCCGCCGGAACCGGCGCGATCGAAGCACGACCTTCGGTCATGACGATGAGACCGATGATGTCGTTCGTGGTATGGGACACAACCGCCGCACCGTGATGGTCGGCGGTTAAGGGGACTGTGGGATCAACCATCCACGTGTTGGCTTCGATCTTGATCCGCCCAGCCGCGATCGACAGCGGCTGTTCGCTGCTGTTGCCAATGATCCGACAATCAACCGGTTCCGCGACGTGGGCGACCTTGGCCCCTGGCCAAACCGCAATGGTGTCGGGCAAAGGCTGTTGCAGCCGCACTGAGGTGAGCCCACCGTGCTTCGTTTCTGATTCAGGAACGCTGACCAGTGCCACTCCGCCAGCTTCCAGTTCCGGCTTGTCCGTGGCCTTGGCTGGTTTCTCAAATAGGTCAGTCGGTCCCAGCAAACGGTTTCCGGACAAAGGCAGCACCCAGCCCGTCCGTTGTCGTTCACGCTGAAAACCGAAGGACTTTTCGTGCCAGCGCAGTGCGGCGCGTAACGGCTTGGGAGACACGGCTTCAGACGCCGCATGATGCTGCCCCGTCGGCACGCGCGGCTGCCACTGCAACCATTCGTCTTCGGGCTTCTCAGCGCAGACAAAGCGTTGCCCGGTGCGCACGGGTTGCCCGGCGGCTTGAGGGGTCGCGAACGACACACCGCCGATGATCAACGTCGAAAGCGTGTCCGTCGACAGCTTCACGCCTTTCAAGCCGACCGACAGATCGAAGCCGTCGTTCGTCCAGAAGCGTGTGTTCGAACGCACCAGGTTCTTGTAGTCACCGTCAACCCAGACGCGAGCCTCGACACTGGCGGCATCATTCGCCAGGCCGACCGAGATCACGTGACCGACGCGCATACCGCGATAGAGCAAGGGCACTCCGCGCTGCAGTCCGCCTCGGCGACCGGCTTCCAGCACGATCTCCAGACCGCCTTCCGGAACCTCAGCGGGCGGCGGCACATCAAGACCCGCAAACGACTTCGTTTCAACACCATCCTTCGGCCCCGGCTGCATCGCGATGTAGCGACCCGAAACCAGGGTATCGAGACCTCGTACCTCAGCGACGTTGATGGTGGGCCGCTCGACCCAGAACAGCGTTCCCGCTCGCGCGATGTGCGAAGAGGTTTCCGAAAGCCGCACGCGTACCACAACTCCATCCAGATCACGACGCAGATCCACCGCCGTGACTTCGCCAATGACGATGCCGCGGTGCTTCACGGGATCACCTGCGGTCAGGCCGTGTCCCTCGCGAAACGTGATCTCCACTTCAACTGCATCAGAATCGATGAACGTCAGCGGCGTTTCGAGTCCCGTGAACTCGGAGACACGTTTGCCATTCGGCGGTCCCGGTTGCACGCCGAGGTACTTCGCTCCGACGACTGTTTCCAGACCGCTGACGCGAGTCAGGCTGAACCTCGGTTTGACAATCCAGAACTGTGAGCCTTCAGCCGCCAGCATGGTCGCCTGCGGCTGCAGCATGACCTTCACCGTCACGCCGTCCGCCGCAGGTTTCAGCGTCACCGAAGTCACTTCACCGACTTCAATCCCGTGATGCTGCAGTGTGTTCCCCGGTCGGATCCCAAAACCATCCTTGAAGTGAATCGTAATGGTTGGCCCTGAGGGCTTCTGCGACCAGATCGTCAACGTGATGGACGCGATCAAGCACAGCGCTGTGACGACCCACAGCCGAGTCCCCATCCGCCGAGCCCACTTGTTCTCCGGCGCCGTCTGCACAACCGCGACAGGAACCACTGGAGCAGGAGTCGGTTCAGGCATGATTGGCCTTGTGATGTGAGGATGAACATCCAGACGGAGTTACCAAGGAATGCTACTCAAATCCCCGGTCGTGTTTCATCCGCCACAAGAAACCTGCATCAACAGACAACCACGCCGCGCTCACATAGAGTCCTGCCAGATCTCACTGACACTTCCTCGGCTTCAGCCAGTAAATGGATTCCGAATGAATACAGAAGAGCTTAAGGGTCGAGTCGCGGTAGTCACCGGCGGAGCGAATGGCATCGGTCGCGCGACCGCTCTATTGCTTGCTCAGAATGGAGCGAAGGTCGTGGTCGGCGACTACCGGCTGCGCTCCGAGAATGATGACGCGTTCCGTTCGCTCGGCATTGAGCAGCGACAAGTCGACGTCCGGCGGGAAGCTGAACTGCAGACGCTGATCGACTTCGGAGCCTCGTTCAGCGGTCGTATTGATATTCTGGTCAACAATGCCGGTATTGGGATGGTGAAGCAGATTGGTGATGTCAGCGAAGCAGACTGGGACGCGTGCATCGATACCAACTTGAAGGCCGCCTTCTTTGGATCAAAACACGCGATCCGCTGGATGCAGGCAGATGGTCGCGGCGGCTGCATCGTGAACATTGCGAGCAACGCTGGCATTCTTCCGCGTGCTCACGACCCAGTTTACTCAATCAGTAAGCAGGCTGTGATTGGGCTGACCAAATCGCTCGGACTGTGTCACTCAAAAGACAAGATCCGAATCAACGCGATCTGCCCGGGTCCGGTCGGAGAAACGGGCATGATGAATGATGATCTCGACAAGCAGCCCGACCGTGCGGCGGCCATCAAGCAGTTTATTGAGGCCAGCCCCATTGCCCGCGCTTACGGTCGAATGATTCACCCCTCAGAAGTCGCCGAAGCTGTCCTGTACTTCGTCAAGGATTCGGCCGTCATGGTGACCGGCACGTTCCTGACCATCGACGGCGGTAAGTCGCTCGGTGTGCCACCGAAGCCGTAACCACCTCTTCCGATCGCGGTATGCAACCGAAAGAAAGGGCAGAGGAAAGCACGCGGCTCACCTCTGCTCTTCCTGTTCTACTAGATGGAATCAATCCAGCTCGGCAGTGAGTTCAGCTTGAAGAACTCGTCGATCTCGATGGCAGCATCGGTGAACTGATCGCCGACATCGGCAGTTCCCGTGCCGCGCGAACCGACCAGAGTGTCGAGATCCAGGCCGCCGTTGAGGATGTCAGCACCGAGTCCGCCGAACAGCGTGTCGCGCCCCGCTTCTCCGTTGAGCGTATCGTTGCCGATACCGCCGAAGAGCAGGTCGTTACCCAGCCCGCCTTCGAGCGAGTCAGAACCGCCGAAACCGCCAAGCAGATCGTTGCCATCGCCACCACGAAGCGTGTCGCCGAAGGTGCTTCCCAGCAGTGTGTCGTTGCCGCCTTCACCGCTGAGGAACGTGGCCACGGAGGACAGTCGGGCGTCGAACAGGTTACCTGAGCCTCCACCCGTCAGAACGATGAGTTCGATGCGGCGGGATGTTTCGGTACCGATCATCGCGGACACAATCTGCAGTCCGTTTATCACCGCGTCGCCATCAAACATCTCCGAGAGACGATCAGAACCGGCACCGCCGTCGATATCGTCAGTGCCTGTGCTGCCGCTCAACAGATCGTTGCCGTCGTCGCCGGTGAGTGTGTCGTTACCGTCTTCGCCAAGCAGCGAATCATTACCGAGGCCACCTCGCACGAGATCGTTACCAGTGCTGCCGAACAGCTTGTCGTTGCCGATCTGGCCATCGAGCAGGTCGTCACCAGCTCCCGCGTTGAGCAGGTCATCACCCGCAGTTCCCATCAGCGCGTCGTTGCCACTGCCTGACTGCAAGGTGTCGTTGCCCGCACCGCCGATCATGCTGACCGAGCCTGTGAAACGCGTTGAATCCAGCAGGTTCGCTCCCATATCGCCGACCAGAATCAGGCCCTCGACCTCCATCAGACGGTCGTTGCCGATGCCAGTCATCGCGTTGGTCGTCACGCGCACGGTCGACAGATCGTATTCAGCCAGGATGTCGCCGAAGCCTTCGCCACCGTCCAGAGTGTCATCACCAACGCCGCCGGTGATCGTGTCCTGGTTACCGCCCTGGCCGCGCAGAATGTCGTTGCCCGCATCACCGAACAGCAGGTCGTTACGAGCTCCACCGTAGATCACGTCGTTGCCGTTATTGCCTGAGATCAAATCAGGGGCTTCGGTGCCGATGACGGTATCGTTGCCGTTACCACCCGTGATCGTTGTTGAGAGCAGGTTCGGATAGGACGAGATCTGAACGGCACCCAGATTGATGAAGTCGGCGATCTCGCTGCCGATGATATTCAGCGCCTTCACGCGGGAGGCGAGCAGGTTCCGTGTTCGAGGATCAGGCACGCCATCGACGAGTACCTGCACGGTGTTGTCGTTGGCAACTCCAACCGCAATCTGCTCCAGACCAGCAATGCCGACCGTCAACGTCTGCGTGACGGAATTGAAGAGGATTGTGGTGTCAGCAACCGAACTGACCGTGAAACGAACCGTCGCCGTATTGGAGTTCGCCGTGCCATCGTTCACGCGGAACGTGAACTGGTCCTGGCCGTAAAGGTTTGCAGTTGGGACGTAGGTGTATTTACCCGTGGACGTATTGAAGTCCAATGTTCCACGAGTCGGGCCGCTCACCAGCGAGTACGTCAGCTTGCTTTGCTCAACGTCCGTGGCCACCGCGATACCGCTGAAGCTGGTGTCTTCCGGCGTAGTCAAGTTCGCCGCACGAGCGACGGGGTCGTCGTTGGTCGGAGTGATCGTAAGATTCACTAACCCCGGTGCCGATGTTGCTGAACCATCAGTCGCGTTGAACTGGAAGCTGTCCGCACCAAAGTAATTCGCGGCCGGCGTGTAGGTGTAGGTGCCGTCGTTATTGAAGATCACGGTACCGTGCGACGGGCGGCTCACGAGCTGATAAGTCAAATTCGAGGACTCGATGTCGCTGGCCGTGACTTGCGAAGACACCGAACCATCTTCAGCCAATGTGCGGCTTTGAGCGGCTGCGACCGGCGTGTCGTTGGCGCTCGTGATGGTGAACGTGACCGTCTGCGGATCGGAATACATGTCGCCATCGAACGCGCGGAACGTGAAGGTGTCCGTGCCGAAGTAGTTCTCGTTGGGGCGATAACCGAAGCGTCCTTCCGGACTGAAGGTCAGCGTGCCGTGAGCCGGTCCTGTCACCATGCTGTAGGTGAGCTGATCATGATCGCGGTCTGTTCCCGCAACAGTACCGGTTAAAGCGCGGTCTTCAGCGGTCGTCTGGCTTTGTGGGCTGACCACCGGGCGATCATTCACGGCGAGCACAGTTAACTGCACCGTGGCTGAAGCCGAATCGACTTGACCATCGTTGACGACGAACGTGAATTGATCCGGTCCAAAGTAATCCACGTCGGTGAGATAGGTGAAGCTGCCATCGGTCTGCATCGTCAGCTTGCCGTGCGATGTGCCGCTGGTGACACGATAGGTCAGTTTGTCGAGATCCTGATCGCTGGCCGTGGCTTGCAGGCTCGCGAGGATATCTTCGCCAACCGTGAAGCTGAGGGTGTTGGCCACCGGCACGTCGTTGACGTTGGTGATGGTGACATGCACCGTCTGCGACGTCTGCAACCCATCCTCATCGGTCACTTGCACCACAACGTCATAGACGTTGTTCGCACCGACATCCTGCGGTTGTTCGAAGTTGCGAGACGTGATGAAGCTCAGCGCACCCGTCTTGGAGTCGATCGCGAATTTCGCCGCATCGGCACCACCATTGAGCGAATAGGTCTGCTTGTCACCGATGTCCTGATCGGTCGCGGACACCGTTGTGACCGCCGTTGTGTTCTCCGCAATATTCACGGAGATCGAAGCACCGCTGGCAAACTCGGGCGCCTCGAAGACGTTCGTCAATGTCACTTGCAGAGTTTGCACGGAGGTGGCGTTGGCCGAGTCCGTTAACGTGATTGTCACGACATAGACATTGTCGCTGTTCGCATCCTGCGGAGCTTCGAAGTTCGGTGCGGTTGCAAAGGTCAACTCGCCCGTTTGCGGATTGATATCGAACTTGGCCGCGTCAGCGCCGCCCGTAATCGCAAAGTGGCGCGTGTCGCCTGTATCCTCATCGGATGTAAGAACCGTCCGCACGGCCGTTGAGTTTTCAGCGACCGAAACCGTCGTGCCACTCGTGATATGCGGCGCGTCGTTCACGTTGATGACCGTGGCACGCACTTCTTGTTGCTCCGTCAGGCCGCCCGCATCCGTCACTCGAACAACAACGATGTAGACATTGTCAGAATTCGCGTCGGTCGGAGTCTCGAAGTTGGGTGACGTGAGGAATTGCAGCACGCCCGTTTGAGTGTCGATCGAGAAGCGGGCGCCATCAGCCCCGCCAATGATCGCATAGCTGCGTGTATCGCCGACGTCGACATCGGTGGCGGCCTCTGAAGTCACCGCCGTCTGGCTCTCTGCAGCCGAGGTGGTGCGGACCGAGCCCGTCGGGAACACCGGTGTCTCATTCACGTTGGTGACTGTGACGCGAATACTCTGCTGCGTGGTCGCGCCATGCGAATCCGTCGCGGTAATGACCACTTCGTAAACGTGATCGAGATTAGAGTCTTCAGGCGTTTCGCGATCCTGAGCTGTGGCGAAGACCAGTGCACCCGTTTGCGGATTGATCTCGAAATCGGAAGCGTCGGCTCCGCCGCTGATTGAGAACGTAACCGCGTCGTGGTCTTGATCCGTCGCGGTCACGGTCGTCACCGCGGTCTCTTGCTCAGCGACATTCAGCGTTACTGTCGCTCCGCCGTTCGTGAAGGTCGGCGCGTCATTGGCATCGGTCACCGAGACTCCCACGACTTGCTTCACCGTCATGCCGCTGGCATTCGTGGCGGTAACTTCCACTTCGTAGGCGTTGTTGGTTCCCGCGTCGGTCGGAGCTTCAAAGTCCGGTGCCGGTTGGAACCGCAGCACGCCAGTCGATGGATCAACAACGAAGCGTGCCTGATCAGCACCACCCGACACTGAGTAAGTCAGCGAGTCCGCACCCGAGACGTCGATGGCGTTCAACGCGGCGTTCTGGGTGTTCTCGGCAATCGTTGCGGTTTGGAAGGTCTCAAAGCTGGCCGTTGTGCCGGTCGTGACCAGATGGCCGTTGCGTTGAATGGTCGTCTGCGACTTCAAAGAAACAGGCTGAGTCGCCGTCACCGTGCTCGGACCAAAGCTGATCATGGACGCGCCATTGATATCGATACCGGCATGAGTACCACCGCTGATCGTGACCGTACCAGAAGACGTAGATTGTACGCCGAGCTTTGTGCTGCTGACCGTCGACACGTTGTCGAGCACCAGATTGCCAGCGGTGGCAGTGATGCCTTGAGCCGGCGCATTCACGCTGAAGTCACGCAACGTGATGTTGGAGACGGTCGCTCCGAGATTGATACCGACACCCGACGCCGGCTGGATCACCGCGATGTCTGCCTCGCCGCCGAACGCGGTACCGGACTTGCCATCGATCGTTACGGGCTTGTCGATCGTGACGTTCTCAGCATAGGTGCCCGAGTAGAGATGAATCGTGCCGCTCGCGTCGACGACATCAATGGCGTCCTGCAGCTTCGAGAATGCATCGATTCCATAAGCCAGAGCCGGGCCGGCACCGTCCGGGTCAGCTCCGACGGGTACGTTCGCCCAATCGTCGTCCACGTAGACCGTTGGCCGAGTCGTGGGTGCGCCGACGAAACCGAAATCGTTGCCGTCGCCCGTCTGGTAGGAAACCAGGTAGTCCTTACCGCCAATCGTGATCGTCGAGCTGTTGGCATAGCCTGAGAACTCGCCCACGAAGTGATCGGTGCCGTCGTTGGCAATTAGCACGGTCACCGTGTTAACCAGCGGCGAATGAACATTGAGCGACAGCTTGGCTTTGGAATCGATCGTCACTGTGCCCGTGACGTTCAACTTGTCGGTGGTGGCTCCGTTCACATCCACAATCAGGGTGGAATTGTTGTCGAAGTGAGCGTCGCCCGAGTTCATCGTGGCCACCGTGCCGCTAACGATTCGCACCGTTCCTTCGACGTCTAGGTTGGTCGGCGAAGTGATGGCGTTGGCCACCAGATTTACCGAGCCCTTGGCGGACAACTCGGCAGCACCGAGAGATCCCGAGACCGCACGCAACTGGCCGTTAATGGTCAGGTCGCCGTTCACCGAAGTGAGCTGTACCAAGCCGCCTGCCTGGTAAGTCACGCCGCTGTCGATCGTCTGATCCTGCAGAGTCTCGACCTCAATACGACTGCTGGAACCATTGGCCGTGAGGTTTCGCTGACCGAGCAACTGCGACGCGTGAATCGAGATTTCTTCATCGACCGTCAACGCCCCGGACAATGTCACTGAGTTTTCAGCCGCCAGCTCGATCTCATCGATCGTGCCGCTGTTGGCGACGAGCGAACCATTGATCGTCAGATTGCCGCCGGTGCGTTGTCCGATGCTGGGCGAGTAACCCGTCGAAGCGAGGCTGATGCGATCATTGGCTTTCAGCGTACCCGTGATGGTCAGGTCTTGGCCGGTTGCCAGATCGATGTAGCCATTGGCGCCCGTGATGGTGATATCGTTCGGACGATTCACAATCGTGCGGCCGGCGTGCATCAGCAATCCGGTGGTAACGGACGGAAGAACTTCCGGATCCAGGATGACGTCCAGACGGCCCGTCATCTCGATCGTGTCCGCATTGCTGCCGTTGGGCTTGGTCAGCGGCACAGCATAGATCACGTTGCCGCCCTTGAGCGTTCCGTTCGGATCGATGAATGCCGTCGATGTGAGCGAGAAATTGGCAGCCTTCCAGTCGCTCGTGGTGATATCGTCACCCATGACGATGCTGATTTCGCCATTCGCCGCGGTCACTACAGGCACGTAGTTGCCGAGTACGACCTGGCCCTGACCAACCAGTTGGATGGACTCCGAAATCGTGCCGACCGTGGCTTTGCTCAAGTCGACTGTCGTTCCTGACGCCAATCCGTCCGACAGGTCGGAGTAACGCAGCGCCACCAGTCGGGCCAGGATCGCCGAGTCATTGATCGCCGTGAACTTCGCTTCGAGACCACTGACGTCAGCTCGATTGATGACCGTCGTCTTGTCGGCGCGATAGAGCGTGCCGTTCGTCTTGCTGTCGAGTGTCGAGTAGAAGGTTTCAATGTGGCCGGTATTCGTATTCAGACCAGCGAACGGGAACAGGCCCGTGGCCGGATCTTCGCGACGTGAGAACACGCCGTTCTCCGCACGGTAGTAGCGCAGGCTGGGGTTCTGCGGATCAACATAAAAATCCATGCCCGTCACGGTGTCTTTGACGATCGCCGATTCGATGGTCATGACCGGAACAAGGTCCAGCTTCAAGAACGTCGGAACCAACTCGCCGTTAGTGTTCAGCACGTTGGAATCGGGATGAATCTCGCCGGTGGACGAGTAGTACAAGGCCCCGTCAACTTGCGACTTGAACAAGAAGCGGCGGGCAAACTGCCCCTCTTCCACTCGATTGCCGCGACCGATCATGGTCAAGCTTTCGAGCGGCTGATTGTTCTTGCCACGAATCGTGCCCGTGACAGTCACGTTGCCGACGTTGGAGATCAGCTCCAGATTCTCGCCGGTTTCCAGCGTGCCAGTGATGGTCAGCGACGTGCCCGCTTCCAGATGAATCGCATCGTTGGTGCTGAGGCTGAACGACGAACCTTGCGTCAGCAGCCGCTTGCCTGCCGTGAATTCGATGGAGTCTGCCGCCGAGACACCGCTTTGGAAGACCAGATCATCGTAGGCTCGCAGCGTGAGCCCGCTGCCCGCCGTCACCGTGTTAGTGACTCCGCTGACCGGCACCACATTGATGTTCCCGCTGGTGGTTTCGATGGTGATCGTGGCCTGGCTGTCGCTGGCGATCACACGTGATACGTCGATGTCGTCCGGAGCAGTGATGACGACCGAACCCTTCGTGTTCTGGACGTAGGTGACCGCCAGGCCGGTGTTCGGCTCGCCCACGGAATCGTTGTCATGCAGTTCGATGACGCCGGAACCAGAGTTCGTCGCAGAGAGGATGTTGTTCATCGCGACTTCGAAGCCGTAGACGCCGTTCACCGCGCTGACGGTTAGGTTGTCGGTCACGAGGTCGATCGTGGTGTCCTCGGCGGTCACTTCGGTGATCTTGCCGCCGGATGTCAGCGAGACATCGCCGTTGGAATGCAGCGGCTGTTGTAAGCCGAGTTGCTGATCGGCTTCTGCCGCCGCTTCGGACGAATTGAAGGAGTCTTCGAGCCAGTCGATTAACGTGGCACGAACCGCAGTTTGATCGAGGGCCTGATAGGTCGCTTCCGTGAGATCGGGATCTGATGCATCGAGCACGCCAATCGCTCGCAATGAGGCGCTCAGGTAGTCGAGTCTTATCGCCCGGGCTTCTGAAGAATCATGAGCGAACGCACCCGCGTTGATCTGATTGATGAAGATGTCACCAGCGGCACTTAACGTGATGTCCGCCGTGTCGACGTTCGAACGCGTGACAGCGCGAGTGACGATCAGATCGCCATCAGTATCAACGTTGATACTGCCGCGATTCGCGACCAGATCAATCTCCATCGGATCAGTGCGGTCGTTCGTGACGTTGATGTTGCCGTTGGTTCGAGACGCCAACGTCAGTTCGGTCACGGCGGTATGCAACGTGAAGTTGATGTTGTTCGCGTCGAGTTCCAGTGCGTCGGCCGTGATGGTTGTCGTACCAAACTGCGAGAAGTCAGTCGTCGTCTGCAGTGAGACATCGCCCAGCGTCGTGACATCACGAACCGTGATGTCGCCGAAGGCCATCAACCAGATGTCCCCGGTGTTGTTGCTTAGCGTGTCCACGAGCGTCACAGCGGTCTCGTTGATGAGTTCAATGTCACCCGAGGTCGAATTCTGGATGTCGTATTCGACGACATTGGTATTCAACGCGACTCCCGCTTTGGCGCGAGCCTTCATCCGTTTGGCCGTCAGCAAGCCGCCTGAGTGACGGATATAACCCGCCAGAGCATTCAGCGTGATGTTGCTGGTGCTGCGACCGGTGTCGATAGTCGCGTCTGTGAGGTCGATGTTGCCGGATGTCGCACCAGCCGTGAATGTGATCTGACCGCCCAGGCACGTGATATCCGTCGTGATATCGCCATAAATGCTACCTGTTCCGTCGGTGCCCGCAGTCGCCGTGATGGAGTTCGCAGCGGTGAGCGAGCCTTCCAGCGTGATGTCGTCCTTTGCGGAGATCGTCAGGCTGTCGAGCGTAGTCACGGTGCCATGCAGCTCTGCGTTGCGACCTGCGGTCAACGTAATGACGCTGATTGTGCCCGCAACGCCGGTCGAGTCCGCGACCAGGCTGCTGGCTTCAGACAGCTTCACGTCACGATCGGCAGTGATGTCGATGCGGCCTTCGGTCTGCAGTTGAGCAACGGCAGCCAACGTGCCTACAGGAGCACCTTCCGGCACCATGCCTTCGACCAGCACGTCGCGGCCCGCATCGAGAGTCAGCGCGCTCTCAGCTCCCGACGTGCGCACGACGCCATTGATGATGATGTCATCATCAGCCGTCAACGTGATCGCATTCAGGGCGGCAACCGAATCACCACCGAACATGCCGCGTCGCGCCGAATCTCCCTGCTCGAAAGTGCGCGATGTTGTAATAACAACTTGATCTTCGGTGATGGGCTGAGTCTGCCACTGCGTGACGGACTTGTTCTGCACGACCTTGGTAACCAACTGGTTCGTCTCGAACTTGGGTCGCAAGCCGTAGACGTCGTGAGCGTTGGTCACAAGTTGGTACTGCAGCACCTGGCGTTTGTCAGCTAGATCATTCCAAGTCGACGTCCAGTTGGCGTGATAGTCGGTGAAGTTCTCGTTGATGTTTGCGCCGACCCAGTACGAGTTCGTCTGCATCACATAATACTTGCCGTTCCCTCGGCTGTGGTCGTTCCACGTACCGTTGGCGTACATCTCCATGCCGTGTTCGTCGCCGTCATCGTTGTTGGGTTCTCCGCTGGCCCAGTTGGAGTAAGTCATGCCTCCAGGCACGTAGTAGTAGAGGCTGCCTTCGCGGCGATACGTCCATTGGAAACCGACATTCTCCAACCTCACGCTGCCTAACCAGATGCGATTGTCCGCGGCAACAGCATCCACGCGGCCTTGCTGGCGGCTGTTCTGCACGAAGGCCAGATGGCGCAACGACGGGCTGTTGTCTCGAACGCTGATGCCGCCCCAGCTTTGGTAGGAGTTGTCGATCGCGGTGTCGTGATTGACGCTCGACGACACCAGGGAGTAGTAGGTGTCGTGGTAAGTGCCGAACGGCGTATCGCCGATGTGGTACGAGCCTCGAACATCGTCGGTGACGATGTTCGTAATTGACGCCGTCGTGCTGAAATAGCCGGTCTTGCTGTAGGAGTTGCGACCATTAACGTCGTCACCGGTCTGGCGAGTCTGTGCGCTATCCCAGCCGGGAATGTTGAACTCGCTGACCGTCGAACCTCCAGTGCGACCATCCTGAACCGAGTACTCGCGCGTACCGTTCGAGTGATAGTCCACCTGCCAGCGTGCCGGGCTGTTGTCGAAGTCGGAAATGTACTCGTACCAGTAGACGTAGCCGTTGCTGTCTGCGCTGATTGAGTATGGATCGTACATCGATCGCGATTCGTAGTGACCCACGAGCGCAGACTTGTCTTGCTCGTAGTTGACCACTGCGTGATCGCGGTACTCGCCGATATCTTCCTGGAAGACCGATGGTTCGCCCTGGCTGACAACACGCAGGATGTCTGCTTCCGATCCTACCGGCATGCGAATGTACTTGTCCGCCCAGCCCGCCAGATTCATCCGCAGCGTTGTCGTGTTGTTGTATTTCTGCTGCGTAATCGTCGGTCCGTTGCTACCGGAGTATTCGAACGTCGTGTCAACTGTCTCAAGGGTGAAATTGTTCTCCCACGCCGGGTGCCAAGCTTGAGTCGTCGGAATGCCGTTGATCGTCTTGTGTGTTTCAAGATTAGTCATCGAGAGATTGAAAAGCGGGCGGTAACTGAGATAGACGAGCACCGCTTCGCGCTGAATGTCATTCAACGCGGTGAAATCTGTCTTCCCGGTGGCCGCCGTGAAACTGCCCAGCGTCTGTACGATGCCGTTGTCGTCGTAGTACTTGGACCAGTCGACGTTGGCATTAAGGTAGTCAATGCCCTCGACGAAGACCTCGCGCCTGGTAGTACCGTTCCAGTAGCCGTCTTGAGTCAGCGTTACGTCCGCCGTGTTGAACTCACTGCCGACGCGGACGCTTTCTGTACCGACCTGTTCGGTGACAGTCGTCGTCACGAAGCTGACTTCGGGAACCAGAATGGTGCCGACAGCGACCTGACGGCTGCCGGTGACGACCTGAATCGTACGGGCTACTTGCGAAATGACGGGTCGCAGAATCGGGGTCGCGTTGTTGTCGACCATCGTCGAACCCTGCACCTCAATGGTTCCGTCCGACGTGATGCTGGCTTCGTCTCCGCTAGTCAGTAGACCGCCAATAATCTGAATAGTCGGTGTCGCGTTACCTGTCGCCAGCCCGCGTGTGGCTCGAACATCCAACAGGCTGTGAGCGGTGACTTCGTTGAAGAATGTGGCCGAAATCGCCGCGGTAATGTGAATCTCGCCGTTGGCATCCGTGTCCTTGATCTGACCGTCGAGGTTCAGCATCGCGGAACTCAAAGCAACTCGATCGCCACCCTGAATCAGGCCGAGAGCCGTGCGATCGGGCGACGCGGTCACCACAATCATGTGCTCGGCGCTGACGTCAATGTCGCCACCAACCGCTCGGGTGCGGACGACGCCCGTCGGCAGGACGGTGACCGTGTCCGAGAGGATCGAGATCAGATCCAACGCTTGCACGTTTCCCGAAATCACAATATCGGTGGCATCGGTGATTGAGACCGACGAGTTATCGACGGTCACAGCATTCTTCTCAGTACGCGGCTGTCCGACGTTGCCGCTCAACAGAACCTTTTCCGCTGCAGTAATGGTGATTGTGCCTCCGGCCAAGGTGCCAATCGAACCGCCGCTCAATCGAACCGGTTCATCATTGGGACCCAGTGGCAGGTCGTTGCTGTTCAGCAAATTGCCCTTGCTGTCTGTCTTCAGAACGATTTCGCTGACGAGCAACGAGACATCGGTTTCATCATTGTCTCCGATCAGTGTCAGCGCGGCATCGGCCTGCACAATACCATCGACTAGCAGCATCTCGTCCGTATCGATTCGCAGCGTCGAATCCTGGTGCAACGCTTCAACCACGCCGAAGATATGCACGTCGTTGCTGGCATTGATATTCAACTGATGAGCGTGTGTGGCGCCGGTGACTCGATCGGGATCGACCGAGATGCGGCTGCGTGAGTTCACCGACACGCTGACGTCTTCCGTGCCGCCCGCGACGTCAATCGCGATGTTACCCGTCGCGTTGGCCGTGCCACCGACCACCTGATCCTTGCCCGAAACATCGACGCCGATGCCGCCGAAGACGACGGAATTCTTCGCGTCGATATCGAGCGTCGCGTCATGTCCGTTCCAGACCACTGCGTTGTTGACGATCTTCGCTCCCGCCAGCAGCGAACCGGCTACGGTCACCGTGTCAGCCGAGATCTCAATCTCACTGCCAGTATCAGAGGTCAGCAGCATAGAGCCTGAGCCGACTTCAACGGAGTTCTTGCCTTCGATATCGAGCTTGGTCTTCGCCGCAACAACAGCGCCCTGCTGAGTCCGCTTGCCCTTCGAATCTGTGACCACTTTGCCAAAGACGACATCATCGCTGGTGATGCGAATTTCTTCCCCCGCAGTCGTCACGGCCATTGTCGTGTTGAAGATCTCAACGCGCTTGTCGCCGTTGATCAGGATCGAACCCGTCAGTTGCAGGTCGCCATTGATCTTCGTGGTGTCATCCGCGTCGATGGTGATCGTGTAGGTCGGCGTTGAACTATTCACCGCCGGTGCTCGCGTGCTGCGAACAACACCCTGCACGTCTACGTTCTTGCCAGTGAGATAGATCGGCGCGTCGGATTCAATCCGGCCCGACGTCTTGCCAACGGTCAACGTGCCTTGCTCAGAACGCAGTTCAATCTTCTGCAAGCCACCGCCTTTGGATGAGATGACGCCGTCCACCAGCACATCGTTCAAACCGGTAATCTGGATCTTGCCGGTACTGGAACTGAAGGAACTGGTGCCATCGATCTGCACGCTGGTCTGTCCCGGCACCACGGTGGCGCCTGCCGACACGATGATGTCGTCGGTGGCTTCCACACGGCCACGTAGCCGAATGGTCTCGGTGGCATTGAGAACGACGTCGCGGCCAACGCCGTGTGCAATCACGCTGCCACGAATGTCGCCGTACTTGCCCGCTGAGAACCTGATGTCGCCGTCAATCGTTTCCAGCACACCGGTGGGGCCGAGGTCAATATCGACACCGCTCGTCGGAGTGCCACTGTTGAGGTTGATCGCTGAGTAACCGCGAACCTTGCCGCCGATCGACAGCTTGCCGGTTGGTGAAGGCTGACCGTTTGCGGCGGGGATACCAAGATTCACGACCGATCCCGCCTGCGGAGCATCAATCGCATAGAGGCGAGAAGAATTCAGCGCCGCATTGTTGGGGAACGTCAGGCCGACAAGCGATCCATTCTGCGTCGAGGCATCCAGAGTAAAGGCATAAGGGCTCGTGAAGACGAACTTGCCGTTGCGCAGTTTGACCTGCATGTCCGGGTCGACGATGCCCGTCGTTGTCGGATCATCCGCCAGTTGCGTGAATGTTGAGCCGACAGGGTGTGCGACATTGTTCGAGCTGATGACCGTGTAGCTGCCCGCTTCCAGAGCAGCCTGGATGTCCGCCCGGAGATCAGCAATACCCGTGTTGTTGGCCGCTTGAGCCACAGTGATCCTGGCCGTGCCGCTGTAGACGAAGTCGACCTTGTCGATCGTGATGCGCAGCGTCACATCCTGCGTCAGCTTGCCATTGGAGGTCACCATGAAGCCTTGCGCTTCGAATTCATTGAGGTGACCGGGCGGCAGGATGTTGACCGCTCCCGCCGAGTTCAGATTGATCTCGCTGTTAGGCCGCAAGGTCTGCAAACGCCCTGAACCTTGCACGGTCAGCGCACCGGAAACGGTCGTCACGTTGAGGTAACGGCCGGCAACCATGTCCTGGCCGATGTCGATGGAGCCCTGAGCAAACAGATCGACCGTCGAATCGCCGTTGAAGTACACCGGCACTCGGCCGAGATAGGCACCGCTGGGATCATTCACGGTATTGATGACACCGCCAGCGACGAACAGGCCCAGCACGGAGGCATTCTGCCCGGACGTCATGCGAATCGTGCCATTGGGATCGTTGACGTTCATCTCACTCGCGGCGTGCACCAGCAACGCGTTCTGCGAAGTGTGCGTCGTGCCGTGAATGTCCATCAGATGAGCCGCACGCAGGATGCCACCGGTCTCGACAACTTGGCCAGCCTGATTCTTCGTGTGACCACCGACATTGGCGCGACCCGTGGTCGTTACTACCAGCGACGCGGGTTCGTTCGAGTACGTGACGGTCTCGCCGAGATAGTTGCCTTTCGAATCAAAGCTCTGAGCGACATTTCCGCCGGCGGTGATATGGCCCAGCAGTTCGATGTCGCCATGACCGGTGATGCGCACTCCGCCGCCAGAATTGTCCGCTGTCATGCCACCGGAAGTGATGCCACCGGCTGTCGTGACCAGCACACTCAAGCGATTACCGGACAGCAGGAAGTCGTCATCGCTGCCCGGCGTACCACCCGTCAGATTCACAACCCCCGAAGCCAGCAGGCCGGAATCGAGGAAGGCCTGCTCACCGGCCACAACGTCAATGTGCGAGTCGTCACCGGCGAAGGTCACTCCGCTGCTGCCAATCGTTCCACCAGCGACAATCGCCGCGAGAATGTCGACGTCCTTCTCGCCAGCGATGGAGATCGTGCTGGCCGCTTGTCGCGAAATGATTCGGGTCGTGGGATGAACGTAGACGCTGCTGTCGGTGACTGGCGTCACGGGCGGTGGTGAATTGTCAGCCGACGGAGGAGGTGGTGGAATGACGTTCGAGTTCAACGCCGAAGGCGTCAGTGGGCTGCTGCCACCCGAACGACCGCCTTCAATCGCGATCTTGTCGCGAACATCAACGAAGCCTTCGACGTAGACGAACTTATCAGACTGCAACAGCAGATCCGAGTTGTTACCCAGTACGTTGATGTTGCCGCGAATGATGACATCCGCATCGGAAGCCAGTGTCAGTTGGCTGTCATCAGCCAGCGTTGTCAGCGTGCCGGTCAGCAATACGCCGAATTGCTTCTGCTGCAGCAACGGATGATTCGGTGATGCGGACGCAATCTGGCTGAAGTAGTCGGAGTGATCGAACTTCGGCGTGCCTGAATTGAGCTTCATGCCGTCCGACGACGTGACCGTGCCGCCAATGAAGAGCTCGTGCGGCGAATTGATTTCGATATCCGCACCCGCTGCCGTTTGCACTGCCACGGGTCGACCGTTGACGTCATCAAATCGCGCACCGGCCGTCACTGCACCGCCCGGCATCACGGACGCCAGATCGCCCGCGTTGAGTCGCAACAGCGAGTTCGCATCACGACCGACGACCAGCCCGCCTTCCAGCACGGTCATCTTCGTTTGGGCATCGAGGTCCGCCGTCGAATTGGCTCCGTGGACTTCCACCACGCCCGCAATCTGGATGCTGCGATTGGCATCAACGTCGATCACGCTACCCGGATTTAGAGTCTCAATGCGGCTGCCGACATCCGACTTCAAACTCACCACTTCATTCGTGAACGAGAAGAACGGCAGCTTGTTTTTCGATTCCGTGATGTCGATATCAACGCGGTCCTGGCCCACGATCTTGCCGACCACGACGACTTGTTCCTTCGCCGTGATCTGCACCGTCTTACCGCTGAGTTGCGAGTCTGGCAGGCCGAGCGGATCGTGATAGTTTTGCGAGTTCACCTGAATGCGATGCCCGATGACTTCGAGCAAGTCGTTCGGGGCTTGCACGTCGCCCTGGATGTACATGGTCTCGGCGACGAACCGCGTGTGATTGCGCAGTGCGGCGTTCACGTCGCGTGGCATCAAACCGAGCTTGATCACCGGATCATCTTCGATATCGCCGATGTGCATCTGCTTGCCAGCTTCGGAATGTCCAACGCTGACGATCGTGAAGTCATCGGCAATGGACGCGAAGTCGCGCACGGACAGATTGAACGTGCCATCGCGGCTCAAGAGGCTCAGATCGTCACCAGGCGCCGTTTCAGCGGCCGAACCCAGGTAGTAATCCACCGCGCCTTGCCGAGCTCGCAACACCAGATCGCCAGTGCCGATGATCTTGTTCTCGCCGCTGGTGAAGTCCATGTCGTCGGCACGCACCACGATGTCCGAGCCCACTGCCCGGGCGTTGATCTGTCCGGTCTGGTGAGTCAGTAATGCGTCGCGGCCGCGAATCGTGACATCGATATTGCCGTTACCGCTCGCGATGGCGAAGCGATCATGACCGTCCACGATCTCATCACGCCAATCGCTGCTGAGCTTGTCGTCCCAGGTGGCATTCACCAGCCACTGTGGTGTCACAGCTAACTGTGGCAGGACCAGCCCGTGATTCTCCTGAGGCGTCAACTGGCCCTGCTGAATAAGGATCAGGTCATCAGATTCATCCAGCACAATGTCGCCAACACCATGCAGTGAGGTCACGCCGTTGAAGCTGCGTACGAGAGTCAGAATCGGCGCGGCAGTCGTACCGATCGCGTTCTTGGCTTTGGCAATCAGGTGGCTGCCGGATGCTCGGATATAGGCACCCGTGTCATTGATAATCGAGCCGTCGGGAGCCGTCAGTCGCACCCAGCCAGCGCCCTCGTTGTTGAACGTATCACCCGAAGAAACCAGCAGATCGGTCTTCAGGCGAATGTTCGCGGCGTCTCCATAAACGCGAGCGTCAATGTAGCCATCGTTCCCGGCGTTGATGCGCTGCGTGATGTTCAGGTCACGCAGCGTTTCGAGAATGACATGGCCTGCTTTGATGCGATTCGCGGATTCGAACTTGTCACCAATGATCCGCAGGCCGGTCGTCTTGAGATCAATACCGGCTTCATTTCCGACGGCCTTAACGGTGACCTTGCCACCGAAGTCCAGAATGTGGTCATGATCGTACTGCGCGGCCTTGCCGATGACCGTCAGTCGTTCGACGCCTGCTGTGTAGTTGATGACTTCGCGACCATTCAGGACGACGAACGAACCGAGTTCCAGCGGCGTGCCGGAATTGGTCTGCTCAATGCTGATCTCGTCAAACGCACCGGCTTTATCCGTGATCGTGAACGTGCCCTTGCCCTTCGTGGACTGAGCACGACCGGCCTTGAACTGATAGCTGTCGCTGCCACCATTATCCGAGATCGTGATGGACCGTTCGGGGAAGTCGGCGATGAACAACGTGTCGTCGTTCTTGCCGAGCTGGATACTCGTCACTGGCACGCGGGGCACTCGAATACGGTTCTCGTTGGCGTCGTAGAACTCGATGCCACGGGCAGCCACAGTCGCCGTCAGCTTCTGAGTCGTCTCGCCGAAGTCCAACGCTACATCGCCGCTTGGATCCTGGAAGCGATCAACGCCGAAGTCACCGGAGAAGGCGTAAGTATCGAAGCCCGCGCCGCCATTCAGGTTGTCGACGCCTTCGCTACCTTCAAGGCGGTCGTCGCCATCGCTGCCGACCAAACGATCCTCTCCGAGACCACCAATCAACGTATCGCGACCTTCTTTTCCGATGAGCCGATCATCACCCCCGCCACCGCTTAACGTGCCCCCGGCACTACCCGCGAACAGCTTGTCTTCACCGGCCCCGCCGTGCAGATCAATGGTCACATTCTTCAAGCGAGACGCATCAAAGACGTCGTCGCCTTCACCCATATCCGCGACGACCTTCGTGATACCTGTGTAGGTCTGATACCAGTCGTCGTACTCCAGATTCACGGTACCGTTCGCACCGGTGACGATGAAGGTCTCATTGCCGTCTTCCGTGTTGAAGTAACGCCGGTCACCGGCGGTTGGTCCCGCGTTCACATACAGCGTCGAACCCACTTGTCGC
Organism: Planctomycetaceae bacterium; assembly: GCA_021732995.1. Classification (GTDB taxonomy): domain Bacteria; phylum Planctomycetota; class Planctomycetia; order Planctomycetales; family Planctomycetaceae; genus AM-0621. The sequence goes on along the minus strand of JAKFWA010000051.1, from coordinate 127,404 downwards.
GCCAGGTATGGCTGCACGCGCGGCGCGTTGTACTCGTACTCGAAGAGGTTAATGCGGAAGAGTTCGAGGTCGATGATGTTCACGTAGCCGAAGAACGCGAAGATATCGACGAACACGCTGCCCACGAGATCCGCTCCAGCGTGCAGATTGAACAAGTTCGCGAAGCCACCGTTCTCGTACTCGAACATCGTCGCGATTTCGGTGCCGCGAATCTTGCCATCGCTGACCCATTGCACGTCGATGACGTTGCCGTCTTTATCCTTGATGAGCTTCGAGCGGGCGATGTCCTGCAGGTCAGCTCCGACACCCAGTTCAATCGCCGCTCGCAGTCCGGCTTTGACGATCGCCAGACTGACGTTCGCCTCCAGACCGATTGTCGCGTTGAACGTGAACTCATCCTTCTCCTGACCGCCGGTACCCGGCACGATCTTGCCGTTCTGGAACTGCGGTAGCGTGAAGTCAGAGACATAGAAACCGTCAAACGCATACAGCGGATTGCCGGTCTCGATCGCCTTGCGAATGCCGTAGGTGTCGTAACCAAACGCCAGATCGACAGCGGCGCGGAAGCCACCAAAGGCATCGACGCCAAGCACTACTGGTCCAATAGGTACACGAATCAGCGGGACGCTGAAGTCAGCTTTGAATTCCAGCAGGGGCATCTCGTACGTGAAGAGCGTCGCATCACCGCCCGTGAGCAGGTTCATCCAGTTGCCAATGTCTTTGATGTACTCAAAGGCTTTGAAACCGGAGCGTGGAGTTGACGATCCTGCCGGACCATTCACGCCGCCTTTCGATTTGCCAGAGATCCCACCCAGGCCATTCGCTAGACCGGCCGGGCCGTTGAGGCTCAGACCATTGCGCAGATTCGCGGGCAACGCCATCAGTTCAGATTCCGTTGCCTGCCGCGCTGATGCAGCCTTTGTGCCGAGCCCTGCCAGAGTTCCGAGGTAGATCTCGCCGCTCTCGCCCAGCATGGCGTTGACTTGATCGACCAGGTCCAGCATGTCTTTCGCGGCATACACGAAGGCCCAGTTGATCGGCTTCTTGCCTTGCATCTTCAGGATCAGATTGATCAGCCCCATCAGGTTCGGATCAGGGATGATCACTCCGAGTCCCGGGATCTCCGCCGTGAGGCCATTCACGATTGGACGGAACGGCTCAAGGACTGTCTGAATCTGTTGCGCGATCGGCTTCAGGAAGTCGCTGACGAACGAGCCCACATCGACGCGGAAGCGCTGCAGTTCGATCGACGGAGTACCGGCACCGTTCTGGATATCCCATTCCCAGTTGATGGCGAGGTCACCCTTCACCTTCGGCAGCCCCTGCACGCCGTCCAGTTCGAGCGTCAGGCCGAGCTTCACGTCCGCTTCAACGCCGAAGTTGACATCGAAGATTTCGGTGAGCGGTTGCGACAGGATGTGATTGAGCGTCATGCGACCGGCGCTGTTGCCGGTGTAGTCAATCGTCAGGCCGCCGGTGACACCGCTGGGCTGGAAACCGGGAGCGTTCGGATCGCGGTCCTGATCTTCGATGGTGGCTTTGAAGAACAGCAGCTTGCCTGATCCCACGAACGCCGTTGTCACACCCGGATCTTCCGGTGAACCGTCGAGGAACACGTCGATCGTGAAAGAGAACTCAGGATCTTCCTCGTTGGTGTTCGTCGTGAGATAGAAGCCGTCGGCGACCGACAGGCCGAAGCCGAAATCGAACGCCCAGCCCAATTCGATCGCGAAGCCACCGTCGACATTCAACGCGAAGCCAGGCAGGTCAACGTCGAGCGGAATATCAATGCCATCGCCGTAGATGAGGCCACCGAGCCCCACGTCGAATTGAATCGCATCGACTTCACCAGCGGGCAGGCCGCCGCCCTTGGTCCAGCGGCCCAGCAGGTTGCCGTCTTTGTCGTACCAGCCAATGACAACGTCCTCTTTGGTAATCGAGTTGTCTTCATTGTTGTCGCGCAGGATGTCCAGGTGGTTGGGACCAAACAGGTCGAACAACGAATCTTGCACCAACTCGATCAGTTTGCCATCGCCGCTGAGCTTCTCCCGCAAGTCAGACAGGATGCCCGTTCGCAGACCGCCCAGGAACGTCGAAGCCTCTTTGAGCTTGTCACCAATGAGCGGCAGGTCGGAAGCCATGTTGCTGCCGAAGACGTCTTCAATCGACCCCAGCGCCGTGTCGATGCCGTCAATCACGATGCTGGGATCGTTAATCAGACTGACAATCGAGAAGCTGCCACCCAGTGCTTCGAACTCGGCCGCGATGTCCGGGTACGAATAGACCAGCGCCGGCTGAGAACCTCGGTTGGGCGAGTTCGTCAACTCGTTGAACAGTTCGCGAATGCCTTGCCCGGCATAGACGGGATTGGTCTGCAACCGCAACGGAGTCTGCAACTGGTACGAGAAACCAGCCAGGTCGATCCGCACGGGCAGGTTGACGTCGAAGGCTCCCGTCAATTCAAACTTCAAGTTGTCGCCGAAGGATTCGCTGGCGAGATGGAACTTGCCATCATCGTTAGCAGTGTTCGCCTTCTGATCCAGAGCCACCGTGAAGGTCGCGTAGTCCTTCGTGGCGACTTTGCCGTCACCATCGAGCACCGCATAGCCACCCGTGACACCGACCGCGATTGGCCCGGCCCTGAATCCCAGTTCGAGATTCGTACCAGCGACTCGCGCCCCCACCGTGAGATTCGTACCGCGCGCCTTATCGGCGGTGACCGGTACTTGCAGCGTCATATCGACGTCTTCGAAGCTCGCCACCGCCCTGGCGGCGGTTGCGTTTGCCAAACGAACCTGGCGACCCGTGTAGAGCGTGACTTCCACACCCAGATCGCGAGCCAGCTTCGCTTCGAGCCATTGCAACGTCATCTGGCGACGGCCGAGCAGTTGATTCGCTCCATAAACCGAGTCCGTATTCGCGTTCGCCCCGACCGAGTTGTCGATCGACGAGACTACGGCAGCACGGATCTTGGTTACCTTCGTGCCGGTCGGCTGCCCGACCTTGGCTGCGGCAATCGCGGCAGCGAACTCGTCTTTAATCAGCAGGTACTTGGCATTGTTGAGTGAGCTGCTGCCAGCCGCCCAGTTAACTCCGGTAAAAGCATTGGCCGCCGCCGTGACCTGCTTGTCGCGAGTCGGGTTGTAGTCGTACAGGAAGATTTCTGGTTCTTGGCCCGCACCGACTCCAAAGTTGATACCGACATCAACGGACAGCTTGGCGAAGGCTTCCAGTTGAATGTTACCGCTGCCGCCGAGCAGATCGCTGAGCGTGCCGATCGTCGGCAGATTGGGCAGCAACGTGCCCAAGTCCAGACTGAAATTGTACATCTCCGAGAAGATGGCACCGAAGCTGATGTGTAGATCGAGCGTCGTGCCATTCAACCGCATCGAGAATTTTTGATCTTGAGGATCGAGCGTATTGTCGTCGGTAATGCCGAGTGCATTCTCGATGACGGACTCAACCTCCTGGATGGCACTGGCGGGGTTCTCCGCAATGCTCTCCACCTTTGCCGCGAAGTCATCGACAAACGAGAAGACTTCGCCCAGCGAGCGGTTAATCACGGGCAATTGTTCGTTGTAGAACGCTTCGTTTTCCAGAGCATCGCCGAGGAACTCAATACCCGAGCGCACGCCCTGCACGATGTCGAGGAAGCTGATGTCACTGAAGTCAAAGGCCTTGCCGAGGTCCGGCAACACGATGACAACTTCATCCAGAGCAACCGTGTGCGACGCAACCGCGTCTTCCAGCACAAAGGGCAGCGCGGGATTCTGGTAGACCGTATGGATCGAACCGAAGTCGAGCAGGTCCTGCACATAGATGGCCACTTCCGCCTGCGGCGCGATCGGCAGATCACTGCCGATGCCCGCGTTAAGCCTCAGTCCTTTCAGCCGTGCGTACGCATCGCCTTCGAAGTCCAGTTGCAGCGCATCAGCGGCATCACCATCAAAGATCTGCGAGAAGCTGAAACGCCGATCGCCGGGAGTGACAGCGTTCGGATTGCGGTCCAGCGAGATGCCCGCCGACGCGCCCAGATGCACTCCCGAACCGGTACCGGCTCCGCCTGCCTTCAATCCGACGAAGCCGACTTGAGCGGCCACTTCGAAGTTCTCGACGTCGAGCGAAACGTCGCCCGTTAAGTGGGCATCCTGAATACCAAGTTCCCAACCAGCATTCGCTCGGAATGCCAGGTTCGTGAGGTTGCGCGGCGCGGCCTTATTCAGCGTTGCGTGCTTGGCATCCACCACGGCTTCGATCTCGAACAGCTCGCCATCAATAGTCAGCGTCCCGCCAATCATGGCTTCGGTGAAGATGTTTGTCGTAGACGTAAAATTCTTCGAACCGTTGGCTACACTGCCGCTCGTGCCGAGCACCGGTGTTCCATCGAGATCCACATAGAGCGCCAGGCCACCGCGAATATTGGCATTAATGACTCCCTTCGCCGTCGTCGACAATGAAGCAACGTCACCGAGGTCGAAACCGAGATCCAGCGGCGCTTCAATCGGGTCGAGAGCAGCGCTGAAGCTGACGGGAATGCTCAGGATCTGCGTTAGCGGATCGAACGTGATCTGCACACCCGCCGGCAGCACGCCGGCGCGATTCACGGCCAGAGTGAGCTCTTGGAGGCTCTTGATCTTCTCGATCTTCTGATGCACGACATAGCGCAGCCCGGTTCCGGTCGTCGTCGGGGCCTTGTCCAGTTGCAGAGTGGTGCCGTTCGTCACACCCGTAATGCGGAACGTGCTGACGATGGTGTTGCCATTGAGCAACGAGACGTATTGATCGTTCAGGCTGTTCGTGAAGCCCGCACCCGTGGCCGTGAACGTCTTCTGGCCAGCCGTGGTGGCTCCGTTGCTGCCACTCTGCAGATCGACCCGTGGACGGTTGAAGTCGATCTTGGAATAGACGCTCTCATCGAACGCTTCCGCGAACTTGAGGACTTCGTTCAGTCCGGCTTTCACGAACGGAATCTGAGTAAGAAAGTTCTCAGAGCCCGCGACCTGATCCGCCAGAAACTCTTTGACGTCCGGGAACATCTGGATGACTTGCAGGACGCTGAGGCTCTTGAAGTCGAAGAACTTGTCGAAGTTCTCAGTCTCGATACTCAAGCCTGCGTCGTCACCGCTCAGCGCGCCATCAATGCGGACCATCGGAACTGCCGAGCCTGACACAGAGATGCCAGCCAGCGACGCATAGATCGGCAGATCCGCGTGAATGCTGTTTTCGCCAGCGATGAAGTTGAACTCGCCGTTCACCAGCGAGATCGCACCACCCAGACTCAGTTCGACTTCACCGCGCTCACCGTCCTCGTCGCCAATGCTGACTTCCACCGGACCGATCGTCGCACTCAGCAACAGGTCGTCGGTGCTGGCGGTAGCCTGCATTCCGAGCTTGTTGATGTTGAACTTGAAGTCCGAGTTCACCCAGTCGATCGCAAAGTCGATGTCGATGTCGGCCTGCACCTGCACGTCGATCGTGGCCTCGCTGTCGAAGCTGACGCCGTACTCTTCGAGCGACGTGCCAAACGCCAGTCCGACCTGACGATCAAACGTCGGCGTGACATCGAACGAGAACTCGAAGCCTTCCGGCGTGAGGTTCATCGTCAGCAGATCATCGGGCTGGACCGGCAACGTCGCGAGCCAATCCTCGTTGAGGTACGCCAGGAGACCGCTGAGCGTCGGTCCGACGGATGAGTGCTCAACGTCCGGCAGCGGATCTTCACCGGCAGCGGGCAGCTCATCGGGATGCAGGTAGTGGCGGATGTAGTCACCGGCTCCGAGCAACTTGCTGATGCCCAGAATGTCATCCAGCGTCGCCGTCGTGCCGGGGATGTATTCTGTCAGCACGCTGTTTGCCGTGCGATTGCCGTCCTCATCGACCTCGTAGCTGATGTCCGACTTCTGGTCGATCAGTTCGCTGGCTAGGTCATCAATCAGCTCGCCGAGGTACGCATCAATGTTGACGTCGAAATTGCCCGGCGTGATCTCCAGCACTTCATCGCCGTCTTCAAACTTGACGTTGAGCTTGTCGTCACCGACTTCAATGGTCTCGTTGACGGCATCACCCGTGGTGTTGGCGTTGATCTCAACCGTCCCGCTGAAGTTCACCGGCAGGCCGCGAGTCGTCACGGCACCGCTGCCCTGCATCGCGTAGGTCGCAGCCGGACCATCAGCGCCTTCGGCTTCGTGGCCGGGCAACATCACAATGCCCAGCTCGCCATCAACCAGTTCGAGCCCGGTACCATTAACGCCCAGGAATGCATTGACGTCTGTCGCACCGATCAGCAGCTTCGAGTCCTCTCCAACTCCCGTTTGATGGATGGAGAAAGTTGCCGTGAGGTCTGCAATGCCCGCGATGTTGGCATGGCCTTCATCAATCGTGGCGCTGGCAAATTCTTCGCCTTCAAAATCGATCACGACCGGGTCAGTACCCGTTCCCGTTTTGACCGACAACCCCGGCACCTGATCGTTGTCTGCATCGCCCGCTGCGAAGTTTACGACCGCGTGGCCGCGCTTGTCGTCAGTTTCTCCACCTTGATTCAACTGTACTTCGATACCGGTAGCCGTCAGTGTGAAGACGTCATCCAGTCCGACGAGTGCCACTTCGTCCGCAGTTGCTCGCAAAGCCGTGAAGCTCTCGGGCAGATTGCTGTCGGTTTCGATGGGTGACAGCACGGCCAGTCCGAACGCGAGATTGTCGATCGAGAAGCCCAACGCATCGTCGTTGGTCTCGAAGTCGTTGAACGGGTCGTCATCGTTGTCGGAGTCTTCCGCCAAGTTTGGATCGAACTTGTCAGGACCACCCAGACCGACGAAGGCATGCAGGCCGGACCCACCAATGGTCATCGTACGCATCTCGACTTCAATGGCCTCAAGAGGCTGCACACGATTGGCTGACTTCGTGAGGTCAACGACCGCGCCCGTCGGAGTTGCCCGCAGTTGCAGTGAATCGCCGTCGTCGGCAATCGCTTTGACGTAGTAGATCGTGCCATCAGTCAGACCGATGTTCGTTCCACCGTTCGCTTCGAAGCGCACGCGCTGACCGCCTTCAAAACCATGGCCCAGCGCATAGTTGATACGGTCCGTGGTCGCGTCGATGTCGGCGATTGCGTCAACTGACCGGGCTCGATCCGTCAGTGCGAAGCGATGTGACCCCGTGCCGGCGGACGTGAGATTGATGCGTGTGCCACCCTCGGTGGTGGATAGCTCGATGGATGTTTCGTCGGCAACTTTGACGAAATAGGTCGTGCCGTTCGTCAACCCGCCGATTGCAGTCTGGCCGGTTGGAACTTCATAATGCACGGACTCGCCGTCGTTCAAGCCGTGCTCGCCAGTAAAGACAACGCGATCGCCGCTGAGATCAACATGAATCTCATTCTTCGGATTGCTGAGCGTGGCTCCACCGGTGCGCAGCAGGCTCTGAATGCCGCCGCCATCCGAAGTGAGATTCACAACCTGCCGCGAAGCGTTCTCCAGCTTGATCGTCGTCGAGTTCACCACGCGCACGAAGTAGCGGCCGCTGTCAGTCAGGCCGCCGATCACATCACCACCATTGGCGGAATATGTCACTTCGCCGGAAGCCAGCAGATTGTGTGCGGTCGGGAAGATGATGGTGTCAGCAGCGATGTCGACTCGGATCACACTCGAGCTGCGTTCGATCGTGCCCGCCGTCACAGCGGTCAGGCTTTGAACGCCGACGCCCGCTGAGTTGAGGTTCACAACAGCGTTGTTCGGACCAGACTTCAAACGGAACGCGCGATCGTTGAGGACTTGAACGGTGTAGGTTGATGCATCTGACAAGCCACCAATCGGCGTTTGGCTCTTCGCCGAGTAGCGCACCTGCTGACCATCCTGCAGATGATGCGCGTCGATGGTGTAGATCGTGTCGGTCACCACATCGACTGCAAGCTGTTCAGCAGTAGTCGTGCTGGTGAACTCTTTGAAGCGGAGCTTGCTGGCTCCATTCGTCTTGGTGACGGTGATAAACCGATTGGCCTCCAGATCCCCTGCCGAGCGCGCCAGCTTGAACTTCGAATCGCTGATCTTCTTGACATAGTACTCGCCGCCGACTTTCAGACCATCCAAGACCGACCGACCTCGCTGATAGTCGGGATCAGTCTCGTAGATCACCGTGTCACCGGTTTCGAGGCCGTGTCCCGGTAGTTCAATCGCCGCGCCTTTGGCATCCACGCCGGTGTTGAAGGTGTACTTATTGAAACTGCGATAAAACTTCTGGACGCCGTCGCCGGGCGAGAGCAGGTTGATCGCGCGGCCGACTTTGAAGTCGGAATAGGTGTCCGCCAGCTTGATCGTGTAATCGTCGACACGCAGGACATAGACCAGCCCGAGTCCCGGTGTCAGACCTCCGATCGGAGTTCCACTGGTTTCATAGACCAACTTCTCGCCGTTCGCGTAGCCGTGCGTGCGAGCGAACGTGATCGTGTCATTAACGACATTCACACCACCGGAAGACTGGTTCTGAGTATTGAACTCGGTGAACGCGGTCAGTGTGTGTGTGCCGGCCAGCGGCGCGGTCGTGAGATCGACCACGGCACCATCATCGCCATGCAGTTTGATACTGGCCGCATCAACGCGTTCGACCTTGTAGGCCTTGGCCGTGACGAGGCCGCCAATCGCAGAGCCACCAGTTACGGCGTAGAGCACGGATTGGCCGGTCTGCCAGTTGTGCGCAGCGTTCATCGTGATGACGTTTGTCGCGACATCAACGCCAAGGCTCAGATCATTATCCGCGCGAAAGGTGACCAGTGACAGGAACTGATGAGAGCCCGCGGCGTCGCTCGTCAGATCGACAAGTTCGCCGTCTGAATCTCGCAGACGGAGCGACGTGCTGCTGACAGCTTCGACGGTGTAGGTCGCTCCCGGCTGTAGCCCACCGATGGCATCACCGTCGGTGCGGTAGACGATGCTCTGGCCCGTCGTGAGTCCATGCACCGACGGAAACAGGATCGTGTCGGTGTCGGTATCAACCACGATGCGGTTCGTGGTTGCGAACTCGACGATGGGCGTGAGGCGATAGGCAGCATCAGCCACGTTATCCAGATTGATCACGGTTGGGCCGAGAGCTGCACCAGCCGGGCTGTGTTGCTCAACGGTTAACGTGCGAATGGGACCTTGCTCAAAGGCAATCGCGCCGGTGACCGAGACGAACTCGGACAGTTGCACGCGGGCTTGAGCCGCAGTTGCTCGAACGAGTTCCTCGCCCTCTAGATCCAGCGTGATGTCGTCACCCGTCGTGGTGATGGTGACAGCATCGGAATCCGGGTACGTGAAGTCGATAACCGCTGTGCGACCATCTTCGAGCTCCTCGCGTGGATTGATGACGACTTCAAGGCCGTGCGCTTCGAGCGAAACGGAATCCACTCCAACCAAGCCCGCCAGCGCGGCGCTGGCTTTCATCACGGTGAACTCGGGCAGCCCGGTATCCGCGTCGGTCGGCGTTAGCACCGCCAAACCGAACGACAAGTCGCTCACCGTGACGCCGGTTGCTTCGGGGTTCGTCACCCAATCGTTGTAGGGATTCTTGTCATTGTTGGTGTCTGCGCTGAAGTCTTCATCACGTTGATACGGACCGTTCGTTCCCACGAACGCCGTCACGTGCGAGCCGCCAATGGTCAGCACGTTGACTTCCGCGAATTCGACCTTGGTCTTGCCATCGGAAGTGCGCGTATTCAGAGCCACGTTGGACGTTGTACCCTGCTCAATCGAGATGCCACCGGCAATCGACACGAAGTCCGAGATGCCGATCACAGCGTTGTCGATGCTGGCTCCGGTGACCTCAGAACCCGGCAGATCGATCACGACGGGATCAGTACCAGTGCCCGTCGAAACGCTCAGGCCTTTGGTCTTCGAGTCCCCATCGGAATCGCTGGTTTCAAAGTTGATGATGGCCTTGCCCGACTTGTCGGCGAGCTCTCCACCGCGATTGAATGAGACCGCAACGCCGTACCCTTCCAATTGCACGTCGCTCACGCCAACCAGTCCGGCCTGCGCGGCTTCAGCACTCACGGCGATGAAGTTCGGCAGCCCGGCCTCGGTGTCTACCGGGGACAGCAAGGCGACTCCGAACGAGGCATCGCTTACCGTGATTCCAACGGCATCGGGATTCGTGACGAAATCATTGAACGGATTGCCGTCGTTGTTCTCGTCGAGTTCAAAGTTCTCGTCACGCTGATAGGGACCGTTCGCGCCTACAAACGCCTGCAGGTGCGAACCGCCGATGGTCAGCACGTGCATTTCCGTATTGTCGGTCGATGTCTTGTTGTCGGTCCTGGTGGTGACGACATCAAACTCTGCCGTCGTGCCGCGTTCGATCGACAACGCTCCAGACAAGTGGATGAAGTCAGAGACTTCCACAATGGCGTTGCCCACGCTGGCACGCGTCACGGCCTGACCCGGCAGATCAATCGCGACACTGTTCTTGGTACCGACGACGGACAGAGTGAACCCGGCTTTGCTGTCGGCATCCAGGTCCGTCGCGGAGAAGTCGGCGATCGCCGAACCCTTGCCGTTCTTGAGAGCGCCACCACGATTGATGGCCACATCCACATCGTTCGCGATCAGCGTGAATGCATCACCCGTACCTACCAACCCAGCTGTGCCAGCGGTGGCTTGCACACCTAGAAAACGTGCAGGCAAGTTCGCGTTCGCTTGAGTCGTCTTTGGTTGCAACACCGCGACACCGAAATTGACGTCATCGAGCAGCAAGCCAGTGGCGTTCTCGTTGATCTCCAGATCGTTAGTCGCATCGCCGTCGTTATCTGCATCGACGGTCAGGTCCGCATCAATGCGATAAGGTCCGCCAGAGCCGACAAAGGCATGCAACCCCGATCCAGCGATAGTTAGCACGTCCATGGCGACAGTGCGTGTGGTCTGCTTGCCGTCAGAGCCGGTCTCAATGATAGGCACGTTCGCCGTCTGATTGCGGCGCACGGTGACGCTGCCACTGACCGAGACAAATTCATCCACCGTCAGGTCGAGTGGAACGGTCAGCACGTCGGTCGCGGTGTCCCGGAAGTACTCGCTGAGAAACTCGCCGACGGTGTCGTTAAGAGCATCGGATTCTGTCTTCAAGAAGCCACCACTCGACAGACCTTTGGTCACCAGCCGCAGCCGATCCGACATCTGCACGACGTCGAAGTACAGAGTGCCATCGCCGAAGCCGTAGAGACCTTGAGCATCGTTGAACTTGCCGTTGACCGAGCCGAACTTCATGAAGTCGAACGTGTCGCCTTCGTGAGGTTCAAAGCCGTCGACCAGTGAGACCTTCAGTGTCCCATTGAGTGACGCCGCGCCGCTGACATTGATCTGGTCATAGCCGCTCAGCGGATTGATGTTCCCCGCTCCGGGCGTGGTTCCGCCGAGTTCAATGTGGAGGGTACCCGCAGTTTGCGTGTACGTATTGACCTGCGAAGCGGCGATGACTCCGACGTCACCGTAGATATTGCCAGGCCCGACAAACGGATTGGTGGCCGCCAGCATCTGCCGTGCTTCGAGTTGCTCGGCACGAGCCGTGAAGCGAGACAGGAACAACGGGAACTGCGTGGTGCGTCGCGATGGTCGTCCTCTCCGTTGCAACCCCTTCACTCGATACGACAAGCCCGACAACCAGTAACGCATTCTCATGACGGCCCTCACAGATCAACAGCAGCAAGCTCAGAGGTGATCCCCGCGTTCAAAGAACGAGGGCCATCGTTGATCGAGAAACGCGTCGGTAGAATTTACGCAAACAACCGATCTTTACTGCCGAGGCGGCGGCTCGTCGCGAATCTGTAAGGAACGTTCCTATTGCACCAGTAAACGCTAGCGTGGTTCGCATTTGGGTTGAGGCTGGCGGAAGCGATACGAGCAGCGAGCAAGTGAAGGCTGCTACGATCGTTAAGAACGCGGCAACCGCCAGATCTGCGGCAACGTGCAATCGCGACTGCGCGTTCGGCCCAGCACGTTGTCTGATTCCACCGAGCACGTAGATTGCAAAACCGCACACGGGTTCGAAATTGCTACGTCGTGGTCAAAATCGCGACCTTGTGCGAAACGATCTCTGACAATCACTCGCTCTGAAAACCGCTGTGATTTAGCGGTTCCTGACAAATCTTGGGAAAATCAGAGCGATGGCACACGGCTTTCTCTAAGGTGCCAGAGACAGGCGACCGTGCCCGACCAGTGACTCACGAGTGGCTACATGCCCGCAGCCACAAGTGGGAATAACGGATCCTCAGTGCGAGGTTTCCACCTGGTCGGGCCGTTCGGAGATTATCCCGAAGCCCTATCAGCTTTCGGGTTGTTCAATATCCCGCTCGCTCTTTGAAACGGGACTGCTTAGTTGGTCCACGGCAGTCTGGTTTCGAAGAGCGGCGGGACTCTTACAAGCGAACTGTCGGTTCTCCGACTGTTCGCACGAAGACGGCTTCTCGTCACTTCAATTGCCGGCGCTATTCATTGAATTCTCCGTTTTTCACGTAAAAACGAGAAGCCAACCCCGGAGCGATCAGTCGTAACACGCTGTACCGCTGCCGGGGTCTCTTCGTCTCTAGGCTTTAACGAATTTGAGTAGTCATCATGGATCTCCAACACATCGTTGATGCCTTGCAGGTTGAAGCGAGTATTCACCGTGAGGCGGCCGTTGACTTTGGCCGAAATTCGGGCCTGAACGACCACGACATCTCTGAGGCTGCTCTCAGCCAGAAGTTTCATGAGGGCGCTGCTGACGCATACGCGGTTGTCGCCGAAGCCCTTGAGAATTTGCTGCAACACGAATGCAGTTTTGACTCAGCGTTGGTCGATGCGCAGAGTCGATTGATCGAAGCCTGACGTCGCTGGGGCCTGGGTTCGGCAAGCATCGATCGCAAGGCGGCTCTGAGAAATCCGATCAACACTGTCTACCACCCTGCAGTCCGGCGGGGTCAGTGTGGTGGCTTACTGCTTCAGACGTCCCATCCACGCATTGATCTTCAATCGACTCCGGAAACCAACGTGTCTTCAACTGCGGGCATAGCTTACCTCGTCTTGTGCGAGGGGCGCGACTGGCGCGACATCTACACATTGCACCCCGGCAAGCCGGTTTCGATCGGCCGGGGCGATTCCAATCGCATCTCCCTGGCGGACAACCGTTGCAGTCGCCGCCACTGCGAAGTTTGCCCTCAGGGCGAACAATGGGTCGTGCGTGACCTTGAGAGCAGCAACGGGACGAACCTCAATGGCGCCCGCCTGGCTCATCCGACCAGGCTCAGCGAAGGCGACATGATTCATGTCGGCAAGTCCTTCTTGCTCTTCACGCTGACGCTGGATCGCCCGATGGAGTCGGTGGATTTCGAACCGACCAGCGATCAGCACGACGCAACTCTCGCCTCCGACGCCGAAGAAACGCCGGCCGAAATCCTCGAGCGTCGTTCGCAATCGGTTTACCGGCAGGACCCTGTCGAGGCTGAGAAACTCCGCATTCCGTTAGCCGGCCTGTACCGGCTGGTGGTGGAGATGGGCGCGGCTGAAGATGTGTCTTCGCTGGCCGATGTCACGCTACGCGGGCTGTTTGAAGTCGTTCGCCCGGACATTGGAGCGGTGCTTGTTCCCAGTGACACCACGAAGGAGCCGACCACTCGCAATCTGAAACTTGTCGCGTTCAAAGCTCCGGAAGAATTACCTTACAGCCGCGTCTCGGATCGCCTTTCAGACGCCGCTCTGCGTGAACGCAACGGTATTCTGGCGATGGACTTTTCGCATTCGAACGACAGCGAAGAGTTCACCACACTGGCCTCGATGAATGCCCGCAGCGTCATCTGCGTTCCGATTCGCGATGGCGATGACATCCTGGGACTGATCCATCTCTACTCCATGAAGGCCGAGCAAAGCCTCGACCGCGACGCACTGGAGTTCACACTGGCGGTTGGCGAGCACGCCGGTTCGATGCTGCGAAAGTTGCTCTCAAAGACGGAACTGGTCTCGAGTCTGAAGCAGGCCCGTCGCGAGAACGAGTCGCTTAAAGAAATGCTACGCATCGAGAGCGATTTGATCGGCGAGAGCGCGGCTATGCTGCAACTGCGCAGTGAAATCAGCCGCTTCGCGATGTCTGACCAGACGACATTGATCTGCGGTGAAAGCGGTGTTGGCAAGGAGCTAGTCGCCCGCGCGATTCACTCCAACAGCAGCCGCAAGGATGCTCCGTTTGTCGCCGTGAACTGCGCTGCACTGACGGAATCGCTGCTCGAGAGCGAACTCTTCGGGCATGAGAAGGGGGCCTTCACCGGGGCGACAGACCGCAAGATCGGCAAGTTTGAGCAGGCTCATAAGGGCACCATCTTCCTGGACGAAATTGGTGAGATGAGTCCGACCATGCAGGCGAAGTTCCTGCGTGTGCTGGAGGGGCAGCCGTTCGAACGTGTCGGCGGACACACTCCGGTGGATGTCAACGTACGGGTCGTTGCGGCAACCAATCGCAACCTCCCGGAAGCTGTGCGCGATGGTGATTTTCGCCGTGACCTGTTCTTCCGTCTGAACGTGCTGACGATCACTGTTCCACCGCTGCGCGATCGCCGTGAGGACGTTGAAGCGTTGGCCCGACACTTCCTGCATGTATCTGCAAATCGTCAGTCGCGGTCATCCAAAGAGTTCGGTGAAGGCGCCATTGATGCGCTCTTGAAGTACGACTGGCCCGGCAACGTCCGAGAGCTACGGAGCGTCGTTGAGCGAGCGTTCTCGTTCTCCGTAGGCCAGACGATCGCGCCGGATGACATCCAGTTCAGTCATCTGGATGTCGGCGCTCACGCCGGCGACGCGTACGCGCCGGTGAGTCTCGCAGAGATGGAGAAACGTCACATCGAGGCCACGCTGCACTTCACCAAATGGGTCAAACGCGAAGCGGCTCGCATCCTCGACATCGAACGCTCGACGTTGGATCGCAAGCTGCAGGCCTACGACATCCAGCGGCCAGAAGATGAGAGCTGAGAGCAATCAACTATTCCTCTAGCAGATCACGAATTGCGCGTTCGATGTCTTCAGGATACGGCACCACTGCACGTTCGAGCGGCGGACTGTACGGCGTCGGTGTAAACGCGCCGTTCAGGCGTTTGATCGGCGCATCCAGATCATTGAAGCCCGCGTCCACGACCTGGGCCGCGATCTCTGAAGCCACGCTGCAGGGCGGATAGGCTTCATCGACGATCAGCAGTCGCCCCGTTTTGGCGACTGACTTCAAGATCGTTGCAGTATCCAGTGGGGATACCGTACGTGGGTCGATCACTTCGACGGAAATCCCTTCAGTCGCCAGTTGCTCGGCGGCGGTCAACGTGCGATGCACCATCATCGCAATGCCGACGACCGTTACATCGGTGCCCTCGCGGAGAACAACGGCCTTACCGAACGGGATTTCGTAGGGCTCTTCGGGTACTGGTCCCTTGATCGACATCAACTCGCGATGCTCCAGAAACAGCACCGGGTCATTGCAGCGCAGCGCGTGATGGAAAAGGCCCTTCGCGTCGTAAGGCCGCGACGGAATGACCACTCGCAAGCCGGGAATGTGGCTGTAGACCGAATGAAAGCTGCTGGAATGGTGCGTCGCTGCCGAGTGACCAATGCCGATGCAGCCACGCAGCAGCACGGGCATTTTCAGCCGCCCGCTGCTCATGTATTGCATCTTCGCGATCTGATTCACGAGTTCGCCGAATGCGTCGTTGATGAAATCAATGAACATGAAGTCGATAATCGGTCGCGTGCCTGTCATCGCGGCGCCGCAGCTCAAGCCGACAAAACCGCGTTCGGCGATCGGCGTGTCACACAGCCTTTCGGGGCCGAACAGGTCATACAAGCCGTTGGTTGTTTTGAAGTTGCCACCACGCTTACCGATGCCCTCGCCCATGACGAAGATGCCCGGATTGACGCCCATTTCGTACTTCAGAGCTTCCGTCGTCGCGGCCACGAAGGATGTCTCTCGAGCGTCTGCAGGCGGATGTTCCGCTGCGGCTTCAGCCACGACATGCGGTTTGGCATAGATGTGATTAGTCGCGGTTTGTCCGTCCGGCCACGCGGCTGTTTCGGCGTCCTTCGTGGCCGCGACGACCAACTCGTCGATTTCAGCGTCGATGGCATCGAACGCGGCCAGCACTTCCGCAGAAGCTCCCGTAGACAAGCCAATCTCTGCGCCGCGGCTGGCGACCTGGTCGCGCAGTCGCTTCAGCGGACACTTCAGCTTCCAGGCGTCGACGTCTTCGCGCGTGCGATATCCGAAATCGCCCATGCCCTCGGCGTGCGGTCGAGTGCGATACGTCTTGCACTCAATCAACGTTGCACCGCCGCCAGTTCGCGCACGCTGTACGGCTTCTCCAGCCACGGCCGTCACGGCCAGTACATCGTTGCCATCAACCTCGAAGCCCGGCAGTCCGTAGTTGGCTGCGCGGCGCCCGACATCCGAGATGCCGCTCGAATACGAGAACGGCACTTCGGTAGCGAACTGATTGTTCTCACAGATGAAGAGCACCGGCAGCTTCCAGATCGCTGCCAGGTTCAGCCCCTCATGGAAGGCACCGTTGTTAACCGCTCCGTCGCCAAAGAACGCGACGGCGACATGCGGCGTCTTCATCAGCTTGAAGCTGTAACCCGCGCCGGCCGCCTGCAGGATACACGGGCTGACAATGCCGCTGGTGCCCATCATCCCGATCTCGGGCGAGAACAAGTGCATGCTGCCGCCGCGGCCGCGCGAGCAACCGATTTCGCGGCCAAACAACTCAGCAATCAGCTCGCGCGGATGCATGCCCTTGGCCAATGCATGACCGTGACCACGATGCGTGCTGAAGACGACGTCATCCTTGTCGAGGTGCGCACACACGCCCGACGCAATCGCTTCCTGACCGACGTAGGTATGGCACGCTCCCAGCACGAGTCCTCGCGCATGACACTTCGCCAGTTGCTCCTCAGTCTGCCGAATGAGACGCATCCTGCGGTACAGCGCGGCGAGTTGTTGAACGTCAGCTGAATTTGCGGGCATTGCGGACGAACTTTCGTTAGGAGTGACTCAGCGAGGAAATACCGACGGCAATTCGTGCGACGGATACTAACCTGAAGCGGCCAGACGTTAACTTATCGCTATGCTCGTCCGTGCGTGGTTCGTTGAATTTGTCGGCCCGGGGTTTCGGCCGCGGGCCTCAAAGAGAGCGGATGCCTCATGAGTTTTCTGACGCCGCTGTACATCGCGGGACTCGCCCTGGTCGCGTTACCGGTGTTGTTGCACCTCATTCGGCAGACGCCGCGCGGCCGCGTGCTCTTCAGCTCGCTGATGTTTTTGCAGCCGTCGCCGCCCAAAGTCACCAAGCGGTCACGCATCGAACACTGGCTGCTGCTGCTGCTGCGAGCCGCTGCGGTCGCCTTGCTGGCGATGGCTTTTTCGCGGCCGTTTTTCCGGCAGAATGACGAGCAGACGGTGCAAGCCCCCGGTCGTCGCATTGCGGTGCTGGTGGATGTCAGCGCCAGCCTCCGACGCACGGGCTTGTGGGCGCTAGCTCAGGAACGGGCGGCCGCCATCATCAAACAGGCCAAGCCCGCGGATGTGATTGCACTCGCGGCGTTTGATACAGAACTGAGGCCACTGGTCACCTTTGAGGAATGGGAGCAACTCACGCCGGATGCTCGCACTGTCACTCTGCAGGAGCGTTTGAAGTCTTTGACTCCCGGCTGGCGCGGAACGGATCTCGCGCGCGTGATGGATGCCGCCGCCGGATTATTCTTAAAGCACCGCCCGACAACGGATGCGTCCCGCAAAGTCGAATCGCCGGTGGACTTCGTCGTGATCTCAGATTTCCAGCAGGGCTCGCGATTGAGCGCCTTGCAGGGCTTTGCCTGGCCCGAACAGGTGCGCGTGCAACCTGAGTTCCTGAAGGCGAGCAACGAGAACAATGCCGGCGTGCATCCGATCACGAGTGATTCGAATCAGCTTCGTGTGCGAATAGAGAACTCGGCGGATGCCGTCACTGAAAAGCTGAAGCTGACCGTCGACCGCGCCGAGCAGGACGTTGCTGTTCCGCCGGGGCAGAATCGAATTCTGCGTGTTGGCGAGATGAACTCGGCAACCGGCAGCGTGACGCTCACGGGCGACAGCGAATCATTCGATAACATCGCGTGGTTCGTGCGTCCCACTGCTCAGCAACTGCGAATCATCCACTTCGCCGATGAGCCGGCGGACGAACCGCAGCATCTGCGTTTCTATCTCCAGCGGGCCTTCCTCTCGACTGCCGATCGCGAGGTCGATTTCTCCGTCACCGCGCCGGGCCAACCCGTTCTAGCTGCTGATCGTCCGGCATTGGCGATTGTGTCCGCCGCTCAGCCGGAGAACGCCATCAAGCACTTGCAGGAACAGGTCGCCGAGGGGCTGACAGTCATATGTATCGGCTCGCAGCCTGAACTGTGTCGGCAAGCCTTCAGCTTGGCTCAACAGGCTAACGCACCGCAGTTCGAGGAAGCACAACTTAAAGGTTACGCATTGCTGACGAGCGTTGAGTTCGGTCATCCGCTGTTCTCCGCGTTCAGTGATGCCAAGCTGGCCGATTTCACCAAGCTGCAGATCTGGAAGCACCGCAAGGTCACCGGGCCAGCAGGAGACGCGCGCGTGCTCGCTCGCTTCGATGGCGAAGAACCTGCGCTGCTGGAACTCAAGAGCGGGCAGGGCAGCGTCATTCTGTCCCTGTTTGGCTGGCACGGTGAGGACAGCCGCTTTGTGCTGTGGTCGAAGTTTGTGCCGATGCTGAACCATCTGCTGGCGAGTCTCAAAGGATCAGAGCCCATTGCAACGCGGCTGGTCGTAGGAGATGCCTTGCCGCTGGGGAAACTCAACAGCACGGCGGGAGTTTCGCAGACGGTAGTGACGCCCTCTGAAACGGAACAATCGCCGACCGAAGCGACTTTCATCACGACCGAGCCGGGCATCTATGTGGTGAAGACCGGTTCCAGCTCGCAGAACTTCGCGGTCAATCTTGATCCGCAGGAGAGCCGCACTACCCCGCTGGGAATTGACGAACTTCGAGCCGTAGGATTGCCGATTCGCGATGCTGAGACCGTAGAATCTCTCGCTGAGCAGCGTCTGCTGCAGGCTCGTGAACTCGAATCCCGGCAACGCATCTGGCAATGGCTGCTCGTCGCAGGCTTCTGCCTGCTGCTACTCGAAACTTGGCTGGCAGGACGACTCGGCGCCAAAGCGGCCCAACAAATGACCTGATCAGAGGGAAGACCAAACCGATATGGCTCAGTGTGATGAAGGTTACCTCTGCGAAGTCTGCCAGGGAGAAGTTGACGAGATCGTCGAAAGCGATCTCTATCTGTCGTACGTCATCGGACTCGTGAAGTTTGAAGACCTCACGCGTAAGCCCGAACGGCACATCCTCTGCAATCCTCTGCAGGCCCAGTTCATCGTGCATCCCGACTTCGAACCTGTCGTCGTCGAGGGAGCGTTCGCTAAATGCAGCCTCGATCCAGACTACGTCGCCCAACAGGAAAGCCTCGTCACGCGCGGATGGCTGCGCCTGCGCGAGGTTGTCGCACTGGGCCTACCCGTAAATGAATACCCACTGAGTCGTGCGTGATGAGCGAGTCTCGGCCATTTAGGACGAACGCTGAAACCAAGAGTAATCAGTCGATCGGCACTTCTTCGAGCCAGGTCAACAGCACGCGGGCGACCTTTTGCAGGCTGTCTCCCGAGCACGCAGACGGGTTGTCGCGAGTCGTGTGCCAGGCGGAGTAGTCGAAGTCGATGATGTCGCAGGTGGGGACTCCGGCAATCTGGTTCAGCGCCAGATGATCGTCGCTGACTTCGTGCTTGGGCTTCTCGATGAACTCTTTCACGCCGATGCGTTTCGCGGTGGCCCAGATGCTTTTCGTGACCTTGTTGGCCATTCGCAGACTGCCCTGTTCGTAATACAGCTCCAGCTTTTTGTCGGCGATCATGTCCACAACGACGCCGCAGACATAGCGGTACTCAGGCGGCTTGTCGCGCAGCCACTTCGCAAAGTACTCGGAGCCGTAGAAGTATTTGTCGCCGTTGCGAAAGACCAGTTCCTCACCATCAAAGAAGACCATGTCCACACCGTAACGCGGGCGGATGGTTTTCATGTGATGCGCCATTTCCATGAACAGCGCCACGCCGCTGGCTCCATCGTTCGCACCCACAAACGTGCCGCGCGGCCTCAAGAGGTCACGGTCGGGATACGGCCGAGTGTCGTAGTGGCAAGCCAGCAGCACGCGTTCTTTCGCGGTCGGGTTCCACGAGATCACCAGGTTCGTCATGCGGACCGGCGTGCCGTTCGTCGGATGATTCACATCGAAGGCCTGCGACTTGATCTCGCAGCCCAGCTTGCTGAAGTGGTCGATGATGAGCTGCTGCTGCTTCTGCATGCCTTCCGAGCCGCTGATGCGCGGACCGATGTCACACACGCGCTGCAGGTATTGCATCGCGCGTTTGCCATCGACCGTGATGTTGGCCTCTTGAGCAACAGTGACTGCGGGCGCGAAGGACACCACCAACGCCACGACGAGAACCAGCCAGGCCGCCCTGCCCCATTTAAAATTCTGTTGGCCCGTGATTGCTCTCTTATCTGCCAGACTGTTTGCGCGCATTCCGAATCCGCCTTCGCAGGATTTCGTTCTCTTCGAGCAATTCCGGCGGCAGCTTCGTGCTGAACCGGACGAGGAACTCTTCCCGCTGATCAAGCTCTTTGTACCAGTCGTCAAATTCGACTTCGAGCAGCGATCGTAACACTTCGCGCGGCCATTGCGGCAGATGAAGTCCCAAACCTTCGGCAGTCGGCACGATCCCCAGCGGCGTACGCAGCGAGTCACCGCGGCCGCGCAGGCGTTCGACGACCCACTTCAACACGCTGAAGTTCTCACGATAGCCGGGCCACATCAGCTTGCCGGTCCAGTCGCGACGGTACCAGTTCACGTGATAGATGCGCGGCAACTCCACGCCATCGCGACGTCCCTGATTCAGCCAGTGCTGCCAGTAATCGGCCAGGTGATAGCCGCAGTCCTGACGCAGGCCCATCGGCTCAAACGCCGCCGGTGTGGACTTGGTGGGCTCAACGTCGAACGGTTCGCTCGACAGCGTCGCCCCGACATAGACGCCGTGATTCCAGTCAAATGTTTCATGCACCAGAGGGATTGTCGCGGAACGTCGGCTGCAGAACAGAATGGCGCTCAACGGGACTCCGAGTGCGCTGCTCCAGTCTTTGGACAACACCGGGTAGCGCGACAGAGACGTCAGGAACCGGCTTTCCGGATGAGATGCCGGAGTCGGTTTGGACGGCGTCCATTCGCGGCTGCGCCAGTCACTGCATACGCTGGGAACGTCTCCACTGGCGCCATCCCACCAGGCTCGGCGATCGAGCGTGAAGCCCGTGTTGCAGAAGACTGTCTCGGCAGCGATCGCGTCGACCGCCTGAGCGTTGTGCTGCTGATTCACTCCCTTCAGGAGACCCAGCAATCCTCGTTCGGGATTGATCGCGTAGAGCTGACCATCCTCGTGCCAGTTGAGCCACGTGATGTCGTCGCTGATCAGTTCCAGTCGCCAGCCGGAATGCAGGTCGTGATCTGGCGGAACGAGTTGCGCCAACGTCGATTTGCCGCAACCCTGCGGACCGGCGACTCCCAGATATGTTGTGACACCGTCCGGACTGGTGATGCCCAGCACGGCCATGTGTTCGGCGAACCCGCCCTGCTGTCGAGCCGTGATGCTGCGTTGCTTCAGGCCATGCCACAGCCGCGCTGCGAGCATGTCGTCCAGATGGTTGGACCCGTGACTCAGCGCCAGGTGATGTTCGGGAAACAGGCAGGCGATCCGTTGTTCGGGATCCAGCGTGCCGAGGCTGTGCAGTCCCTTGAAGAAGGCTTGCGAACTCCGCAGACGCTGCAATGCGACGTTTCCCGTCTGCGCGACGACGCTGGTCGCGTACGCGGCCAAGGCACTGTCGGTGATCTGCACTCCCGGCTGACTGAAGCGGCTGCCGGCCGGTCCGAGCAGATACGGGACAACGTACATCACTCGGCCCTGCATGCAGCCATCAAACTGCCGCGTCAGAACGTCCTGCATATAGACGGGATCTGCCCAGCAGTTGCTCGGCCCGGCTTCTGCTTCCGACCGGCTGCACAGCAGCGTGCGCGACGCATCAGTACGCGTTGGCTGCGAACGCACGTAGAAGGAACCGGGATGCTTCTTCGAATCCAGTGGCAGCAATGTGCCTTCGCGCGTCATCAGTTCTTGCAGGCGAGCGGCCTCTGCGGGCGTACCGGTGCACCAATGGATGATCGTCGGGCGCGTGAGTTGCGCGACGGCCTCCACCCAGGCATTGAGGTCTTGCGAGACCCCCGTGCGAGTGATTGGTGTCAGGGCTGCAGGCATGGGATCCGAACGAGGAGCGATGATCCGACACCAGGAGCGACGGCGTGCCCGCTCAAGGTGGTTGTGGCGTCAGGGAAACAGTCGCCTGAACCATAGGCCGCGCCGGACATCAGCCGAGGCAAAAGCGGCCGGTGTCGGAGGTGCGTCAGAAGCCGGGTTGTGTTTTGCGGCTTCGTTCCGTTCGTAGCGGTTCTAAGGCGTGTAAAACCTCTGGCAATCGGGACGTTTATGCCCACTTTCGGGGGGCCGCGACCTCGAAAAACTTTGTCGAAAGAGAGATTTTCTACTTGTAGAAATTGCATCCCCGAGGCGCACAATGCGGACGTCGCCTCAACGGTACGAAGCGGTCTAGCGCGTTCGACGCAGTTCCATCCGGCCATCACATCTTTGGGTCCTGGGGAGGTTTCTCATGAGCTTGTCAGTTGCATCGCAAGAATTGCTGCTGGGGTATTCGAAGCTCGAATATCTGTTACTGGGAGACCTGCGGTCCGTGTTAGACGAATCGGATGATGCGCGCGACAACAAGTGGCTGCTGGCCATTCTCGACTCGCTGGTCGATACGTTGCCGCGTGAGTTTGAACTGCGTGAAGAAGGTGGTTACATGTGCGAACTGCTGGACCGCCAGCCGTTTTTGGCAGGTACCGTTGATGTGTTGCAGGCTGAGCATACACGTCTCTTTATCATGCTCGCCGACCTCAGAGCGCGAGTGGCGAACTCGACTCACGCGGTGGCCTTGGCAGATCAGATCAAGATGGAGCTGCACAGCTGGATGCAGTTCCTGAGGCACCACAATCGGCGCGAACGCACCTTGTATCAATCAGCGTTCAATCTGGACGTCGGTGTGGGTGACTAACCGGGGCCACCGCTCTTTTACCGCAGGTCTCGAACGCCAGTCTGAGGGGGATGGCCCCACAGGCTGGCGTTCTCCTTTTGATCGCCAGGTTTCGCCACTCTGCAGTTCCAGGCGAGGCGCGGGGCAGCGTTCCTCGACCCTCGGCACGCACCGGCTAACATGCGGGAACTCGAATCTGAAGTTGATCGATTCCCCCGCATCTTCCGGAGACCAGTTCGATGAAGCGTTTGTGGCAAATTGGCGCTTGGGTGGCCGTTCCTGTGTTGGTTGGTGTGGCGCTACAGAATTCGTCCGCTGAGGCTCAAAAGGCGACCAGCAAGAGTGGTGCAGCATTTGAAACAAAGGTCGTCACGCGAGACACCAAAGGTCGCGCGGTTGATGTAGAAGTGGACGTCACCAATGCCAAGGGATTGTGGCTGGTTGCAACGGACGGCGGTGACACGTTTGGTTGTGACTGGGCGGACTGGATCAATCCGAAGCTCACTGGCCCCAAGGGTGAGCTGAAGCTCACGGAACTCAAATGGAAGTCCGCGTCGGCCGGTTTCGGCGAAGTGAAGCTCAACGCCAACTGTGCCGGTAATGGTCTCTCGGTCGATGGCAAGAAGTTTGATTCGGGTATCGGCACGCACGCGAATTCCATCATCGAGTTCGCGTTGCCTGAAGGTTACACAAAGTTCACGGCCACAGCGGCTCTGGACGATGCTGGCGTGAATCAAGGCTGCGGCTCGACCGTGCAGTTCCTGGTGTTCACGAGCAAGCCTGATCCAAAAGTTCTCGCAGCCACTGCGGCAGCGGCTCCGCAGGGAGCGGGCAGTCGCGAGCCAGAGGATGCCACCAAGGGACTCGATATCGCCGACGGCTTGGAAGCGACGTTGTTCGCGTCAGAAGCTTCGAAGCCAGCGATGCTCAACCCGACCAGCATCGATATCGACCACCTCGGTCGTGTGTGGGTCTGCGAAGTCGTGAACTATCGCCATCGCAACGGTGAGCGTAAGGAAGGCGACCGTATTCTGATTCTCGAAGACACCAACGGCGATGGCGTCGGTGACAAGCAGAACGTGTTCTATCAAGGCCACGACGTCGATTCGGCTCACGGCATCTGCGTGCTGCCGACCCCATCAGGCAAGGGCACGAAGATCATCGTCTCGGCCGGCGCTGACGTTTTCTTCCTGCATGATGAAGACGGCGATCTGAAGTCCGATCGCAAGGAGCTGCTCTTTACGGGCATCGCGGGAACTCAACACGACCATGGCATTCATGCGTTCCACTTTGGACCCGACGGCAAGCTGTACTTCAACTTTGGTAACAGCGGCAACCAGATCAAAGATAAGAACGGCAAGCAGATCGTTGACCTCGCGGGCAACGAAGTGAACGCAGCCCGCAAGCCGTATCAAGAAGGCATGGTCTTCCGCTGCAACATGGACGGCAGCGAGTTCGAAACGCTCGGCTGGGACTTCCGTAATAACTGGGAAATCGCAGTTGATAGCTTCGGCACGCTGTGGCAGTCGGACAACGACGACGACGGCAACAAGGGCGTGCGCATCAACTACGTGATGGAGTTCGGTAACTACGGTTACAAGGACGAGTTCACCGGAGCGGGCTGGAACACGCCGCGTACGAACCTTGAACAAGAGATTCCATTGCGTCACTGGCACTTGAATGATCCAGGGGTCGTCCCGAACCTGCTGCAAACGGGAGCTGGTTCGCCTACAGGTATTCTCGTTTACGAAGGCGACTTGCTGCCTGAGGTCTTCCGTAATCAAGTCATCCACTGCGACGCGGGTCCGAATGTAGTGCGGGCCTACCCAGCGAAGAAATCAGGTGCAGGCTACACCGCTGAGATGGTCAATGTTCTGACCGGCGCTCGCGACAACTGGTTCCGACCTTCGGACGTATGCGTGGCTCCGGATGGTTCGCTGTTCGTGGCAGACTGGTACGACCCAGGCGTCGGTGGACACCGCATGGGTGATGCCGATCGCGGTCGCTTGTTCCGTCTCGCGCCGCCGAAGACTCCGTACAAGACGCCGAAGGTTGACGTCAGCAATGTCGATGGTGCCATTGCGGCGCTGAAGAGCCCGAATGAAGTCGTGCGCTATCTCGCTTGGACCGCATTGCATGCGATGGGCACGCAGGCTGAGCCCGCTCTCACCAAGGTCTTCACGAGTGATGCGAATCCGCGCATCCGCGCGCGCTCCATGTGGTTGCTGAGCAAGATCGGAGATTCCGAAAAGGGCACAGCCTTCTTGCAGAGCGCGCTGAACGACCGTGACGAAGACATTCGGATCGCGGCGATTCGCGGCTTGCGCCGACAACACATTGACGAACAGAAGGTGCTGGGGCCGTTGGTCAACGACAAGTCCTCTCAAGTCCGTCGCGAAGTTGCGATCTCCTTGCGCGAGGTGCATGGCGATGTGAAGGCCAGCGTGTGGGCGAAGCTCGCGTTGCAACACGATGGCAAGGACCGCTGGTACCTCGAAGCACTCGGCATCGGAGCCGGTAAGGACTGGGACAGTTGCCTGGATGCGTACCTTGCGCTGCTCAGCCAGCAGCCCAACCCACCCGCTGGCATGGCAGACATCGTCTGGCGCTCACGTGCGCAAAAGACCCCACTGATTCTCGCCAAGCTGATCGCTTCCGATGCGGTGACTGCGGACAATGTCGGCCGCTACCTGCGAGCGTTCGATTTCCTGTCTGGCGGAACGAAGGACGAAGCTCTGTTGCAGTTGGCTTTCTACACTCCGGGCGACGACAAGAAGGTGTCCTTCGTCGCGGCAGAAGCCCTCAATCGTCTTAAGGGCTTCGATATCTCGAGGAACCCAAAAGCGACGGAGGCGCTGAATCGAGTACTCGGCGGCCTTAAGGGACAGCCTCAATTCATCACTCTGGTTGATAAATTCAGTGCGGCGGACCGATATCCGGATCTCGTCGCTCTGGCGTCCAGCAAGGGCGATGAGCAGATCGGTATCGACGCCGTGCGCGTCCTTCTGGCCAAGGGAGCTAAAGAGTTGCTCGAAGCGGGGTTGAAGTCCAAAGCCGAAAGCGGACGCGCGGCAACTGGTCTCGCGACGGCATTGTCGAACTCTGGCGAAGGCTCTGCGGCGGCCATGCTCTTGCCGATCGTACAGGACGAAAAGGCCCCGGCCGATCAACGTCGTCAGGCGATCAAGGGCGCAACTCGCACCAAACCCGGCGCCACCGCAGTCCTGAAGATGGCGGAAGGCAAAGCATTCGATGACAGCTTCGCGCCAGCGTTGGCGGCGGCGCTGTCAACGGCGCCGCTGGATGGAGGTCAGCAAGCCTCCGTCGCAAAACTGTTCCCCGCTCCGGCCGGCAAGGATTCCAAGCCACTGCCGTCGATTGGCGACCTGGCCAAGCTGAAGGGCAACGCGGGTAACGGAGCGAAGGTCTTCGCCAGCCAACTTGCGAAGTGCAGCTCCTGTCACATCGTTAATGGTCAGGGCAAGGAAGTCGGCCCGAACCTGAGCGAGATCGGCAGCAAGCTGAGCCGCCAGGCGTTCTTTGAATCGATCATCTTCCCCAGTGCCGGCATCAGCCACAACTATGAGATGTACACGGCGCAGCAAAAGGACGGCACTGTCTTCAGCGGCATCATGATCAGCGAAACGGACGACGCAGTCACCCTGCGCAACGCTGAAGCGATCACGAAGACGATCAAGAAGGCCGACCTCGAAGAACCGCTGGTGAAGCAAAAAGTCTCCATCATGCCCGCCGACGTCGCAAAGCAATTGTCTCAAGAAGAGCTGGTCGATGTCGTCGAGTATTTGGCGACGCTGAAGAAGAAGTAAGCAGCCTTGCGATTCCTCATAGTTCCGACCCAGGCTCAGCGTGACGAGCGCTGGGCTTGGTTGGAGCTGTGAGCAATTGTATGCCTAACAGAAGAGCGATGTTGCGCCATCCAAAGATCGGGTCTACAAGTGAAGTCTACTTAAGGTTCATCAAAGAGCATGACATGATTAAGTCACTGCGGATCGAGAACTTTCGCGGTTTTAGTACATTCGAGATTGGCGACCTCAGTCGAATTAACCTTCTTGGAGGCGGCAACAATATTGGTAAGACTGCGTTGCTTGAGGCTCTGATGTTGCTAGTTTCGGACGGAAATCCCGACTGGGTTCGCCTACTGCTGGGCTTTCGCGGATTAATACGTATCACGGGCTCGCCGCATGAGAAGGCGGCTTGGTTATGGCAGTTCCTCTTTCATGAATTTGATACGTCTAAAGAAATTCGAATCCACGCGATAACTTCGATCGGCGAGGCGTTGACACTACGTGTATTCCTTCGATCGAGAGCATCGCGGCTGGCGGTTGGGTCAGTGGACACGATTGCCAATCAGGATGATGTTCGTCGCAATGATCTTCACTCAGGCGTAGATGGAATGGCGGCGAATGAGTTGGTCTTGCGGTACAGCAACTCGCCGATTGAGCGAGTGATGTTTGTCGAAAGCAACGGCGATGTTCGAAATTCACCTGCAGATTGCACCCCCAAAAGTCCCGGCTATTTCCTCGGTGCGCGTTTGCCGAATCCCCACGAAGAAGACGCTCGATTGTACGGCAGCTTAAAGGTGGAGAAGCGAGAGATTGATCTAGTTTCAATCCTCCAATTGGTAGAACCTCGACTTGTTCGAATCGATGCCTATCCAAGTCCGAGTGGACTAATCCTATATGGTGATACGGGGCTGAAACGGATGCTCCCACTGGGAATGTTGGGCGATGGCCTTGCGAGGCTCACCTCAATCATTCTTCGGATTGCAACAGCTCCGAATGGCTATGTCGCCATTGATGAAGTGGAGAACGGCTTTCATCACGCCATCATTGAGAACGTCTGGGCTGCAATCTCTGAAGCTACTGAGCGTTTCAACGTCCAGATGTTTGCGACAACTCACAGCCTCGAAGCAATTCGAGCAGCCCACGACGCCTACCAATCACGATCGCACTTTGATTTACGGTATCGAAGATTGGAGAGACGAAAATCCGGCTTGGTCGAAGCGATTGAGTACTCTCACGACGAAATCACCGCAGTTGCGGAAGCAGATATCGAGGTGCGGTGATAATGCCGAAGGCTCATCCGAAGCTCCTTCTCGTTGAAGGTAGCACAGACCTCTGTGCGATTGCAGAAATGATTGAGGGTAACGGTGTACCATGGCCAAATGACGCCAAACCCGTAGATATTCAAGTGCTCAACACTAAGACGCCTAAAGCAGGCGTGGTTCCGAGCAAACTTAAGGAGCCTGCCCACGAAGTAATAGGCATCATTTTGGATGCTGACGACGATCCTGATGGAACATGGACCACTATCCGAGGGTGGTTGGCGACTCAAATCGACAACACCCCGGAAGCAATTCCCGAAGGTGGGTTCATTTCAGAGATCGACAGCAAAGGACGACGTTTTGGTGCGTGGATCCTGCCCGACAATCACTCGAATGGCACGTTAGAGACGCTCCTCAAACAACTTGTACGCCAAGAGTCGAAGGGGATCTTGGATCATGCCATTCATGCATGTGATGGAGCGAAGAGCCTGAACGCACCGTTCAGAGACGTGCACTCCGAGAAGGCGCACGTATTCACTTGGTTGGCATGGCAGGATGAGCCGGGACGCAATTTGAGGTCGATCGATTTTCAGTCGGTGTTCGACCCGCAATCAGATCAAGCTCAGCCATTCGTACAATGGTTTCGCAATCTGTTTGATGTGTGACTCGCGCACCTTTATTTAGATCAAAAGCCTTGGATTGATTCATGCGGGTTGGGATTTTTGCGGACACTCACGATCACCTCGACAACATTCGCCGCGCGGTGAAGGTGTTTAATGACGCCAATTGCGAAGTCGTGCTGTTCGCTGGCGATATCGTCTCAACGTTCGCGGTGCCGCCGCTGCGGAAGCTGAAGTGCCGCGTGGTCGCGTGTTACGGAGACAACGAGGGTAACAAAGTCGGTCTGCAGTCTGGGTTCGGCATCATTGGACAGTTGGGTGAAGCTCCTATGTCCTATACCGCGCCTGACGGGACTCGCTTTGTGGTTGTGCACATGGAACGCCAGTTGCGCGGCTATGAAGGCGAGTTCGATGTCTGCGTCTATGCCCACACTCATAAGCCGAGTGTATCTCAAGACGACCAAGGCCGGCTGTTCCTGAACCCCGGCGAAGCCTGCGGCTGGAAGTTCGGGCGTCCGACAGTACTGCTGTTCGATACCGTCTCACGAGCCGCGAAGATTATTGACCTCACCGGCATCGAACTTGAGGCGATCACGCCGCACGTAGATGCTCACGAACAAGACGAAGGGTGAGCGACCACATCAGTTGCTTGAAGACTCTCTCGTACGTTGTCGAGCAATCTGCGATGACACCCGTCACCCCCTGGCGGACAGAGCGGCTGTCGCCTCGCGTGACTTCTGCAGCAAAGATGAATCCGCGTCCTGGCTACCTTTCAGGTAGTATACGCTCGCAGCCAGAAGTTGCGGCCGAGCAGCGGGACTCGCATGAGCGAAGTCCTCGAAAGCCGACGCTGCGAACTTGTAGTCGTGAGCGTCGGTGCCCTTCGCGAAGATCAGGTGCCTTGCGGCATCAAAGAACATCGCGGGATCGCCCCCGGCTTTAGCATAAGCCAGTGTTTCCGCTGCGGCTTTCGCCC
The DNA here is from genome assembly GCA_021732995.1 of Planctomycetaceae bacterium. Taxonomy (GTDB): domain Bacteria; phylum Planctomycetota; class Planctomycetia; order Planctomycetales; family Planctomycetaceae; genus AM-0621. Next base: position 97,525 of record JAKFWA010000051.1, on the reverse strand, counting down.
GGTTCTGCTTCAGACCAGCAAAGATCGACTCAATATTTTCTGGTGCTGCTCCCGCTGCTGCAAACTCGTCGATGTTCGGTCGATCCGGAAAAGCTCCTCGCGCACGAGCACCGTCACGGAACAGGCAGATCCACGAAGCCGCCTGCAGCAACGCCAACAAACGAGTCGAGTTCTGACCACTCTGCCGAAAAGTGTAGTACAGCGAATTGGTCGCCGTGGTCGCATGCAGGGGAACAATCGCCTGCTGACGCATGAGCAATTCTCCAGCAGCGAGCAGGATGGCGTCCCAGAGCGATATCGCCGCGACACCTCGATTGAGTTGTTCGACCATCGCAGCCGCCGCGTCTCGGGAACTCGCCTGACGAAACATCTGCACGAGCGATGTCGTCACAGCGGGATCAGGTTTGCCCGCAGCCCAATCCTTACGAATCTGACTGACGAGTTCGCGGTTGGTGTCATAGGGCGTCGCCGAATCACTGCGTCCCCCATTGAGCAATCCATAGACAAGAGACCGCAATACGGGCTCGGCGTGCTCCCAGCCGATCAGCTCCAGGGTCCTGCATGAGTGCGCGGTAAAAATCGCCTTGTGGCCGATGTTCTGCCAGTCGCGGACTCCGTAGGGAGCCAGCAATTCCATCACTTCAGTCGCTCCCGCCGAGCGACACAGTCCGGCTATCGCGACATCGGCGGCTTCCTCGTCCCACCGATCCATCGCTTCGACAAACCGTTGCCGGGCCTGCGATGCCGATGGCACCGCTGATTCTTTCACCGCCCCAAGCGTCCAGTCGCCTTCCTTCACGTCCTGCGCCTGAGCACTCTTGAATGAGTCCAACGCCCAGAAGAACGGAATCAGACGATCCGCCTGCGGTGCGTCGAGAGCCAGTTGATGCGCTGAGTTAATCACCATGACCGCATGAAACTTGAAACCGACCGGACGCGGCTTGATGTTGCGAATGCCAGCCAGAAACAGTCCGCCGATCAGTTGCCGATAAGTCAGCCCCTGCTTGAGTCGCTCGACGGCCTGTTGAAGGATTTGCTCACGCGGGGTTCGTTCAATCCACCTCACGGTGTCTTCCATCTCGGGCCGAAACTGCACGACATCCGGCGTGACCTTCGCATCGTCCGCGTGCGCGGGAACGATGTTTTGCAGCGCCTGCCAGGCCGCGCCGCCCACGACCAGATTGCCTCCCAACCCCTTCAAGAACTCACGGCGATCAATGTGAGACATGAGCAACCCTCCCAATGAGAACGGAGCGCGACGCGAGGTAACTCAAACCGGTCTGATCCTACCACTGCGGAACTGAGCCCACACTCCAGTGCAAGCGGTCGGCATGATGAATCGCGACAAGTGGCAAACCCGATACTGTCAGCGTTACGTCAGCCGCCCGTGCCAGCAACTTCGCGGTAGACGGCCGCATGGTCGTTAATCATGCGCGCGACACTGAATTCCGTGCGCATCTTTTCAGCGGCAGCGCGGCCAAACCGTTCGGCATGTTCGGGATTGGACAGCAGCCGCCAGGTGGCATGCGTGTAGGCTGGTCGATCACCCATCGGCACAACCAGGCCGGTGACCTCGTGATCCACCAGCTCGCGATTGGCGGAGATATCGCTGACGACCACCGGGCGACCGACGGACATGGCTTCCATCAGACTGTTGGACTGACCTTCAAATTCACTGGCCATCCAGAAAACATCGGTCGCGTTCAGGATCTCACTGACATCTGAACGATGGCCGACGAACCGCACGTAGTCGTGGTATCCAACACGCTGCGAGAACTGCTCATCGGCGGTCCGCTCGGGTCCGTTGCCAACGATCAGGAAATAGACCTCATGGTCGGCGCAGTTCCTGAGCAACGCGAAGGCCCACAGCAGATCCTGCAGCCGCTTTTGCTTCGCCAGTCGACCGATGTAAGTCACAACGCGGGCGTTGGCCGGGATATTGAATTCCGCCAACATCGACTCGCGGGAGCGACTCGGCGGAGGCAGCGGTTCGATGCCATTGCGAATCGCCACCGTGCGATCCGCGGGAACTCCGAGTTCTCGATAGAAATCAACGACCGCCTGCGAGTTACCAATCAACTTCGCCGTGCGATCAATCAATCTGCGATCGAACCACAGTTGCCAGTCTTTCTTCCAGGTATCGACGCAGCGTTCTGAGACGATCACTTTCGGACGGTCGGCGTGTCCGACCAGCAAGCGACCGTAAGCATTCGCGGCGAAGAGCCAGGTATGCAAAATATCCGGCTGTTTTTCGCCCACAAACTCCTTGAGGCGTCGATAGGCGAAAGGATCGAACTTCCATTTTTTGCCGATCACCGTGACCGGAACGCCATGCTCAGTGAGCGTGTCGGCATACGGTCCACCGCGGGTCAGTGCAGCGACCTCCACCTGAAACTCATCCCGGGGCAGGCCCGACGCCAGCAACGTCAGTTGCTTCTCTGCGCCGCTGCGATCCAGTGTGGGAATCAATAAGAGAACTCGAATCATCTGGCCTCTCGACTTGCTGCACGAGTGGGGCGATCTCTGAAGTCTGCAACTCATCTTGAATAGATCACGCTCACGGACATCATCGGGATGTGAGGCTGTCTACTCAATGCACTCAGTGTTCAGCCCGATGATCCACAAACCCGCCGGAAAGCATTAGTCGATCACGTTCCTGAGCAAAAAACGCATCACTGAGTTGACCAGCCGAGCATAAATCTTCAAACAGAGATTCCGTGGTCGGCGAGTGACTGCTGCGTATGCGACGAACGTACTTCATGTGCCCAGGAACCTGAACTTCATCATGATTGAAATCACTGTGCCACGTTTAGGTTGGTCGATGGACGAAGGCACGTTTGCCGAATGGCTCAAACGCGACGGTGAGTGGATCAACGCTGGCGACATGCTGTTCGTCCTGGAGAGCGAGAAGGCGGCTCAGGAGATCGAATCATTCGACGCCGGCACGTTACGTCTGCTTCCGGATGGACCTCAACCCGGCGACATCGTCAAAGTCGGACAAACCATCGGTCATCTGGAACCAAAGGCAAAACAAGCTGCGGAGTCCTCGACACCTCCGGCGGCACCAGTGAAAGCCCAGCAAGCACCACCGACCGGTGCGGTGGTGGCGCCTCAATCTGGCAACCCGGTTGAACGCAAGGCTCAACAGTCGGCGGCCTCTTCACAAGCATCCTCAATGAAGCCCACTGTGAAGACGATCGACTCAGCACCGTCGTCACCGCGCGCGCGTCGAGTCGCCAGTGAGCTGGGTGTTGACCTGTCACAAATAGCCGGAACTGGTAAGGGCGGTCGCATCCGCGAACGCGACGTGCTCTCCGCCGCCTTGACTGCCCCGGACAAAAAGACATCTGCGGGCCGCGTTGTCGCCGCATCGTCGTTACGCCGCACAATCGCCGACCGCATGGTCAACAGCCAGCAGACAACCGCACCGGTAACGCTGACACGACGCGTCGATGCGACCAATCTGCAGAACCTGCGTCAGCAGTTCACTGCTGCAAAAACGGGCGCCGCCCCGACGGTAACCGCAGTGCTCATCAAGCTGACCGCTCTTGCCCTGACCAAACACGAGTTGCTCAACTCACGCTGGGAAGACGATCAGATCGTCATGCCCGAGGAAGTTCATATCGGCGTCGCGGTTGATACTCCGCAGGGCCTGCTGGTGCCCGTCATCCGGGATGTCCAGCAGCTGAGTTTGTCCGATGTCTCCAGGAAACTCGAAGAAATCAAATCCCGAGCTGCAGCTCGTAAACTGACTCCCGATGAGTTACGCGGCGGAACGTTCACAATCACGAATCTCGGTCGGTTCGGCGTTGAGACGTTTACACCTATCATCAACACACCTGAGAGTGCGATTCTCGGAGTAGGTGCCATGCGTCGAGAACCTGTGGTGCTCGCCGACGATCGGATTGTTCCGCGCGACGTCCTCTCGTTAAGCCTGACCTTCGACCATCGCGTCGTCGACGGAGCTCCCGCCGCTGAGTTCCTACAGACGCTCGCCCACGCCATCGAGAATCCGGCTGCATGGCTCATCGGCAGTTGAGACTCGAATTTTCAAGACTTGATCGAGCCTGGAGCGCAGTCAGATCAGTTCGCTGCTTCTGTCTGCGAAGGAGTGTTGCTGACGCTCGTCAGGCCGGCTTCGATCAATGCCTCCGTGGGTTGAGGGGCATCAATACGGACTTGCTTGCCGCTCGGTAGCACCAGCGTTTGCCCCGTCCGAACCGGGCTGAAGATGTCGCATAGCCGCAGACTTTCCGGCACGTTCGCCGGAGTGTCTTCGACGCGTTGAATACTCGCACCGAGCGAATTCAACCGCGCTTCCAGATGGTCATAGCCGCGATCCAGGTGATAGATGCGTCGCACGACGGTCTCGCCATCGGCAGCCATTGCGGCGAGTACCAAAGCCGCGCTGGCTCGCAGATCGGAGGCCATCACGCAGGCGCCGCGCAGAGTGGATACTCCATTGATAATTGCGCTTTGACCTTCGCGATGAATCTTCGCTCCGAGTCGTACGAGTTCCGGCACGTGCATGAAGCGATCGGGGAAGACTTTGTCAGTCACGACGCTGATACCATCCGCCACAGCCAGCATCGACATGAACTGCGCCTGCACGTCGGTCGGAATGCCGGGGTAGGGGAGCGCGGACAGCTCGGCAGATTTCAACGACGTCGGCGATTGCACACGTACATGACAGCGGCCCGGCTGCGCACCTTCGGTAATTGTTTCCATCGGGATACCGAGGTCCTGCATCTTTTCCAGGATCGCGGTGAGGTGCGATAAGTCCAGATTCTCGACGGTGACATCTCCGCCCGTCATCACGGACGCGATCATCAATGTCACAGCTTCAATTCGGTCAGGGATAATTTGATAATCGACACCGCGCAATTGTTCGACGCCTTCAATGCGCAGGAATGGCGTTCCCAGGCCTTCGATCTGCGCGCCCATCGAAATCAGAAAGTTGCCGAAGTCCACAACTTCAGGTTCGCAGGCCGCGGATTCAATGCGCGTCGTACCCTGAGCGAGCGTCGCAGCCGCGAGCACATTGCAGGTACCAGTAACCGTACTGCCGAATGACCCACCCAGAAAGATCCGCGCGCCGCGCAGCTTCCGCGCTTCGGCGATCACGTAACCTCGATCAACAAAGATATTCGCACCCAGCGCCTGCAGACCTTTGAGGTGCAGGTCGATCGGTCGGTCACCGATGTTGCAACCACCGGGCAGCGAGACGCACGCACGACCGCGTTTGGCCAGCAGCGGTCCCAGCACGCAGATGCTTGCGCGCATCTTTCTCACCAGTTCATAGTCCGCGACGATGGGTTCTTCATCGGTGACGTGCATGTGCAGGCTGCCGTCAGCGTGCCGTTGCACAGACATGCCCAGCGTGGTCAGCAGGCTGGCGAGCGTCGAGACGTCAACCAGGTTCGGCACGTCACGCAGAACGACTGGCCCATTGGCCATAAGGGCTCCGGCCATGATCGGCAGCGCGGCATTCTTCGCACCGCCCACTTTGACGCGACCTCGCAGCGGCCGCCCGCCCCGCACCACGAACATGTCCATCCTTGGACTCCTTTTGAGCGCTCACTTCATCCTGCAGAGCGTGAGAATCGCACTAGCTGGCCTTGCGCGTCCAGACGACTCGTGATTTCCCCGCCAGGTCTTTCTCGATCCGAGCCGGTTCAAACCCGCCCGCCGCCGCGAACAACCCGACGACGGTTTCCGCCTGCTCTCCCGAAATCTCCAGCAGGATTACTCCACCCGGCGTCAGAAAGTTTGCCGCCTGCCCGATGATTCTGCGGACAATGTCGAGCCCATCGGCTCCACCCCGCAAGGCCAGTTCCGGCTCATGCAAACGCACGTCCGGGTCCAGCGTCGCGATCTCGGCGTCCGGCACATAAGGCGGGTTGCTGATAACGACCTCAAACTGGCGGCCCGCAACAGGTTCAAACAAATCGCCCAGCAGCAGATCAACGCGGTCTCCGAGGCTGTGCTTCTCAATATTCTTCTGAGCGACATCGCGGACCGCCGGATCAATCTCGACCGCCGTGAAGGTGGCTTTGGGAGCATTCTTCGCCATGGCGACCGCCACACAGCCGCTGCCTGTGCAAAGATCCAGAACTCGCGGCTCGGTCAGAGCGCCGGCCAGTTCTAGTCCCTTCACCACCAGAGTTTCCGTGTCCGGCCGCGGGACCAGCACGCCTTTTTGAACGGCAAATTCAAGTCCGAAGAACTCGCGAAACCCGACCAGATAAGCGACCGGCTCGTGATTGGCCCGGCGTTTCACCAGCTCACGCATCGTCGCGCGGTGCTCGTCATCCAGTTCGACGTCGTAGTCGACGTACAACTTGATCCGCTGACAGCCGCGCGCGTGAGCCAGCAGAATCTCCGCGTCCAGCCGAGGCGTATCGCTGCCGCTCTTCTTGAGATGATCGATGGTCCATTCCAAGACCCGCCGCACCGTCCAGGACTGATTCGCGGCTGCGGACTTCACATCGCTCGACACAGGCAAACTCCGTTTTGTGATCCGATGCAGACACAGGAGGCACGACCGCAGGGCTTGATTCTAGGGTTTTCCGCCCAAATCTGCGCGGTGAGCAGCGAAACTCTAGAGGCAAGAGTACTCGAACCCATCTGCGCAAGTGCGGAACCAGCTCGTCACCAGTCCCGAAACGCGGCTGAATCCATCCCGTCCTCGTGCCCTTGCTGTTCCAAAATCGATGCAGGAAATTAGATATGCAATTTGTCGCCAACGGCCGCAGCATTCATCCATTGAAAGACCCGCATGTCTGACGACGCTGACTTTGAAGAACTCGCCCCGACCCTGGAACTTCCTTCCCGACCCCGTCGCAACCGCCGCACTCCGGCGTTGCGCAACATGGTTCGCGAAACGCGACTCGATCCAGCTCAATTGGTCTACCCGCTGTTCGTGCATTCGGACGCCGAGGACACGCCGATCTCGTCGATGCCGGGGCAGACTCGGTGGTCCCTGAAGGGACTGGTCAAAGAGGTCAAACGCGCGGCGAAACTCGGGATCGATAAGGTCGTCGTGTTTCCCAAGATCGACGACAAACTGAAAAACGAAACGGGTACGGAAGCCGCCAACGGCAAGGGGCTGATTCCCGAAGTCATTCGCCGCATCAAAGCCGCGTGCCCAGACACGTGCGTTATCACTGATATCGCACTCGACCCCTATAACATCGACGGACACGATGGCATCGTGTCGGATGAAGGCGTCATTCTGAATGACGAAACGATCGCGATGCTCTGCGAGCAGGCCATCACGCACGCTCAAGCCGGAGCTGACATTGTCGCTCCCAGCGACATGATGGACGGCCGAGTTGGCGCCATCCGGCAGGTGCTGGACGACGTCGGATTCACAGACGTTTCGATCATGTCCTACACGGCCAAGTACGCGTCCGCGTTCTATGGACCGTTCCGCGGAGCTCTTGATTCCGCCCCCAAAGCCAGCGGTTCCAAGCCCATCCCGAAGGACAAGCAGACCTATCAGATGGACCCGGCGAACGTCCGCGAAGCCCTGCGAGAGCTGGAACTCGACGAGTCGGAAGGTGCGGATATTGTGCTCGTGAAGCCAGCCGGTCCTTATCTGGACATCATCCGCACGCTGCGTGACGCAACCCACCTGCCCGTCGCAGCTTACCAAGTCAGCGGCGAGTACCTGATGATCAAGTCAGCGGCCAAGGCTGGGTGGCTCGAAGAGCGTGCTGCTGTCATGGAAACGCTGATCGGCATCCGCCGTGCGGGTGCGGACATCATTCTCACGTATTTCGCTCCGCAGGTCGCCGAGTGGCTGGAATAGCAGCGAAACAAGGGTGTTCAGCCTCCGTATTGCCCGATTTTTGAGGCGGGCGTAGAGTCCCGATCCTTTCGTGGTCAGAGGCGGAGCCTCTTCCCCATTGCCACTTTGGCGCGGCGAACGGAATCAGCCGATGTCTTCTCGTTTCTGTCCGACTTTCACCTCAGCACCACCGGAGTGACTGTGACAGCCCGTCTGCGCAGCCGCCTCCGCTGGAAGTTTGTGGTCCAATTCGCGCTTTGCGTTTTGGCTGCGCTCACGGTGCGCACGTGGATGGTCGCTCAGGAACCGATTCGGCTGGGCATCCCACAGACGAAGACCACGAAGATCTCCGCCGACTACACGCAGCGGATGAAAGAAGACAACACGATCATCTCCGTCATGCGCGGCCACTGCCGCGTTGAGCACGGCGACACGATCATGACCGCTCAGGAAATGGTTGTCTGGGAAAGTCAGGTCGATGGCCGTCGACTCGTCGAGATCTATCTCAAGAACGACGCACGCGTTGAATCCCCTCAGAGCACTCAGCAGTACCCACACACCTATTTGCAGGTCTGGTCGGAAACCGGAGTGACCTACAACGCGCGCTGGCCGCGCGAGTATCAACAGCCACTCAACGACCCCCTGCTGCAGGAAGCCACTCAAAGGCGACGCGCATCGGCCAGCCAGTTCAACCAAGACAACGGCTTGGTCGAGCTTCCGTCTGACGGCAACGGTTTCCAGAATCTGATGATCCTTCCGCCACAGGGTGTCCTACGGCGTGTGCGAATTTCGGCGAGATCAGCTCAACCATTCTCCGCGCAAACCGAGCGTTCGACGAACTCAACTCCCGCCGAGCAGATCGCCATCCTGAGTGGCGGTATCAAACTGAATGTGGACTCACCGCAGCCCGATGGTCGCCCTGATCCCAACGCGATCGAACTGGCAGCCGACAGCATGGTGGTCTGGACCGAACCCACCGACGTCGAAAATCTCACTCAGATTGGGGAACGGTATCAAAATCATACCGCCCCTCTGCAGGTATACCTCGAAGGTAATATCGTTATCCGTCAGGGGGATAAAACGCTGCGCGCACAACAGGCCTACTACGATGTGCGTGAGACGCGCGCTTTGCTGATTGATGCCGATGTCAAGATGCGCATGCCGGGCATTGAGACTCCGATTCGCATCCGCGCGAATCGCATTCGACAGCTGAATCCAGGCACATATCACGCACAAGGCGCGTGGCTGTCCGGTAGCTATTTCGGCAAGCCGGGATATCGGCTGGAGTCGAGTGATATCTTCTTCGAGCCGCGGATTGTAAATCCGATCGTGCATGCTAACGGTGGCTGGACGGACCCGGTAACAGGCGAGCACGACGATGGCGTGATCAACTGGATCACCACGCTCGAAAGTACCTTTTATATCGAAGATACACCGGTCGGATATTTGCCCTATATCAGCAGTCCGGCTGAAAATCCTCACCTTCCGATTACCAAGGTTGCTGCCAAGTCGGACAATATCTTCGGGCCCTCGCTGCAGACCGTGTGGAATCCATTCCATCTGTTTGGCAGAGATACTCCCGAAGGTCTGCAGATGGGCCTGATGCTCGACATCTATGGCCGCCGCGGGCCGGGTATCGGACTGGAAGGGACCTATCAAGGCTCGGACATGTTCGGCATGAACGATCGCCATCGCGCCGAGTATCTGGGCTACTACGTGCACGATGATGGTCGCGACACGATGGGCCTGGACCGTCAGGATCTGGAGCCACATGATCCGAATCGTGGGCGTATCTTCTTGCGACATCGCCATGAGTTCCTGGATCAGGACCTCTTTGTGAACGCCGAACTGGGCTACGTGAGCGACCGCAACTTCCTGGAGAGCTACTACGAGAACGAGTTCGACCGCGACAAGGACAACGAAACGCTGCTGTATGCTCAGCAGAACTTTGATTCGAACTGGAGCTGGGGTGTTCTCGGACGTCCGCAGGTCAACGAATTCGAAAACAACACGCAGTGGCTGCCGAAGGGTGATCTGTACGGTCTCAGTCAGCCGCTACTCGATGGCTGGCTCACGTGGACCAACCACACGTCCGCCGGTTACGGCAGCCTGAATCCTGCCGATGCACCGGGTGATCCTCGCGATGTGTTCAACCCGCTGCCGTACGTCAGTCCGTCGCAGGGAGCCGTGGCGATGTCGCGGCACGAACTGGCGGCACCGCTGAATCTGGGCCCGTTGGTGTTCTCGCCATACTTGCGCGGTGAAGCGGCCTACTGGAGCGAAGACCTGACGGGCAACGAATTGGATCGCATCGTGGGCACTGGCGGCGTGCGTGGCAGCCTCACGATGTGGCGAGCATTCCCGTACGTCCGCAACCGCATCTTTAATCTCAACGGTCTCGCTCACAAGATGATCTTCGACTTCGACTACTCGTACACACGAGCCAGCGAAGCCATCACCTCGATCGCGCAGTACAACGAATTCGATGACGACGCTCAGGAACGGTTCCGTCAGCGATTCCTCACAAACACTTACGGCGGCACACTGCCGGGTTATCTCGATCCGCGCGCGTACGCAATTCGCTCGGGTGCTGGAGATCTCGTCAGCGTGCCGTATCACGAACTCGTCGACGACATGAACGTGCTACGTCTCGGTTGGCGTCATCGCCTGCAGACCAAAGTCGGAGCGCCCGGTCGTGAACGCATTCGCGACTGGATGACGCTGGATCTGGAAGCGTCATTCTTCCCCCGTCCTGATCAGAACAACTACGGCGAAGACTTCGGGCTACTGTCAGCCCGCTATAGCTGGCTGCTCGGAGACCGCACGACATTCCTCGCGGGAGCTCTCTACGACACCTTCGATGGCGGCCAGCAACTCTGGCATGCAGGCATCCTTACCCAACGACCAGAACGCGGCAGCATCTATGTTGGTGTCCGGCAGGTGAAAGCCGGCCAGACGCTCGACAGCACGATCCTCACCGCCAGTGCCAGCTACCTGCTGAGCCCCAAATGGATCGCGACCGCCAGCACGGCGTACGATATTGAAGAGAACATGAACCGCGGTCAGTCGCTGACGCTGACCCGCGCCGGTGCCGACTGGCTCTTCCACATCGGTGGCAGCTTCGACCCGAGCAAGGACAGTTACGGCGCCGCGATCTCGTTCGAGCCTCGCTTCGGCTCGCGTGATATGAGCTCTCAGCAATTCAGCTCACTGCTGGGCATCAACCGCTAGGCGATGCACCCGGCGTCACCTCTTCGAGATCCTCATTGACGAAGTTCTCCGCCCCGGATACTTTGCACTGCAGAGTAGACGGCATTCCTGTTGAAAACTACGGCGAGGAGGCGGACCGATGTACGATGATGGAGCATTGCACCGCGCGGCAGCCGACCTGTCGCACATCCGGCGACAGTTGAGCCGCTCGGTCACGTTTCGTGGCTATCGCACGTTGACGGTAGGCATATCCGGAGTGATCGGAATCGCCACAGCGCTGCTGCAGCCTCACTGGGCGCCAACGCCTGAGACTCAGCCGCGTCACTACATTGCACTGTGGTGCAGCGCGGCACTTGTCTGCCTGGCTGCTGCTGGCACAGACATGCTTGTCGACGTCTGGCGAACGAAGTCTTCACTGACCGTCGCGCTCACCTTACAGGCCGTCGGTTACTTTATTCCGACTCTTGTTCTCGGCGCGGGCGTGACGCTGGCGCTGCTCCTTCAAGGAAACTCGGGCGACGCGTCGGCCACGTGGGTCCTGCCCGGCATCTGGTCGTTGCTGTTTGCTCTCGGCTGCTTTGCATCGAATCCGGTGTTACCGCGAGTCGGACTACTCAGCGGAATCTGGTATGGAATCGGCGGGATTGTAAGCATCGCGTTAAGAGAGCGTGCTCTGGACCCGCTGTGCATGGGCATCATCTTTGGTGGTGGTCAACTACTGACCACGGTCTGGTTGTACGTCTTTTTGGAGCGTCATCGTGACTCGCAGATCTAACGCTGACGATGCTCAGTCAGAGCCAGCCGAAGGCGATGGTCGCTTTGCTTACGATGGCCTTGACCGCGTCATTCACGAGAAGGCACGGCTGGGCATTCTGACCTCGCTCTCGGCTCATCCTGAAGGCTTGCTGTTCAATGACCTGAAGCAGTTGTGCGCACTCACGGACGGAAATCTGAATCGACACCTCGCCGTGCTGGTCGAAAGCGGATTGATTGAAGTCTGGAAAAGTGCTTCGACTCAGCCTCGAACTCAAACGCTGTATCGACGGACAGCGCTAGGCCAGCAGCGGTTTCTGGAGTACGTCAACGTGCTGGAGCAGGTCGTTCGTGACGCGGCCGCTGCACGTGATGCGGCAAACCAGGCCGCCGCGCGCGTTCGTTTGGGCTGGTCTGGCAACTGAGCTTCTTATTTGCCTATCAACTCTGCAATGCAAAGTGAGCTCATCGAATCCCTGTCCCTTCTTCGAGGTAAGCCATGCAACACTGGTTGCGAGAACTTGATCGATTGTTGCGCGGTGAACTCACTCAAGTCTCCGTCTTGCGTGAGCACGGGTTCGCGCTGCCCTTGCGCGGCACCACCGTGCTGATCATGCTGCTTGGCGGCGTGACGGGAGTGTGCATGGGCACGTTCGCCCTGCTCCACAACGATGGTCCGCGATTGCAGCAATTGATCGCCTCCACCGTGAAAGTACCCGCGCTGTTCCTGCTGACGCTGCTGGTGACGTTTCCATCGCTGTATGTCTTCAACGCCCTGATCGGTTCAAGACTGCGACTGATGTCCAACCTGCGTCTCCTGGTGGGATCACTGGGAGTCACTCTGGCCGTCGTCGCATCCTTCGGGCCGATCGTGGCGTTCTTTTCGCTCAGTACGACCAGCTATCCGTTCATCGTGTTGCTGAACGTCGTGGCGTTTGGAATCGCGGGGGCGCTTGGCCTAACATTCCTGCTGCTCACTCTGCACAGACTCAGCCTGCTGGACAATGAACCGCCGCAAACTCCGCCCGTCGCGGTGACTGAAACGCCGGCGCCGCCCACAAACGGCGTTCAAGGAAACAGTGATCAACCGCCAGTTGCCACGGCCAGCATGCTCACTCGTCCGATTACCGCCTTGGAGAAAATGCCTCAGCACGTATTGGGGCGGCACATCTGGACCGTATTTCGCATCTGGATCGTGGTCTTCGCGCTGGTGGGCTCGCAGATGAGCTGGATTCTGAGACCGTTCATCGGCAACCCCAATGAACCATTTACCTGGTTCCGTCCGCGCCAGTCGAACTTCTTCGAAGCCGTCTGGCACGCCTTTCAGAACTTGTTTTAAGCCGCTGTGGGAGTGTCGAAATCAATCGTGGGCAGGTGACTGAGGCACTGATGAACCATCCGGCGTTGAACCACTCTCTGCAGTCCGCTCCGACGTGGATAAGTTCGGTCGATCGTGTACTGCGCAGCGGTCCTGCCGAAGAATCACCGATGCGGTTACGGACTCTGATCCTGTGCACGCTGTCGCTCGGGATGATCTATGGCGCCGTGATGGGTAGCTATTCAGGTCTGGAGCCGGGGCGATATCAGTTGCTCTTTTTCTCTGCCTGCAAAGTTCCCGTGCTGATTCTTGGCGCGTTCGCACTCAGCATCCCGAGTTTCTACGTGCTCAACACCCTGCTGGGGTTGAGCCATGATTTCGGAAACGCCCTGCGTGGACTGGCTGCAACTCAAGCTGGGTTGACGATCGTACTGGCGTCGCTGGCGCCACTCACGGCAACGTATTACGCATCGGTCAGCAACTACTCCCAGGCGGTCTCGTTCAATGGGCTGATGTTTCTGGTCGCGAGCTGCTCAGCGCAAGTCCTGCTGCGACGCCACTACAATCCGCTGATCGCAGGCAATGAGCGACACCGCTGGATGTTGCGCGGATGGCTGGTGATTTATTCCTTTGTCGCCATTCAACTCGCGTGGATTCTGAGGCCATTCGTCGGCGATCCGAAAAGTCCACCGGAGTTCTTCCGAGCGGACGTACTGTCCGAGAATGCCTATGTCGTCGTTGTACGCCTGGCCCTGCGATTTTTGACAGGCGAATGACAGCCCCTCGGCACTCATCATGGCGCCGTTATTGATGATCTGCCGAGCTATGGCATACGAAGGGCACTTCATCTGATCTGGCTGGCTGGACTACACTCCACGAGGCAGGCGATTTGAGGAATAACTTGCGGTGGCAATTCATCTGCTCCGGTCGTTCGAGTATCGCGTCAAAAGGATCTGGAGATGTCTCAGTTCGCAGTCATCATCGCCGCGGCGGGAAAAAGCAGTCGTTTCGGGAGCACTCAACCTCGCGAGAAGAAGGTTTTTCAGGACCTGCGCGGACGGCCGGTGTGGCTGCGTTCGACCGAAGCGTTCATCAACCGCGAAGAAGTGAAGCAAGTTCTCTTGTTGCTCAGCCCCGAAGACGTGGACTGGTTCAAGGACAGATACAAAGCCAACCTCGCCTTTCTGGACCTCGACATAGTACCGGGCGGCGTGGAACGCGTGGACTCCGTGCAGAACGCACTGGCGCGGGTTCGAGCGGACATCGATTTCGTCGCCATTCACGATGCCGCGCGGCCGGTAATCGCCAAAGAGTGGATCACGAGCGTCTTCAACGCGGCGGAGCGTTCGGGTGCTGCGATTCTCGCATCACCCATTTCGAGCACCATCAAGCGTGTCGATCGAGGCGAGATTCGCGAGACGGTTCCGCGTGCCAACCTGTGGGCGGCACAAACGCCTCAAGTCTTCTCCCGCAAACTGCTGCTCGAGGCCTACGCCAAACGCAGCCACTTGCAGGCGACTGACGATGCCCAACTGGTCGAACAGATTGGCCACGCGGTAACGATCGTGGAAGGCTCACCGATGAACCTGAAGATCACCAGCCGCGAAGATCTCCGCATGGCTGACGCGCTGATCGACCTGCTCCCACGCGACAAAAACATCGCCGCGCTGCATCCTTTCGCTGACGACAAACCCAAGTGGCTGTTTTCCGAATGATCCAGAATCGCCGGTTGATGATTGCCGGCGTTGTCTGAATCAGGAGCGAAGTTTTCATTGAGTCGCATCGGTATACCACAATGGAGGGCCATTGGAATAGCGCGACGGATAGCGGTAGTAGGTCTCAAGCGTGAGCGTGGAGAGCGCGGTCACCATGACTCGGCCGCCGTTTCGGCCATAAGGGTCAGGCCTGGGATGATTCGGGTCCCAGCTTCCGGTGGCACAACCCTCTTTCGTCTGGGTTTCGATCAGCACTCGCCGCATTTGGCGGTTCCAGCGTTCCCACTCCGGGCCCGGTAAGTTGTGCATGGCCTGCGTGGCGTAGTACCAGTAATAGCAGTTACGAGCCTTCGCATCGGGCAGCAACGTCAGGAGATAGTTCTTCCCTTCAATGATGCGCGGGTCGCTCTCCCCCGCACCGAGACTCTGCAGCGAAAGCAGACCCACCGCCGTCATCGTTGGAGAAACCGCCGTATTGGGGCGATTAGAGAACAAACCACCCTTGTAGCCCTGGGACACGCCTGCCAACCACCTCTGAGCCCTCCTGAGGGTCTCCGGGTTGATCGTCAAACCAGCTCTCTGACCGCTCTTGAGAGCCATCAGATGCCAGCCGAATGCGAACGTGTCGCAGCCTTTCTTGTCGGAGCCATTCCATCCGCCAGTCTCCTCGTCCTGAGCCTTCTGAATGAAATTGATGGCCAACTGAGCTTGTTGCACCAGGCGTTTGTCTCTCGTCCACCAGAAAGCATCGCAGAGCGCCATTGTCGCCACGGCGTGCGCGCTCGCAAACTCAGACTCACCGGCTGACAGGTCTCCGTCTGGTTTCTGATTCCTCACCAGCCAATTCAGGCCGCGGTCGACAGTCAACCTGAACGGACCTTCGGCTTCATGTGTACAACCACCCGCCAGAAATGGAAGGAGAACGAACGCAGTCGCAGCGGCGTTCTGTTCCAGTTCACCGGTGCCGTCGCAGCTACAAGCCCGGTCTTTGCAGTAATGCTTGTCGAGACTCCAGCTACCGTCTGGATTCTGATGACGGGCAAGCCAGATCAAGCCGCCTTGCACGGCCCTCTCAGTCCGCCTGGTGCCCCCTCCGGTCAGAAACGCCAGGCGGCGCCCGCAGGCAGAATTATAGGCGTAGCATCCCAGTATGTTGTCCGGGCGGTATCCCAGTTCGACAGACCAAGTCCTGGATATTTGGCGAATGAAATCGATGTTGAAGTTTCCCCAGCCACCAAGCGGAAGAATCTTGGCGCCTTGCACCGAAAGCAGATGGCCGGTGGATGTGAAAACAAGATCCTCGGCCTTGATATCTTCCGTCTGGGGGTCGTCTGGTTGCGGTTCCGCGATGATTGGCGATTGGGTCCATAATTCGGTCGCGTCGAGTGGCGGTTCACGCAGTTCATACGGCTCGAAGTCCTGTTCCAGCCTGACTTCGCCAGCCTCCGCGTCAGAGGCCGGAGCTTCGCGCCTCAGGAATCCCGGATGCACAATGACGACTAAGGCAATCACAAGCAGGACCAGTGAGTGCAGACGCAGGCTGACCACCATGCAGCGAGACGCCCGCGATCGCTGACTTTTGAACTTTGAGGGGGCTTCGATGTTTGTCAGAGTCCACCGAGCCGGAACCAGTTCACCGGGCATGTTCATGACTGCATTCCTCGATGAACTGATCGGCGATGGCGGATAGCCATCACCTCAGAAGTGTTGAGCGGTGCCGTCACTTGTCGGTACAGGGCTCTGCGTCACGGATCGGAAGCAAGTATTCCAAGTATTCGTAGTTGCCAACGGTGTATCAAGGGGTGCTTGGGCAAAACGATTCGGCGGGTCTCCCGAACCGAAAAAGGCAACAAAAAAGCCCGGTCTGCATTGGCGGACCGGGCGGTGATCAGGGTCGGGGGATCGTGGCGATTAAGTGCTGACTAGAACCTCATCGTGACGCTTGGAGCGCTGCTGACCAACGCGGTGATCGATACCGCGAATCAGGCGATCGAGGGCCGTATTCAGCGCCTCGTGCTCGTTGCCTTCCTTGCTGTCACCGACCACCACACCGAGACCGCCTACAACGGCGGAGAGTCGACAGTGAATCTCACGCGTCGACGTGGTGTGGCCGTTCTCGCTTAGGGAGGCGTCAACGCGCTGGACTGCTGTCGCAAAGCGCTCCAAGCCTTCCGAAATCGTCGACATGACGAAATCAGCACGGTTGGAATTGACCTCTTTCAGCGTGTCATGCACATGAACTTTCATAGTCGCACCTTCTTGCAGCCAAATCGGGAAAAACACTCGCCAGTTGTTAGAGCTGCCAGGCTTAGGCCAGAGCAGGCTCAATCTTCTCAGCGAACCGAATCGGACAGACGAAACCTTGGGGTTTGACCGCCAGGACGGAGCAGTTGAGCTTCGGCAGAACTTCCTCCGCGACGTTCCCCATGAGCACGCCCTCCAGCCCACTACGGCCGACCGTGCCCATCACAACCAGATCAATCCTCTCTTTCTCAGCGATGTCGAGAATCCAGTACGCCGCTTCACCTGACTTCAGATGTCGGCAGCTTTCGTGCACGCGACGAATCAAACCGGTCCGATGCAGCATATCATCGAAATCCCGGTTCACGTCTCGGTAAATCTGGCTCCGGTAGTCCAGAAGGTACTCTTCCGGCATTTCGGAGGCTTTGTACGCAATCTCGAACGGGTACTCGACGGTGTGCAGCACATGCAGCTTGGCCTGCAGCATTTCCGCAAGTGAAATTCCCAACTTCGCGACCTCATCGCCAAACTCCGACAGGTCATGCGCAATCAGAATAGACTTCACCGCCTTGCTCTCATGTGGTGAGACAACCCAGACCGGGCAGGGACACTTTCGCAACAGTTTCTGACCGGTGCTGCCCAGCAGAAAACGTCCGAGACCGTGCCGGTGATGGCTGCCAGCGATCACCAGATCGTGGCCGTGCTCCACCACTCGACGCAGAATCTCCAGCCAACCGGTGCCGCAGGTCATCGCCTGATCGACCGCGATGCCTTCCGCTTCAGCCTCGACGGTGAGGCTTTGCATAACGTCGCGAGCGTCTTTACGCAGGCTTTCAATAACGTCCGTCAGATGCGGCTGCATCGCCGGATCGAAGAGTTCCCCCTCCAGATCGAGGCACGGCAGCAGCACCGTAAAGAACGTCAGCTTCGCATGGGTCCTCTTCGCCAGCCAAATCGCTTTATCCAAAGCAGCCCGATTGGGCTCACTGAGTTTTCCGCAAACCATGCGGTCGTCGTCAGACAGGTCAATACCGACCAGAATGTTTCTAAACTGTTCCATGATGTAGTCCTCTTAACGGAGACTCAGAACTGGCAGCGAAGTGCTTGAACGTTGTTGGTTAGACAGACTCGGCGGGCACGCATTCCGCTACTGCCGCCAATCGCACGAAGTCCATCGCGGAAATGATGCCGCGCAGATAGTGGCCTTCACCCAGCACGAGAATGCGGTGCACATCGTGGTCGTGCATCTGCGTCGCCACTTCTTTCAATGTGGCCCACGGCAGCACGTGCAGAGGCTCACGCGTCATGACCTCAGCGACCTCGATTGCGGCAAGGCCATCGCCGGAGAACGTCTTTAGGTCGAGGTATTCCCAGCGATGCGTCTGATCGTCGAAGTATTTGGTGAAGCGTTCGGCATGGTTGGCGTCTCCGGTTCCGAGTCGATCGACGTGCCGCATGATGTCCATCGCGGAGATGATGCCCAGGCAGCGATCGTGAGCATCCACAACGGGCAGACCGCTGATATGGTTCTCGACCATTCGGCGAGCCGCGTCCTGAATTGTCGTCGTCGGGCTGACGGTGACGACTTCCGTTCGCATGATGTCAGCGGCTGTCAATGCATTTCGATACGCCTCGTTCATCGCTCTCTCCTCTTAACCTGGTTGACTACGAGCTTTGTTTGGATGCCGGATAATCAAGGCAATTCATGTGCCATCACGCTGCCGGAATGTGTTGCTCAACCAGGATTCTGGTGTCATGCAAAGCCGTGCTTTTCAAGCCTTCTCGTCGCGGAAACGCGATTGCCACCAACTGCCGGATGTGCGATTCACGAACTCATGCGTGCGGCTTTATGCGCCCGTGCGATTTGGATCGGTCAGAAGTCAGCCCCCGGTTCGGGATTGACCGTGTTTTGCACACTGACCTACGTTCCGATCGTCAGTAAAGCTGAGTCATTCGCGGGCGATGGAGTGCTGCATGAAGCGTGTGATGCTGGTATTTGGAACGCGGCCGGAAGCCATCAAAATGGTCCCGGTTGTGCAGGCGCTCGACCGTCATCCCGGCTTTGAACCGATTGTGGTCGTCACCGCTCAGCACCGACAGATGCTCGACCAGATTCTGGAACTGTTCGGCATTAAACCGCAGGTGGATCTCAACCTGATGCAACCGGGCCAGACGCTCGCGAGTCTTAGCGCCCGTATTATTGAGAGGCTCAGCCCCGTCATCCGCGAACAGCGCCCGGACGCCATTCTGGTGCAGGGCGACACCACGACCACACTGTGCTCGGCACTGTCAGCGTTCTATGAGAACGTGCCAATCGGGCATCTCGAAGCCGGCTTGCGTACCGGCGACATTCGCGCGCCGTTCCCCGAAGAAATGAACCGAGTACTGACGACTCGCATCGCCAGTTGGCACTTTGCCGCCACTGAGCGGAATCGGCAGACGCTGATCGCTGAGGGCGTTTCACCCGACGTCGCCTTCGTCACGGGCAATTCCGTCATCGATGCGCTGCTGCAGGTTCGCGACCAGATTGAAAGCGGCCAGCGCAGTCCGCAAACACAACAGATCATTGATCGGTTCACTCGTCCTTACATTCTGGTGACCGGACATCGCCGCGAAAGCTTCGGTACCGGCTTTGAAGACATCTGTCTGGCCATTCGAGCTCTCGTGGAAAGTCATCCCGAATTAGATGTCGTCTATCCCGTGCACCTGAATCCCAACGTTCAAGAGCCTGTGCGGCGTATCCTTAGCGATCTGCCGAACGTGCATCTCATCGAACCATTGGGCTATGAGCCATTTGTCGCGTTGATGTGTCGTTCACAGTTCATTCTGACTGACTCCGGTGGAGTTCAGGAAGAAGCGCCTTCGCTCGGTAAACCCGTGCTGGTGATGCGTGACAAGACGGAGCGACAGGAAGGACTGGACGGCGGCGTTCGCTTAGTCGGCACCGACCGTGAACGGATTCTGGCAGAATCGGAACGATTGCTGTCCGATCCAGCGCATTACAGGAGCATGGCCGAGGCGATCAATCCGTACGGTGACGGAACAACCTCCGAACGCATCGTGCAGTTACTGACGAAGTTGCTCTAGTCAGCTTGACTGGCTTGCGTTTATTCCGTTATCCACCCCAAACCGCCGACAGGTAAATCCGCTAAGTGCGATCTCAGTTCTGCCTGTCGGCTCTCCAGAGAGCCTCGAAGGGATTCTTGATGTTTGACCGTCTTCCGACGATGAATGCGCGAGCTGACTACACGCGACAGCGCCAGATGGGCATTGGCGACCTGCTGCTCGAAAACCGGATCATCTTCCTGGATGGGGTGATCAACGACATGAGCGCCAACATGATTGTGATGAAACTGCTGTTTCTCCAATCAGAGAGTCGCAATCAGGACATCCACCTGTATGTGAATTCGCCCGGTGGTTCCGTCACATCGACGATGGCCATCTACGACACCATGCAGTTCATCGACTGCGATGTCTCGACCTATTGCGTCGGACTGGCCGCGAGTGGCGGCGCCATCCTCGTCGCTGGCGGTGCGAAGGGTAAGCGTTACTGCCTCGCCCATTCCAAGATGATGATTCATCAGCCCTACGGCGAAGTCGGGGGCCAGGTCTCCGACATCGAAATTCAGGCCAAGGACATCATCGACACCCGACAGGTGTTGAATGAAATCCTGGCCTATCACACTGGCCAGCCCATCAGTGTGATTGCCAAAGACACCGAGCGCGACCGCTATCTCTCAGCCACCGAAGCGGTCACCTATGGCCTCGTGGATGAGATTTTGAAGCGACCGGAAAAGGGTGAAAAGAACGACAAGAAGTAGGCCGCGGATGCCGGCGCTGTTTCTGAATTGTGGATCGAACTCACCCTCAAACTGGCTCTTTGACGCCAGTCGCTTTTACGGATGGAAACTATGCGAGAAATGAACACGCTCATTCCGATCGTTGTGGAGAATACCGGGCGCGAAGAACGCGCCATGGATATCTACAGTCGGCTGCTCAAAGACCGGATCATCTTCCTGGGCACTCAGGTCAACGAACACACCGCCAACGTCATTGTGGCTCAGTTGTTGTTCCTGCAGTTCGAAGATCCCAAGGCCGACATTCACTTCTATATCAATTCGCCCGGTGGCTCGGTGACGGCAGGTCTCGCGATCTACGACACCATGCAATACATCACCTGCGACGTCGCGACCTACTGCCTCGGTCAGGCGGCCAGTATGGGCGCCGTGCTGCTGGCAGCGGGTGCCGCTGGCAAACGCAATGCCCTCCCGAACGCCCGCATCATGATTCACCAGCCGCTGGCTGGCATGCAGGGCACGGCGACGGAACTTGAAATTCACGCCAAGGAAGTCATCCGCATCAAGCGCAAGCTGAACGAGATTCTGCTGAAGCACTGCGGCCAGAGCCTGGAAGCCATCGAACGCGATACCGACCGCGACAATTTCATGTCTTCCGAAGAAGCCAAGTCTTATGGTCTAATTGACAATGTGCTCGAACGCCTGGAACAGCCCAAGTAGTTTGAGGACTCGTTCCTGGGCGTTGTCTGGGAACAGTCTCAGGGGACGCGTTACTACAGTCCCCTGAGATTCGCGGGCCGAGTTTGGAACCAGCCCCGTAGCCGACAGGCTCAACAGAACCTGTCGGCACATGTTCGTGCTGAGGTGGTCAAGGACGATGTTCTCATCCAACAGCATTCGCCGCGCTCAAACGGCGGTGAGAGTCACTCTCTCTCTGGCGGCGTGCGCTGGATTCTGCGGCTGCAGTTCCAGTGCTACGAGAACTCGTGAATTGCTGGAAGCGCGGCTGCGAACTCAAGACGCCGCGATCACCAATCTGGAAGAACAACTTCAGACCACGCGCTGGGACCTGGCCGCTTCACGGCAGGAAGTCGACGCGCTGCGAGCCAGTGGCGTCGTCAACGTGTCTGCCGGTTTGCCCGAACAAGCCGCTCAGTCATTTCGAGTGGATCGCATCGAACTTAACACGCTAATGAGTGGCGGCCTCAACCGTGACGGCCTGCCCGGCGACGAGAACTTCACGCTACTCGTCGCCCCTAAAGATCCGAAGGGCAATGTCCTGCGCGTCGATGGTGAATTGCGCATCGAGATCTTCGATTTCACGCAACCGAGCGACAAGCAACTGATCGGCAGTTGGGCTCTCGACCGCAACCAGACCGCCGAGATGTGGCATCAGGGAGTCGTCGGCACCGGCTTCCAGTTCACCGCACCGTGGCAACAGACCCCGCGAGGTTCCGAACTTTCAGTGCATACCCGCCTACTGACAACCGACGGCCGCCAGTTCGACAACACCAGCAAGCTGAATGTTGACGCTGGCCCCAGTGCCGCCGTCAGCGCCAAGCCAGCCGCGCGTGAAGGCATCAGCTCAGTCAAAACCGCAGCTGCAACTCCCGTTGGTTGGAAGCGATCGCAGATCGGCCCCGATTTTGAATTGCCCGCTCAGCCGTTACTGCCGGACTGATCTCGCGATCTCCGCAACCGTCGAGCTGATGGTATGGCCGCAGCGCCCAAGCAGGTCCACTATGAACACAATCGTGGCACTGGCAGGCTTCGCGGACCCTGGGGACAACAGTGGATTTTTCTACAACTCCCAGACCGTGGGAGTCCTGTTCACATTACTACTATTGCTGCTGATGTGCTCATTTGGACTCTGCAACGCGATAGTCCTGCGAAAAGAGCGTCGGGTGTTGGGAACGATCCTCACGATGCTGTTGCTTGTTTTCGAAGGCATTTTTCTCGTGCCCTTTGTTTGCATACTCGGGCTGGCGTTAATCGGCTGGTAAGCCATCGCCACACGGCGAAGCTTAGTCCAGCAACACGGTCTGACGCGTGGCTGCGGATTCATAAACGGCATGCACGACCTCAACGCTATGAATCGCGAGGTCAGCCGGAACATCGCTGTGCACGCCGGATTCGACGCAGTCCAGAAACCGGGTGAAGTCGCTTTGCACGGCGGGACCGATCACGTGCCAGTCGGTCTTGGGATGGACGCCGCCGACTTTATTGGTGCTCGTCCAGAAGCCCATCGGATCTTCGGGATGCGGGCTTGTCGGCTGCTGCCAAGGTGATGTGTCGGAGAAGATCTCCAGCCGAGGACAGTGGCCATCAATGGCGACCGACCCTTGAGTTCCCAGCAGGCGAATGTCGTTCAAGCCTAACTGACGATGAGTCATCCAACCGCAGCGGCCAGCAGTGATCGCGACCTCGGTGCCGTCGGTCAACGTGCCCAGCACGGTGGCAAAATCTTCGACGTCGTTCCGCTGATGCTCGGCGAAGAAGAAGTTGCTCGTCACGGCATCAACGCTGCGGAACCGCTGCCCGGTGAGCCATTGCATCAGCATCAGTGCGTAGTAGCCGATGCAGAGGAACTCTCGCTTGGAATCGATGAACGTGAACCGCGTGGGGTTCGGCATTTCAACTCGTGGCTGGCTGAGGTCCGCAGTTCCGGGAATGCCTTTGGCGAAGGTGATGTCGCAATGCAGGCCGACCAGTTGCCCGAGCTGGCCCGATTGAACCTGCGCCTTCGCACGCTGGGCCGCAGGCGTACGAACCATACTGAAGGCCTGATGGCAGACGCCGGTTGAACGCAGCACTTCACCAATGCGACGGGCCGCAGCCACCGTCGGCGCCGGGTCCTTGTCGAGATACAGATGCTTGCCCGCCTGAGCACAGGCGATGGTGATTTCTTCCCGGCGTTCCGGATCAGCGCAGATGGAAACGAGCTGCACATCAGACCGGCGGATCGCGCTGTCGAAGTCGTCGAGGTACGGAATCCCTAACTCAGTCGCGAGTGCGATGTTCAACTGCTCGCGGCGCGCGGGAACTCCGGGTTGGTCCGTCAATCCAACCAGCCGACAGCGCGGGTCAGCGGCTAGCGCGCGGGCATAATTCTCCTGATGAGTGTGATTGCCGCCGACCAGCAGTAAACCAAAAAGTGGTGGCATGAACCTGCAAACTCCGACTGTTGGAACTCACGAACGGCACTCGCCCAGCGGTCCGCCAAAGTATGAGCGCTCCCCGCGAAGATCAGTTCTGCGATTCGTATCAGAAGGTGTTGTGGATGATCGAGAGCAGCTATTCTGTTGAATGGGCTCGATGATCGCGCTCGCGGCGCTTTGCTGTTGTGTAAGTCCCTTTCTCCACAGAAGCGCGGCGGCGATGTCTTTCAGCAGCAACGATCGATGAGAGCCGACGCACGCGCGAGATGCTTCTTGTCGACGTCAATCACGAAGGAAAAACGATGTCCAGGACCCGCAGCAGAATGGCAAATGGAAATCTTCTGGGCTTGGCCGGTCTCGTTGTGGTCTGGTGCGGAGTCTCAACGGCACAGGCTGAACAGTTCGTGCTGTTTGACGCCACCTTCACGTTTACCAAGGAAGACGCGGATAACTCCAAACCGAGTCCCTCGCATTACTACGTTCGCGACAAGCTGATGAAAGCGGAGCGGCCCAAGGACTGGACGAACCCGGTTGATTACCGCAATGGAACGGCTCACGTGCGGCTGGAAGTGCTGGAGAAACCGGCGGGCAGCGAGGCGACCACCTGGTCGGTGTGTTACATCCCAAACAAGGGTCAGAAAAATGGATATGGCTGCTTCAACACTCCGGTCTACAAAGAGGCCGGTGTTTTCGAGCAGGACATTCCCATGACGAAGTTCTGGCAGAACGATTCGATCGTCTGGGACCAGGGCATCAAGGAGATGCATCTGGTGATCAAGGACAACAGCGGCGGCATGGGACACGCTCATAAGCGGAAGGACCACGAGAAATTCTTTCCCACCAAAGTCCGCATGACCGTGATCCAGGTTTCTGCCGGTTCAAAGTACGACGCCAGTCTGGTCCCCAACCTGCCATCTTTAAAGACCGAGAAGCAAGTGAAGACCGAGAAGTCCGTCCCGCCTGTTAAGTAACTCTGATGACAACATTCGCAGTCAGGCGTTGGCGGCGCTTGTCGGTCAGGCCGTGGCGGCTGGTCGGCTTTCCGGAGCGGG
The DNA here is from genome assembly GCA_021732995.1 of Planctomycetaceae bacterium. GTDB lineage: Bacteria > Planctomycetota > Planctomycetia > Planctomycetales > Planctomycetaceae > AM-0621. The sequence continues at coordinate 72,489 of JAKFWA010000051.1, read as the reverse complement.
GGCACGGCATGTCTGTTGCGGGGCTGAGACGAATCATTTCTCTCGTCCCCGGTGGGTCTGGCCTGTGGAAGCGTTTCATTCTCCGTATGTTCGCCACGGAATCGTGGCACTCGAAGCGAATCCCCGCCAAAAGTTTCCGCTGTATCGCAGCGACGAAGTTCTGCGTGGTAGCGGGCAAGTTGTCCGGGGAAACGAATGGTGGCGTCTCAGCACCGTGAGCGGACCGGTGGTAATCCCCATCAACGAGGAGAAAACACGCTTTCGAGGCGACCGCAGCCAGATCTTCGCGTTGGAACTGCTGGATTCGTAACGCCGTCAGTTCAGCGACGTAATGAACGAATCGACGTGCTGGCCAGCGCGAATCAGTGCGAGCCCTTCGGTGCCCATCTGCAATTCCCAGGACTCAGGGCCTGAACTCCACAACCAGATTTCATCTCCGGGTTCCATCTTTTCCAGCATGACGGCCCACTTCTGCTGGATCTGCCCGAACGGCACCCCATCGCGCATAAACTCAGCTTCCCATTCTGCGGCTGCGGCCTTTCTGACCAAAGATGATGAGTTCACAGGACCTCCGCTCAGACTCGGTACAGTGACGACACTCCGACAACACCGGGTCGCGATTGCGAACCGCGTGCCACCTCACACCTCAGGAGTTGCAGCCGTTTCCGGCTTCAGGCAGGGAAAAAGTCTTCCTTCGAGGAAACTGCTTTTCCCTGATCGGAGCGATACCTCAGCAAACGCTTGTCTGAAGGGAGTACCCGTCCAGGTGCGACTAACAGGGGCCCGCAACTCTCTGTCCGGGCCACCCCCTGTCTTCTCAGTCGCCATGAAGAGGGCTATTTCCAGAAGCTGCGAGTGCTCGCAGAGCTACTCGCGAGCGAGTTCACCGAGACGATTGAGAGAACAATCTTCTCATGAGGCCCCGTTCGATCAATGAGCATCTGGATGCTCACCTTGTTCGGGCCAAATGAGTATTCAAAGTGTGCGGTCGCTGAATGATTCGGCTGCGGCTTTTGAATCTTCGCGAGTTCACAAAGTCGTTGCATGATGGGAAAGAAGAGCCGGCGCGGTGGTGAGTCACGAGGTACTGTTCTCCCATTTTCAACGTGGACGATGTCGAGTGAATGGTCGCTGAGTTCAATGCGCAGTTCACTAGCCTTGCGTGCGATAACCTCGCTTAGGAACAAGTCGACGAGTCGAATAATGGGGGCTTCCTCGGGCTCTTCGCTCGCAGAAGAAAAATCAATCGAGGTCTCTGTGAATTCGGCCAACATTGAATCGACCGAGCCGCTTTGGAACTCTTCGTCGTCAAAGTCGAGCAGGTCATCGTCCCGTGAGCTAACTTGCGGAGCGCTGGCAGCAAAGCCACGGGACATTCTCTTTCCAAGAGTTGGGACGATGCCCAAAGCGGCGGCGCACGCTTTTGCTGCGAAGCCCTGAGGCCGTTCAACGGGTTGCAGAACTTCGTTGAGTTCGCCGCCAGCATTTACGATTTCAGAGTCATCCACCGCAACGTAGGCGGTGAACCGAGACAGCGTGTGGCTCTCCAATGAGGCCGCGACGATCTGTTGCGCGAGCACCGTTTTTTCAGAATCGTGCGTGCAGACATAGCGATCTTCGAGATCGCGCACGCGCGCCCGTCCCCACTCGGCCAGCAACGTGTTCGCGCCATCAACCGAGGTTTGATTCGGCTCTGATATCTTGTCGGCCACACCACCTATCAGTTCCAGCGACCAATCGCTGCCATCTGGATGGTGAGCAGACACCAGGAGTCGCAGCGCTCGGCGGTCGGAATTCACACGCCCATAGATCGTGACCGGACGATCAACATAAACATCAGGCAAATTCGCAGGCGCGAAGTCGGTCACGCCGCCCTCTGGTGCAATCACCCGCAGGTCGGTGAGCACAGGCTTGCCAATCAGGCGATTGATGTTGGCGAGGGCATGGTCCAGCCGATCTTCTGATTCGACCAATTCGCAATGCCCTTTTCCAAGGTCACTCAGCCGCTTCAGGAAGGCTGCGTTGACGGCTCGATCAACGCCCACACAGTAAATGCGAGGCAATGATTGACCGTACTTCTTGATCGTCTTCAGCAGGCGATCCTCACCGGTAACTTGCCCGTCGGTCACAAAGACAATCGCTCGGTCTCGATCACTGGAATCGGCATCCCACAACCGCATCGCGGCGATGAGTGCTGGCTCCATCTCGGTTCCGCCGCGAGCATCTACCTTTCCCAGCCATTCCAACGTCCGCCAGCGCAATCGGTTGGTCGCTGCCATCAAGCATTTGCCTTCGGGCGGCCAATCAATCGAATTGTCGAATGCCAGGACGGTAAAACGATCATGGTCCAGCAAACTGTCGACCATGCGCGCAATGGCACGTCGAGCAGCAACCATCTTCCAACCCTCCATGCTGCCGGAACGATCGAGGATAAAAACGACATCTCGCGGCGTGGGCTTCGTTGCAGCCGGCATTCTTGGCGGCACGATCGTCAACGCGAACACATGAGGGGTGGTCTCAGAGACCCGTTGGAATCGCAGCGATGTCCGGAGTTCCTGACCTGAGACTGGAAAGCTCAAAATGAAATCGCGGTTCAGTCGCTCACCGGGATGAAGTCGCACGGTCAACAGGTCGTGAGCTTCAATTACGGTCGCATGCAGGCTACTGCGAAGACCCGCCAACCAGTGCGCTGCGACACTGTCTGAAGAGCTTTCAGCACTCGCACGCGGATCGAGCTTAACTTCCAGCGTCAGGCGAACGGGATTCGGAAAGCCCGGTAACAGAAGCGGCGGTGTCACGCGAGAAGCGTCAGGGACATGATCGGTATCGGAAGTGGTACCAAGTCCGACCGACTCACCGTTCAGCGGAATGCCAGGGGTGTAGCGTGGGGCTACGACCAGCGGAAATCGAAAAGTGGCTTCGCCGTCACTGACGGGGAGCGGACCGACCAGCGTCAGTCGAACCTGCACGGTCTCGTGAGGCGGCAAGTTCCCCACGCGAATCGAGAACACTCCCGATCGTTCTTCCTCAGCGATGGCCGCGCGATGGCCTTTGCGAATTGCTTGATCGTAATCGGCTCGTGCTTCGCCGCGTTCTTTCAGCAAACCGGTCACTCGTCGACCGGCGACAAACAGCTCGAACGACGTCACGGACGCTCGGTCAGGCAGCGGAAAGATGTAGGTTGCTTCGAGAAACACATCCGTCGAATTACGAAACGTCTGGCTGACGGTTGTCTGTGCCGAAAGTCCAGAGATCAGTGCGCGCACATCGACCGCAATCAGCGGCAAGCGTCCTTGCGAAGTTTCCAAGGCACCGAAACCACCTTCGCTGCTCGTCGTTTCAACAACATCGTCCAGCACGGGGATTGTTCGAGTCATGTTCGTCGCCCTTTCACTTCGAGGCTTTCGCAGCACCGGTGCCTACCGAGACACCAGCTTGATTAAGTGCGTCCAGCAATCTGGCAATTGCCGGTTGCATGACACGTGACGTCGCTTCATTCCAAGTCGTTACATCAATGCCCTCCAAGAGCAGGGAAACACCTTCGGCTAATGGCACCAGCAGCGTTGGCTGCGGCTTTTGTTCGACAAGCCTGAGTGGTGCGAGTTCACGCGATTCGTCTTCGACAGGCGTTTCCCAGAAACGCTCTCGCCGAGGAACTGGCTTCGCCGCGTCTTCGTGTGCCGTCGTCGGCTTCGTATCCGCGAGGCGCGACTCGATTTCATAAAGAAAACCGCTGGGCAATGCCGCGAGTCGTGCTAGCTCCCGATTTTCAATGCCAAGCAGCCGTTGCTGGATTTCGACGAGCGAGAGCCCTTGCGCCTGCAGTCGTTTGATCGCAACCAACTGCCAAAGATGCCGTCGTCCGTAAAAGCCCGTACGCCCCTGCATTTCGCTGGGACGATCAAGCAATCCGATCGTTGTGTAGTAGCGCAGAGTGCGAACATCCGGCACGGCGCGAACCCTGCCGGAAACAGGGGCCGCCCCGTGCTCGCCGATCACGGCTTCTGCCAGCCGTGCCAAATCCTGAATGCGAAATCTCTCGCTCATGGTTCTATATTACACTGTCATATGTCAGTGTCAATAGGCGGTGTCCGCTGATCGATCGATTTCGCGGGCTGCACCTGGTTCCAGGCCTCGCTTGGCGACGGGTGTCGTCGCACCTTGCCCGTAGGTTTGTTCTGGATGGTGAACCGGCCAATCGTGAAGTCGACGATGCGCTTGTCGCGGACTGCTCCCGCGACATTGGCTACGTGCTTTCGGCTCGGGCCTTTGTTGCCTGCGAAAGAAGTAATCACATTCGCTGTTTGCACAGCGCTCGGCTGCTGCCAGGAGCGCTGTGTAAACGATGGGTAACAACTTCAAGATGCTCATTCTGGTCGCACCTTGATTGATCAATCGTTCGGAATGGATTCATGCAATTCTTTCCTGCCGCCAATGGCCGGTAATACCTTGAATTACAAAGAGCGCAGCCGACACCAGGCTGCTGCGGAACTGGAGCGAACTCCCTTGCGTCGATTGGGTTGCGGCGCGACACGACCTTCATGAGTTTTCACTCATGCGATGCGGGAGCGGATATCACGCTGCGGTCAGCCGCAGTTGGGACGCACCAAGCACATAAATTGCCAATCTCAGTCGTATACTCTGAACGGAATTACTGCGGCCCTTGACGGAAACCCGCACTGATCTGGCGCGGTGTTTGCCCGAGTTTAATTCTGCTCCTGCAGGGGACTGCCAGCCGCAACGTGCGGCTCTGCACCGGGCCTTTTGCTGCGCTGATGCGGCAGTTCGCCCTACTTCGAGAGGCAATCGTGGAGTTTCGTCACTCACAATTTGTGAAGCATGGCATCGTTGTCCTGGCCTCAGATCCGAGTATCAGATTTCCGTTGTTTCGGAGCGATCAAGTGATCTGTGCAACAGGGGAAGTCGCGCGCGGGAAAGAATGGTGGTGTGTTGACCAACCTGAAGGCCCTGACGTCGAGGTGCTGAACTCCGAGTGCACTCGATTTCAGACTTCCACCGGGGATCTGCTGCTGCTCGAACCGGCGAAGCCGCAAAACGCCGCTCTTCGATCACTTGCTCGCTTCAGACCAGCGCCGGCGCCCGAAGGGCGCGGCTACCGCAAGAGTTCGTAGCGACATCGTAGGTCCGTAGTGTGCAATTGACGTTCAGCCGCCAGTTCCTTCCTGTCTGAGTGATAGTTCAGAGACAGGAAGATGTACGTCACTTTGCCGTGTTGCCCTGCAGCGCCGTTACATTCGGATACGCGACCGTCGGATGCCGAAGGCGATCAATCGCGCGGGGATGTCTCTCAGGATCGGAATGCGAAGCAGAATTCGTGCGGCGAGCGGAAGTTGGAACGGACGGTCCCGATCCAGAGCCGTTCTGACGACCCGGTCCTGGACAAATCCCTGAAAACGCTGGATGACCCTGATGGGGAACTCGCGGCGATTCTGAACGGCAGCTAATTGCGCTGTAGTGACTTGACCGGCTTTCAAGGGTTCGGCCAGTTGGTTCGCGGCTTCAATCGCGTCCTGAATTGCATAGTTGATACCCACTCCGCCGACGGGAGACATCACGTGCGCGGCGTCTCCAATCAGCAGCAGGCCCGGTTGATACCACTGAGGCACGCGGCTGGATTCCACCGACAGTGCGACGATCTGTTTCCAATCCTGCAGGGTATCAGTTCGATCGGTGATCCAGGGGACCTGATGGCTTAGATTAGATTTCAGGTTATCCAGACCGGCGGTTTTGGTTTCGGAAAAGCTGCCTTTGGTAAGCGCGTAGCCGACCTGCCATTCATCGCCGCGATCCAGCAGGAAGATGAACAGTCCACCGCCGACGTAGAAGGTGATTTGATCGCGCGGGTCTTCCGGGTTGCGCGGCAGGCGGAACCACAAGACATCCATCGGCGGGGATGACTTAACCGGCACCGCGCCGCTGAGGCTGCGGATCTTCGAGAAGCGACCGTCGGCCCCTACCGTCAGCGGAGCTCGAACTTCATGCCAGGCGTCGTCGGCTCCTCGGTATCGAACGCCGCGGGTAGTGCCGTCCTCTTGGATCAGCCGCTGCACGTTCGCGCCGAACACAAGTTTGAAGGGCGGGTAGCGGCGTGCTTCCTCGGCCAGAAAGTCGAGGAACTTGGATTGCGGCAGGATCATGATGTACGGGAACCGCGTCTTCAGCCGCCGGAACTGAGCGACGGTCGTGATGACGCCATTCGACGAGAACTGCATGGCTTCCAGTTTGCCGTGCGGGATCTGCAACAGCCGATCGGCGAGGCCGAGTTGATCCAGTGCTTCCAGCGTCGCTGGATGAATGGTGTCGCCTCGAAAGTCGCGGTCGAAATCGTGATGGGCTTCGAGCAGCGTGACGTTCACGCCCTGCCGAGCCAGCAGCAGCGCCAGCACCATCCCCGCTGGCCCGCCTCCGACAATGCAACATCCCGTTTGCTGGAGATCCGCGACAGATTCAGGTTCGGAAGGCATGACTCAAATGATCCGCAGAAGAGGTGCGTAGTTGAACCAACAGCCGTCTGCGTTGTCGATATAAAGTATGAGGCTTCATCTCTGGACTCGCACGGGCTGCAGCAATCGAATACGAGATCTCCGTTGGGGAGTGTTTCGCGACTCGGCCGGCTATGCCAAGAGCCGATGGGCCTCAGTTTTATCGAGCGAACTAACTCATGATCGTCGGGATTGATCTCGGAACAACCAATTCGCTGGTCGCGGTGATGACGGACGAGAAGCCGGAATTGATCGCGAACTCGCTGGGCGACACGCTGACTCGTTCGGTCGTGGGATTTGATGAGTCCGGCCAGGTGCTGGTTGGCCGGGCGGCTCAGGAGTTTCAGGTTCTGCATCCCGAACGCTGTGCATCGCAGTTCAAGCGGTACATGGGTACGGACTGGGCGTGCGAACTGGCGGGCAAGAAGTACTCGGCGGTCGAGCTTTCAGCGTGCGTCCTGAAGTCTTTGAAGGCGGACGCGGAAGCGTTTCTGAAGCAGCCTGTCGAACGAGCGGTGATTACTGTTCCGGCCTATTTCAACGACCGGCAGCGCAAAGACACCATTCGCGCGGGTGAACTGGCGGGACTGAAGGTCGAGCGGATTCTGAACGAACCGACGGCTGCGGCGATTGCCTATGGTCTGCACGAGGGCGGATCTGAAAAGACCATAGCCGTGTTCGATCTCGGCGGCGGTACGTTTGACGTTTCGATTGTCGAACTGTTTGAAGGGGCCATCGAGGTGCGCGCGTCGTCAGGGGAGTGCTTTCTCGGCGGTGAAGACTTCACGCGCGCACTGGCGTCGCGCGTGCTGGAGACTCGCGGCGCGCAGTTCGAACACGCTGAGCAGAAGACGCCGCTGCTGGTCTCGCGGCTGTTGCAGCAGTGTGAGCGACTGAAGCGACAGCTCACGCGTGAAGACTCTGGTGCAGTGCGGGTACCTAATGAGCAGGGCGAACTGACGGATGACTCGCCGTCCGTGACTGTTACGCGCGAGCAGTTCAAAGCGTGGACTCAGCATATTCTGGCGAGGACTTCGCCGCCCGTGCAGCGCGGACTCGGTGATGCGCGGCTGAAACGCTCGGACATCGATGAAGTGATTCTGGTCGGCGGCGCGACCCGCATGCCAATGGTAGTCGACTACGTCCAGGAACTTTTCGGACAGCAGGCTCGTTGCCGGATCAATCCCGATGAGGTGGTTGCTCTTGGCGCCGCGGTGCAGGCAGGCCTCTTTGCCCGGAACAAAAGCCTGGACGATGTGGTCGTCACAGACGTGTGCCCGTTTACCTTGGGTGTCGAGATTTCCAAGCAGCTCGGGCAGGATTACCGCAGCGGCTATTTCATGCCGATTATCAATCGGAATACAACAATTCCGGTCAGCCGGGTGGAGCGGCTATCGACGCTGGCTCCCAATCAGTCGGAAGTGAAGATACGTGTCTTTCAGGGCGAAGCCCGACGTATAGAAGACAATTTGCAGCTCGGCGAGTTTACGGTACGCGGGATACCGGCAGGCCCGGCCGGTCAGGAAGTTGACTTACGCTTTACTTATGACTTGAACGGGGTATTGGAAGCCGAAGCGACGATTGTAAAGACCGGTAAGAAGGCCAGTCTGGTCATTACGACGCATGCTCGCCATTTAAGTGACAGTGATCTCAAGGCTGCCGTGGCGAACATGGCCAGCCTGAAGATTCATCCGCGTGATGAAGCCGTGAATCAGTTTGTACTGCGGCGCGCTGAACGACTTTATAAAGAATTACCGCTCGACTTGCGCGATCGTCTGGACGGGCTACTGAGCGGCTTCGAAGGGGCTCTGGCGTCGCAGGATCAAACTGTGATTGCGCCGCATCGCGAAGAGCTGGAGATGTTCCTGAGCGCCTTTGATCGAGATCACGCGGATGACGCGCGCTGGGATGGTGGCGACGCGTCCGACGAGGCAGATGAGTAACGCGATGAAATTCGTGTTTCGGTGAGAATACCGACGGAATCAGGCGTATGGGGAACACTCAGGACACTTCAGCAACGCCAGCAGGATCGTCTCCTGCCGACAAGCAGGAACTGCGCGCCTGGGCGTGTCAGTGGCTCGAGATCTCTGCAGACTTGTCCCCGGCGGAATCGCGTCGGCAAGTGTTTCGACTACTTGCCGAACAGGAGTTTGAAGCTCCGCCTGCGTTCATTGAGGCTGCCCAAATTGTGGCCGCTGAACCCGAGCAGCTTGCCAAATTCAATCCAGTATCAACCGAATATGAAACCTGGTGCGATCAGCGAGATCACGAGCGACTGATTCCTTTGGCTCTTGAATTTCGGAAGTTGCCGAGTGATGAACGGCTGTGGCGACTTGGTCAGCACGAACTGCGACCGATGACGGTCGCTCGCTTGAGGGGCTGGTTGGACTTCATGGGCGGTGCTCGGCTGCCTGAGTTTGACCAGGATTGCGACGAACAAGAGTTGTACGAGTTCGCACTTGAGTTGGCTGCGTTGCCGTTAACGCGACGGGCAGTCCGCCGCCGTGAGATCCTGAATCGATGTCGTGATAGCGAGTGGTCCAAGTCCGCTCGCAAGATGTTGAGGCAGTGGCCGGAACTGCGAAAACTCGATCCGCGGTTTTTTGCTGGTTTGCTGCGCGAAGAAACGGTGATCCCTGTCAGAAACGCTGCGGCGCCGGCACGTCCTGCCAGCACTGTCGAACAAGAGCCGTCGTCGTGGCGAGGCTTCGGGTGGGTTGGGACTGTCGTGGCGATCATGGTGCTGCGAGGATGCCTGAGCAGCATTCAGCCAAGTCCAGCGTTGAGCCCAACGATCTACTCGAACCCTCAACTCCGGGACGAACACGGCAGATACCGATATGACTTCGGACAGGTCGATGGGCGTACGAAGCAATTGAGCGCGGACCTGTTGACGACCATCGCCTCCGGCCAACTCGCGAAGGACGTTTTGAGTCGATCCACCGAGGATCACGTCAACAGTTCGTTGCCCGACGTGGATGTTCAGAAGATCCTTGATTCTCCCTCGCGCCGCGCCGCTTTGCAGAAGCTGATTCCAACGCTGCCGGCGGTGCAGGTACGACGCATCCTGAAGCAGTATGAACGTAGCGATGAGTCAGAAGAAGGCGGGATGTATTGGGATCAATTGCGAACGGATCTGAAGGCGCGATTAGATGTGCTGGAACTTCAGGAGGTTGAGCAGAAAGCGGAACTCGGTATCCATGCCGGGATCCCTCGCTCGAAACACTTCACCGTTGCGACGTTGCTGGATTCAAAAGGGGGACGTGAAATCGTCCTGGGTCGAGTCAGTGAGCTTTCAACGGAAGCCGTTCGATCGGCACAGGCTCTACTGGAAAAACGCATGAGCGAGTTTCCTGACGTCGGGAGTGACTATCTGGAGTTGTTGTCCGTGCTTGATCTGCGGCTGGAGGCGATCAAGGATGCCGGTGCGAGAGGTGATAACTCGCAGAAAGGTGTCAGCGGGTTTCATCTTCATTTTGTTGTACCAGCCAGAATTGATCCTGTTGGCTCCATTAATCTGGGAAGCCATATCGTTGAAACAGACGAGTTCCTCGATCAGCCGTGGGGTTTGGAACAATTGTCATTGCGAGTACCAAAGTTAAGCGTTGAGACGCTTGAACTGCTGGAATCTGCATTGCTGAGACTCGAAAGCCGTGAGCCTCATCGGTCTTACGAGATTCAAAAGACTCAGGCGACAATCAAGGCCGTGTACAATACGAGAATTATACTCAACCCTTCTTCTAATTAGCCGTTCAATGACTGGTCAGGACTCATTCCGTTGTCAGATCATCATCTTCCTGCAAACCCTGCTGACTGGCCGACGGATCCGTTTCGGTTGCTGGGTATTGATCGCACTGCGGCGGCTCGCGAAGCCAAACGGGCTTATCTGAAGCTCATCAAGCTGTTCAAGCCGGAGCAGGCTCCGCTTGAGTTTCAGAAGATTCGCGCGGCTTATGAATCAGTTCAACAGACCTTGGAGTATCGGGACATCTACTCGGGCGCCGACGCAGTTGATGCTGCGGCGACTGATGCGCCGGTGAGTAAGGTGACTGTGCCGTCTCCTGAATCGATGGGCGGAGCGGAGGCTGCAACGGAAGTAGCAACGGAGCCAGTGGAGCGGCTGAATCCCGTCGGACAGTCAGCGCCCAGTGTCGTTGAGATCTGGGATGAACTCATCAAAGGTGGTCATGAAGCGGACGTGTATCAACGTTTGAAGCAGCAGGTTACGGACGGAGTAGCCGATGCCAACTACTTCGTACGTCTGTATTGGATGCTGATGCTGAATCCGGCTCTGGAGCCAGGCGCGCATCGTTGCAACTGGCTGGTTCGTGGGATGAGTGTTCCGGGATGGCAACAGCGGGATGTGATTGAGCTTTATCAGAACGAGATCGAGCGGTCGCCGTATGAAGCGTTATCGCTCCGTATGAATGGGGCGCTGGAGGCAGAAGCCGGGATCAGCCCGGAAACGCGTTACGACTTGCTCATCGCCCGCTGGAAGGCCTGCGGTCGGACGGGCGATCACGGCACGATCGTGTCTGACCTGGAGCGGTTTCGCGGGCAGTACGCGTTCGATCATCAGGCTCTGTGGGGAGCGTTACTGCTGGAAGCCATGCGGCAGTTGGCAACTCCGGTCGATCATCGAGTCGTGCGAGACGAGACGCTCGAGAACCGTCGCCGCTGGATTCAGGCGTGGTCGCGCGAGATCGACACGCTCTCTGTCGCGGTCGCTCATCGCTGCGGAGACGATGCCGACATGCTGTGTGAGATAGCGCGCTGCTGGGACGAATTCGCCAGGTTGGACACCAACCCGTGGACCATGCCGTGGGCGGAACTGCTGCTGGCGTCCAACGTAGGTTCCAGCACGGAACAAGCCTCGATCTTCCGACGCCTGCTGCCCCAGTACTTCGCTGATCCGTTTCGGACGCTCGACCATTTCGATGAATACATGGCGGGCTGTGCTGTGGCGGTCTGGTGCATCGGTTCGGCGCTCGTAGCTTTCTGCGAGCAGCACACACCGGGACTGTGGCAGCAACCGGACGAGAACGCGCTGGCGGCGATTCGGGTCTTTATTGAACATCATCGCAAGCTGGAGTACCCCGCTTTGCGAGGGCACCTGCTGGAGTTCATGGTTGCGGAGGCCGTTCATCCGTACCGAGTGTGTGAAGTCTTCAACGAGTGCTGTCTCGGGCTCAAGGACGAAGATTCTCTTGCGGCGACTCTGCGCAGCGACCTGAGCCTGCGCGTCGCCTATCACACCGCCCGCTATGTGCTTGGATGACAACCACTGTGATCTACTGCGGCGGACCTGTTCTCGCGGCGGAACAGCAGGGGCGGTGTTTGCCACGTCGCGCATTGTGAGGGCGGGCGCGGACTTCTTGTGATGCCGGACGCCGCCCATGCCGAAACTGACTTTATCGAAAATGTGTTAATCCCGTCAGACTGGATGGTAGTCGGCACGATCGGGCGACTTGGCGTGACTTTGCGTTCTCAACTTGGTACCAGTCGGACGTAGATTCTTCAGAGATTCCCATCTCAGGTGACAACGGTGAGTTCCTCACCGTCTGAAATGGCACGAAATCGGCATCGAAGTTCGTGGCATTTCGGTTCGTCGCAATCCACACAAATCACTTCCCAGAATTGCCCAGGAACCAACACCGGCTGAGTGGCTGCGTGTATCGTCAGCACTTGTCCGAGCGGTCACGAGGACCGCGCCCGAATGCAGTTGTCAGCCAGGTGAGCCGACCCAGGATCGCCGAAGCCGCGAGCGGCTTCCTCAATCTCGCCGACCCGCCACCTCGACGGTGAATTGTCGAGCGACTGTCATCCATTTGAGCGACCGGTCATCGTTCCGACAGCAAGCAAGGGATGATGCAATTCCTGTTGCTTGTCTCGGTTAACGCTCATTTGCGGGGGGGTGCATCATGTCTCCCACACTGCTGCCGGAAGAAGTTTCTCGTCCCTGGCTGGACCACTACCCCGCTGTAGTTCCGAAGACGTTGTCGTATCCGGACATGCCCGCCTGGGGATTGCTGGAACGAACTGCGGCGCGGCACCCGAATCGAGTTGCCTGTCGTTATTACAAGCAATCGCTGACCTATGCCGCGCTGTCGCAGGACGCTCACCGCACCGCTTCGCTGCTGGTGCGCTTCGGGTTGAAGCCGGGTGACCGCGTCGGCGTGCTGTTGCCCAATGTCCCGGAATACCTGTCTGTGTTGAACGGCATCTGGATGGCCGGTGGCATCGCGGTGGCACTCAGCCCGCTGATGGTGCCTGAGGAAGTCAGCACCTTCATGACGGCGACCGACTGCCAACTGGTCATCGCGCTGGATGTGCTGGCGCCGCTGGTCGTGAAGGCTTCGTATAAGCCGCGCCACGTGTTCTACACGACGTTGAACGACCGTTTGCCGACGTGGCAGAAGCTGGGTTACGTCTTTGCGCGGTGGAGCCGCCTGGGGCTTTGGCCGACCCCCGACAATCCGACACAACATTCGCTGCCCGAACACGTTGAGGTCAGCAGCCCGCGATTTGTGCCGCTCCAGCCAGAGTCGCTGGACGATCCCGCCTACATCCTCCCCACAGGCGGGACGACGGGGCATCCGAAAGCCGTCACGCTCAGTCATCGCAACCTGATTTCCAACGCGTGGCAGGTCTATCATTGGGGCGGCGGATTCGAAGCTCGCGAAAAGATGCTGTGCGTGCTGCCGTTCTTTCACAGCTACGGCCTTACGACCTGTTTGATGTCCGGAGTCGCTCTCGCCGCAACGCTGGTCATGCATCATCGATTCATTCCGCGGGTTGTTCTCAAGCTGGTGGAAGAGCATCAACCGACGATCTTTCCCGCGGTCCCGGCCATGCTGGCCGCGCTCAATCAACTACTGCGCGAACGGCCAACTCAGTTCCGCGCGCTGCGGTATGTGGTGTCCGGTGGAGCTCCGCTGGACCGGGCCATCTCGGAAGAGTTTGCTCGTTTCACCGGTGCGACCGTCGTCGAGGGCTATGGCATGTCGGAAGCTAGCCCGGTGATCTGCACGGGGCCGCTGGACGGAACCGATCGGCTCGGCACGATTGGGCTACCGCTGCCAGATACCGATGTGAAGATCGTCGATCCCGACACCGGCGACCGCGATATGCCGATTGGCGAAGTGGGTGAACTCATCGTGCGCGGGCCGCAGGTGTTCCTCGGTTACTGGAACGATCCCGAAGCGACTCAGGCCGTGTTGCGCGACGGCTGGTTGCACACCGGTGATCTCGGCTATTGCGACGCCGACGGGTTCTTCCGCATCGTCGATCGCAAGAAGGACTTGGTGATTACGTCCGGCTTCAACGTTTACCCTGCGGATGTCGAACCCGTGCTGCGCACCGCGCCGGGGGTGAAGGACGTCGCGATTGTGGGTGTTCCGGATCCTGTCGCGGGCGAACTGGTGAAGGCCGTTGTGGCGGTCGAGAAAAAGGACGCCTTCGACCGCGCCGCCTTCGACGCACACTGCGAGCAGCATCTGGCGAAACACAAACGCCCCAAGGTGATTGAGATCATCGAAGGTGATCTGCCCCGCAATTTTCTCGGGAAAGTGCTGCGTCGGAAGCTTCGCACCGAACAAGGCAACTCCCAGCACTGACGCACCCTCATCCGTTGCGCGGCGCTGAGTTTGGCCGCGCTTTGCTCACTGTTCAGAGCGTTCGCATTCCGAACGGTTCCGGGCAAATCCGCCTTACCCTGTTTCCGTTTTGTTGATATTGAGTTCCAAGCCCGCGATGTCCCTATTTTTCCTGTCTGATCATGATCCGACCCGGCCCAGATCTCATGACCTCGATCACTCGGGTGCCCGAACTTGATTCCGCATCCGTGAAAGTTCCGCTGCCCGCAGCGGAGCAGCAGGTCGCGTTGCAGGGATCGCTCAGCCAGTTGCAGGACGGCAAGAAGTCGCTGGCCAGTATGCCTTTGCGCCGCCGCATCGAATTGCTGGAGCAGTGCGTGGAGGGCATCGCAGGCGCAGCTCACGACTGGGTTGATGCTGCCTGCGTCGCGAAAGGTATTCCTGCTGGCAGTCGCTGCCGGGCGGAAGAAGTGCTGGGCGGACCGACAGCCGCGATGCGTCAACTGCAGCTCTATCTGCGGACGATGCGTGAGATCGAACGTACGGGCAGCCCGGCCGCTCCGAAGATCGTGCGACACCCTGACGGCAAGCGCGTTGGAGTGCGAGTAATGCCGTGCGCCGGTCTGTATGACTGGCTGGCGTTCATCAACTTCTCGGCGACAACCTGGATGCAGCCGGGGATTGCAGCGGCTGATGTTCTGCGTTTGCAGGCTCCGGTGTATCGAGATCTCGGTCAGACAGGCTTGTCCGTTGTGCTGGGCGCGGGGAACGTGGCTGGCATTCCGGCGACGGACATGCTGTCGAAGCTGTGCCTCGACAACCGGGCCGTGCTGCTGAAGATGAATCCGGTGAATGAATACCTCGCTCCGTTCTTTGAGCGAGCGTTCGCACCGCTGATTGAAAACAACCTGCTGCGAGTCATCACGGGCGATGCTCATCTGGCATCCGCCGCGATCATGGATCCGCGCGTCGACGATGTGCACATCACCGGTTCGGACAAAACGCACGCGGCGATCGTGTGGGGACAGTCAGCCGAGGAACGCGAACGCCGTCAGCGGGCTGGTCAGCCGTTGCTGACGAAGACCATTAACAGCGAACTGGGCAACGTCACGCCGTGGATCGTCGTGCCGGGCGCTTACTCTTCGATGCAGTTGCAGGCGCAGGTTGAAAACATCGTCACATCACTGACGAATAATGCGGCGTTCAATTGCATCGCGACGCGAGTCATTGTGACGTGGAAGCAGTGGCCGGAGCGCGAGCGCTTCCTGCAGCGGATCGAATCTGAGCTATCCCGAATCCCGCAGCGCAAAGCCTACTATCCGGGTGCTTTTGAACGTTACGAACGTTTTGTGGGGCAAAGCGTTGCGGAAAGTCAAAAGCTCTTACGGTCGAGTGGTAAGTCTCTTACCAGCGCGACCGGGAGCAAGAGTCGTGGCGATGGCTCCCTGCTATTTGTGGCCGGTACGGAAGCCCGCGACGATGCCATTCCGTGGACGATCGTTCGCAATGTCAACCCGCAGGAACCCGCGCTACTGTTGAAGGAAGAGTCGTTCGTAAACGTGTGCGCCGAAGTGCCGATTGATGCGACAAGTCCCGAAGATTTTCTCATCAAAGCTGCTGCATTTGCCAATGAGAAGCTGTGGGGAACGCTCGCGGCATCAATCACGCTGCCGAGTGACTTCCGGCGGCGAGCCACCGGCCGTGATTGTCTGCGGCACGTGATCGATGAATTGAATTATGGCATTGTCGGATTGAATCACTGGTCTGGCATTGCTTTCGCTCTGATGAGTATCCCGTGGGGAGGAGCCCCGGGCGCCACGTTGAGTAACCCTCAAAGTGGTACCGGCTGGGTTCATAACTCACTGATGCTGACCGGCATTCAGAAGACCGTGTTGGATGGCCCGTTGGTTGTCCTGCCAAAGCCTGTCTGGGTGCCTTCACATCAGCGACCTGAATCCGTGGCGTGGGCTCTTTTCGACGTATTTAAGGCACCGAATTACTGGAACGCGAATCGACTGACTTTTGCTGCCATACGAGGCGCCCTCGCACGCAGCCCATAAGGAAGTCGATGGAGTTGACCTCTCAGAAGTCACACTTTTGAGAAGTCAGGGCCAACACTCACACGAGTGCTACTGAAACATTCCCGTCCTTACGAACCTCGCATTACGAGGAGCGTTGTGATGAAAACGATCGCAAAAAAACGAGTCCTGATCACGGGGGCCGGACACGGCCTCGGTTATGAAACCGCGAAGGCTTTCGCTCGCGAAGGCGCGCTGGTCATTCTGACGGATCGTGACCAGGTACGAGTACACGAAGCTGTCTTCCGTCTGACGGCACTCGGGTACACCGCAGCCGGTTACGTGATGGACGTGACTGACGCGGCCGATGTGCGCTCGATTCGCGATCGCATTCATCAGGAGCACGGCTCGATTGATATCCTGATCAACAATGCTGGCATCGTCACTGGCGGCCAGTTCCTGGACGTGCCGCTGGAGAAGCATCTGGCGACGTACGACGTGAATACCACCGGGCCGGTGATCGTGACGCATTTCTTCCTGCCGGACCTGCTGGCTCAGGAGGAAGGTCACCTTGTCAACATCTGCAGTGCGTCGGCTGTGATTCCACTGCCGAATGCTGCAACTTACGCCTCGAGCAAGTGGGCCGTGCTGGGCTTTACGGAGTCCATGCGGGAAGAACTGCGACTGGCCAACCACAACAACGTACACGTGACGGCGATCTGCCCGAGCTACATCAACACGGGCATGTTCAACGGAGTCAAGCCGCCGCTGCTGGCCGGTATGCTGACGCCAGACTGGCTCGCCGGACGAATCTTGCGTGCGGTGCGTAAGGAGCAGTCTACGGTCTTTGCGCCGTTCATTGTTTCGCTGCTGCCCTTGGCTCGAGCGACTTGGCCACGCCCGCTGTTTGTGGCTCTCCTGAAGCTGCTGGGAGTAACCACCAGCATGGATCACTGGCGCGGTCACTCCGGCACGACGCCTTTGCCGCCTGTTACCGCTCCTGCCGAGCAGCCCGCGCCGAAACCGACGTCGTCTGTTAGCCCCTGAGCCTGGGGGCCGTTGAGAAAACGTCAGCCGATGTTGATGGCGTTTCTGTCAATTCCAGAAAACTCTAATCTGCAGACGCAACTTTTCGGCAGCGGAATTGCCACCGGCTGGTTCCGCTGTCGAGACTGAGTGGTGCGTCGAATGGTGCTCTGCCGCAGATGTTTTGAGTCGACGGGATTAGTGCATGTTGAGACTTCAACGCGTTACACGTCGCAGCCTGCTTCAGATCGGTGCACCGGCACTGGGTCTCGGAATCGCGGACTTGCTGCGATTGGAATCTCAAGCTGCCGAGACGTCGAAGAGTTCGGCCAGCGGCAAATCGATCATTGTGTTCTGGACGGATGGCGGCATCAGTCAGCAGGACACTTACGATGTGAAGCCTGAAGCACCGGCTGAGTACCGCGGGATGTATCAACCGATCGGTACGAACCTGCCCGGAGTGCAACTCAGCGAGAAGCTGCCATGTCAGGCCCGCGTGATGGACCGGGTATCCATCGTGCGTTCGGTCCATCATGAGAACGGCATTCACGCGCCTTCAGCTCACTGGATGCAGACCGGCTACTTCGGCCCGACACTCGCTCGCAATGCGGCTCAGAAGCCGTCGTTCGGGGCCGTGATCTCGCGGTCCATTGGCTCGCGCCAACCGCCGATGCCTGCATATGTCACCATCCCCAAATCGGAAGCCTTCGGGTATCAGGGAGCTGTGTATCTCGGCAAGGCGTACAACCCGTTCGAGGTTGGTGCCGATCCGAACGGCAAAGACTTCAAAGTGCCGAATCTGTCGCTGCCCAACGGTCTGACTGCGAAGAGCGTTGATTCGCGTCGTGCGTTACTAAAGACCTTCGACACGTTTCGTCGCGATGTGGACGACAACGGAGTGATGGAGGGACTTGATACCTTCAAGAAGCAGGCTCTGGAGATGGTCGCCGGAGATCGCATGCGCGCCGCCTTCGATCTGAGCTCAGAAGACGACAAATTGCGCGACCAATACGGACGACATCGCTACGGTCAGAGTGCGCTGTTGGCGCGGCGTCTGATTGAAGCGGGCGCCCGCTGTGTGAATATCAACACCGGTAACTGGGACCACCACAACGACATTGCCAAAGGTCTTGAGGATCACTTGCCTCCATTGGACCGCGCCATCGCTGCGCTGGTGGAGGATCTCTCCGCTCGCGGCATGCTGGACGACGTCATCGTCTACTGTGTGGGCGAGTTCGGTCGCACGCCGCGTATGAATGGCCATGCGGGACGCGATCACTGGTCCGACTGCTTCAGCGTGCTACTGGCCGGCGGCGGCATTCGCGGCGGGCGCATTGTCGGCGCCAGCGAAAAGTGGGGCGGAGGGGTTCAAGAGCGACTGGTCACGCCGCTCGACCTGCTGGCCACGATCTATCATCAATTGGGCATCCCGCTTGATACCCACTACGAAGACGCCAGCGGCCGCCCCATCAGTATCATCGGCAGCGGCCAGCCGATTCAAGAATTGCTGTAACGCAAGTTTACTTTGGATGTTCATCTGAAGTAGCCCCGCTGCCTGTTTCTGGGATGAGGGATACGGTAAGCGACTGTCTGCGAATTATACGCGGCTGGTTCATGCGCAAAACTCCTCTTCAGAAAACCAGGACCAATCGAAACTCTGAGCAATGATTTCGATATACGACTCCGGTCCAGCGAGCAGAAAATGAGTGGCAGCAACAGGGAATGTCGCCGCCAGCTTCGAGTTCCGGACCGTGTATAAATGAGGGTCGGGACATATTCCGGTTTCGGCCCAGCGCGCGGCGAATGACGCCAGTTCTTCCTCAAGATTAGCGACGGTAAGCGGAAAGCTTCGAACCGACGACCAGCAGTATGCACCGTTTGCGATGTTGCAATATTCCTCATACCAGCCAGGTTTTGCCGGCACCTGATTTCTGCGAGTTGCACAACGTGCCGTGCCACCTGGTTGATGTGGGCGAAGAATGTGGCCGGCGCAGCAGAGATGGGATCATTGATACTGGGCACCAACGCCTTGTGGGTTCAATGTCCCTCAACGGCCTGCATTCGTGATCGAGATCATCGCGCGCCACTGATCTGCTGACCGGTTGGCTTCGACCGTACCGATGCTTCCATCGACGTAGGTCACCCGCCGTCCGCCATGATGCGGCAGTTTCGTGTCCTTTGAGATAGACGTCAGGAGCGATTCGTTGGCATCCCTGGGAGCCATCCAGGGAACCGCGTGCTCGTCATCCACTTCCACCAGCATCACGATTCCCGCGCGACCACCCGAGACCTCTGATAATCGCCTTGGTTTGTCAGGTTGTATGCAACTCTCCGGAGTTACAACGGCCAGGTATGTCGTATGACCCTTCGATAGATTCACTGACGGGCATGTGTAGGGATAGAACTGACCAGAAGTCGTCTGGCTGACGGCCGCATTCGCTGGGTCGTCCCAGGGCTGAGACAGATCGATCTTGCGATAGAGATCCTGTTGATCGAGATACGGCAGGATCAGAGTTCTCCAGCTATGGAGCGGCTTCCCGTGTTCGTCGACGGTATACGCGGGAGGCAGTGTTCCGTATTCAGCTTCATACGCCTGCAACGCCATACCGATGTGCTTGAGGCTGTTCTTGCACTGGGCTGAGCGAGCAGACTCACGCGACCGGGTAACAGGCGTAAGGAACCACCAGGCCAGGACTCCAGTGATGGTAATCACCACGAGAAGCTCTATGAGCGTGAATCCGGTTCGCGTCTGCATTGTGCTTGCATCACGGGCAAGGGGCTTTGTGTGGAACATGGCAGGCAAGCTCCCCCGGGACTGGTGACGTAACCAAACGGAGTTTACCACAAGCGATTGAGAGAATTACAGAGGTTGCTCATGCAACGGAAAAAGAGCGAAACACGCGATTCGATTGGGCGAGACGAAAGCTGCGTCTATTTGTGGTCGCTGGATACGGGTGTGGTGATAGGAGTCAACGCTTGATTTTCTCCCCGCAGCAAGAGGCGTAACTCTCCGTTGCGTCTGCTCACACGAGCCCTTCGCTGCCGGGCCAGAGTATGACGCAGGGACTCAAAGTTGCTGGCGTTGAGGTTACCCTGAGCACGTCAGAGAACGTGCAGATTTCCGCGCAATCGGCGACATTCAGGGCAGATGGGCTTCCCTCTACTGCTGACGTAAGGAAAGCACGTAGGCCATCAGGTTGCGGAACTCTTCCGGGGGGATTTGCTCGCCCCAGTTGGCGGGCATGAGCGACAGCTTGGAGGGCACTTTTTCGTCGATGTCGCTCAGGGAGATCGATTGGGGTTTGCCCTGATTGTCGATCAGGGTGAGTTGCTGTCCTTCCGTCGCTTTGACGAGACCCGTCAACGCGCGGCCGTCTTTCAGGACCAGCGTGGTCGTGCGGAACGCCACGTCCACGTTGCGGTTCGGGGCGAGCACGTCTTCCAGCAGGCGATCGAGACCTCGATTGCCGATGCCATCCAGATTCGGACCGACCGTGTTGCCTTGGTCGGCGACCTTGTGGCAACTGGCACAGCTCTTCTTGAAGAGAGCAGCACCGGCAGCCAGGTCACCAGTTGCCCCCGTCAGTTGCGTCTTCTTCTGCTTGATGAATTCTTCGATCTTCGCGTCTTCTGGCGGAGCGGCAGCGATGAGCGCATCGAGCCGCTTCTTGAGATCCGCGTTCTTCACGACGGCCAGCTTCGGCTGAATGGTGGGGCGAGTCAGCAGGCCGACGTTGGCCAGACCGTTCTCCGTCAATGTGGCCAGCAGCTCCGCTCCGGCTTCGTCACTGGCAAGCCGTTCGGCGATGCGCAGCTGCTCGACCGATGTTGCTGCCTTCAAAGTGTCCTGCACGATGGGCGTGACGGAATTTGGATCGGCCTCGCCCAAAGCAGCCGCAGCACGCTCGCGCAGCTTGCTCGTCGCTCCGTCGGTGCGAAAGCATTCGACCAGAGCAGACAGTCGCGAGTCCTGCTTGAACTGCACGAGGGCCTCAGCGACGGACACTGAGGCGTCGCGTTCTTTGGTCAGTTGCGGCAGCAGACTCACCAGCGCCGGTTTCAACTCATCGAGCTTGAACGCAGCTGCCAGTTGAGCTCCCTGACGTTGGTCATCCCGCAGACCGCTGGGGTTCAATTCGGTCACCGAAAAGCGACCGACCGCCAGCCACGCGTAGGCACCGCGCGTATCGCCATCGACGATCTCCACAAAGACGCGTTTGCCCGCGTGCTCGGTCGTGTTCCACTTCGTCCGCTGAGCGATGTCGTTGCGGGGCGGAGTGGCTTCGAAGAGTTTTTGTTGTGTCTCGGCCTCGATCAGCCGGATGAAGTTGTGAGCTTTGACGGGCTCGCCCGGCGGTCCGATATGACCGGCGCACCAGAAGCTGAATTCTTTGCCGAGCGTGAACGGCTCGGAGCGATAGAACCCGGTGCGTTGCTCGCCCGTCACCAGCGTGCTGAAGAACGGAGCTTTCGGACCGTTGTCCTGACTGACTCGTTCCTGCAGTACGAATGAGCTGCCAAGTTCCTGCTTGTCCTTGATCGGTGTATAGGTCCACGCCAGCGTTTCCGAGCCGGACTTCTCGAGGCTGCCATCAGCGGCCACTCGCAGCAGCTTGCGGCTCAAGGTCAGCGCCCAGTTGCGAACTGAGGCAGGCAGCGCGGCACCGCGTTGATTGAGTCCGTTACGCACGGAGTTCAACAGCTCGATCTGCAACTGCGGGTCATCTTCAAACCGCGTCGTGGCGACCGTGACAAGATCGCCAACACTTTCAGTCGATGCCTGTTGCGCCGCGGCCTTAACCAGTTCCGTCAGCCGAGGCCGATCGGTGATGTTGATCTTGCCGAGTTGCTTGATGAGGAACTGTCCCGCTGCCGGAGTCTTCAGCGCGAGGCTGACGCTGGCAACGAGTTCGCCTTCGGCTTCGTTGAGCTTGCTCGCGGCCAGTTCGTTGAAGACATCGTCCTTGCGGAGTTGGTGCCGCAGCGCCATGCGCAGGGCATGCTTCAGATGAATGTCATCAGCGGGAGTCTTCGCGAACAGCGCGACAATCGGCTGCACGAGACTGCGATCCTGCACCACGGTCGCGGCCAGAGCACTGGCGCGGCGCACTTGTGGATGTTCATCAGCCAGAGCCTTACGGAGATCTGCGATCCTGCGCTCGTCCACCGGCAGCGTTTCAGCTCGAGCAGCCACGATGCGGCAGGCGTGCGTGCGAACCAGCGGGCTGGCATCAGCGAACGCGGCCTGCAGGATGGCACTGTCGATCTGATTCAGACGCTGCAACGCCCAGAGCGAGTGCAACCGCACGGTTTCGCGATCACTCTTCAAACCGGCCTTGAGCGCACCTGCGGCGGTGGCACCAAATCGCTCGACGAGCCGATCAGCCGCCAGCATGCGGCGATTGAGGTCATCAGCCGCGAACTCGGACACAAGTTCCGGCGCGGTGAGCTTCGCCAGATCGTTGGAAATCTTGGTCGGCGCCGCAGCGGGAACGTCGCGACGACCGGCATCGCCGACGTAGGAAATCTTCCAGATGCGGCCGCGGAAGCGATCGCGACCGGGGTGCGGCAGCGGCACTTCGTAGTGGCCGATGATCTTGTTGTAGAAGTCCGCAACATAGAGAGCACTGTCCGGTCCGAAGACCAGATCGACGGGACGGAACCAGGAGTCGCCGGCAACCAAAAAATCGGGTTCTTCGCGAGCTCGCACGCTGGAACCCGCTACCTGCAGCGAGTTCCGATTAATGCGGCTGGTCATCACGTTGCCGCCGAATGTGTTGCCACGAAAGATCGGCGGGAACTTGTCGTTGTTGACCATCGCAATACCCGCAATGGCCGTTGAACCGTGCAGGTGGTCCATCACGTTGGGCACGTAGCCGAGACCGTCGTGCGGCTTACCAAAGCTTTCATACGAACCGCCCGGCAAAATGAGCGTGACGGGTTTTGTGTGGCAGTCCGCCGTGAACTGATTGCCGAACGGATCGAAGCACTGCCCGAACGGATTCACCTGCCCGAACGAAATCTGTTCGACCCGCGAGCCATCCGGCTTGAAGCGGAATGTGTTGCCGGACGACATTGTGATCTGATGGCCGTCTTTGCCCTTCAACGTCGTGTTGTTGTTGAAGCCGTGACAAGAATAGATCCAGCCATCAAAGCCCATGCGGAACGCGTTGCACATACCGTGCGTGTCACGTTCCCAACCGATCGGGCCGTAGAGCACCTCGCGCTTGTCGCACTTGCCGTCGCCGTCGGTGTCTCGCAGGAACCAGATGTTCGGAATCGATCCGCAGATCACACCGTCCTGATACGGGATCAGGCCGATCGGAATGTTGAGCCCATCAGCAAACGTCGTGATCTTGTCGGCTTTGCCATCGCCGTCGGTGTCTTCGAGGATCTTGATGACGTCGCGAGCCGGCTTATCCAACGGTGCGGCATAGGGGTACTCCAGAGACATCGAAGCCCATAGTCGCCCCTTCGCGTCGAAGGCCAGATTCATCGGCTTCTGGATGTCAGGCTCAGCGGCCACCAGTTCGGCCTTGAAACCCTGCGGCAAGACGAACGTCTTTCGCTCCTCTTCCGGGTCGAGCGCATCCGTTGAACGGACGCCATTCGCGAAGTCAGCCATGCCCGGTAGATGACGCGGCGTCTTCTGAGGCTTCGGCAGCGCGGCCGCGAACTGTTCATCGCTGACGGTCTGCACTCGCTGAGCGAACAAGAACGTGCCGCGCTTGTTGCCGACCAGAATGTCGAGCTTCCCGTCACCAGTCACATCACCCACCGTCACTTGCGTGCCGACGCCCGAGGCTTCATCGACGAGGTGCGGAATGAAGTCGACACCGTTTTCGCCGCGCACCGTCTGGAACCAATACAGCACGGGGAGTTCCTGAGATCCCACATCTCCACCACTGCCGTGCGCGTAGTAACGCTTACCCGTGACGATGTCCTGAATGCCGTCGCCGTTGACGTCTGCCAGCGCCAGCGCGTGCATCTGCGAGATCGCCAGCCCGTATGCGTTCTCTTCAGGCTTGCTGGTGAGGATCGAATGCTTCACCCAAGCCGCGTTGCCGCGATTCTCAAACCAAGCCAAGCCGAACCCGTGAGCGTTCTGGCTGGAAATCACATCGTTGTCGCCGTCAGCATCGAGGTCGTAGGCGAACATGTCCGCGCCACCGGCTTCAGCGAACTTGGTGGGACGTAGAGTGAACAGCTCACCCTCTTTCTCCGGTTGTTCCCACCAGCCGTTGGTTTCAAGCAGGTCGAGACGACCGTCTTTGTTGACGTCGCCAATGCCCATCCCATGCGTGAATCCACCGAACCCGCCTTTGGGCGTGACGGGAGTCCATTTCCACGGCTGCGTCGGATCTGCTCCCGGTCGCGCGTAGCCGAACTGGCCGCCCTTCACGCAAACGAGTTCTGGCTGGACGTCACCCGTGAGGTTGGCGAAATCTGGAGACTCGCCACTGACTTCATCAAGGGCCAGATGCTCTGACCACTGGCCATCTTTGGAGCCCGGATTGGCATACCACTTGGCCGCCTGACCCGGAAAGCCGACGACCAGAATGTCCGGCTTCTTGTCGCCGTTGAAGTCGTGAGTCCACGAAAAGAAGTGCTGCGAATACTCGTTGATCGAGAACGCCCGACCGCCGACGTACTGATGCCGCACGCGGTACTCAGGCCCTTCATACCAGAAGTTGCCGGAAACGATGTCGTTGTCACCGTCCCCATCGAGGTCGGCGAACGACGCACCTTCGCCGCGAAATTCTTCACTCAGCAGCACTCGATCAAATCGTTGCAGCGGCTTGTCGGCCAACGCCGTGTTCCACTGCAGGAAACTCAAAACGAAAGCGACGACCAGTAAGCGCTGCATGCCTGACCTCTGCCAAGAAACCATCGTGGTTGGTACCGATTGAGAGTGTCTCGTATCGCCGAAGAGCGATAAGGGTACCGACCTCAAGTAGGCTGGCAATGCAGAGCGTTACCGCATTTCAGAGCAAGGAAGACCGGAGAAATGTCACTGCGATCCCGGTCGACGAAAACGCTGGTGCGGCGAGTTCTAACTCAACCCATCGCACCAGCTCTGCGATCTTCTCAACAGCGAGCACTGCTATTGAGACGTCAACTTGAAATCGGCGGTCGTTGTGCCGCCCGATGGCACGTCAATAGACAACTTTGTCTGCTGCAAGTTGCTAAAGTCCGCCGGGACAATCTCCTTTGGTCCCTGAGCGGCCGCAGCACCTTGCCCCGAGGGTGTGCGGGAAAACTCAATCGCCGCTTTCTGCCCATCGTCCAACGCCTCTTCGGCGGGCGTGAGTTTCTTTTCGGCGGGTTTACCTTCGACTTTTGAAATCACAACCTTGTAGGTTCCTGCAGGCACTCCCTGCACCAGTTGAAACTTACCCTCCGCGCCAGTGCGTCCAAATCCGGTCACCTTATCCGAGATCAGCTTGATCTCAGCGCCGGCCAGCGGCTTGGCGTCCATGGTCACCATGCCCGATACATCAAAAACTTTCGCCTTGCCGCTGTCACCGCACCCCACCACGAAGGCGAGGAAGAAGATATAGACCAGTTTCATCGTATCTGAGCCCTATGAGTAAGCTGCCGTGATAATTACCCCATCACATGAAACTCTTACGTTAATCATCACCGGCGTTCGCTGGCTCATTATCATGGATGTAATTCAGCAGCGCGAACGTTCTGTAGTTCATCTTCTCTGCCAGAAACTTCACAGCGCCATCATTAAACAGGAAATGCGCGCCACCCGCGTGAGTACTGTGAAACGTCCATGCGTACGACTGCCTGGTGGCAGTTGGGGCTACAGTCAAATTGCTTGTCCAGGCTCCGTTGATGCCGTAGTCCTGAGCTTGCCCTGCAGTGAACTGAGCTGGATCGACGAGCGTGCCAGATGAACTCGACACTCTGCCGTGGCAACAGGTATGCGTCCCGGTAAGGCCCCATGGCCCATAACTACCACTTGTTTTGGTGGCAAGGCCGCCATGCATTTCACCGACTGCGATGGTCACGCTCTGACCATCAGTCATCTGCGAAAACTTGGCGGCGCCGCTGTTGCCAAAACTGGCTTGCCGAACGTCATTATTGTAAGTGGTATAGCAGGCGTCGTAGTCAGTCCAAGGGCCTGTGGCGAAAGCATAACTGGTTCTCGCCGCATTCGTTCTCGCGTAGAAGGCCGAACCCGCTGAAGTTGATCGTTCACCCGCGACAGGATGGGTTGGACACAGAATAAACGTCGGACTGAGACGCCCAATCACTGCGGCATTGGTCGCATCAGTCCCGCCCATCAGGAGATTGTACGGCGTTCCGTTATCCATCGACGAAGTTTGCGTGAAGTCATACTGATCATAGGCCCCTTGCTGATCCAGGAACGGCAGCAGCAAGGCCCATCCAGTTGTGTTCACAACGCGATTCGTGCCTACATAGAAGCCAGTATTATTGTAGCGTCCTGAATGTAGCAGGGCTGGTGGATAGACGTTGTGAGTTCCGTGATAATCGTGGAGCGCGATTCCGAGTTGTTTGAGGTTATTCTTGCACTGCGACCGCCTCGCGGATTCGCGGGCTTGCTGCACGGCGGGCAGCAGCATCGCAATGAGCACCGCGATAATTGCGATGACAACCAGCAGTTCAATCAGCGTGAAACCGAGTTTCGGTCGCAAAGAACCACGCATAGCGCACCTCGTCAGAGAACATAGGAGCGAGTTCCAGTTGAACGCGGAGAACCCGTGAAATGCGAAGGGAAAAGCAAATGCCGAACGGCACTGGAAACAGAGATCACTGAGGACGAGAATCAGTCAGCTCGTTGGCCCACGCAGAGTCTTCTCACCACAGCATCTGACTTTCAGATCGTCAAGAACCTCTTTGGAACTGCGGACTCAGAATGCGCAAACACGCGATGAACAAATCAATACTTAAGTTCACTGCAACACTGTTTTGAGTGTGGTTTCAGCTAGAGTTCCCAAGCTCTACAGTGTGTCCGTTGAACCCAGGTTCCGAACCGGATTGCAGGCCGGGTGTCTTTCGCGTTGCAGATCAGAATTGCTGGCAAGTTTCGGCATGACGACTTCGTTTTATGACTTTGATGTGGCCGTGATCGGTGCCGGACATGCCGGTGCGGAAGCGGCGTTGATTGCGGCTCGAATGGGCGCCAAGACCGTGCTGCTGACGATGAACGTCGATACGGTCGGGCAGATGAGTTGTAACCCCGCCATTGGGGGCGTCGCCAAGGGGCAGATTGTCCGCGAGATCGATGCCTTAGGCGGCGAGATGGGCCGCTGCATCGACGAGACGGCGATCCAGTTCCGAATGCTCAACCGCAGCAAGGGCGCGGCGATGCACAGTCCGCGAGCTCAAGCGGACAAAAAAGCCTACCAGTTCCGCATGAAGCTAGTCGCCGAGGAGCAGGAAAACCTCACGCTGCGTCAGGAAACCGTTGAAGGCTTGATCGTTGAGGACGGGCGGATCACCGGCGTGCGAGTCCGCGGCGATGCGGTCTATCGCGTGCGGGCGGCCATCATCACGACGGGCACGTTCCTGC
The DNA here is from genome assembly GCA_021732995.1 of Planctomycetaceae bacterium. GTDB lineage: Bacteria > Planctomycetota > Planctomycetia > Planctomycetales > Planctomycetaceae > AM-0621. Next base: position 44,801 of record JAKFWA010000051.1, on the reverse strand, counting down.
AGGCCATCATGCACACCGGCGAAGCGAAGTCTGCCGGTGGCCGCGCGGGCGACACCACGACGAGCGGCCTGTCCCAAACTCTGGCCGGCCTTGGCTTTGAGTTGAAGCGATTCAAGACCGGCACACCCGCCCGGCTTAACGGCCGGACGATTGATTTCAGCCAGCTCTCGCGACAGCCGGGTGACGACGAGCCAGTGCCGTTCTCATTCCTGACGGACCGCATCACCGCTCCGCAGATGGATTGCTGGCTGACGGCCACCAATCAGCAGGTCCACGACGTCATTCGAGCCAACCTGCATCGGGCTCCGATGTATTCGGGGCAGATCAAGTCGACGGGGCCGCGTTACTGCCCGTCGATCGAAGACAAGGTCGTGCGTTTTGCTGACAAGGAATCGCACCAGCTCTTCCTGGAGCCTGAAGGTCGCAACACGCGGGAGTATTACGTCAACGGCATCTCCACCAGTCTGCCGCGCGACGTGCAGGACGAGATGATCCGCTCGATTCGAGGTCTCGAACGCGCCGAGATCCTGCGCTACGGCTATGCGGTCGAGTACGACTTCGCTCCACCCACGCAATTGCATGCCACGCTGGAAACGAAGCTGGTTCAGGGTCTGTACTTCGCCGGTCAGATCAACGGTACTACAGGCTACGAAGAGGCCGCAGGACAGGGTCTGCTGGCCGGTATGAATGCAGCGCTGAAGATCGCCGGCAAAGGCCCCTTCATTCTGGACCGCAATCAGGCCTACCTTGGTGTGCTGATTGATGATCTCGTCACGAAGGGGGTCGATGAGCCTTACCGCATGTTTACATCGCGGGCCGAATACCGCCTGCTGCTGCGTCACGACAACGCGGATCGGCGACTGACTCCGCTGGCTCGCGAAGTCGGCTCCATCAGCGACGAGCGCTGGCAGCGTTACCTGCGTCATGAAGAACAGATCCAGCGCGCCATGACACTCATCACGACGACGCGGCATGAAGGTCGATTGCTCGAAGAGTGGCTGCGACGTCCGGAGATCACCTGGAACGACCTGCGAGCGATGTCACCCGCCGCCGCGGAAACAGACTTTCATCCGCTGGCAATCAACCAGATTGAGATCGAGACGAAGTATTCCGGTTATGTCGCGCGGCAGGCTGCAATCATCGAGAAGCAGGCTCAAATCGAATCCCTGTCCATTCCGGAAACATTCAACTACCGAGCGATCCCGCACTTGCGAGCTGAAGCGCGCGAGAAGCTGATCCGCGTCCAACCGCGTAACCTCGGCCAAGCTGGCCGCATCAGTGGTATCACTCCGGCAGACATCGCCGTGTTGATGCTGTACCTCAAGGAGCCCAGTCGGCTTGCAACGTAACGTGAACGGTGTGCCCGATCGACAGTCGTGAATTTGTGACGCCAGCGCTGCGCAAATAGCATGCTGCCGCATCCTTATGTCCGTGAACCGGTCGAGAGAATCAGCCTCTTGAGCCGCTCGCGGCAGTAGCGTCAGCGAGCAAGGGCGTTGAATGATTGTGGAAGGCATCGTGACCAGCATGAATGCGGCCGGCGAGTTAAACGTCGCGCCGATGGGGCCAGTCGTTGACGAGGCGATGACGACACTGTTGCTGCGACCCTTTCAGACATCGCGCACGTATCGCAATCTGAAAGAGCATCCCGTCGGCGTCTTTCACATTGTGGACGATGTGCTGCTGCTGGCTCAGGCAGCGATTGGTTGCGTGCAAACTCTGCCGCCGACGTTCCCCGCCGAAAAGATTGTCGGGCAAGTGCTGCGCGACGCCTGTCGCTGGTATGAATTCGAGATTGAGACGCTGGATGACTCCGCCGAACGCACCAGCATTCAGACGCGCGTCGTGCATGTGGGGCGACTGCGTGACTTCTGGGGTTTCAATCGCGCGAAACACGCGGTGCTCGAAGCAGCCATCCTCGCGACACGGTTGCATCTACTGCCCGCCGAACAGGTCCGGCAGCAGTGGGAGTGGTTGCGTTCGCCCGTGGAAAAGACAGCCGGACCTAGAGAAAGTCAGGCGTTCGAATTGCTCGACGACTTTGTGCAGCGGCACTACAGCCGGGAGGCGCGGTAATGCCCGAGCACGTTTCGATTCGCACCGGGTCGCGGCTGCATTTCGGTCTGCTGACTCAGCAGCCGGCTAGCGGCCGCGAATTTGGCGGACTGGGCGTGATGATCGCCCAACCCGGCTGGCACATCACTGCGGAACGTTGTTCGACATCTCATGTGGAAGTTGCTCCCCAAGCGGCTCTCGTGAACCCGTCCAGCGAGAAACGCGCGTTGGAGTTTCTGTCTCGCACCGCCAAGTCCACAGGCGCCAGCGGCTTCCAAATTCGTATTCTGGAAGCCGTCGAGGGGCATCAGGGACTCGGTTCAGGAACTCAGCTCGGCCTGGCAATTGCGAAGGCAGTGGCACTTCTGAAGGGATTTGATGCACCAATTGATGTGCTGGCCCAGCGAGTGGATCGCGGGCGACGTTCAGCAATTGGCATCTGGGGTTTCGAAGCTGGCGGCTTCATCGTTGACGGCGGCAAGCTCGACACTGCCGCGATTGGGTCACTCGTTGCCCGGATCGATATGCCGCCGCACTGGTGCTTCGTGCTGGTAACGCCCGTGACAGAGTCGGGCTTGTCTGGATCAGCCGAGATTGCCGCGTTCGCCGCACTCCCCGCCATGCCAACCAGCACGACCGCGCGACTGTGCCAACTTTCGCTGATGACGATCCTGCCGGCGCTGCGGGACCAGGCCTTTCCCGAGTTCGCAGCAGGGCTATACGAATACGGTCAGTTAGTGGGCGAGTACTTCAGCCAGGTACAGGGAGGAGTGTTCTCCTCAAGGACAATGGGGCACGTAGCGGCTGCCCTCAAGGACGCCCAACTAGCAGGCCCGGTGCAGACATCTTGGGGCCCGACGTGCGCAATCCCGTGCCCCGACATGAAGGTCGCCAATCACGTCATCAACATTGTCAAATCAAACTCGCCGACTGCAGAACTCCAACTGCGCATCGTGCAACCCCTCAATACTGCCGCCGAAATTCAAGTCAGCTAACACTCATCACGGCGTGTCTCATTACATCATCGATATTGAAGCCTACGTGACTCGGCAGATGTAGCACTTGAGATAACTGTTCTCGGGGCAGTTGGGTGAGACCGGATGGTCGGGCGGCTGACCGCGCGATTCGAGAATCTGAATCGGGCGACGGATTGACGTCGCCACGTTGGCGAGCATCAGCTCAAAGTCCTCGCGGGAGACTCGGCCTGAGCAACTGCAGGTCACCAGAATTCCACCCGGACGAAGCAGCGACGCGCTCATCGCGTTGAGTGAATGATAGCCGCGCATGGCCTGATCGAATCCGGATTGCGACCGCGCCATCTTGGGTGGATCGAGCACCACAACATCGAATTGTTCACCGGCTGCTTTCGCGTGCTCGAGGTACTTGAAGACGTCCGAACGCGTGAACTCCATGCGGTCGACGAGCTGATTCGCTTCGGCATTTAACTTCGCGGCATCGAGTGCGGGTTGGGATGAATCGACGCACGTCACATGCGCGGCACCATACTTCGCCGCCGTCACGCCGAAGCCGCCCGAGTAGCAGAACAAGTCGGCAACACGTTTGCCGCTGCAGAGCCGCGCGACAGCCAGGCGGTTCTCACGCTGATCCAGAAACGCACCGGTCTTCTGCCCTTCGGCCACGTCGACCAGAAACGTCAAACCGTTCTCGCGAATGCTGAGCGGTCGCGGTGGTACCTCACCGCGCACCAGGCCATCAGCCAGCTTCAAGCCTTCGCTTTCGCCGATGCCCTTCTCCGTCCGCAGCCAGATACCGCGCGGCTGCAATCGTTCTTCCAGCAGATCAAACAACACATCGCGGCGATCGGCCAACGCGCGACTGGTGATCTGAACCAGTAGCCAATCGCCGTACCGATCGACCGTCAGTCCCGACAAGCCGTCCGATTCGCTGAAGACCAGTCGATACGCGGTGTTGTCGGCAACATTGATGACATCGCGCCGCAGCGCCAGTGCCGCATCCAGTCGCGCCCGCCAGAACTCTTTGTAGAGAGCCTGCGATTCATCCCACGTATAAAGCCGCACGGTGATATTGCTGTCGGGGTTGAAGAGTCCGCGCGCAACGAACTGCCCTTCGGCGGAACGAACCAGCACTTCATCACCTGGTTGAGGATCACCGGTTGTCCGTCCGATCGTCCCGGCAAAAACCCACGGATGCCGATTGAAGAACGGCTGCGCCCGACGCGGCTTCAAGAAGATCGTCGGCAATGTCGCCTCTGAGTTACTCATGCGATGCATCCCATTGTCAAAGGTTCAAGGCTCACCCGACAAAGGAATGTCCAAAGCCGAAGTCTCAAAGCCAGAAAGCTGTCACAAAACGGCTTATCGAGCCGTACCTCAGCAGTTGCGCAGACCCATGATCGGGAGGGCGAGGCTCCTGCCGAGCCGGGCGCTCGAGGCCAGGCCGATTCGCTCACGCGGCTCGGCAGGAGCCTCGGCCTCCCGGCGCAAATACCAGAGTGCTGCTCAGTACACAGGGCTGGCAAGTTCGAAGCGCCACTAGATCTGCCCGTCGAGAGCCATCTGATGGAAGCAGTGAGTGATTTTGTCCTGATTCTCCAGCAGCCAGTCGATGGATGGCTCGTTGCGCATCGCTTTGCCGATCGCCTTGGCCGTCGCAGCGCGATTGGTCTTGAAGAGAATCTCGTGGTCGATCTTTTCAGTCACGACGCTGGGGTCCAGCCACACCGAGACGATGATGCCGAGATCGTTGGCTTTCTCTTTCGGAATATCGCCGGCGCGAACAGCGTCCAACACACCGTTGGCAATCGCGGCTTGCACCGTACCCATCAGGATGTTGGTGTACTTGGTGTTGGTGACGGTGACCTTGCTCACCATGACCGTTGTGGGGCGAACCTGTACGTCGCAGTTCATGATCGCGAAGACCTTCGAGTGACCTCGGTTCTGGTCGCCAATCATGTTGGCAATCGCGGCGCCGACCGGACCGTCGAGTTCGCCAATCACCACTTCTGGCTCAGCAGCGGACCATGGGGGAGTATCTTCAACGAGAGCTTCACCAGTACGCATGACAATGCGGCTCATAAGTCGGGCCTTCTAATAGGCATTGAAGGAATTCCAAGGGAGAACAGCGCTCCTTACAAAGGGCCAGATGTTAGGGACAAGATTCAAACTGTGTAGCCCGCCGGTCGTGGCAGCTCAGAACAACACATATTGATCCGACAATGCGTCGGCTGTGGTTCTCTGTGCTCGATAAGTCGGCCGTCTCCACAGAACCTGGCAAGCTTTAACGCTGTCTAGTTGGGCGTTCGCAACGACCTGAAACAATGGCTGATCTGCCGCTGGCAGAAGACTGCTCAACTTTAGAGCAGTCGAACTAAAAGACGAGCACAGCCGTTCGACGGTCGTGGAAACCGCAACGACGTCGGAATCAGCGATTCTTGCTGATTCTTCACGTTTTTCGGGCCTCGCGATTAACTGGCATCGCCTTTGCTTTGCTGAACTTTGTTCAACTGTCGGCTGCTGAGAATTGTTGCTCACAGCCTGAGCGTTCCGTGGTGAAGGCTCAGTTGAACACCTGATTTCACTTGTATGAAAGGAGCACACCAATGAGCCCCTGCCTTATCGATGCGGGCTCCACCCTCACCAGCCTGAATCCGGAACTGACCATGATCGCCGGGTTCGACGGAATTGAGTTCGAAGACCAGATCGCCGAACTCGCCGTCGACAAGTGTCATGTAAGTCCGCGTCATGTCTGGCAGCAGCGTGATCTTGGTGTGCTGGCAATGGACGCATTGCAGAACCTGAACCCCTACGGCTGGGACCGCATCGACAGCGATCTCATGAAACCGCTGGTGGCCGCCGCGATGCACGTCGTGAAGCAGATCGTTCCTCAAGCGAGGCGCGACTTCTAACGCGACTCAAAATCCTCATCGTCGAAGAGTTCTTCGCTTTGAATGATCTCTCTGAGTTTGTCGAGCCCGCTGGCGATAATCTGGCGGGCTCTTTCCTTTGAGAGACCCAATCGCGCGCTGATCTCTTCGAGCGTGTGAGTCTTCGAGTTCCCGCGCAGCGCGAAGCGCATGCTGATGGCTTCCTGCTCGCGCTCGTTCAGGCGATCCACGATCGTTTCCAGAATCGAGCGTTGTTCGAGCAGTTGCTCTTCAACATCTGTGTTCATCCCGCGCGAGTCCGCTGACAGCGACAGCAGTTCCTCGCTGCCTGTCTGGAAGCGGGTCATCTGCTGACCTTCGCCAGGAACGGTGCGCGCGTAGCTCTTCATCAACGCCCAGGTAGCGTAGCTGGAGAATTTGTTCCCACGCTGAAAATCGAAAGTCTCAATGGCGCGCAGTAGCGTGAGGTTGCCGTCACTGACCATTTCGAAAAAGTTTTCGCCGTGTTGCTTGTGCTTGCGAGCAACCGAGACCACCAGTCGCAGATTGCAGCGCACGATCATGTTCTTCACGACGAGACTCTGATCGAGCCAGGCTTCCAGCGCGTCCATGTCCTGAGCTTGCTGCTTCGATTTCGGCAATCCCTGCTGCAATAGCACTGCCTTATGCTTCAGATAGTTCATCTTGCGAAACAGGAATCGTTCCTGTTCGCGACTAAGCACCGGGAACTCGTAGAGCTCAGACAGATAAGCAGGCAGCTCCGATGCGGATGGCTGGTGCGCTGTCGTCGGGAGCTCCAATCCTTCGCCAGGAACCAGCATCGTTTCGTCAGCGTCGTCCTCGTCGAAATCGGGCGATTGGATGTAATCAATCCGTTGCTTCGTGAGCATCTGAGCGCGGTACTCTTTAGCAACTCGATAGATGCTGGACCGAGTGCGACCATACTGCCTGCCCAGCTTCGTCGCGGACGCCCCTCGCTTCAGAGAACTAAAAATCTCGCGACGATCATCGTCAGTGAGCTGCACGGCAGCGTCTGGAAACACGGCCGCGTCGGGATACTCGGCATCGTGCTTCTTCAAGGTCGCTCGAATGGTCTCAACCGCACGGCCCAGTCGCCGCGCCAGCCGCCGGGTCACTTCAATCTGTGAAGCGCCATGACGAGCCAGCCGCCGCGCTCGACGGATCATCCATTCCTTTTCCGAGTTCACGACGTGGGAGAACTCGCCGCTGCGCTCGATCTCAGCTCGATGCAACTCAACGAAGCGTTCGAGATGCGACTGCAAGAAGCAGATGCGTTTGCGTTTGCCGCAACGAGCCCGGCGACCGGCGAGTCCGCGTTCGCGCCAACGCTCAACCGTGGAGAGTGAAATATTGAACCGCTTCGCGACCTCATCTTGAGTAAACGCCGGCTCGGTGAAAGTCGCCGCATCCAGCGGCATGCTGTCGGAAAGGTCTTCGACGAAGTACCGCAGGTCGTGCAACAACACTTCGCCAGCCAATTCCAGGCTAGGATAGTTCGTGGTCGGTCGCCCGGTGAGTTCGCGAAACAGCGCGGGATAGGTGATCACGGACTCGGGGCGAACGTTCAACAGAAAGAGTTCCGCCCGCTCCAACTGCTTGAGCCGCACCGGTACTGGCGCGTATCGCACTTGCTGCTCAGCAAGCTGACGCAAGGCCGGGTGTTGGTAGCGTTCAAGGTTGAGTGGCATGACCGCGTCGGAGAGCCTGGAAAACGATCCCGCAGAGCTGGCTGAGACTAAACATCAACGCTGCGACAATGAACGAGCTGCCCCACGCCCGTCAATAACGACGACGCGGGGCAGCTTGCTTCAAGACACATCTCAAGTATACGCGGCTCCGGCACCGATGGCAGATCTCATCCAGATCTTCCGCGGCTGATCGCCGAACACAGTTGCCCTTGCCCAACTTTCAGTATTCGGGTGTCGGAGACAATGGCGTGAATGAGGTCGGCCGACCTCCCGATGTCAGGACCTGCAGCAAGAACTGGTTCAGCGATGTCGCAACAATCGGGACGCGCCCCTGAATCTCCGCGCCCCGTCCGCCGTGCAGCACGAACCAGTAGTCGCCATCGCCTCCCGCATAGGTGGATCGCAGTCTGATGGCCACAAACGATCCGTCAGCAAAATCGCCAAAGCGGAACCACCAGTCATACCCCTGAGTCTCATTGTGAGCTTCAGGCGGACCCGCTGGTTGCGCCGGATCATACAAGGGCGGATTCTTGAAAACGTCGCAACTCTCAAAGGGACGAATCACGAGACGGTTCTGATCGGCACCGATCGTGACACCATTACACATGCTATAGAAGTGGCGCATCTCCGCAGAGATGCGGGAAAGACCACCATTATATTTGTTTACCAGCACACCCAGCACATCCCGCGCTGCTTCGGCGAACGCGGAAGCGCCCAACGGCGGAGTCGGGTTATGAACAGCCAGCATCTGTTGCCAGCGGCTCGCCGCCCCTCCGCGCCGAATCGCCCAGCCGAGTTTCGGGCGCAGGGCTTTCGAACTCGCGATCTGAGCAACTCCAATAAATCCACCCAGCAACTCGTAGCAGGACTTCGGATGAACCTTCTTCGTCGATTCATCCAGCTCTTCATACAACAATTGCACGCTCGAAATGCCGGAAGGCAGCATCGAGGTCGTCAGCTCTGCTTCCGGATCGTTGAATATCGGATTGCGAACGGTGTATTGCCCAGTCCCGTTGTTTTCGACGTAGGGAATCAGTTTGACCATCCAACCGTTGATGCGAGTCGCGCCATACTGAGTCTCGTTCTTATGAATGTTTCTCCAGAATGTCCGATCAACATCCCCTTCCGCAGCTCTGACGAAGTGATCGCAGATGGGGCGCAGCTCAGCGAGCCACCAATCCAGATCAAAATCCCGCAGGGTTTCGATTTTCTTTCGCAGGTTCTTCCAGTCGCGGACTTCACCCTCAAGCGTGATCTGGGGAATTCCGCAGACTCCCCTCATCTGATAGTCAAAATAAGGCGCGTACAGGTCCATCAGCGCGACTTGGCAGGCGGTCAATTCGAGCGGCCCGGTCGTCGTGAAGTCTGAGATGAATCGTGAATAGGAAGCCCCCAGCCGGCGCTGCATTTCCTCAGTGAACTGCGCAATGATTTTATCCCAGAGGTTCTCAGGACTGCCTTCCACAAGCTTGGGAATGCGAATACTCATCGCTTGCTTGCCGGAGTGTGATACCAGCTTGCTGCGATGCTGTTCCGGGTTGTTGAAGACATGCTGTGCCAGCCCCTGCAGGATGGTCACCCAGATCATGTCGGGCGAGAGAATTAGTGGACGATGACCGCTGTACGCGAGGTCCGTCGCCGCAATCAATGGGTGCGTATCGATCTGCGCGACGCAGTCCGTAGAGTAGTCGCAGCAAGCCTCAATGGGTGGTTGCTCAGAAACTCGTGCCGGATTCCTTTTCAACAACCCCGATAGTGACTCCTGAGGCTTAACCGTCACCAGCAGATCGCGGGCCGGCAGGACATCATGCAGAGCAAACGTGGTTGAGGGAGAAGTTGCTGCGACATTCAACATATCACGATCCCTTAAGAGAGGACGTGTCAGGTGCCCTCGAACTTCTGCCTCGCCTTTCCGCTGGGCGAACCATCACCGGTAGTAGCAGGGTTGATTCCAGAAGGCGTTGCAGAGGCTGGCCAGACAACTCAGCTTACACCAATGCTCGCACCAAAACGGGGAAGTACATTCCTCAATTGGCAATCCGGAGAAGTTGGAGGACACCTCCCAAAACTCAGCCACGAAACGAAAAACCCCGAAAACGCAGGCGTTTCCGCCACATTTTCGGGGTTTCAAGAGAATAGCAAGGGCGGGACTCGAACCCGCGACACCCGGCTTATGAAGCCGGTGCTCTAACCGACTGAGCTACCTTGCCAAAGCGGCCGAAATTTAACGCGTTGGCGGGGTGAAGCAAGCGACGGTTTGCTGCCGCCTGCTCTCCCGCAAGCGTTCTCTGATGCGTTGGCCGGATGATCGTTGCAACGCCTAAAGCTGGACTGCGCCGGGCGTTGCACCTTTCTGAGTGTCGCCTGCGAGTCGTCTGGACACGTGGATCGGCGGCGGGGTTCCGGATCTGCAGCCAAGTTCTCACAGCTTTTGGAGTTAACGCAGTCGTTGCGGTGGACCGGACCGGGCGGCGCGGTATGGTTTCGCTCTGTCCGGGAATGTCACAGTCATCCTCGCCATCAGGACCGCGAGCTTCGCCAATGGGTCAATCAGGGTCGGCAAGAACGCCAGTTTCCGTACTCATTGCCGTCGCCTGGCTCGGACTGTTTGCCGTGATTTTCTTCGGGCTGGATCTGCCCAACAGCAATCCACCGCTGAATCGCTCAGTCATCTGGCTGGAGCTTCCAGATATCCTCTGGAACTGCGTGGTTGCTCACCCGGATGCTGATCCCGCTGGTTGGCGGTTCTTCCCGCAGCGTGTGCCGATGATTCTTACGGCGGCGTGGATACTTGCCGGAGCGTGGGGACTGGGTACTGGGCTGCTGCGCGCGATGAAGCTGAGAGAATCGCTGTCGCGGATCGAACGAATCGTAGTTGGCTACGGACTCGGCTTGTCCGCGATGTCCCTGCTGGTGCTGGGCTGCGGGTTGGCCGGGCTACTCAAGACAAGCACTCTGGCTGTGCTGACATCCTTAGCCGCAGTCTTGGGGCTGGTCTTCGACGGAATGGCATTCGTCCGGCAGTGCCGGCCCAGCGCTGCGAATTCTGACTCGAAGACATCAACTGGTGCCAAGCAAGAAGTTCGATGGTGGGATCTCGCTCTGCGGGGACAGATTCCCTTTCCCGTCTTGGGCCGTGGTCTGGCAGTCATCGTCGTCGCTCTGTTCGTGCTTGCGATGTGGCTGGGGGCTCTGTTGCCGTCGATCGATTTCGACGTGAAGGAATACCACCTGCAAGGTCCCAAAGAGTGGTACGCGGCGGGTTCGATCTTCTTCCTGCCGCATAACGTTTATACGAGTTTCCCGTTCTTCACAGAGATGTTCCTGCTGCAGGGCATGGTGCTGCACGGTGACTGGTTCGCAGGGGCACTCGCGGGACAGTTGGTACTCGGAACGTTCGGGCTGCTAACTGGCTTGGCGGTCTTTGCGGCAGTGAAACGTTGGTTCGGTTTGACGGCGGCATGGATCGCGGCGGTCATTCATCTGACGACGCCGTGGACCTATCGCATCTCGGTCATTGCTTACGCTGAAGGCGGAGCCACGCTGTATCTGTTTCTAACGGCCTTCGCGCTCGCTCTGTGGATCGAACGCGGCCAACGTCGAAACGACTTGCTGCTGACCGGCCTGTTCGCGGGCAGCTCAATGGCCTGCAAGTATCCTGGCATGCTGTCCGTCGTCATTCCGTGTGCGGCGTTGGTGCTATGGCTGAGCATAAGAGTGAGGTCATCAAACCCGGACGAGGCGACGCCCGCTATCACATCACACAAGAATGGTCTCTGGCGTTTGATCGCTGCCAACGTGATTGTGTTCGGAATCGGAACGGGCCTCGCTGTCGGACCGTGGTTGCTTAAGAACCTGATCGAAACCGGCAACCCCGTTTACCCGCTGCTTAATACCGTCTTTCATGGCATCGACTGGACGCCAACACTCGAAGTCAACTGGAAGCGGGCCCACGGACCTCCACACCACCAGCCTGCGGACATCCTGGTGAAACTGTTTGATGTCAGTTTCAAGAGCGACTGGCTCAGCCCGCTGTTGTTCTCGCTGGCTCCGTTCTCACTCATCCTGCTGAGGCGGCGCGATGCGGCAGAGGCGTGGGATGAAAGCCGCGGCGCCGCGTTGTCTGCAGGCGCGCTGCGTTTTCAAAGCCGACTCATCAGCGCCGCGTGGGTGTACATCGCCTACCTGTTTGGCTCGTGGTGGCTGCTGACGCATCGCATCGATCGCTTCTGGATTCCGATGATTCCAGTCGTTTCGGCGCTGGCTGGTATTGGAGCCGTCTGGTCCGCAACCCGCTTATGGCGCAACGCGGCTGGAGGCTGGATCAGCCTCTGCGTGCTGTTCAACCTGGCATTTATCACTCTGCCAAACTGCGGATTAAACGCTTACCTCAGCGACATGAACGCACTCACCAAGGGCGTGCAGGCAACTGCACCGGGCATTGCGTGGCTGAATGAGCATCTGCCGCCGGGCTCAAAGGTACTGATGGTCGGTGAAGCTCAAGTTTTCGACGCGCGGTTTCCACTGATCTACAACACCGTGTTTGATGTCTCGATTTTCGAAGAGTGGTGTTCGGCGAAGCAGCCGAATACCGAACCGGGCCAGCAACCACTGCGAGCCGCCGCCGAGATCCAGCAACAGCTCACCGCTGAAGGCATCACGCATATCTTCGTCAACTGGGGCGAGATTTTTCGGTACCGCGAGTCCGGTTACGGCTACACCGATTTCGTCACAGCAAAGCGGTTTGAGCAGTTGCAGCGTGCGGGAGTGCTGAATCCGGAAGGTCTCGCGGTCACCGGCTTGCGACCGAAGGATTCGTTGCGCCCCGACCAGATCCAGCAAATCACGGACTGGTCGCCGGAACTCTTCGTGCGCACAGAGCAAGGCGATGCGTTTCTGACGACGCAGCTCTTCACCGTGCGTGGGGCGAAGCCGTAGCTCAAGCCGTCGTCGGCCACTGCACCTGGCCGGGAACGCCGATGCCATCTGTTCCCGTCCATTGTTCGAGCGATCCCTCTTTGGCCTGAATCACCACGTAGAACATGGCCTCATCAGACGTGTTGCGAAAAGCTCGCACTCCGTCCGGCGAAACGCGCACGGCTGAGCCCTCGCTGATATCCAGCACTTCACCGTCCACCTGAAACTGACCGTGCCCACTCAGGAACAGGTAGACCTCTTCGTTCTGCTGATGCTTGTGGTAGAAGGGAAATGAAGTGTTCGCAGGGAGCAGGCCGAACGAGATCTCCATGCCGGAGAGTCCCAACAGTTCCTGCAGGAAGACCTTGCCTCTGACGGTTCCTCCGGCGGCGGGATGCCTGATGGCGTAGCGCGTGAGTTCCTGGAACTTTCCCATGTGAGCTGCGCTGTAGTTAGCTCCGGCCGCAGTTCCGTGAGGTTCGGTCACTTGAGGAAAGTTCGGGCTCTTGGGTGTAGTGGTAGCTGAAGTCATGATGGCTTCCTTCGTTTGGGTTTCGTGTCTGGTTGAGATGAGGAACGTGCATCATCCGATGCAGCAGCGTTGGGTTGAGTTACGTTGATTTCAGCGAGCGAGGCACTCGCCAGACTGCGGCAGGCCGCGAGTACACGCTCGGCCAGCGAGGGATCGGCGATCGCGCGAGACAACGACATGCCACCCACCATCAGCGCCAGAATGGCCAGCGCGTGATCCGCCGGCGGCGTGACGGTGGTGTTTTGAAGATGCGGTTCCAGGCTGGTGATGATCTCGGCCACGATCTCATCAAAGCCGCGCCGGACAGATTCTTTCTGTCGCGGTAAGTCGGCGAGCAGCGGCGGCAATGGGCATCCGGAATCGATCATTCCGCGATGAGCAGAACTCAGATACCGCGCCACGATCGCGTTGATGCGGTCGGCCCCTTCGAGTTGCTCAACGCTTTGGCCCGTTAACGTGCGGGCTTCCCGCAGCGTTCGCAGAAACGATTCGAGAAACAGTTCCTCTTTGGAACTGAAGTGCGAGTAGAAGCCGCCCGCCGTCAGTCCAGCCTCGGCCATGACGATATCAACACTCGCGGCCTGATAGCCCATACGACGAAACACCGTCGCCGCCGCATCCAGAATGCGTTGCCGAGTCTTCTCACGTTGGTCAGCCGGGTATCTCATGGGCTCATTAAATTACGATCGTAATTTAATGTCAAGAGCAGTCGCTGGCGCGTGTCAACGGACTGATGGCATTGCATTCGCGTCGGAGCTGACAGCACTCGTTCCAAGCGAACTCCAAGCAGTGGATCCAGATATGATGACCAATACTTCGCCGCTGAATTTCACCTCTGCCGGCGTGCTGACTCTATTGAGCGCGATCGACCATTGGTGGCCCGATGCCACCCAGACAACAGTCGCCGGAATCAACGTCCACGAGACGCATTCGAGGCTCGAAGCCCTGCGCAAGCTGCTGGTCAAGCACTGTGAGCAAGCCGACCGAAACGACTTACTTCCCGGCGATTTCGACGAAGTAGAGGGGCTCAACCATCACCGGACGCGGGTTTCAAGCAGAACTCGTGAGCTGCTCGCTGAACTGGATCTCGTCATACGCGAAACGCCGCATGTGGGCAGCCCGATCACGGAGTGGGTGGGTGCTCAACAGGCCTTCGATCAATTCAGCGCCCATGTGCGTGAACTCTGTCAAATGGAAGCAACCCCGATTCAGTAAGGCATCGGAGCAGAGAGCGTCCGCCGTGGTCAGTGAATTCTCGACACAACCCGCGCACCTGCGTGCGGCCACCAATTTCAGCGTTTCGGGTTCCCGAAGCTCCTCGGCGGCTTAAGCGCGCTGTCGCCCCTCGAAACAACCGCAACGCGGCGCAGTAAGATCTTTAGCGCAGCAGGCCGGAGATCACGGACGCCACTTGAGGGATATCGAGCGGCTTCGCGATCATGCAATGGATACCCGCGTCGAGATGCTGAGCTGCTCGCGGATGAAAGGGCTCGCCAGTGATCAAGATCGCTTACGTTTTCGGACACAGTGATCGCAGTGTCCGGAATAAGGTGACGCCATCCATGCCACCCAACATGAGATCGAGTAACGCGATATCGAAGCAAGTGGTTCGCGCCCTCTCGATCTCGGCCTGTCCGGTATTGAAGATCTCTATGCGGTAACCCAGGTCGGTGAGAATATCCGAAAGGTTCAGGCAGGTATCGGTGTCGTCATCGACGACCATCATTGACGGCGGCATGAACGTGATCCAACGGCTTCCCGCCAGGATTAGAACTCAACCCGCGGGCCAGCCCCTTGATCATTGTTTCCTCTTGATGCATCTCGAGGAAACATCTTGTCGACGCCAGATCGCTTCCTGGGGGCTTCTAGACAACCGACTAACGCGTGGCGTGTTGTAGCGCCTGAGCAGTACTTGCGAGAGCGATTTCCTCGCTGCCTCTGAGGCTCCGCAACGATTGCGCAGAGTCAGCTTGGGAGACAAGACTTTCCGTCCCTGAAAGATGTATCTGCGGTGAGTGACCGCATTGCGATCGAAGTCGAGGCTCGCAGGGCCGCTCCGGCACATCTGTTGCGTCCAACGCTCGTAATACTGGTGAGCAAGTCTTCGAGCACACCAATGGCGGCGTGCCGCCTGGCGAATCGCATACTGCGCTTCGGTCGATTGAGCTGAGGATTCCGAGTCACGACGGGAACTATCGACTCGACCTCATCACAGGTCGGCAAGACGCGACGAAGACGATGATCAACCACAGTGAGATCAATAGTGACCAATTCGCATGCGAGTGACGGCACATGCGGATCAGTCGCGAAAACAATTGAAAAGGAGTCGCGAGTGATGATTCACTCACTTCGCATTTCGGTCGCCGACGATGAACCAGATCTCCGCGAGTATTATGAGCGCGTGTTGATCTATCTGGGACATTCGGTGGTTTCATCGTCCAGCAACGGATTGGAGCTCCTGAACGAGTGTCGGAACGTCAAGCCGGACCTTGTAATCTCGGACGTGCGGATGCCCGTCATGGACGGACTCGCCGCCGCTGAGCAGATCGTGCTGCGATTTCACCTGCCCATGATACTCGTGTCAGCCTTTCATAGCCCGGAGATGGTCGCGCGCGCGAACGCCGCAGCGGTTTGCGCGCTGCTGACGAAACCTGTCACGATGGACGAACTTTTAAACGCCATCGAGTCCGCCTGGCAGAAGCACCTGGAGCATGTCTTGGACACTTGCCCCGAGTCGACTGTGAGCACCCGTCTCACGTCACTTCTGCCGCAACAATCTCGGGCTGTTCCCGAGCGCTGAATGCTAGTCGATGATCAGCTCACCCTTCAGCAGCACAAGAGCCTGCATCAGACATTGATAGGCGGATTTGAATTGCTCATGCCGCGCCCGCTCGCGACCATGCCGGGATACATCCATTTCGAGCATGAGTCGCAAGACGTCGGATGGCTCAGTGTCGCTTTTCAGCACTTGCTCGCGATCAGTAATGCTGTGCTGCAGGGCGTTCAAGGATTCCGCGTGGTTCTCAAGCCGCTCCAGATGGACGTCGACTACTCGCTCAAGCTGCGGCAGATAACAGGACATCTGCTCCTTCCAGATTCCGATCCAGGCTCGCCAATGATCGATTTCCGCCTGCCATTCCTGATGGCGTCGTGAAATGCTGTCAAATTCCGATGTGGTCACGCCGGCTCCTTTTCCGGAGAGAGACGACTTGCACAACGCGTAGCACACGCCATACCACTCAGTACCTTCTGTGCAGAACGCGTTTTTCAACGGGTTGAGAGCTCGGTTGAGTTCGTAAGCGGCATATTCAGCAATTCGTCGGGCGGCTAATACTGCGCGAGCACGATTTCTGTGCGCGAATCTGCCCAGTGCTTCCCGGCGGCGAGACTCGTCAGCAGTCTGTAGTCCTGCAGAGACCCGATGTGCTCGTTCTCGGGATGTTACCCCCGACGTCTCTTTCACAGATTGTCGATCCAACTCGGCAGCAAAGCGAAGACGTCCGCCAGGATCGAATCTCCACCACCACTTATCAAAGTGTCCAGAGCGTCCTCCTCAAGCACGTCGGTACCCATTCCGCCATCGAGCACGTCCGAACCATCACCACCACTCACTGTCATGTCGTTTCGATTTCCGCCGCTCAAAGTGTCCGGGCCGGAACCACCGTATAGAGTGTCGTTGCCTGGACCTCCCAGCAGGGCGACAGGCACCGTAGCCAAGGATGCATCGAGCTTGTTCGCGCCGACCCCGCCGATCAGTACGATGCGTTCAATGCCTGAAGGGCTATCCGAACCGGTTGCCGCTGAAGTCACGGTGACCCCGTTCACGGAGAAATCCGCGTCCGCACTCTCCAGCAGATAATCCTGACCATCGCCGCCATCGAGCAGATCCACGCCGCTTCCGCCCATCAGCACGTCGTCGCCGTCTCCTCCGGACAGGCCATCCGCTTTGGACCCGCCCAGCAGAGTGTCACTACCCGCTCCGCCTGCCAGAAACACCGGCACGCTCGCCAGCCGCGCGTCGAAGAAGTTCGCTGTCGCACCGCCGGTAATCTGAATTCGTTCAATACCGATTGTGGTGTCCGCTCCCAGCGCATTCGGCGTAATTGAAATTCCGACAATCGACAGATTTGTGTCCAGGACTTCATTGATCCGATCCGAATCCGCTCCGCCGTCGAGGGTATCATTCCCAAGATCACCCTGCAGCGTGTCAGTTCCCGCGCCTCCATCCAGCGAGTCGTTCCCGAAGCCTCCCAGTAAGGAGTCTGCTCCATCGCCAGCGGAAATAACATCGTTGCCTTGAAGGCCGTAGAGGCGATCATCGCCGCTCTCACCCTGCAATGTGTCGGCAGCCGCGTTTCCCTGAACGGTATCGTTCCCGTCGCCGCCCACGAGAAATCCTGACTCAGACTGGCCGCTTACGAAGTCGTTACCGACGCCGCCATAAATCGAGTCTGAATCTGCACCACCCACGAGAACATCGTTGCCCGCATCTCCATAAATCAGATCGTTGCCGTTCTGCCCGTTGAGATTGTCCGCACCTTCACCACCGCTGATGGTGTCCATCCCACCGCCGGACACCACAGTATCACTGCCTCCGTTGCCACTGATTGAATCCGCTCCCGCCAGAGTCAGGATGAGATCCGGCCCATCCGTTCCGAGAACGGTATCATTGCTGCCGCCGCCATTGAGAGTAGTAACCGCGGTCGAGTTGAACGCGGACGCGTTGATAATGTCTCGCATCAGGCCACCGGTGATGTCAGCAAACTCGAACCCCGACAGTGAATCGTGCGAGATCAGGGTGGCCCTCTGCATGACCGAGAGCGACGTGCTGGTCAGTGTGACCGCGCGAACCTCGCCAGAAACAAAATCGGTGTAGGCCACTTCGCGAAGACCATCAACACCGGAACCACCAATCAGGTTGTCATCGCCTTTGCCTCCGGTCAGGGTGTCGTTTCCGCCGCGACCATCGACATGGTCTCGCTGATCGCCGCCGCTCAGCACGTCACTGAGGTCACTGCCAGTCAGTGTGTCGCTACCGTCGTCTCCCGCAACGCTGACACCGGATAGCGACGGAAACGTCGCGAGAGTTACACCGGACAGATCAATCAGATTATTTCCCGGGCCGCCTTGAATCGCTAACAGCCTCAGGGTGTCTGCCGGGATGCTGTAGCGGTCATCAACAACGTTGTTAATTCGGACTTCCACGTTGTTACCGTTTCGGCTGATCAGCACTGACTCATCACCGGTAACAGACACGTTAAGCACGTCCTGCAGTTCTTTCAGGAAGAGTACATAAGCCGCGCCGCGGTTGGTTCCGCCGGTATCATCGCCGGGGGCACCAACCACCAGATCGGTTACCCCATCTCCATTGAGGTCCCCCCACGACGCCAGGCTGCCTCCGAAGCGGTCGCCAGTTGCAAGAGCAGGTCCACCGTTCACGTTTTTGGCCAGCGGCACCACGCTCTTCGCAGTGCCATTGCCGTTCATCAACAAGACGTGAACCGCTCCGGTTCCGTCATCGCTGGCCGCCGCCAGATCTGATACGCCGTCGCCGTTGAGATCCCCCAATGCCGAAACAGAAGTTCCGAATATCGCACTGTTGGGAAGCGTCGGCCCACCGTTTGTTGCATGCGCAATCTTGTTTCTGGACAGCACAGAACCATTGCTATTCATATTCAGAATATAGATCGCTCCGCGATCAGGACCACCGGTATCATCACCGTCCGCTCCGACGACGAGATCCGAAATGCCGTCGCCATTCAGATCGCCGGGCGAGGTGGCAGACGTCCCGAAATGGTCTTCGTTCGACAGGGATGGACCGCCATTCGTGGCGTTGCCGATCAGGACACTGGCCTTGGCCGTTCCGTCCGTGTTCAGAAACAAGATATGAACGGCTCCACGACTTGAGCCTCCGGTAGAATCTCGCGGAGCGCCAACGACGAGATCCACCACGCCGTCACCGTTGAGGTCGCCGATGGGCGCAATCGCAGTTCCGAACGAGGCGCCGTTTGACAGCGCGGGCCCGCCGTTCAAGCCACTTGCAATCTTCACCGAGCGTTTGAGCGTTCCGCCCGTATTGAGAAATTGCACATAGATCGCCCCGCGATCGGCGCCACCCGTATCATCGCCAGTCGCGCCGATAACGAAATCAGCGACTCCGTCTCCGTCGAGGTCTCCCACTGATGCCAACGAACTTCCGAAGCGATCGCCGATGGCAAGCACAGGACCACCGTTGAGCTGACTCGCAATGCGGACGTTGCCTTTCGCGGTGCCGTCAGTGTTCATGAACAGCAGACGCAAACCACCGCGGCTTGAATCCTCTTCTCGACTGCCCACAACCAGGTCCGCGAGGCCATCCCCGTTGATGTCGTCCACTGGCAGAACGGCAGATCCAAAGCCTTGATTGTTTGCCAGCGTCGGAACACCGCTGCTGCCACTCGACAGTTTCTTGGTCTTCGTGCTGTCGGCCGCGCTGCTGCTCCGTAACGCGATCATCAAGCGATGGTCTTCAACTTCACCACCGACCGCTGCACCGGTTGAGTTGGCTGCGCGAGCATCTGTGCTCAATCGAAATCTCGCGAAGGTGATACCCGGTAATGTCTCGATGGGAATTCTGGGGAAGCTCATCCTGAAGATGGCGCTCGTGCTCCCGTTTGGAACCACCGTTGAAACTCGTTCGGTCGAATTATCAAAGACGCCATCTCGATTGAGATCGATCCAGCCATACAGCGTCGCCGACGCGCCAGTCAGATTCGTTGCTCTCATGCGAATCACTGGAACAGATCCAACCGTCACCGTTGCGCGCCGATTGGGTTCAAGCAGTCCGTCTTCATCATCGATGGGTGAGTTCGTGTCATCACCGGTTGCCGTATTATTGGCCAGTGCCGCAACGTCACCGGCAACGCCGGCGCCGAGATACAATGTATTTCGAGTATCAAAGAGATCGTGGCTCGGTCCACCATTGCTTGGCGATGTCTGATAATCACCGACACCAGTGCTCGCAGTTGTGTCCGGCGCGTCGCCGAAGTCGTAAACAGGGTTCAGGAACAGCACGTGCACCGCTCCCGAATTCTCAATTCCCGCACTGCTATCCTCCCGGGCTCCGACAGCGAGATCGGTCACGCCGTCCCCGTTCAAGTCTCCCAAACTGACAATAGAACTGCCGAAGTAGTCTTCACCAGCCAGAGTTGAAACACCATTGGTTTTGTGAGCAAGTTTGCGACTGTTCCTAACGGTGCCATCTGTATTCAGGAACAGAACGTGAACTGCGCCGCTGGCGAAGGCGCCCGTACGATCGAAGTTCGCACCAACAGCGACGTCGGCAACGCCATCTCCGTCCAGATCACCGACGCCTGCGATCGAACTGCCGAAATGGTCCTGCGGTAGCAGTCGCGGCGTGCCGTTGAGTTCATGCGTCAGCTTCATACTGCTTTTCACCGTTCCATTTGTATTCATAAACAGCACGAACGCTGCTCCCGTTCCGTAGCCGGTGGTCGGATCGGATCCAGCGCCGACAGCCAGGTCGGTGACTCCGTCGCCGTCGAGATCGCCGAGCGCTGTAACCCCGGTGCCGAACTGACTGCGCGCCGTTATCAGCGGAGCACCGTTATCGCCACTAGTCAGTTTCACATAACTCTTCGCGGTTCCGTTGGCGTTCAGCAACATTAGATACACGGCACCGGTTGATGAGTCTGCGGTACTATCAAAGCAGGCGCCCACTGCCAGATCCGAAACTCCATCTCCGTCGAAATCGCCGAGCGGTGCTATCGAGCAGCCGAAGAAGTCGACGTTGCCCAACGGAGGGCCGCCATTGGTCTGATTGGCGATCTTCGTGCGATTGGCAACCGTGCCGTTTGAATTCATCAGGAGGATATGCACAGCGCCGCCGCTGTATCCCAGGGTATCATCGCCGGGCGCTCCGACAGCCAGGTCAACGATTCCATCGCCATTCAGGTCGCCGATCGGTGCTACGGCGGCACCGAATATGTCCACGTCCGCGAGCGTCGGACCCCCGTTCGTATTGTTCGCAATCTTGACTCGACTCTTGGTTGTTCCGTTAGCGTTCAGGAATTGTATGTAGAGAGCGCCACGCGCATTCCCTCCGGTGTCATCTCCGCGAGTTCCCACCGCAATGTCACTGATTCCGTCGCCATCGAGGTCGCCGATGGCCGCCAGGGCAACTCCGAAATTATCACCCACAGCCAGGGGCGGTGCGCCATTCACACCACTCGCCAATCGGACAGATTTGGGAGTATCAACCGTACCGTCGCTCCGAAGTCTGATCGTGGCGGCGTAGTCTTCGACTTCTCCTCCAATAGCTGAACCTACGGAAGAAGCCGCGGTTGCGTCGGAACTCAGCCGGAACCGTGCATAGGTTGCCCCCGGAACTGCGAAAGCAGGGATCATGGGGAACGTTAATGTATAGATGGCGTTTACTTTGGAGCTGGCCACCACGGCAGAGGACCGCTCGGCTGTATTATCAAAGACTCCGTCGCGGTTGAGGTCGATCCAGCCATAAAGCGTTGCCGACGCTCCCGATATATTGGTCGCTCGAAGTCGAACTTTCGGAGTCGTACCGGCCGTGAAGACCAGATCGCGGGACGGCTCGATAACACCATCCTCGTCATCTGTCGGTCCCCCATCATCGCCCTGACTGTTGCTGCTTTGAAACGCATTCGCTTCAGCGTCGACCCGAGCACCAAGGAACAGCTTTGTCTGTGTTCCATCAATCACGTGACTCGGTCCAGCATTCGCAAGCAGCGTTTGATAGTTTCCCGTCCCAGTCCCGCTGCCGGTATCAGGCGCATCGCCGAAATCGGAAGCCAGCACTAGTCGCGGTTCAAGCCTTTCGAGCCGCCGCAGACTCATAGACACGGTTCGAGATTCTCGAACTACGGCTCGCTTCGCTCCGAGCGTTCTGAGCAATCCGCAGCGGAAACCGAATCGTCGCAGCCAGTGAGTAAGATGCACACAGGCCCTTTCATGTGCATTTGACGTCAGCCAGATGGGAGCCTCACGCCGTCAGGCGTGAGGCTAACGATATGATGCACATGTCAGTAGAATGGAACAAAGTTGCACAATGCAAGCGTGAACGGTAATAACCCGTTGGTCCGATCAATCCTCGGATGGTGTTGCCAGATGCTCGGAGACAAGACGCAAAGCGACGTTGTCGTCCTCTTGAGGGAACTCGCCGCGGTAGATCTGAGCCGCACGGCGAAGTTGCTGGCCGCGTGCGAATTCGGCGTGAGCTTCGGATCGATGGCCGTGCTCGATCAGCGCGCGAGCAAGTAGATCCGACAAACGTACGGACTGCGGGAAGGCTGCAGTGGCTCGGCGGGCGAGTTCCAGGACGTCAGCCCGGGCGAGGTGCGGTCCGACGATGGTGCCGATCGTCGCGCTGAACAGCACGACTGCGGCTGCGTCGTCTGGACTCAGATGCGGCGTGTGCACGTCGAGGAGTTGTTGCAGCAGCGGGATCGCTTCGTCTAGCGGATAGAGCGCTACTCCGGTGAGAGCCAACGAGTAGTTCGCCGGGTGTAGTTGCCGGGCGCGTTCGGCCCACGGACGCCCGTCGAATTCAGCTCCCTGGCGACGGAGGCTGGCGGCGAGGACAGGCAGCAAGCGCAAGAGGTAACGCCAGGCGCGCGGCGAGTACGGGTTCAGTTCGATTGCCGTTTCCAGCAACTGCTGAGCCTGCTGAAACTGACCGCCGCGATGTGCGATGCGAGCCAACTGGCAGAGCGGCTCAGCAGCCTCCGGATTCAACTGCCGGGCACGTTGCAGGTAGGGCAGTGCAGCCTGATTTTCCTGCTGATCGTTGAGCAGCGAACCTAACTGCAGCAGAGCCGCAGAGTAGTCAGGGTGCCGCTCAACAATTCGAGCAAGCGCCGTGATGGAGTCGCGCGTCGGAGGGCCTTCGATGGCCTCAGCGAGAGTTTGTTCTGGTTCATGGTTCGGGGGCAGTTGCAGATAGTGACCGTCCGCCGTCGCCAGTCCACGAACTGATGCCGACAGAGCGGTCGAAGTTCGCTGCGTCGTTACTGACGCGGGGGCTCGCGCCGAGTTGAGCAACCCGCGGTAGAACGTCAGCCGTTCGTTGATGTGGTCATCCAGACGCCTCTGCTGGGCGACATGCGAGTACGCATCCTGTCGCACACGCTCCCTCAGTTGAGCATCCGCTACGAGAGCATTGAGGCAGGCGAATAGCTCTTCTTCGGTGCGATACAGAAAGCCGGTGCTGCCGTGGTCGATGGAGTCGTGGTAGGGCTCCAGATCCGCGTAGACGCCGACCACTCCGTGCGACGCGTACTCCAGAAACTTCACGTCCGAGCGGCAACGGTTGAAGTCTGTCGGCAACAACGGCGCCAGCCCGATATCGAGTCGCCCGAGGAACTGAAAGAACTCAGCCAGCGTGCCGAACGTCTGGAAGTGATAGCGCTCTGGCGACAAACGGAAGAACTGTCGCGCGTTCTCGTTCGTCATCACCGCGAGATGCACGTCAGGATTGCGGTCGAGCCACCTCTGCAGCCCCGGCGCCAGTTGATACCAGTCAGCCAGATGCCCGAGTGAACCACCCCAGCCGATCGTAATTGGCCGCGATCGCGCAGGAGGCAGCGGCGGGATGTTCGTTAATTGATTCGGGAAGACCCCCACCGGTCGGTCGGTGCGTTCGCGCCAGCGACGGGCCAGTTCGGGGGTGCTGGCCTGAATGCCATCGCACAAACGCAGCAGGTGGCTGAACCAGTCTTCCACCGAACGGTTCAACCACAAGGTTGCTCCCGTATTCCACGGCTGCGGGTCGAAGTAGTAGTCGTTGGCTTCCAGCACGGTGACTCGCCCGGCGGCGCGACGCCGTTCGATCAGCGGGAAGATGTCTTCATTGAAGCTCGACAGAACCAGGACGTCCGCCTGCTCCTGCAGTTCCGGCAGGCAGCGATGATACGGATGGCAGTCCACAACGGTGACGTTGTCGAGGCGACTCAACGCGCGACTGGGACTGTGCAGCCGGTAAACGCCATCTCCGTCATCCAGAAAGCCGCAGGTCTGCACGATGAGCGTGTCATCGGCGCGGAGCTGATCCCACTGAGTATTCTCTGCCGTTGCAGGTGCAGCTTCTGACCGATGGTGATGCACTGCGGGCGGCGATGAGGCGGAACCACGGGCCAAGACATCCTGATAGAGCCGATCGTAGTCATCGACCATCTCAGGGATCAGCCGCGGTCGCGGCAGGCACCATGAACGCCACGAGTCGTTCTGGATGAACCAGCACAACGCGCGAGCGATGCTGGCTGGATCGCCCGGCTGGAACTTCAGGCCGTTGACGCCATCGACGACGCGGTCACGCATGGCCCCGATGTCTGATGCTGCGACTGGCAGTCCGCCGCGCCACATCTCGGACAGGACCATGCAGTGCGTCTCGGCGAAGACGGAAGGCACGACACCGACATCGAGTTGCGAGCAGATCCTCGCCAGATCGTGAGATTCGTACGGCCCGTGAAAGGTCACTCCCGGCAGTTGATCGGGACGGTCGCCGCCATAGAGATGTAGCTCGACGCCGGGATGCTCACGCTGCACTTCGGCGAAGCCGCGGACCAGCGACTCCCAGCCTTTCATCGGTACTAGCTGGCCGAGGAATCCGAACCTCAACCCGCCTCTCGCTGGCGACTTCGGCAGCGGGTCGAAGCCGGTGATACCGTACTCGATCTGCTGGTAGCTCAGCGGGTAGAGCGATGACAGTTGTCGTTCGATGTAGGGGGAGACAGTGACTCGCGCGTGCACTCGCTCGAGGCTGCGTCGCAGAATGCCACAGCGTTCGGACAGCCACCCAGAGATGTCGCGACCAAACATCTTCACGCAATAGGTTGCAGACAAGAACTCTTGCGGAGTCTCAGTGCCGGTAAGTGCATAGTTGGGACTCATCGCGAAATGGTCGTGAAAGCTGACAACGACCTTGGCACCGAATTCCAACGCCTGATCGATGACGCCGAGCGGCCAGTTTAGGAAATGCTGGATGTGAATGATGTCGGGCTGCACTCGCCGGAAGATTTCGTCGAGCGACTGCGAGACAAGTTCAACTCGGTAGGGCGTCTTCGGCCAGGCAACGGAATCGGCAGGGAATTGGCCTGTATGTCTTGAGCCCTGGACCAGTTGCAGGCCATCCGGAGACGGCCAGACGATACTCAGTTCGTAGCGGTCACTGAGTTCGCGCGCCAGCGTTTGCGTATGGAGTTCGACACCCGTGCGCTGCCCGAATTGATGCACAAGATAGAGCACACGCGGGCGACCCATGCCTAGTTGTCCTCTTCGATCAGCATGAGGCGCTCGATTTCCGTCGTCTTGAAACCAACGGCCATCGGCTGACGAACTTCGGGCAATACCACCGAGTCATACAACTCAGTCACCAGCGTGCCGTCGAGTCGCAACCATTCCGAGATGGACCCGGTTCGCAGGTCGATGATCTGCAACCCACATTGAGGCTCAGCGCCCTTCTGGTTCAGTCGATCCTGCAAGGGTAGCCCTTGGAACGTGAGGTGACGCGGTTTCGACAGCGTGGCAATCGCGTAGTCACCGTGGAACGAGAGGCCGCGCAGATAACCTGGACAGAACGCGATCGGCTGGAAGCGACCAGTCGCGAGATCCACTTGTCCAAACTCGCCGCTGCCAGAGTTGAGAACCCACAGTTGATTGCGATACCAGCGTGGCGAGTGCGGCATCGACAGTCCGGTACAGACGGCTTCGCCCGAAGCGACGTCGATCACGCAGCCGCCGTCATGACGTCGATCACGCCACCCATCCGCAACGTCCGAACGACTGACCACAGTCACATAAGCTGGCCGACCGTCACGCATCGCCAAGCCGTTCAAATGGCAGCGGTCTTCGGGAACCAGAGCGCTGATGAACGGAGGTCGCCAGATCGGTTTGAAGTTGGCTCGCTCGCTGAACGTGGCCAGGCAGCCGAACATCGTGTTGACGAAGATCACTCGGCCATCGGCATCAACCGCAATGTCGTGCACATCAACGTGCCCGGTCGTGTAACCCACACGCGGGATGTAAGCGACATCGTACCCGCGTCCGACCCACTGCGGCGGCTGTTGAGCTTCATCGCCCTCGGTTGCTGTGCCTTCAACTGGCCGATAAGGAACCGCGTTGGCCGGAGCTTGCTCCATGCGCCAAATCTGAAAGCGAGAACTCAGCCAGATCGTGCGACCGTCGGGCGACGCGCACATACCCATGCAGTGATTATAGGTGCGTTCGAAGATCGACAGCGCCTGATCAGCTTCATTGATCGGCGCTCCGGCTCCGCTGGCCGACTTGCGGCCGACCAAGAACAACTTGCCGGTTTGATAGGTCGTAAAGGCCAAACTGCAACGCTGCTGCTGCAGCCAATCGAGGAAGTAGCGCGAGCCGATTGCGTTGAGCCACGGTTGAGCGGGTGCTGCTGCGTTCGATTCCGTCGTCATTGTGCCTGTTCTTCAACGTGCTGGGACAACTCGCTGATCGCTGCCGCTTCGCCAACGATCGTCAGACTCACAGAGCAACGCAATACACTAGCTGACGATCGGCAGCTCAATGCTCAGGCCGTGCACCACCTGGCGTGTCACGATCGAGCCCATCAAGGTGGTCGACGTGCAGTCATGCACATCCACGGTCACCGTCGAGCCAGCCAGTCGCGGATTGCCATCGAAAACCACAATGCGGTCGCACATGGAACGGCCCATCAACTGCACCTTCTGAGGGGTATCCGTTTCGATCTTGCCCTTCTCAGATGACTTGCTGGGGCCTTCAACCAGCACTTCCACGTCAGTGCCAATGAATTCCGCGTTGTCTTCTTCGGCGATCTCGTTGGTCAGTTCGAGCATCTCGTGGTTGCGGTGACGCTTCACATCCTCAGGGATGTCGTCTGTCCAGAGATCGTCGGCCTTGGTGCCGGGCCGCGGGCTGTACTTGAAGATGAACGAGTTCTTGAAGCGACACTCGCGAATGAGGTCCATGCTCTTCTGGAACGACTCTTCGGTCTCGCCGCAGAAGCCGACAATGAAGTCGCTGGAGACCGCGCACTTCGGCACGGTCGCCCGGATACGCTGCATCATGTCGCGATAGTCGGCGACCGTATAACCGCGCTTCATCCGCTTGAGCACCTCATCGCAGCCGGACTGCAGGGGCACGTGCAGGTAGCGAGCAACCTTTGGCAGATCGCGCACCGCCTGCAGCAGGTCGTCGGTCATGTCCTTCGGGAAGTTCGTGACGAATTTGATGCGTTCAATGCCGGGGACCGCGTTAATCATCTCCAGCAAGTCTGAGAGCCGATACATGCGACCGTTCTCGGTGACTCGATAGCTGTTGACGGTCTGGCCGAGCAGCGTCACTTCTTTAACGCCCTGACCCACGAGCGTATGGACTTCCGCGAGAATGTGACTCGGCAGACGGCTTTGTTCCGGCCCGCGAGTCATCGGCACGACGCAGTAAGTACAGAACTTGTCGCAACCGATCATGATGCGGACGTACGCCTGAAATGGTGTCGGGCGCATCTCGGGATCGCGCAGCGGGTCATAGCTCTCGAAGCTCATCGCGACTTCCGAACGCGAGCCTTCGCGGCGGTCGAGGCTGATGGCGATCTGTCGGTCACGCGTCGTGCGGGCAACTTCCAGCAGTCGTGGGATCTCAGCGAGTTGACCGGTGCCAACCACGAGGTCCACGTGCGGCGCGCGCTGGAAGATCAGTTCCTGATCCTTCTGAGCCATGCAGCCCATCACGCCGATCACTTTGGCCGGATGATGCCGCTTGGCGAACTTCAAACGACCGAGCTGGCTGTAGATCTTGTGTTCGGCATGGTCGCGCACGCTGCACGTGTTGAAGAGCACCGTGTCCGCTTCGTACATGTCGTCGGTCAGTTCGAATTGCTGCTTGCGCAGCGCGGCGACCACCAACTCGCTGTCGAGCACGTTCATCTGGCAGCCGACAGTCTCAATGTAGAGCTTGCGGTTGTGTTCGGGAGCAGCGGGTTCAGACGACGACATGTGAGTTACTCGACTTACAGTAGTAGCAATTCAGTATCAAACTTGAGCGAAGACCAAAGCTCGTCTGCCAGGGTTCAGCCGTGTGAAGTCAACTGCGCCATTCGCCGTACTGGCGTAATCAAGCCGCTCTGCGTTGGCCTTCCTGAGTGGCTTCCGCGTCGGCGGGCTGCTGTTCGTCCCGTTCTTTCCTGATCTTCTCCAGTTCGTCGACAACGAGCCGGCGTTCAAACTCGGAGCGGTAAGAGGTCATCGCCTGCAGCAACGCTCGCAGGCCCAAGGCCGCCGCCCCGATGTACAAGACATAATGCCATTCGGTCATGGTGCCATCCTTGGCCGGCTGTTCGAGACAATATCAGGTTGTCACCTTCCGCCACGAAGATGGAAACATTCTTACTCAAGCCTGCCAAGTCTGGTTCGGCACCGCTTGGACGGGTCGAATTGCGGCAACGTTTGACGCAGCGAATTCCGGCGGGAAAGTAGCAGACGGTCTAACCTTGGGAAATCCCCGGTCCCACAGGAAACCAGTAGAGCAAGACGATTGACCCCTCAACAGGAACCCAAGATCGGGGGAGTCATCTTGAGCCGCGACGAGCTGCTAATGCTGGCGGCTCAATGACTTGCAGGTTTGATTGAGTATCTGGAATCCGTTCCGCCTTGATGAGCCGCTGGCGTCTGCCATTCCGTTGGCCATCTGGCCCTCTCGGTCCCGACACGCGACTCGTAGCCGGCACTTAGTGTCTCGTTGTGTGTAAGTCTTTTGTGTATATTGTGTTGTGTTGATTCTGAAGGCGGCGCTGCGGCGTGTCGGGGTGGATTCGGTCCAGCGCAAATTGGGATCGCGGGAAGCTCGTCAATCTGGGTGCAATTCCTTATTACTTAACACGCCTGAGGCCGACGCTGGGCCGCGACTCGCAACGACTTGCCCGGCGGACGCGAAGGAAGCTGAGCGAATCTCTCTGACAGATTAGAACGAGCAGGGCATGAAGTACCATATCGAGACCGCCAAGCCGGACGACTTCCTGAATGTTGCGGCGCTGGATCGCATTGCCTGGCCAGAGGTTCCGGAGACCTACATCCCGGATGGCGAGCATATTTGGCGGGTCTGGTGTGACTATGGCAGCCTGTTGGTCGCTCGTGTTGACGAACGTGGCCCGCTGAGTCAGAGCGGCGACATCGCGGGGGCGCTGGTGGCGTTCCCGACGCGAACGAATGAAATCTTCCTGCATAAGATCTTCGTCCACCCGGTCTGTCGCGGTTCTGGAATTGGCTCGGCGCTCATGCAGGCGGCTCTGAAGGACGCGAAGGCACCTGTGCTGCTGACGGTGGATCCGAACAACGCCCCGGCGGTGCAGCTTTACAAAAACTTCGGGTTTGAAGTCGGCCAGCGGATCAACGGGTACTACCGTCCGCATGAGGATCGTTTCCTGATGGTTTACCGCCCGTGATTCGAGTTCCCGATCGGTCCTTCAGGTGCCCGAATCGCCGTTCGGGCTGGCATAAGTCTTTCCAGTGACGCATCTGAAAGTTCCAGTTTTTGAGAGTTCGAGCCCCGGGCGCGGACTCAGAAATGGGAAAACTCGGCAAGTTCTTTTCCCCTCGCTTGGCAGTCCGAAACGCCAGCCCTAGACTCCCGCCGCCTTTGGCCTTCCCAATGCTGCGGAGACGGTCCATGAGTGGGTCCAGCAACCCAAATCCTGTGGGTGCTGCCTACCGATGGGTGAATCAAATCACTTCCATCGGACTTGAACTCGCGGTTCCCTTCGCAGGTGGCTACTGGCTAGACCAAAAACTTGGTTGGTCTCCCGCGTTGACGATTCTTGGGGCGATTGTCGGCAGTTATCTGGCCATTCGTGGCTGTATTCAGCTGGTTCGGGATTTGGAAAAGTGAATGCGAGTTCGATGGCGATGTCTGAGATTGGACGGTCCCAACCGACGAAGTCGCTTCTGATCCTGACCACTTCGTGTTTTTTGTTCTGGGTGTTGCTGATTGTTCCCGCGTGGCTCGTTGCCGATCTACGAGGGATTGTGGGTTTGTCAGTCGCAGCGGCGATGTGTTTGCTGCCCGGAGTGATTGCTCTGGGTTGCAAGTCCTGGTTGGCGGCTGATTCGCAAAGTGCGTTTGTATTGATTGCTAGCGGGCTGAGGCTCGGAATTGTTTTGGCTGGCGCGCTGGCGGCGAAGTCATTGTGGCCGGCATTCGGCTTCAAAGAGTTTTTTGTCTGGCTGGTTTTGTTCTATCTGTTTGTGCTGGCGATTGAGACATGGCTGACCGTGCGACGTGCGGTCTGATTTAACTCAAGTCGGTGCAGGATTTTCATAGTCTGTCTCGTTACCTGATGGTGATGACCAACGTCTGAGATTGGATTCATGGCAGGCGCAGACCCATTTCATCACGTTCGGGATTTTCCCTTCTTTGAGCTGTGGGGTGGTCGCACCATTCCGCTGCCGAAGATTCATATTCCCGTGTACGGCGACTTTCAGATTACCAAATATATGGTGCTGCAGGTTGTGGCCGGACTGATGACCTTTGTGGTTTTCCGAGGCTTGGCTTCGCGAGTTGGGTCCGGAAAACCAACTACCGGCGGGTTTTGGAACTTCTGGGAATCCATCGCTTTGTTCATCCGTGACGAAGTGGTGCGTCCGACAATAGGCGATGCTCATCATGATCATGGACATGGGCACGACGACGGGCATGGCCATGATCACGATCATGGTCACCACCATCACGAGCCGCAGGCTTTGGCGGGACACCATTCGGACCGCTTCCTGCCATACATATGGACCTGTTTCTTCTTCATTCTGTTCTGCAACGTGCTAGGCGCGATTCCTATGCTGGGGTCGCCGACAGCTTCCACCAGCCTCACGATTGTGCTGGCGGTGGCAACGTGCGTGCATAATATCTTTCAGGGATCTCAGCAGTTCGGCTTCGTGGGGTTCTGGAAGAATCAGCTCCCCCCGCTCGGCCTCTCCGGCGCCATGGCCATTATCATTGGTGCTGGCTTGTGGTCGATCGAAGTGCTTGGGCTCTTTATTAAGCACGGCGTGTTGGCAATTCGTTTGTTTGCCAACATTATGGGTGGCCACACGGCTCTGGGTGTGATTCTCGGATTCATAGTGCTGCCTGAAGTGGCAGGCACGGGCCTGCAGTGGCTCGTCGCACCGGCGAGTATTCTCGGCCAGGTCTTCATCGGCCTGCTGGAGCTGTTTGTCGCGTTCCTGCAGGCTTATGTGTTTGCGTATCTGTCGACCATCTTCCTGTCTGCTTGTGTCCACGCTCACTAACTGCTGGTGATCAATACCACCGTTGAGGGAACTCGCTCTCATTGGTGATTAGGTTTCGAATTGGGTCTTTAGTTTTTAGGAGAAATTCCGAATGTCGAAAGCTCTGAAGCTCTGCATGTTGGCTGGTATCGCTGTGACAGCCTTCGCGTCACCTGCTTTGGCTCAAGAAGGTGGCAAGGCTCTGATCTCCTTCTCCGGAGCATTCGGTGCTGGTATTGCGATGCTCGGCGCTGCTGCCGGTATTGGCAAGATTGGTGCCGCTGCCGTTGAGAGCATGGCTCGCCAGCCTGAGAAGGCCAAGGATATCCAAGGCGCGATGATTGTTGCCGCCGCTCTGATCGAAGGTGCGACGTTCTTCGCACTCATCATCTGCTTCCTCGCAGGTGCTTAATACTATTGCGAACCATTGGTTTGCGCGTTCGTCGAGTGAAGTAGCTCTTCTTCGGCTCACTTGCTTGGGTCTACGCATATGATGCATACGTTCCGAAAAACTCTGCTGGCACTGTTTGGTGCTTCGCTGCTGTCGCTGGCATTGCCGCTGTCGCATGTTGGCGCTGCGGATGCTGCCGGTGATGGTCACGGTACGGCTGAATCTCATGGCGACGGTGGACATCACGAAACGGGTGCGCCGCTGCCTCCAAGCAAGGACGCAGTACTCTGGTCGATTATCACCTTCGGGCTATTCGTCATCGTGCTGAAGAAGGCTGCCTGGGGTCCGTTGATTGATGGGCTCAACAAGCGAGAAGCCAGTCTGCACAAGCTTGTTGCGGATGCTCAGCATGACCGCGATGCCGCGATCAAGATGCTGGCTGAGTACGATCAGAAGCTGAAGACGGCTGAATCGAAGGTCGGCGAGATCATTGCTGAGGCTCGACGTGATGCGGACGCCACGAAGGCGGACATCGTCGCGACGGCGCAGCGCGAGGCCGAGTTGACTCGTCAGCGAGCTCTGGACGAGATCGCCCGGGCGAAGGATCAGGCTGTCAACGAGTTGTTTTCGCACATGCGGGCGAATGTCGTGGCGGCGACGGAGCGAGTTCTCGCTCGCACGTTGAACGAATCTGATCACCAGCGTCTGATCGACGAAGCGTTGGCGGAAGTGCGTCGGAACTAGTGGTTCGCAGCCGCGAGTTGGACGACTCTCTTTTAGGTGTTTCTTTCACAAAGGTAGACCGCGATGTCAGAGGTGGCCGAGAACGCTCGAGTTCGCAGCGTGCTGGAAGATCCCAGTTCGCAGGCCATTGCACAGACCTACGCGTTTTCCTACCTGGATGCCGCTGGCGATAAGTCAGCGGAAGCCGTGGAAGAGCTGACGTCCTTTGTGGACGACGTCCTGAATCGGAATGCGGACTTCGGCTACCTGTTCAGCAAGGGCGTGCTGAATCGCGACCGGTTGCTGGAACTGATCGAACGAGTTGTGAAGCCCTCGGCGTCTGAGTTCTTCACTAACTTTTTGCGAGTGCTCGTTCATCACGACCGAACGGATTTACTAAGTCAGATTGCTGCTGCCGCCGTGCTGGAAAATGAGCAACGGTCTGGCAAGCAGCGCGTGCAAGTCATTACGGCCAAGCCAGTTGATGATGCGTCTTTGGACAAGATTCGTGCCCGTCTGAAAGACGTGTTTGGCTTCGAGCCAATTCTCGAGCCGCAGATCGACGACAAGTTGATCGGTGGCCTCGTTATCCGGGTTGGAAACAGTGTCTACGACGGCTCGCTCCGCAGCCGCCTGGGTCAGTTGGCGAAGCGGATGCAGCAGAGGAGTCTCCATGAAATTCAAAGCGGACGAGATCGCTTCAGTCATCCAGAAGGAGATTGAAGACTTTCGCGGTCAAATTCAGACCAGCGAAGTGGGTCGCGTTCTGGAAGTGAGCGACGGTATTGCGCGCGTCTATGGCCTGCAGTCGGCCATGGCGGGTGAAATGGTCGAGTTCCAGACGGGTGTTCGCGGCCTGGTCTTCAACCTCGAAGAGAACTCTGTCGGTGTCATTCTTCTTGGTGACTACCTGCAGATCTCCGAAGGGGATGAAGTACGCACGCTCGGCACTCTGCTGTCGGTACCGGTGGGCGATGCGCTGGTCGGTCGCGTGGTCGATGCCTTGGGCAATCCGCTCGATGGCAAGGGCCCGATCGTTACCAGTGAGACTCGGCCCGTTGAGTTTATGGCTCCCGGTGTCGCAGGCCGTCAGCCGGTTAAGCAACCGTTGCAGACCGGTATCAAGGCTGTTGACGCCATGACGCCCGTGGGCCGCGGCCAACGCGAATTGATCATCGGCGACCGCAAGACGGGTAAGACTGCCGTCGCGCTGGACGCGATCATCAATCAAAAGGGCGGCGACGTCATTTGCATCTACGTCGCTTGCGGTCAGCGAGCGTCGAACGTGGGTGCGGTTGTGGAAGCTCTACAACGTGCCGGCGCGATGGACTACACGATCGTCATTTCGGCGACCGCGTCTGATCCAGCTCCGCTGCAGTACGTCGCTCCGTACGCCGGTGCCGCGATGGCCGAGTACTTCATGTACAACGGCAAGCACACGCTCATCGTTTACGATGACTTGTCCAAGCAAGCCACCGCTTATCGCCAACTGTCACTGTTGATGCGCCGTCCGCCAGGACGCGAGGCTTATCCCGGTGACGTGTTCTACTGCCACAGCCGCTTGCTCGAACGAGCAGCCAAGCTGAGCGACGAACTCGGCGGCGGATCGATGACGGCTCTGCCGATCATTGAAACGCTCGAAGGCGAAGTGTCGGCCTACATTCCGACCAACGTGATTTCGATCACCGATGGTCAGATCTACCTGCAGCCCGACTTGTTCTTCTCGGGCGTGCGTCCCGCTATTAACGTCGGTGTGTCGGTGTCCCGCGTGGGTGGTAACGCTCAAACGAAGGCCATGAAGAAAGTCGCCGGTTCGTTGCGACTCGACCTCGCTGCCTTCCGTGAACTGGAAGCGTTCGCTCAGCTTGGTACGGAACTCGATAAGGCGACGCAGCGTCAGCTCGACCGCGGTTACCGCATGGTCGAACTGCTGAAGCAGCCACAGTACGTGCCGCTGCACTTCGCCGATCAGGTCTTCAGTATCTACGCAGGTACAAAGGGCTATTTCGACTTGGTGCCTGTGAACAAAGTGGCTGAAGTCGAAAAAGAGATGTTGCAGTTCATGCGTGAGCAGAAGTCCGAAGTCCGTAACAAGATGGTCGAGACGAAGGACTTGGATGAGCCCGCGCTGAAGGCGGCACTGGAAGAGTTCGTGAAAACTCTTGAGGGACGGTTCAAGTCGTAAGTTGGAGCTGTTGCTTCTCCAGCGGACTGAAAGGTAACTCAAATGGCTAAAGCACGAGCCTTCGTCAAACGCCTCAAGGCGGTCAAGAACATCAAGAAGATCACGCGGACGATGGAACTCATCGCCACCGCGCGATTCAAGAAGGCGATGGACCGCGCGACGGAAGCGGCGGCTTACACGAAGAAGATCGCTGAGATCGTTTCCGACTTGTCGAATGCCCAACTGGAAGGTTTCACGCACCCGTTGCTGAAGACTCCGGAGAAGGTTGAGAAGTCGGTGCTGCTGGTGCTGACTTCGAATCGTGGTTTGTGTGGTGGCTACAACTCGAATGTTCTGCGTCACGTCGTTGCACGACTGCGTGAAGTGGATCAGACGAGCGAGCAGATCGAGCTGGATGTCTGCGGCAAGCGCGGCATCAACTTCCTGAAGTTTCAGGGACGCAAGGCAGATCACTCCTACACGAACTTCGAAGACAAGCCGCGTTTCGACGAAGTTGAGGAACTGGCGAATCGTTACATCAACGCCTTCGTCAGTGGTGAGATTCAACGCCTTGATGTCGCGTACATGAAATTTCAATCGGTGTCGCGGCAGTACGCCGTGCTGGAGACGTTGCTCCCCTTGGGGCAACTGGATTCCAAGGCACCGAGTTCGGAACCTGTGGACTACGAGTTCCTGCCATCTCCGCAGGACATCCTGGATGAACTGGTACCAGCGGCTTTCAAGGCGCGGCTCTTCAAGTGCTTCCTGGATGCGGCCGTGAGCGAGCAGATTGCTCGTCGAGTGGCCATGAAGGGTGCGACAGAGAACGCCAGCGAGATGATTGGTCTGCTGTCGAAACAATACAACCGGGCTCGTCAGAGCCAGATTACATCCGAGCTTTCCGAAATCATTGGTGGCGCTGCCGCGCTGGAGTAAGAACACACGACGAGTCCCAGGGACCCGTCAGTACATACGGTGAGTCGCAAGATTCGACCTACAAGTTGAGCGCAGGGCGCAGAAGAAAGAAGAGACCACAATGGTTGCAGCTGGCCAAAACATGGGGCGTGTGACTCAGATCATCGGATCGACCTTTGATGCCGAGTACCCAGAAGGCAGCATGCCTCAGATCTACAACGCGCTGATCGTCGATACGACGGTCAAGGGCGTGCACGTTCGCGTGACCGGTGAAGTTCAGCAGCACCTGGGTGGCGGTCGAGTCCGCTGCGTGGCTCTGGGTTCTACCGACGGCATGGTTCGCGGCATGGAAGTGCTCGACACCGGAGCCCCGGTGAGCGTGCCCGTTGGCAAGGAAACCCTGGGGCGCGTCTTCAACCTGCTCGGCGAGCCGATTGACGGACGCGGTCCAGTGTCTGTTGGTGAGAAGTGGCCGATTCATCGCGACGCTCCGAAGCTGGAAGATCTCTCTTCGAAGACAGAAGTGTTCGAAACGGGTATCAAGGTCGTTGACCTGCTGACCCCGTTCGTCCGCGGCGGTAAAGCCGGTCTGTTCGGCGGTGCTGGTCTCGGCAAGACGGTTATTCTCACCGAGTTGATCGCTCGTATCGCCAGTGCTCACGGTGGTTTCTCGGTGTTCGCCGGCGTGGGTGAACGCACCCGCGAAGGAAACGACCTCTGGCTGGAAATGCAGGAAACGAAGATCGGTGACACCGGTCGTTCGGTTATCGAGCAGACCACAATGGTGTTCGGTCAGATGAACGAGCCGCCGGGAGCACGTCTCCGCGTCGCGTTGACCGGCCTGACGATGGCCGAGTGGTTCCGCGATGCGACTGGTGCCGACACGCTGCTGTTCGTGGACAACATCTTCCGCTTCTCGCAAGCGGGTTCTGAAGTGTCCGCTCTGCTGGGTCGTATGCCCAGCGCCGTGGGTTATCAGCCAACGCTGGCGACCGAGTTGGGTGCTCTGCAGGAACGTATTACTTCAACCAAGAAGGGTGCTATTACGTCCGTCCAGGCCGTGTACGTGCCCGCCGACGACCCGACTGACCCGGCTCCCGCGACAGCGTTCTCGCACTTGGACGCGTTCATTTATCTGGAACGCCGAATTTCCGAGAAGGGCATCTATCCCGCTATCGACCCGCTGGCGTCTTCGAGTCGTATTCTCGACCCGCAATACGTTGGTGACCGTCACTATGAGGCGGCACGCCGCGTGCAGAAGATTCTACAGCGTTACCGCGAGTTGCAGGATATCATCGCAATTCTCGGAGTGGATGAGTTGTCTCAGGAAGACAAGCTGGTCGTGCATCGTGCACGCCGCATTGAACGCTTCCTGTCGCAGCCGTTCCTTGTGGCTGAACCCTTCACTGGCAAGAAGGGCAAGATCACTCCTCTGGCTGACACCATCCGCAGCTTCGAAGAAATCTGTGACGGCAAGTGGGATCACCTGCCTGAAGCAGCCTTCATGTACGTAGGAGCTGTTGAGGAAGCTGCCGAGCAAGCCAAGAAGCTGGCGGCAGGCTAGTGAATCGTTGGACCGGCACAGTCCGGTCCCGAAGTTTTCAGTCAGTCAGGATTGTGAACCAGCCTTGCCAGGCGGATTGAGTTATGGCCAAAGATCTACAACTTGTCGTCGTCACTCCGGAAACGACGCTGCTGGACGAACCAGTCGCGGGCGTGCGGTTTCCGTTGTTTGACGGACAGATCGGAGTCTTGCCGGGGCGTACCCCGCTGGTTGGCCGACTGGGCACAGGTGAACTGCGAATCACGACGGCTACTGAAGAGAGGTCTTTCTTCATTGACGGTGGCTTTGCCCAGATTCGTGACAACACCGTCACGCTACTGACCGCTCGCTGTGTTCCGGCATCGCAGATCAACCCTGATGCGGCGAGCAAAGAATTGGCGGAAGCGACGGCTCGCCCAGCCAGTTCGGACGAAACCATCGACGCTCGTCTGCGCGACCAAGATCGCGCTCGCCGCATGCTGGAAGTCTCGCGGAAGTAGACTTCCGACCCCGGCAACACATCATGAAGAGTGGGCGGCGGTTGGTCGCCTCGGCCGCAATTGCTTTGTGACGGCTGTAGCTGTTGCGACGCTCATTCAGTAGCAGTTCACCACGTGTTTCCGGCGGCCGCTTGCCTCGGAGACTGAGGTAATTGCCTGAGTCACTTGCTTCTTGCTAAACGCGCGCAGTTCCCAGCCGCACGTCTTGCTTACGTGCCCCATATTCCGGATGACCATTCGCGCCTATTTCGCGTATTGGCTCAGAAGGGAGCGTGTTGCACGTGAGCAATTCAGGTCTTTCATCACCTCTGGATTCCACATTTGCGGTGCTGGCGGCAAGCACGTCGAACGAGATCGACGCGCTGCTGTGTGCTGCGGTGTGCAGTTCGCACGAGGATGCTGCGCGCCGCGCCGCCCGCCAGATTTCCGCCAAGCCTGATCTGGGCCGAGTTACCGAAGTTGCGAAGCGTTCCGCCCAGTTGAATCCCGGGGCTGCTGAAGAATTCGCCTCACGTATTGAATCGCTCACCAGCCTGTTGCAGCAGGTACTCAATTCCAAGGACTCCACGGTCAGCGCCGGGGCGATCGAGTTCATTGAACACACTTCAAGTCTGTCACTGGTTTCCACGTTAATCCCGATTGCAGAAGATGGATCCCATCCACTGCACGATGCCGCCTTCAAGTCCGTCCGTGAGATCGTGCTTCGCATCTCGGACAAGCTCTCCGGTATCGAAGTGGCCGCGCTGGCGCATGTGAAGAATGACGAACTGCAGCGCAAGAAGTTTGATCTGCTGGCCGAGTTCGATAAACGCTCCGAGAAGTTCAACGATCTAGCCGCTCCGCAGTTGATGGTCGAATGCATTCTCCTGCTGGGTGATCTGAACTGCACGGCGGTGAAGAACCTGCTGGAGAATCGCGGCAACGCCTGCAAGCACATGGTCAAGACGGTGCTGGCTCAGGGATCTCATCCGCGTCTGGTCAACGTCGTCTGCCACAACCTCACCGTGGAACAACCCCACCAGAAGGTGCACCAGGTATTCCTCACTCGCAGCGACGTGGACTTCGCGGCGCGCGTGCTGGAATGGTTGCCTCAGGCTCCGTCGGGAACTCTCGCAGAGAATCTCGGGCACATTGATGAACTGCCGTGGCTCGACATCGAACACCCGACCTGGAACAGCCTGCCGCAAGCGCTACATGCGAAGCTGGTCACGCTGATCAACGCGCTCGGGATCGATAGCTCGGCGAAGCATCAGTTGAAGAAGTGGATTCTGCAGAACTCAGGTCCGGAAGGTCGCGCCGCAGCAGGTGATCTCTTCAGTGATCTGCCGGAAGAAGAGAAGCAGGAAGTTCTGTACGAAGCGCTCAGCGACGACAATCCAGAAGTCGAAGCGTGGGCAACGCATCAACTACGATCACAGCAGGTGCCGGACGCGTTCCAGCAACTGTTGAAGCGACTGGATGCGACGAACGACATCGTGCGTGATGCCGCTCGCGATGAACTGTCCGACTTCACGCTCGAAAAGATGTACGCCTTCCTGCCGAAGATGCCGAAGGCGACAGCAATGCGTTGTGCGGAGGTCATGCTGAAGGTGGATCCCACGACGACCGACACGATCCGCGAAGAACTGCAGCATCCTTATCGCTGGAAGAAACTGCGAGCTGCTCGGGCTGCTGCCGTTCTGGGGCTGATCGACAACGTGCTCAACGCGATCGGCAAACTGACAGAAGACCCTGAAGCATCGGTGCGACGTTCCGCTTTGGAAGCAATCGCTGAAAGCAAGTCCCG
The DNA here is from genome assembly GCA_021732995.1 of Planctomycetaceae bacterium. Classification (GTDB taxonomy): domain Bacteria; phylum Planctomycetota; class Planctomycetia; order Planctomycetales; family Planctomycetaceae; genus AM-0621. The sequence goes on along the minus strand of JAKFWA010000051.1, from coordinate 5,423 downwards.
CGATTCGCTGGCATGGGTCGAACGACGTCTCAACGATCCTAGCCGCAACGTGCGGCAAGCGGCTCAAGAAGCGCTGGATCAGATCAAGAACAATCTGGCTTGATGGGAACCGCAAGTGCTGCAGCACAAGCCCCGTGCGTGTGACTGATACCGACTAACTGGCTGACAGGCGTGTGAGGTTCGACGATGAATCTGAAGATGTGGCTGGGTGTGGCGCTGGTGGCTTCGATGGCCGTGTTCTGGGTGGTGTACTTCATCCTGGAACGCCAGAAGAAACAGAAGAGGCAGACGAAATCTCAAAGCCGCCCGGCGCCGAAGAAGAACGCTCGCTCCCGCCCTGTCTTCGATGAATTGTGCGAGCGTCATCAGTTGTCTGAGCCCGAAGTTTCGCTGCTCAAATCAACCGCGAAGCAGTCGGGTGTCGATCTGCCCGCGATGCTGTTCCTCGAACCCGCTCATCTGCGAAAAGCCAGTGAAAGCGGCGATGCGAACGCCGCTTTGGCGCAGGGACTCGTGACCAAACTGTTCGGCGCGTAGAGGTCAATCACTCAGGAATCCCGTTCTGCGGGATCTGTTCCGTGCAACTGGTGGCTGAGGCCCGATAGAATTCTGCCGCGTCTATCCCCTGTTGTATCGCGCGGAACTGTTGAATTCATGGCCACTTTGAGTCGTCACATTCTCGGCACGCTGGCTGTGCTTTTACTCGTCGCTTGCGGTGTATCCTCGGCCGGCGCGGCGCCGACGTTTGATCGCGAGGTCATGTCGGTGCTAGCCAAGGCCGGCTGCAACATGGGCACGTGCCACGGCAACCTCAACGGCAAGGGCGGTTTCAAACTGTCGCTGCGCGGTTTTGACCCCGCCTTCGATTTCAGTTCGATCACACGCGGTCAGATTGCTCGCCGCGTGAACCCCGCCGAGCCTGAAGCCAGCCTTCTGCTGCTCAAGGCGACAATGACGGTGCCCCATGAAGGCGGCAAACGCTTCGATGTCGACGATCCCGAATACAAGTTGCTGCGCGACTGGATTGCCGCCGGTGCCGATCGAGTCGCCGATGTTCCCGCCGTCAAACGTTTGAACGTTGAACCTCGGGACATCGTACTCACCGATCCGCAAGATTCGGTCACCTTGCGAGTGACTGCTGAGTTTCAGGATGGCACTCGTGCCGATGTCGCGCGCATCGCCGTCTACGAACCCGCCGAGCCCGTCGTTGATGTCTCCAAGGATGGTCGCATCACACGGCGCGACTTCGCTCAGACGGTCGTCGTTGTGCGCTATCTTGAGCAACAAGTGCCCGTTCGCGTCGCGTTCATTCCTCGTAGTGACGACTTCCGTTGGTCAGCGCCCACGCCCGTGAACTTCATTGATGAGCAGATCTTCGCACGGCTGAAGCAACTGCGCATCAATCCCTCGGCCATCTGCGATGACGTCACCTACTTGCGACGCGCGACCCTAGACCTCACCGGCCTGCTGCCGACCGTAGCCGAAGCAAAAGCGTTTCTGGCGGATGAGCGTTCCGACAAGCGAGCCCGGTTGATTGACGAGATTCTGGAACGGCCGGCCTATGCCGAGTTCTGGAGCCAGAAGTGGGCCGACCTGTTGCGAGTTGAAGAGAAGACTTTGGACCGCAAAGGCGTCGAAACGTTTCATGCCTGGCTGCGGTCGTGCGTCGCCGCGAACAAGCCGATCGATGAGTTCGTGCGTGAACTCGTGAGTGCCCGCGGCAGCAGCTATTCGAGCCCCGCGTCCAACTACTATCGCGCGATGCGCACGACGGACATGCGTGCGGAATCGACGGCGCAGATCTTTCTCGGTGTGCGTCTGCAATGTGCTCGTTGCCACAATCATCCGTTCGATCAATGGACTCAGGACGATTACTACGGCTGGGGCAACCTGTTTGCGCGAGTCGACTATGAAGTGCTGGAGAATCGACGTCGCGACCAGAACGACAAGCACGAGTTCGACGGCGAGCAGATCGTGTGGATGAAGTCGACCGGTGACTTTCCTCATCCGTCAGGTCGAGTCATCCCTTCTCGCTTTCTGGCCAACGACGTGAAACCGGTCGGCAAGCAGCGGGACCGGCTGGAAGCGCTGTCCGGCTGGCTGACTAGTTCGCGAAACGAACGCTTCGCGACGGTTCAGGCTAACCGCATCTGGTTCCATCTGATGGGCAAGGGGCTGGTTCATCCCATCGACGATTTTCGAGTCACGAATCCGGCATCTCATCCGGAGTTGCTGGCGCGCCTCTCGCGTGAACTCGTCGAGCATCACTTCGACGTGCAGCACATGATCCGCACGATCATGCTGTCGAATGCCTATCAGCTTTCTGCCGAACCCAATCTGACTAATGCCTCGGACGAGCAGGGCTTTTCGCACGCGAAGCCGCGCCGTCTGTCTGCGGAACAACTGACGGATGCCGTAAGCCAGGTGCTGGAAGAGCCAGTGTCGTTCAACGGTTACCCCCTCGGCATTCGAGCTGGCCAGATCCCCGGAGTGCGCCCCTTTCGATTCAGAGACCAGGCGCCGAGCAACGGCGACCGGTTTCTGACTGTGTTCGGTAAGCCTCCGCGTCTGCAGTCGTGTGAGTGTGAGAGAACCGCGGATTCAACGCTCGCTCAAGCCTTCGAATTGGTCAGTGGTTCCTTGATGAATGAACTGCTGGCTCGCTCAAGCAATCGCATCGGTCGCTTGCTCGACGCCGGCAAGACCGACCGCGAGATCCTGCAGACGCTCTATTGGACGGCCCTCAGCCGTCAGCCCAATAGTGAAGAACTCAGCGTCGGCTCGCGAGTGATCAGCACATCCAACGACCGCCGCCGCGCGTTGGAAGACATCGCCTGGAGTCTGATGAACTCAAACGAGTTCCTGCTGCGGCGCTGAATTTGGCTCTCAGTTAGATCAACCGCAGCCGCTTGCGCAACAGCCACTCCGTCGTCAGCAGGAAGACGAACAAAGCCAGAATCTCGGGGCGATTCCAGATACGGATGGGCTCTTCGGAACGAATTGGTACGGGGCGGCCCGCGGGGACTTCGTCGGGCAAAGTTTCCACCGTGGACAGCGAATAACTGCGGCCGCGCGAGATCTTTGCGGCAGCGGCGATCTCATTGCGATCCAAACCGCGCACGCGCAGTTCGCGCTCGGGAGACTCGACGCGGAAGTCCACTGACGGCGGTGCCTGCGGAAAATCAGGAGCTGTGATCCAGGCGTGATAGTTGCCATCGGCAGCACGGCGGAACTGGCCTTCGAAAACAGTGGGCGCTTGAGGAACTCGAGCCAGCACGACTTCCTGAACTGATCCACCGCGCTTCTCAACGTTCAGTTTCACGCCATCGGCTGCTTGCGGAGCGTCAGCCTCGTTGAAGAACCGCACGCGGAGATTGACGGTCTCACCACGTTGATAAACGAGGCGGTCGGCTTTGAGTTCTGCCTGCTTGGACTGCCCTAACAACCGTGACCGGGTCAGATAGCGAATCGCCTGCACCCAGTAGCGACCGAAGTACAAATCGCCCACACGTCGCCGCCACAACCACGTTTCATCGGTCGCGTGATACAGCACCTTGCCCGCGCCGAACCGCTGCATGCTGATGACCGGCAAGCCTCGATCTTTGCCCCGCTTGGTGGGATGCTCGACAAACACCGTCGCGCCCGGTTTGAGCTGGGGTGTCTCGGCCAGCCAGTAGAAACCGGGCAGCCGTTTCCAGACGTTCAGGCTTTCTTGCTCCGTTTCATCGAAGCGAAAGATCGGCGTGCTCTTCTGCCCTTCCAGCGTCAGCGTCGGCTGGTAGGGATTTTCAATGGTGATCTCCGCCGGCGGCAGCGTCAGGCCATCAAGTTCCACTGGCAGCAACGTTTGCAGCAGGGTGCCACGATACGTCGCCGGGTTGAATTGCGGACCCGCGATGAGCACCAGTCCGCCACCCGCTTCACGCACGAAATCACGCAGGTTTTCGAGGACCGTCGGGCCGAGCAGCTTGGCATCGACGTCGCCGAGAATCACGACGTCATAGTTGTTGAGCTGATCCTTATTCACCGGGAACCGACCACGCAGCGCCTGCGCGGAGACGTCCTGATCGGCAAACTCCAGGTCGGCATCCTGCAGCACCGTGTGCAATTCAACCGTCTTCTCGCGTTCGAGCATGAACTTGAGTTCGCGATACTCCCAACGCGGTAATGAATCCACCAGCAGGACTCGGATACGTCCCTCGCGCACACTGACCTGACGCGATTCGCTGTTGTTGTTCTTGTCGACCTCCGTCGGATGCGGAGTCACTTCCAGCACCAGGTCGTAGTCACCCGACTTGCCGGGCGTCCAAACCAGTTCGACGGGTAGCGTCTGGCCGTCTTCTGCCGCGTTGACTTGCTTCGTCACCAGCGGCGTGCGGCTGTCTTTCTCTCGCAACGACACTGTGACGGACTTCCCCTTGAAGCCGAACGACTTCAGCTTGGCGGTGAAGGTCAGAGGGTCATCAACGAAGGCCGTGTCATCAACCAGCACGTCGTACAGGTTGAGGTCGTGCATTGCTTCTTCTGTGCCAACACCAACCGCATAGAGCGGCACCAGCTTCGCCGCTGCGAGTTGGGCACCCACGGACAGCCGATCAACGTCGCCCGTCGAAGTGATGGCATCACTAAAGACGACGACCGCCGAGGGCAGCGAACCGCGAAAGTCGCCCAGCACCTTGCGGATTGCTTCCGCCGGGCGCGTGTCCGTGCCTTCAGCACGCAGGTCGTTGATACTCTTCAGCAGATCTTCGACGGACTTGCCGCCTTCGGACTCCAGTCCGCCGACCGGAGCTGCCACATCAGAAAAGCGATAGACACGTACCTGATGCGTCGCGTGCAGCCGCTTGAGGAATTCGCCCTCACGCTGATTCAACACGCCCTGCACCATGGACAGTCGCGACTGGGTCTTGTTCGGAGCGGACTTCAGAAACTGCTTCGCCGCTCGGCTTTCGACGACTTCCGAATACGTGTCTTCGAGATTCATGCTGGCAGAAACATCGATTAGCACTGCCATGAACGGCAAGCCGGTACGGTCCACGACCAGCGTCAACTCGGTGAGGATCAGCAACACCGTGGCAATCGCCGCGAGCCGCAGGCCGGTCAGCAACGCTCGCCAGCCGACAGAAGCGTTGGACGCGTCACGGCGATAGACCCACCACACGTAACCAATCGCAGCGACGATCAGCACCAGCACCAACCATTGTGGCATCCCCTCGGGCCACGGCGTCTGAGACAGCCATGTCCAATCCGTTCCCTGCCCAGGCTGAGCTGGCGGGATGTTGAGGTACCACTCCAGAAAGTTCTTCATGCGCCGTGACTGCTGATCCGAACGAGGGTTGCAGAGAGCCTTTGATCTGGCGATCACACTACCGTGCGACGCCAGATCAGAATCTCAAAACCGCTCCCCTCGCCCCTTTGGGGAG
>JAKFWA010000068.1 GCA_021732995.1 Planctomycetaceae bacterium | reverse complement strand
AGCCCCTCTCCCCAGATTACTGGGGCGAGGGCAGCGACGACATTTATCAGCGCGGACGAGCTATTCTTGTCCGCACCTCGAGTGAGTGGTTCTAATGCAACGTGGCTGACATCGGTCGGCCAGAATGTCGGTGCCGCGATCATCGCGTTTGATTGCTCGGTGGATTGGGAGACCGACCAGAAACGCGGTCGCTGCAACCCTCTGCCCGATCAGGCCTCTGCCGAAGCTGCGTTGCAGGATGCGCGACTGTTTCTGGCTCAAGCGGGCTGGCATGGTGACGAGCAACTTTCGGCAAATGCGGTCACGACGCGGTTGCTGCTCGGCCTGTGCCATCGGTTGGAGAATACACAACTGCCGTGGCAACGCCGTGCCACGCGGAAAGCGCGCTGGCAGGACTGGGGATTTGTTGGGCAGCCGGGTTACACGTTCGCCCGATGTGACGGCTTAGTGTGCTGTTGCGATTGCGCAACGGCGATGGGTGCTGAAGGTGCATGCGCAGGAGTTGAGTGCTGTGCGTCTGGAGACTGTGCTGCCGTAGGAGCGGGATGCTGCAATTGTGGAGCGGACTGCTGTGTGATCACCTCGATCGACAGTTGCTGCGGCACAACCTCCAGTCAGCAGAAGTCGGATGAGTCTGAGACGAAAGTTCCCGATCCGCCACACACGTACCGGGGCATCACGATTGGTGACAATGGTTTCGCGAAGACTGCTCTGGGGCCGACCGGCTACGTCCAGATCAATCGGCAGAAGTTGCTGGCTCAAGCGGAAGCCGGCTTCATTTCCGAAAGCGAGCCGGTGGAAGTGATCGAACTGCGGTCTTTTGGAGTGGTGGTGAGAAAGATCGCAACTTGAACTGGCATTCTCATTACAACAACATCCAGATTGGCTTATTTCAGCGGTGGGAGTCGTCTTGATGCGTCGTTTGTTGCTGGCATTGTTGAGCGTCACGGCACTGAATTCGATCGGTCTGGCGGCGGACGCACCTGCGTTTCGCGCCGACGAGGCGGGGTTTCAGAAGGTCGTCACACCGTTCCTGAAAACCCACTGCGTGCGTTGTCACGGCGCGGAGAAGAAGGAAGGCAATCTGCGGATTGATCAGCACCTGACGACACAGTTCCTCGACCCGGCCGTGAAAGAGAAGTGGGGCGAAGTCGTCAACGTGCTGAATTCGCACGAGATGCCGCCCGAGAAGGAGAAGCAGCCGACGCCTGCGGAAGTCGGGGCTGTCGTGGACTGGATCACGGCGCAGATGACTCAGGCCGAACTGGTGCGTCGAGACGGCGTCATCGTCTTGCGGCGGCTCAATCGCGACGAATACCGCAACACCATCCGCGATCTGATCGGCGTTGATTTTGATCCGTCGGGGTTCCCGCAGGATTCCCCTGCGGGCGGTTTTGATAACAACGGCAAGGCGTTGACAATCTCACCGCTGCAAACCGAATTGTATCTCGACGCCGCCCGTAAGATTCTCGACCGAGCGTTCGTTGAGGGCGATAAGCCGCCGATGATTCGCTGGCGGTTCGAGCCCGAAACCGGCGACAGCGACAGCAACCGCGTGCGGTACGACGGCAACAACGCGATCGTGAACGGCGGCCGCAACCCCGTCAAAGACGGCTACAAAGTGCTGCATCACGAATCGTGGGACCGCACGTTGAACGCCCGCGATTTCAAGGTGAAGCACGAGGGTGACTACATCATCCGCATTCGCACAGGTGGCAAGGTGCCGTCCCGCGAGGACGTGGTGCGCTCTGCCGAGAAGGCACTCACCACTCGCTTTGACAAGCAGATGAAAGAGAACCCGCGCGGCGAGCGTTATCACCGCGAGCAGTTGGAACGCGATCTGAATCACTTCAAGAACGATCGCATCTATGACTACGGCGCGCCGCGTATCAAGCTCATTCAGACGCTGGGTGGTCAGCCGCGTGTGCTAGCCGAGTTCGATGTTCCGGCATCACTCGACAAGTTCGGCACCTATGAGTTTCACACGCGGTTCACGACTGAGTCGGCCGGTATTACACTGGAATATGCCTACGCACTGCCGCGTGTGCTGGAGAACTTCTGGTTCCAGTCGCACGACGATTTCGCTCGGCCAGAGGCTTACGTCGACTGGTTCGAACTGGAAGGACCGGTCTACGAAAGCTGGCCGCCGAAGAGTCACTCGCTGACGTTGTTTGATGCGCCGCAGGCGAAGTCCAATGAACGCACCTACGCCCGCGACGTGCTGACGAAGTTCATGCGCCGCGCGTATCGACGCCCGGTGACCGATGCGGAAGTCGCTGAGAAACTGAAGCTCTACGACCTGGTGCGCAAGGACTCGCCATCGTTCATGCAGGCCATCAAGACGCCGCTGGTGGCTGTGATGGTCTCGCCGCACTTCCTGTATCTGGCAGAGCCCGCAGCGCCGCGAACCGGGGCAGCGTCATCGAAGAGTACAGGTTCGACGGCACCGGCGGCACAACGACTGACCGATCACGAATTGGCGTCGCGGTTGAGTTACTTCCTGTGGTCCACCATGCCGGACGAGGAACTGTTCCGGCTCGCGGATTCCGGCAAGCTGAAAGACAAGGCGACCATGCTCGCACAGGTCAACCGCATGCTGGCGGATCCGAAGTCGGAAGCGCTGTCACGGAACTTTGCCGGTCAGTGGCTGGGGCTGCGGGAGGTCGGTGCGAACCCGCCCGCTCAGGACCTTTATCCGCAGTACGATCGACATCTGGAACTGTCGATCGCCGAAGAGCCGCGCGCGTTCTTCAACGAGATCCTGCGCAGTGACCTGAGCATGCTGAACTTCATCAGTTCAGACTTCGTGGTCATTAATGAGCGACTGGCGCGTTACTACGGCCTCTTCAACGTGAAGGGCGATGAGTTTCGCAAAGTGCCAGCCACCAGTGCTGCCCATCGCGGGGGCATTGTGACTCAGGCCTCCATGCTCACCATCACTTCGAACGGCACGCGGACATCGCCCGTGAAGCGTGGCACGTGGGTGCTGAAGAACGTGCTGGGGACCGATCCGGGCTTGCCGGTCGCCAATGCCGGCGACATCGCTCCGAAGGTTCCCGGCATTGATAAGGCGACGGTTCGCAAGCGGCTCGAAATTCACCGCGAGCTGCCGCAATGCGCCCGCTGCCATAGCAAGATCGACCCGCTCGGCTTCGCGCTGGAGAACTTCAACGCGGCTGGCGAATGGCGCGATCAGGAAGGCTTTGGTTACAAGGGCCGAGTTGATCGCAATGATCCGAAGATTGATGCCTCATCGAAACTCCCCGACGGCACCGCGATTAACGGTGTCGACGAACTGCGAGCGGCGCTGCTGAAGAAAGAGGACCTGTTCCTGAACTGTCTCAGCAGCAAGCTGTTCACGTACGCTCTGGGTCGCGAACTCGGCATCGCCGATCAGCCGTTGGTAAAGGCGTCCGTTACCCATGCGAAGCAAAACAAATACACGTTGCGGGCTTTGATTCAATTCATTGCAACTTCCGAAGCCTTTGCGACGAAATAGAATAAGCTCGAAGCTTTGCGTGCCAGAAAGTTAGGTGGGAGTCCAGGTATGAACGCAACTGATGCTGCGGCACTAACCGCCGATGACGTTTTTGCGAACCCGGAGTTCGATCGTTGTGAATTCGCAGACGGCGTGATCGTGGAGAAGGACATGAGTGGGATCACGGGTGCGGTCGAAGCTCTGGTACTTATAGAATTGGGGCTCTATCGACGTCAGCACGGTGGTTGCGCGTTTGGGTCGAGTACTGCCTATCGCTGCTATCCCGAAGACCCCGAAAAGTTCCGTCGCCCGGATGCGTCCTTCATTCGCTCGGGTCGTCTGCCGAACGATCTGCCGCCAGAAGGGTTCGTCACCATTCAGCCCGATCTGGCTGTCGAGATCATTTCGCCAAACGATCTCTACTACGAGGTTGAGCACAAGACCGACGAATATCTGGCTGCGGGAGTGCCGCTGGTCTGGCTGATCAATCCCGGCAATCAGACGGTCCGAGTTTTTCGCAGCGGTGCCGCCGTGCGACAACTCGGGCCTCATGACATCCTGACTGGAGACGACATACTGCCTGGGTTCCAGTGCCAGGTTGCGGGCTTGTTTCCGCCATTACCCAAATAGCGATCAAGCATTAATCAATCGCGCTACTGCTGTCTGAGGAATTCTCATGTCATTCTTGTTCGATCAACCGCTGTCGCGTCGGCATGCTCTGCGAGGTCTCGGCGCGGCGGTCAGTCTGCCGTTGCTGGAAGCCATGTTGCCGCGTGGCTGGGCGGCTCCGTCGCAGTTTCAGCCGCTGGGGAAGTCGCAAGGTCCCAAGCCGCGCATGATCTGCTGCTACGTGCCGAACGGCGTCAACATTCTGGAATGGATGCCGAAGGATAAAGGCAAGGACTACACGCTCTCGCCGACGCTGGAAGTGTTGAAGGACCTGCGTCAGGACTTTTCGGTCATCACCGGGATTGGGCATCCTGCGTCGCAGGGGGGACACAGCGGCGCGGATACATGGCTCACCGGAGCTGACCTCAAGGCCACGCCGGGCAGCGACTACACGAACTCGGTTTCCGTCGATCAGCTCGTTGCCGAAGTGCATGGCAAGCAGACGCGGTTCCCATCGCTGCAGTTGGCCGATGGATCAGGCACGGGTTCGGCCGGGCACAGTCATACCCTGTCGTTCGACCGCGCGGGCACGCCGATGCCGTCGGAGAATTCACCGAGGCGATTGTTCGAAAGACTCTTCGTGCCGGAAAGCTCGGCCGATCGCGCGGCCACTCTGAAACGCTATGCGGAGAAGAAGTCGATCCTCGACAGCGTGCTGGCTGAAGCGAATTCATTGCACAGCAAGCTCGGCAAGCCGGATCAGCGGAAGCTGGATGAATACCTCAGTTCGGTGCGTGAAACCGAGCAGCGCGTGCAGCGTCTGGAAACCTGGGTGGATGTGCCCAAGCCCAAAGTGGATTCCAATCACCTGCAGCTCAACAGCCAGCCCGGCAACGCGCACGACCGGCCGATGTGGATCGACGTCATGCTGGAACTGAGCTACCTCGCGTTCCTCACCGACACCACGCGAGTCATCACGTACGAATGGTCTCGCGAAGCCGGTGGCTACGGCGGTGGCGGTGAGAACCACCACGAGCTGTCGCATCACGGTGGCGACGCAGGCATGTTGAAGAAGCTCGGCGTGATTGACCGCTTCCATCTGGAACGGCTGGGCCGCTTCATCAAGTTCCTGAAGTCGACCGAAGATGGCGACGGCAACATGCTCGACCGCACCATCGTGATGTTCGGTTCGGGGATGAACTCCGGCACCGGCGGCGAACACTCGCCCAAGAATCTGCCGACGCTGCTGGCCGGCGGTCACAAGCTGGGCCTCAGGCACGGGCAGCACCTCGCGTTCGAAGTCAGCGGTCATCCGCCCATGTCGAACATGCTGCTGACGATGGCTCAAAAGATGGGCGTTGAAACAGACAAGTTCCGAGATTCAACGGGCACGCTGAACGGACTAGCGTAACTACATCATCTGAAGCCGGAATTTGACTGTCTGTCATTCGTCTGACCCCATTCGTTTGTGGCACTTTAAAGGCGCAACTCTAAGCCATCGAATGTCAGACGAATGGGGACAACCGAATGAACTATCGCAGCGTTGTCGCGTCCAATGCGCAGGCACTCATCCCGAGCTCAGGCTTGTCGATACAGCCAACCTGCTAGCGTTTCCACAGGCAAATTTGATTGCAGGACTTGTTCTGCTCGCCCCATGCGCCGCAGTACGTTTTCGGCGGCGAGGTAGCCGCTGCGGACGGCGCCTTCCATCGTGGCGGGCCAGCCGGTGAGCGTCCAATCGCCTGCCCATTGCAGGTTGGCGATCGGTGATTGTTGTGGTGGACGCAGATCATCAATGCCGGGCAGCGGTGAGAACACAGCGCGATGCTCGGTGATGACGCGACCATGCAATAGCTTGGCATCGCGTGCTTTCGGCCAAATGGCCTGCAACTCGCGACTGACTTGTTCCACGATGTCCGCTTCGGGGCGGGTGGATAGTTCGAAGGCGGCACTGATGACGACCTGCAGGTAATGGCCTTGATCGGTCACTCCGCGATTGAAGGCCCATTGGCTCAACCGGCCAAGCAGCACCGCATGCGGCAGGTCCGTCAAAGAGCGATCAAACCACAAGTGAGCACTGGCGATGGGAGCGGTCTGAATCTGTTCCAGACGGCGCACGTGGTCATGCTGAGCTAACGACTCGGGAACGATTCCCGCCACGAGATTCTGCGGTACGGCCAGAATGAAGTTGGTGCCTGCCAGGGTTTCGCCGGATCGCAACTCAACGCCGGAGATCACGCCGTTAGTTTCGATCAGCTTCTTGACGCCAGCTTTCAGCCGCACGTCGGTTTGATGCTCACGAAACCAGCTCGTGAGATGCTCGTCGTAGATCGTTGTCAGGGGCACTCGTGGAACAGTGACCTCCCAACCCGTGCGGTTGAGCAAAAAACCGTCGACGAAGACCTTGCGAGCGTGCTTTAAACTGATGCGATCGAGAGTTTCGCTGAGGGCACTGACCAAGACCGTGTGCCAGAAGTGCTCGCATACCGCGGGCGATTGGCGATGTCGTTGCAGCCACGTCGCGAATGGTTCATCAGGTGCGCTCTCGGGAAGCCGCGCGAGTGAGCGCAGAGCAAAACCCAGCTTGAGCTTGTCAGACCAGCTCAACCAAGGCATGGCGGCGAGCGATGACGCCAGGTGGAGTGGCGCTGGCAGGTTTGCTCCGCGAAAGGTCACGCACGGCGAGGGGCCAGATTCAGATGGTGGGCCGATGAAGTACAGCTCGCGCTGTCGCTCCAGCAGGTCGCTGCAGCCGATGGTCTCGCAGAAATGCAGGAAATTGGTGCAGCAACCCATCGCCACGTGCTGGCAGTTGTCGATGGTCTGGCCCGTTTCCTGATCGATGATCGAACTGGCGCGTCCACCTAAGCGGGGGCGTGATTCCAGCAGCGTCACGGGCACGTCGCGCGAACTGAGTGCCACGGCGGCCGCCAATCCGGCCAGGCCGCCGCCGATGATAATGACGCGCGAATCGCTCATCGTTTGGCTGCGATCTGCGTCCACAGATCGCCAGAGAAGAGGTCAATCATCTCGGCCAAGCCTTCGTCGACCATCTCCTGACCGGAAATGAACCGACCGGGGCGAGTCCACGCCTGCAGTTTCTCGTCACTAAGCGGGAACATCTGGGCCAGCAGTCGGTCGAGATCTTGCTCCAGCGCGGCGAAGTGCCGCGCCCATTCGGCGGCTTCTTCCAGACGGATTTCTTCTTCGCTCGACCAGCGAATGGGATGGAACAGCAGCGAGGCGTGCGTGGTCACGAAGCGCCGTTCACAGGCAGCGAATGGCAGAATTGCGGCGGAAGAACATTCACTCGCCACGACTCCGGTCGCCTTCAACCCGCGCAACCGGATCACGCTGGCCAAGGCCAGCCCGACATAGGCACTACCGCCCCCCGAATCGAAGAAGATGTACCCGCTGCTGTTGCGAGGCAGTTCGAGCAGACGTTCCACCAAGTCCTGCTGCTTGTCGGTGAGATCGCCACTGATGGAGATTTCCCAACCGTTTTTGGAGGGCTCGTCGTTGAACGGGCCGCTGCGATGAGGCGCGGGATAGGCCTGTCGTCCGCGATGCGGGGCTGAACGATACCAACCGGGGCGGGGCGACTCGCGACGTGTCATGCGGGAGAACCTTCTTTCGTGGCAGACGCTTTTCGTTTGAGAGGCCAGAACTGTAGTGCGGAGTCCGGCAGGCGGAAACGAGCCGAGACACTCCGACCGTCGCAATCGAAAGAGTCGAATTAGGATTTTCTAACGCGGCAAGACTCGAATTGTCGGGCTTTCGAGGGCTCGGGTATCATCAAACTCACCGTCGCGTTCGTAATGCTGATTCTGATGTGTTAGATCGGCGACGGTTGATTTGAGATTCTGCCGGTTGTCTGCCGAAGGAGAGGCACAATCTCACCGTCGGTTGCCAACAGGTTGCGTTCCCTGCTGAGGATTGCGTTATGCGAAGCCATGTTGTCCGGTTGTCTCTCGCATTGGCGGCTTGCGTCTGTTTGGGCGTGGTTGCGTTTGCGCAAAACGACCTGCTGAAGCTGTTCGGACCCGGCGAAAAGGTGGGTGCGGGTGCAAAAGAGCCGGAAATCTCAGTGACGCTGTCTCCTGCACCAGCGAAGGCTGGAGATACGGTGACGCTGAAGGTCGAAATCGACTGCCCTGCAGACGCCTATACGTACTCGATGGACCCGGCCTTCAGCGGTCGCACCCGCATCAACACGCCGACGGTCAACGGCCTCGAAGCGATCGACAAGGACTTCACGGCCAACCAAAAACCGGTCGTGAAGGACGACAAAAACTTTGGCCAGAAGGTCGAGACGCTGAAAGGCAAGGTGAGCTGGTCTCGCAAGTATCGCGTTGTGGACCCAGCAGTCGCCGAACTCAGTGGCGAGGTCCGCCTGCAAGTTTGCGACGCCTCCAGTTGCCGTCCGCTCAACAAGAAGTTCACGCTGAAGTTGGGCAAGCCGGAGTTCTCATCGACCCACCCACTTACAGCCAAAGACGGTTCAGGCAAGGACCTGCAGATCGCCGAGTGGACTGCCTCGTTGACACCAGCAACAGCCAAAAATGGCGAGACCGTCACGCTTTCGTTCTCAGCTAAGTTGGCCAAGGGGTACCACACATTCGCACTGGATCAAAACCCAAACAACGTTGGAAAGCCTCCGACATTTCTCATCGAAGCAATCAACGGCCTGATCGCTGTCGATTCAAAGATGGGTTTTCAAGCCGATCGAAAGCCCGAAGACCATGTGGCTGAAGGAAAAGCTCAGCGTATTCACCACGACGCCGTCACTTTCTCGCAGAAGTTCAACGTGAAGAACGAGGGCGATAAATCCTCTTACGGGATTCGCGGCCGGGTGATCTATCAGATCTGCCGGGAAGGCAATTGTCGCATGCCCAAGTTTGATTTCGTGTTAGGCACGGTCGAAGCCAAGAAGCCTGAGAATCAGCGCGCTGCGGTTGCTCCCGCAAACGGGACTCAGGCCTCATCAAATGGCGGCAGCGGCGGAGGAGATGCCCTGGCCATGTTCCTCGATGGCATGAAGTACAAGAACTTAGGGGAAGGGACGTCCCAAACCGGCCTGTTCATGTACCTGGTGTATGCCTTCATTGGCGGGCTAATCCTCAATGTGATGCCGTGCGTGCTGCCGGTGATCGCGATTAAGGCTTTGAGCTTTGTGCAGCAGGCTGGCGAAAACCGCAGCCGCGTGCTGTTGTTGAACGTGTCCTATTCAGCCGGTGTGATTTGTGTGTTTCTCATTCTCGCGACGCTGGCCGCCTTTGCGGGGTTAGGCTGGGGTGGGTTGTTTCAGAAGGTTGGCTTCAACATCGCCATGTGCGTGCTGGTGTTTTCGATGGGGCTGAGCCTGCTGGGCGTCTTTGAGATTCCACTGCCCGGCTTTGTGGGTGCAGCCGCGGGTTCTCAGCATCGCGAAGGACCGTCGGGAGCGTTTCTCACGGGCATCTTTGCGACGCTGCTGGCGACGCCCTGCAGCGGCCCATTTCTCGGGGCAACGCTGGGCTGGGCCGTGAAGCAGCCGCCGCACATCATTTACCTCGTCATGGGCACGATGGGCTTGGGCATGGCATCACCGTATCTGCTGTTTGCTCTCTATCCGCGAGCCATCAAGTTGCTGCCTCGACCCGGTAACTGGATGGTGACCTTCAAGCAATTCGCTGGCTTCGTGCTGCTGGGAACTTCGATTTACATGCTGTCGCTGGTTGAGGGCAGCTACCAGATGGCCGTCTTGATCACGTTACTGGGAGTTGCCTTCGGTGGCTGGATGGTGGGCAATCTCTACGACTTCAACAGCAGTGCTCAACGCCGCTGGGTGATTCGCTCGGCGGCACTCGTTTCCGTCGCTGGAATGTCATGGTTCGGTTTCAGTTTGCGTGAAAAAGCGGAGCTTTACACTTGGCACAAATTCAATCCCCAGAACGTGACCGATGCACTGGCGAAGGGGCAACCAGTCATCGTTGATTTCACGGCGGATTGGTGTCTGACGTGCAAGGTCGTTGAGAAGACGACGTTGAATGTTGGCGAAACGGCAGACATGGTTGCCAAGTACAACATCATGCCGTTCAAGGCCGATTGGACCGATGGTTCCGACGAGATCCGTGAAGTCTTGGATAAGCTCGGTGCCAACAGCATTCCGGTTCTGGCGGTGTTCTCGCCCGATCGTCCGAAAGAGCCGATTATTTTGCGAGACGCGTGGACGATGTCTTCTCTGCGTGAGGCATTCACGAGCGCGGGGATCATCAAGCCGGACTCAAAGGTGGCGGAAGGTCCGGCTGCGAAGTCCACTCAACAAGTCGCTCAGAACGAGAAGTCGGCACAGTAGCGGTCAGGGCAAGTCCCAACTGATTTGCCGGAGCATGCGCGTGGTGGCGATCAGGGGCAGCCCGACGATGGCGGTCTGGTCCGATGATTCGATCGCGTCGAACAGGGTGATGCCGAGCGACTCAATCTTGTAGGAGCCGGCACAATCGAGCGGTTGATCGTGGGCGACGTAGCGTTCGATCTCTGAACGAGAGAGGTCGCGCATCACCAGCAGCGTGGAATCCACCGCCAACTGAGTGTGATAGCGGTGCCAGACGGCGACGGCAGTTATCAAACGGTGCTCACGGCCCGAGAGGCGTTCCAGCTGTTCGATAGCCGCTTCGGGCGTACCGGGTTTGCCGAGCACTTCGCCGTCGCAGTCGATGACTTGATCGCTGCCGATGATCACTGCCTCGGGGCGTATTCCAGACAGGCTCTCGGCTTTGGCCACTGCGAGCACAGCGGCAATCGATGACGGGCTGGCGCCGCTGTTTTTGTACGGCTCTTCGTCGACGGGCGGAGCCAGGCACTCAAACGGCAGCCTTAACCGCGACAGCAGGTCGCGGCGATAACGGGAAGTGCTACCGAGAACGAGTTGCATGAACGTCTGAAACTCCAGCGACGCAGTGGCCGCACCAAGCCAGCGGCGCGAAAGACTTCCTTCGAGTTACCTCATGGAGGCAGCGGGTGCTCGATGCCCATCGGCGTGATTCAACTGAGCGCGGGCCAAGCTTGCCAGTGTGGGCTCGGCCTTTTGAGCTGCGACCTGTTCAAAGAGTGGCACCGCCTCGCTCCAGCGTTCCTGTCGACGCAGGCAAGTCGCGACCAGGTAAGTCGCCAGCGTGCGCTGATAGGGCGTTGCTGCATCCAGCATGGCCGCTCGAAACGCTGCTTCGGCTTCGATCAACTGGCCTCGGCTATACAGCTTCTGCCCGATCGCCAGCGATTCGTTCACCTGTGAGCCAGCCTGCGCGGCTTCACCGAGAGCGAACTGCTGACTCGCCGAGACAGCGGCAGTCTGGACCGGAGTTGCCTTGCGTTCGCCCATGGTCGCGGTGAGTTGCGTCACAACAGGCGGTGCCTGTCGCACGGCTGTGGCCGCTCCAGCTTGGGCGGTGAACGACTCGGCTTCGACTTCCATAGTCTCGGCCGCGATTTGTGAGACCGCCTTGGCAGACTCAATCGTAGGAGCCGCCGGACTCGACACCGCTGCCAATTGGAATCGGCCTGGTTCTGCCAGGGATGATCTTGTTGGTAGCAGCACGGGCAGCGCGACGGGAAGCTCAACCGGTTCGGCGGCTGGGACTGGTGGAACCGTGAAGCCGGTGTGAGTCGCGAGAGGTAATTCTGGCTCGGGCAGGACAAGGTTGGCGATTTCCGCCAGCGATCCTGCGGGAGTCGTGGATCGGACTTGAGTCACCCGCGGCGCGGCAGAGACGGTCGGCCGTGACACCGGATCGACGAACATCTCATCGCTGACCTCAGCTTCGGAAACCAGTCGCGGCGGCTCGGCCTTCGGCGCGGCGGGCTTGGTTGTCGGGATGGCGGTCGACGTTACCTGCGCTTGCTGGGGTTTCGGAGCGGGTGCAGTCTGCACCTGAGCTGGAACCGGTTTGGGTATTCGCGTCGCCGCTGGCGGTGGCTGAACGACGGCTGGAGTGGAAGCCGTTTCGCCGCGCACAACCGTGCGACTGGCGGCGGTGGACACGGAGTCCGCGAGAATCGGCAAGCCTTCCGCACCGAGTGCTGGTCGCACGTTGGTCAGGGCCAGTTCCGACAGCACCTGAGGCTCACGCGGATAAGCTGAGTATTCAGACTTCACGCCGACAGCTTGTTCGATCTTTCCAGAACCGGGTCGGCTCACAGGCCGCCCGCCCGTTGGCATATCGAGTTCCGGCAGCGGAGCGGACTCTGGCAACGGCACCCGCACGCGCGGCGGAGCCGCCGTATAAGCCGGCTGAGCGTACGTCGGTCCGGCGCGTCCGACTGCACCGCGTTTCTGAATGAACGGGGCGACGAGCATTGTCGAGGGATCCGTTCCACGCGGCGGATTATTGATGAGTGCGGGGCTGACAGGCTGCGTCGGCAAACTCGGCACAGTGGGAGCCGCAACGAGCGGAGTGGCTGCAACCGGGGCAGGCGTGACGTGCGCAGGCACAGGCTGCAAGACGCCGCTCATCTGTTGAGTGGCCGCTGTTTGTTGAACAACCGGCTCAGGAGCAGGAACTGGGACGAGCGCAGGAGTGGCAACGGGACTCGGTGACGGTTGAGCCGCAGTGGGTAACTGGAAACTTCCCTTCTGGGATGGCGCCGCAACCGGACGGCTGCTGATTTCAGGACGGACAATCACTTTCCGCTGAGTCTGTGGAGTCTCCTGACGGGCGCGCGGCGCCTTGGCCAGACCGGGTGGCGTCGCCGCAAACGCCTGACAGGAACCGCTCACGATGACGCATGTCGGCAGCAGCAGAGAGTTTATGAAACGGCGGGCCGCGATGCTGGCGATCCAGCCGGGACGTTGCGGGTATGTGAGTTTGCTGTTCATGCCGGTGGTATCGGCACAGAAAAGTGCGCGTGATGACAGTCGTTATCAAACGTCAGCGTCTTCCCGAGCGGTACAAGCGGCAAGCGACGCAGAAATATCCCAGCTTTGCCAGTCTTCCAATCGGTTGCGGTGCGCACCTTTGCCTCGTCAGAGCATCGCGCTCCGGACGATGCACATATTAAGCGCCTGCAGTCTCGCGCTGAGACAATCTTTGCGGGCGTCGCGAGGAGAGAGGGATGATCCGCCGCACGCTCGACTGGCTTCATGCGCTGATGGGACGCCCATCGGCGGCTCGCCGCCGCAAGAGCCTGTGCGCGTTCGGAGACCGCCTGGAAGACCGGTCGCTGCTCTCTGCGGTCCTCGTCTCCGTTGAACCGGGGATCGTTGAGGAAACGTCATCGGATGAAGCTCTAGACGCTCAGGACAACGTCCCGGTTGAGGAACTGCAGACGGAGGTCCGCGCAGAGTTCTTCATCACCGACATGCCCTTCGCCAGTGATGAAATCTTTGAGACGACCATCGACGCGACTGGTGAAGCGAAATCAGATGAGCAGTTCGCCGATGTCGTCGACGAAGAGCTTCCTATGGATGCCATCTTCTACACGCTCTTCTCATCCGCTGATGAAGTGGATGACGTCAACGTTGAGCCCGTCGATGACACATCGGCCAGCGACCCGGAACAACGTCTGACGGTCAATGAAGACACCGAGCCGGAACCCTCTCTGTTCCGCGCCCCCACGCTGCTGGTGTCGAACAATTCGCGACAGGCGGAACTCGTGACGATGCTCAATCAGAGCCTCCCATCCGCACTTCCGCCCCTCAGTAATGCGATCGCCGCTACAGCTTCGCTGACTTCGGCCGCGAGACCTGATGCGTTGAATGATTCGGGAGTTGTCACCGCTGCGAAGGATGTGGCAGCCACGGAAGGCTCGAAGATTCAGCCAGCCGCTGCTGAGAAGGTTCAATCGGCTCCGCAACTGGTTGATCCCGACACCGTAAAGACGCGGCGGATGGATGTGATCAATTCGCTGTTCAATCAGAGAGTGCCGGAACCGGAACCACGCGAGCTGCAGGTTCCTGAACCCGCCAGCGAATCGGCACCGGCTCTGGAGGAAGTGGCACCCGCCAGAATTGCTGCGGAAGACGCCGAGGAAGCTGTCCCCGCAACGCCGCGACGTTTTCTGCCAGCCGAACCGGCACAGGGTGTCGAAGAAGCGACTGAGCCTGTTCTGGAACTGAAATCCGACGACGCACAGGCCGTGGCACCGCTCAGTAAGGGCACCACAACGATCGCCGCCGCGGGTGCGATCCTGCTCTCCGCTCCCCACGAACTCTGGCGACGCACTCGCCGTCACTTCCGACGCATGCAACGTCGCGTTCGCTGAACGACTGCAAGAGGCGTCAATGCGGGGCATTTCCTGATCAGCATGATCGTCGGAACGCGCTGGTTAGGTCGCTGACAACACCGCTTCTCGCAGTTGCGCGAAGTGAGTCGTGGACGAGTCGAAGAAAGCTATCGGCAGAACGGCGTAGTTGCGAAGCGCCGCTTCGACCTGATCCCAGCCGACCGATGCCGCGATGTCGAAGGCCTGCAGACCGCGCGTGATGCGTTCTTCGCGACGGTCGAAGTGCTGGAACCAGAAGTAAGTTCGCGCCGGGAAATAGGCGAAACGAATCAGGGGCTTCAGTGCTGCGGCTTTTACCAGTGGCCACTCCAACGCGGTCAACGCGTCGTTGATGCGCGGACCGACCACGTGCTGTTGTTCATCGAAAAAATGACTCTCAAAGACACGACGCTTACGTTCGTCGGAGAGTTCGCGACCTTCCCGCCGCGCGGCGTGCATCTCATCGAGTGCCGCCAGCAACTCAGGAGCCACAAACCGCGTGGCTTCCGGATGATGTCCCCAGCGTTCCGTGAAATGAAAGTGGGTGTAGGTATCAATGCAGACCAGCCGATTGACGTTGCGAAAGGCGTTGGCGAACTCAGCCAGTTGATCGAGATGACGGCGGCGTTTGGCGGCTGACAATGGGAACTGCCAGGCGAGCGCGGCACCCAGCCGCATGCCGAACGCGAAGTAGCCGCGAGCCCAGAGGGCTCCGTGAGCCGCGATCAGCGGAAAGATGTGATTGCGACCAGACGCTTCGAAGATGTGATGATAGACCATCGCTCGTTGGGCCAGATCCGTCAGTCCGCCGGCCAGACGCGTCGCTTGAGCGTGCAGATCATCGTATTCACGCTGCAGTTGTTCGACCGTTTCCATGAGTGCCTCGCCGACTGTTCAACGTTGGATTGAATTCGCCCGTGCGAGGCTGACCGAAATCAGAAACCGGCCTTAACAGGATTCTTTGAGAACCGAGCGAATCCTTGACCAGTTGGCGAGCGGGGGACGTGAGTCCCCCGAGGGGCTCCAGTCGCTGACAAAAGCTCGGGGGATTGACATCCCCCGCTCGCCAATTCGCGCATGAAGTCATGCGTTTATGTGGGAGCTCGTTGATGCATTGGTCGGGCGCTTTGCGTTCCCTGCCGAGCGGAATACTATCCCGCCGCACTCGAACGGGCGTGAATCACTTCGTTGACACGCTGCCTCATCCAAGGCCGCTCCAAGGGGAGCCTGTGCCTTACCGCTGGCGATGAGGAACTCTCAACGCACCTCATAGAAAGTTGTCTGTTATGGCCAAGAAGTCTGTTGCCGACGTCGATGTTTCCGGCAAGAAAGTCCTCATGCGCGTGGACTTCAATGTTCCTCTGGACGATCAGCAACACGTGACGGACGACCTGCGCGTCCGCATGGCGCTGCCGACCATCAAGTCCGTGCTGGAGCGCGGTGGCAAGCTGATCCTCATGAGCCACCTCGGTCGCCCCGAAGGCCAGGTCGTGCCCTCCATGAGCATGAAGCCCGCCGCCGACAAGCTCGCGGAACTGCTCGGCAAGCCGGTGACTTTTGCCACGGACACCGTGGGAGCTGACGCTAAGGCCAAGGTTGCAGCCCTGCAGAACGGTCAGGTGCTGGTCCTCGAAAACCTGCGTTTCAACGCGGGTGAGGACCGCAAGTCGGATAAGGCGGTGCACCAGGAATTCTCAGCAGCACTGGCTGGCTTCGCGGACATCTACTGCAACGACGCCTTCGGCACCTGCCACCGTGCGGACGCTTCGATGTACGCCGTTCCGCAGGCGATGGGCAGCAAGCCGAAGGTGGTTGGATTCCTGGTCGAGAAAGAAATCAAGTATCTGTCCGACGCGATCTCCAATCCGCAGCGTCCGTTTGTGGCGATTGTCGGCGGGGCGAAGGTCTCGGACAAAATCGAAGTCATCAAGAACCTGCTCAGCGTCTGCGACAAAGTGCTGATCGGCGGCGCGATGGCTTACACGTTCGGTCTCGCCAAGGGCGGAAAGCTCGGCAAGAGCCGCGTCGAACTGGATAAGGTCGAACTGGCCAAGGAACTGATGGCGTCGGGTGGCGACAAGCTCGTGCTGCCCACTGACACTCACTGCGGTGACGACTTCAAGAGCACCTGCAACAAGCAGGTGGTTCCATTCGGCCAGATTGCGGATGGTTTTGAAGGACTCGACATCGGACCTGACACCGCAAAGCACTATGCGTCGCTGGTTTCATCCGCCAAGACCGTCGTCTGGAACGGACCGATGGGCGTGTTTGAGATGCCGCCGTTCGACGCCGGTACCAAGGCGGTCGCCCAGGCGATTGCCGACAGCTCCGCAACCAGCATCATCGGTGGTGGCGACAGCGCCGCAGCCATGCAGCAACTGGGCTTCGCCGACAAAGTCTCTCATATCAGCACCGGCGGCGGCGCCAGTTTGGAAATGCTCGAAGGCAAGAAGTTCAAAGCCGTCGAGATCCTCGACGAGAAGTAATTCTTTTGTTGAGCAGATCAGCATTCTCAAAGGCCGCGTCCCCACGACGCGGCCTTTCTTGTTGAGATAGTTCACTCGTTACCAAGCTCTGCTTGGTAACGAATCTGTTGGAAGCTCCGCTTCATTTGATCAAGCAGAGCTGACGACCAGGAAGCAGAGCTTGAAGGTGCGTTACCAAGCAGAGCTTGGTAACGAGTTGCAACTAAAACGCCTCAGCGATCAGCTTCAGTGCGGCAATGATCGAGAACACCAGCACTAGCCCATCAAACAATCGTTGCGGAATGCGGTGCACCAACCAGCGGCCGATGAAGAGGCCGAAGACGATGCCCGGTACCAAGACCGCATTCAGCGCCAGCGTGTCCGTGCGAATCAGTCCCAGCGACCAACTGAACGGCACCTTGAAGATGTTCAGGATCAGAAAGAACCAGGCAATTGTGCCGATCAGTTCCAGCTTCGGGAGAGCCACTGTAACGAGGTAGAGACTCATGATCGGCCCGGCCGCGTTGGCCAGCATCGTGCTGAAGCCGGACAGTAAACCCATTGACCAGGCGAACCATTTCGCATGGGGAATGTGATCAAACCAACTGGGCTTGCGCAGGCGTGCGATCTGAACTCCAGCCAGTGCCAGAATCAGTGAGCCGATTACTGGCTTGTAGGCAGCTTCGTTCAGCTTGAACATCAGCAGCCAACCGACAATGACCCCTAGGCAGGTCGGCGGCAGCATCTTGATGACGTAGTCCCAGCGGGCATGCTGCTTGAAAGTGCACACGGCCAGGATGTCCGCCACGATCAGCATCGGCAAGACGACGCCCGTCGATTGTTTGGGATCGAACAGGAATGCGAACACGAGCACATGAAACATGCCCACGCCCGTGAAGCCGCTCTTCGACAGCCCGACTCCGATCGAAGCCGCGATGGCCAGCATCCATTGATACGGCGTGAGTTCAGGCATCGGGATTCTGTTCCTTCCATGAAGTTTCACGTGCCCGGCGAGCGGGGACGTCTGTTCCCCGAGTTTTGGTAGCGGCGTGAAGTTCTCGGGGGATTGACATCCCCCGCTCGCCTGGTGCCTTAAGGCTTCAACACGATCTTGCCGGTCAAAGTGCCTTTTCCCGCCAGGGTGTTGTCTTCCTGCATCTGATGCGCGGCAGCGGCTTCGCTCAGCGGGAACACCTTGCCGATCTGAGGCTGCCAGTGACCAGCTTCGCACGCGGCATTGATTGCTTCGGCACATTCGCGCTGCTCGGCGGGCGTCGCGTTGAACATCGCGAATCCGAACATGCGCAGGTCCTTCACGTAGAACGGACCGATCGGAAACTCGGGACGAGCAGCCCGGCCGGCCATCACGATGATTCGCCCGCGATTGGACATCAGTCCGACCGTGCGATCAGGCGTCGGTTCGCGCTGTGTTTCAAACCAGACCTGCAGACCGCCGTTTGCTGCGGTGAACTCGCGAATGCGGTCGTCGAGCTTCTCGTCGCGATAGTTCAGCACACAATCGGCTCCCCAACTTTCGCACAGAGCCTTCTTGGTGTCGTTGCCGACAGTGGTGATGACCTTCGCTCCAGCCGCTTTGGCCAATTGGATTACTGCCGCACCGACGCCACCGGTTCCACCATTCACAAAGACGGTTTCACCAGACTTCAAACCCGCGTTGAGAAACAGCCCCAGATGCGCCGTGATGCCAACCAGAGCACCCGCAGCCGCGACTTCGTCCGTCATGCAGCAGGGAGTCGGGTAGAGCCATTCTTCGCCGACGGCGGCGTACTCAGCGAAGGAGCCGCGACGACCAAAGAGGTTTTGATTGCTGCCCCAGACTCGATCACCGGGCTTGAAGCGACGTACCTGAGAGCCGACGGCTTCCACCGTTCCAGCCAGATCGCAACCAATGATATGAGGGTTGCCGAGCGGCATTTTGACGATGCCCGCGCGGATGTAGGTGTCGATGGGATTGACCGCCACCGCGCCGACTTTCACCAGCACTTCGGTGGGTTGAGGTTCGGGCTTCGGCACGTCGCCGTATTGAATGACGCTGGCGGCGCCGGGTTCGCGAATGAAGGCTGCCTTCATGTGATTCCTTTCAAGGAGTCGATCAACAATTCGGGAATAAGCGATTGGTAGCGGAACACGCCCGCGCGATTCCACCTTGCGGCCTCTGTTCCGTATCAGGCGGCCACTCAATAACGTTCGCACGGTCGCTCAACTCTGCCCTCCAACTTCGAACGGATTCAACATGCCCTTGGAAATCAGCTCTCACGTCTGGTCTGAAATCGACGCCGACTGGTTGATCGTCTGCGTCTCAGACTCGTCCGAATTCTCCGGCGCGCTGAGCGACCTCAATCAGTCCACCGGCGGACTTCTGAAGCGACTGTTCGATCAGAAGGACGCGACCGGCAAACTCGCCGAACTGGTGCCGGTGCACGCTCCGAACGGCATCAAGGCCAAACGCCTGCTGCTGGTCGGCATCGGCGCAGTCGACAGTCTGGACCGCGTCAAGTTCGAAAAAGCGGCGATGTCCGCCCTCCGCAACGTTGCGACCAAGAAGGAAGTCAGCGTCGCGTTCGCGTTGCCGGAACAACTCGATCCGAACTTGTCTGCAAACACTGCCGCCGAAGTGATCGGCACCGCCAGCCGAGTCGCGACTGCCGGGCAGGATCTCTTGAAGAGCGAAGCCACGCGTTTCGAGTTCGTCCGAGTGCACCTCATTGCGAACCCGGATCTTGCCGATGCGGCACGTCGCGGTGAAGTGCTGGGCGAAGCCATCAACCTGACGCGCGAACTCATCAATCTGCCGCCCCAGCATCTGACGCCAGAATCCTTCGCTGAGCGCGCTCGCGAGGTTTCAGCCGGGTTGGGCCTGTCCTGCGATGTCATGGATCGGGACCGCCTGGTTGTCGAACGTATGGGCTCGCTGCTGGCGGTCGCTCAAGGCAGCGTGGAACCGCCGCGAGTCGTGGTCATCGACTACAAGGGCGGCGCTGCTGGTGCTCCGACTCTGGCCCTCGTCGGCAAGGGAGTCACCTTCGACAGCGGCGGTCTGTCCATCAAGCCGACGGACGGCATGCTCACCATGAAGTGCGATATGGCCGGCGCCGCGACGGTGCTGGGAGCCATCACCGCCATCGCCAAGCTGAAGCTGCCAATCAACGTCACGGCTTATATGGGCCTCGTCGAGAACATGATCAGCGGCTCGTCGTACAAGCTGGGCGACATCCTGAAAGCCCGCAACGGCGTCACCATTGAAGTGCAAAACACCGACGCCGAAGGGCGGCTCGTGCTAGCCGACGTGCTGAGCTACGCCGTCGATCGCGGCGTGGATCGTATCGTCGACCTGGCGACGCTCACGGGCGCCTGCGTGGTGGCACTCGGTGAAGAAGTGGTTGGTTCGATGACCAACAATCAAGCGTGGTGTGATCAAGTCTCGACGGCCGCGAAGCAAGCGGGCGAGCTGATGTGGCAACTGCCGATGTTCGACCTCTACACCGACCTGCTGAAGAGTGACGTCGCCGACTGTCGCAACATTGGCGGTCGCTGGGGTGGAGCGATCACCGCCGGCAAGTTCCTGGAGAAATTCGTGTCCGGCAAACCGTGGGTGCACCTCGACATCGCCGGCCCAGCCTTCGCCTCGAGCAACAAGCCTCACCGCGAAGGTGGAGCCACCGGGGTGATGCTGCGTACGCTCGTCGAACTGGCCGCTGGCGGAATCGAAGCACCCGCTTGATGCCGCGACATAGGGCCATGTCCCGGAGTGCTTCGGCTTGGGCGAGCACTCCAACGGACACGCCTGGCGACTACGGATGTCTCACTGAACTCTGAATTAAATCCAGCCGTTGGCTTTGGCTTCGGCGTAGCCTTTCGCGCGCAGCACCGATGCGGGGTTGTCGAGTTGCCCATAGCCCCACTCGTTGTGCGTGCTACGGTCGCCGTTGTAGTCCGTGTGCGTCAGGTCGCGGACGATTTCCAGAATGCCCAGCTCACGCGCCATCCGCCAGGTTTCTGCCTTAGTGAGGTACATCAGCGGCGTGTGAATCCGGAAATCGACTTGCATCGCGAGCGACAGTGACGTCTGCATCGAATCGACGAAGACGCGCCGGCAGTCGGGATAGCCGGAATAGTCCGTCTGGCACATGCCGCCGACGAGATCGTGGATCTCCCGGTTGTAGGCGTGCCCCGCTGCGAGTGTGAGGAACAGCGCGTTACGCCCCGGCACGAACGACGCCGGCAGGTCCGCGTTTTTCGCGTGCTGACTGGAGACATCCAGATTGTGTTCCGTCAGCGCCGAGCCGCTCAACGTGCCCCGGATATCGAAGATCGTTAACGGCACGTTCGCCTGTTGAGCGATCAGCTTCGCCTGCTCCAGTTCGACGACATGCTTCTGCCCGTAATGAAACCCGATCGCTTCGACCCGTTCGAAGCGTTCCTTCGCCCAATACAGGCACGTGGTGGAATCCTGCCCTCCGGAGAAGAGTACGAGGGCCGATGAAGATAACGTCATGGTGTTTGCTGACGAGTGTCAGCTCCTGAAGTGAACTCGAATGTGCGGCGTGCCAAGCGTGATCTGAACTATGACGCCCCGCGGCAGATCGTCCAATCAACAGGTGAGCGTCACGTAGGCCGGACAATCTTGTCCGATCTGCAGGTTAAACGGACGCGGGCAAGCCGGCGTCGATCGTCGGGAACGTCAGATTGACCTGCAGTTCCTCGCGCATGAGGCGGTTGCTGCAGCGTTTGTTGATGCCGCGCATGTGGCGCGCGACGGCATCAGTGGCGAATGTCGGAGGTCCAGCGCCGACCAGTTGAGCCAGCAGGGAATAGTAGTCACGACGCAGCACGGGACGGTCATCGCTGATCAGGTACGTGCGACTGGGTACGCCGGACTCGGAACACTTCACAACCGCAGTTGCGGCGTCATCGACATGAATCAGGTTCAGCCATGCGTCCGGCGGACCGGGCAGGGGTGTTCCGGACTTCAACGCATCGACACGCGACAGCAGTCGCCCGGGGCCATAGATCCCCGACAGTCGCAAGATGTTGACATCGAAGCTGGCGGCGGCGGCGTTCACCAGATGTTCGGCGTCCAGACAGATACAACCAGACTCTTCCGTCGGTTCGCAGGGGGACATCTCATCGACAACTTCACCTTCGCACTGCGCGTACACGCTGGTACTGGAGACATGCACGAAGCGCCGGCAGCGGTTCTGCAACGCTGTCAGTACGTTTTGCAGACCGTCCACATAAACTTCGCGTTTCGATGGCGACGCGAAACGGTCATAGCCGACGGCGTGCAGCACGGAATCAACTACCGGCAACTGACTGAGACTCGCTGGCCGCGTCACATCTCCAATGAACGGTTCGATGCCCAGCGCGTGCAACTCCTGAGCACGATCAATCGATCGCGTCAGCGCGTAGACCTCATCGCCAGCAGCCAGCCACCGCTCTGCCACTCGCCGCCCCAGATAGCCACAACCAACAATCAGTCGCTTACGGGGCTGTGCTTCCTCTGTCATCGATCCGGCTTCCATCTGAAGGTAGGTCGGACAATCCTGTCCGACAGCCGGACAAGATTGTCCGGCCTACATAATTTGTTTGAGTTCGGACGGTCTGCTATTTCACTTCCGTGATTTTCGGAACCACTGGAGAAGCCGCGCGGACTTCAACTTTGACGTCGCCTTGAAGCGCCGCAATCCGCTTCTCAACAGCCTTCACGGCTTCGGCTCCATGATGAATGCCGAAGTCCAGGGTGAAGGACCGCGTCTCGTTCGGAGCCAGTTTGGGAACTCGACCAAAGTGCCGTTCGACGCGCCGATTGAAGGGGTAGCCGGTCCCAGGCTCAATGCCCGTCACGTAACCATCGGCTTCGGCGGCCGTGTTCTTCCACTGCGTCAGGTACGGCAGTTCGCTGACGGACCAAGTCAAAGAGGTGCCCAAGTCTCCGGCGGCGTTCGACAGCAGCGCGGTCGTCTTGCCGTCCTTATCCGCAAGCGGCTCCAACAAGAACACCTCTTCGATGAACCCCTTCGTCGGGCCTTTGTAGGTTGCGTAAGCGCTCACCGACTTCGCCGCCTGATCGTTCATCGGAGTCACCGTCTTGATGGGCGCCGCAAACTTGGATCCGGCTTCCAGTAGTGGTTCACCATAGTTAGCGTGGTAGATGAGCTGAAATTCTTGATCGAACGCGCCCGCATTGGTCACTGAGTCCGAAATCCGGAAGGACTCTTCACCGGGCAGAAATGAAACCTCGGTCCTCAGATCAAGTTTGGGACCGTAGAACATGCGCTCGGAAACCGAGCCGCTAATTGTGATACGATGCGGGGCCTTGGTCTCAATCATGACGAGGGCCTGGGAAGCGGGAATGTTTCCAATTTTGCCATGCAACGACAGCATCATTGAAGCTTGGTCGCCCGTATTGTTCGTGAATTGGTCCAAGCCTGGATGTCCCGCGTATTCCAAGCCGCAGCGAGTCATCCATTCATTGAATCCGTCCAACCACCCCAAGCCACCTCGTGCTTCCAGGTTGATGAACTTCGGATGGACCACTTCCGTCACTGGTGATTTCCAGCCCAACTCGACGACTCCGTTACGCTCCACACTCAGAATGCTCATGCCGCGAGTCGGTATGACTGTGATCGTCAACTTACCGTTGTGTACGGCAATCACCTCGACACCATCTTGCTTGCCTCCATACAGCGTCGACTTACGAATCCAGCAACCTGGTGGGATTCGGCTTTCATTTTCGTGTGTCACTAAGAACGGATCGGCAGGCTGAAAAGCGCCGACCACAGGGAACGCGATGTGATCGCCTACGACCAAAGTCCGCACGGTGTGTTCTGCAGCGTGAGACGCTTGAAGTTGAGCCGTGCAGCACGCGAGTAAGACAGCCGCCGATTTCAGCATGGTAGACTCCGGAAGACAGGTTGTAGGGCGGACAATCCTGTCCGCCAGCGTTTCGACGGACAGGATTGTCCGTCCTACAGTGATCCATTCGAACCACAAACGAAAGACCTTCAAGCATCAGCGCTGAGCGTGAACTCCGTTTCAAACGATCTCCAGCACGACCGCCGTTGCGTTGTCGCGGCCGGATTCCTCCACGGCACACTTCACTAGTCGCTGCGCCGGAGATAGTTCTTCCAGTGACTTCGGAGGATTCACCACCAGATCTTCAATCGCGTGATCCCACAGCCCATCGATGACGCCATCGGTGCACAGCACGAAGCGGTCACCCGGCTGACAGAAGATCTCACCGACCTGCGGATTGATGAACTGATTCCCCGCGCCTAGCGACTGCGACAGCACGTTCTTGCGAGGATGAGTTCGCGCTTCGCGTTCGTTCAATTGACCGGCACGCCGCAGGTGACCCACGTACGTGTCATCATTCGAGATTTGCTGCATGCCGCCTTCTTTCGGCAGGCGATAAATGCGGCTGTCGCCAATATGTCCGAAGTAAAAACGGTCATGGCAGAACCACAACATGCTAAGCGTTGAACCCATGTTGTGACCGTCGGCGTAGCTCTCGCCCAGCGTTGTCAACTGCCGGTGCGTCTTCTGAAACAGCAGATACAGGAAGTCCGAAATGCCGGCCGGATAGTTCGCGGGCGACATCTGATAGCGCCGCGGCAGTAACTGAGTGATGTTGTCGACAGTCAGGCGGCTGGCGAATTCGCCGGACTTTTCGCCGCCCATGCCGTCGCTGACCGCGAAGACGAAGTCCATGCCCTCGACGGCAGCACCACCGGTTTTGCCAAGGTAGGTGAAGTCGTTGTGGTCGAACGCAACCGCCAGAAAGGCGTCTTCGTTGTTGGGGCGGAAACGTCCGATGTCAGTAATTCCGGACCAGCGGAATGTCAGCGGAGCACTCGCGCCAACCGGACTTGTTGATGTCGGTGCTGGAGTGACGGCTTTCTCATCCAGGATGGTGGCGAATTCAAAGTCGATGATGCAGAACCGGCCGTCCATCGCGCGGTAGGTGATGTTCCGCAAGTACGGGTCATCGTGACGCACGCCGTAGCGTTCCAATTCTTCGAACAGTTCCTTGAGTTTGTCGTCTGTGAGTTGATCCACTCGCGCGCCGCAGTTGGACGTCACCAGCTTCAGCTCATTGGGATCTGTCTCCAGCACGCGCGGCACAAAGGGGCAGCCGCGTTGTTCAAGATACTTCAGCACCTTGATTTCGTTGTCGAATCGGGATTGAGCGTCAGCGGCTCGAAAGACTTTGTGGACGCGTCCGTCATATCCAATCCGCACGAGCGATCGCGCGGTGTTCTTCGTTTCGTGCATAGTTCAAACAGCTTCACATTTCAGAGATGACTCAACGAGTGCAATAAAAAACGCCGCCCCGAATTGGATCGGGACGGCGTTGACTCATCAAGCAGAGTGATTGATCGCGAACGATCAACTACTTCACAGAAGCAATCGTCTTGAGGATTCGCGAGACGATCTTGTACGGATCGGCTTGCGAGTTGGGACGACGATCTTCGAGGTAGCCCTTGTAAGCGTCGTTCGCGACGAAGCTGTGAGGAATACGGATCGAAGCGCCGCGGTTCGCGACACCGTAGTTGAACTTGTCGATCGACTGGGTCTCGTGCAGACCAGTCAGACGCAAGTGGTTGTCAGGACCGTAAGCAGCAATGTGCTCGTTCTTGTACTTATCAAAGGCGGCCATGAGCTTCTCGAAGTATTCCTTGCCGCCCTTATCGCGGAGGATCGCGGTCGAGAAGTTGGTGTGCATGCCCGAGCCGTTCCAGTCCACGTCTTTGCCCAGCGGCTTGCAGTGCCAGTTGATGTCGACGCCGTACTTCTCGCAGACGCGGAGGAGCAGGTAGCGAGCCATCCACATGTCGTCGCAAACCTTCTTCGAGCCTTTGCCGAAGATCTGGAATTCCCACTGTCCCTTGGCCACTTCGGCGTTGATACCTTCGAGTTCGATACCAGCGTCGAGAGTGATGTCGATGTGTTCTTCAGCAATCTGGCGAGCAGTGTCGCCAACGCTCTTGTAACCCACGCCGGTGTAGTACGGGCCTTGCGGCGCTGGATAGCCTTCCAGCGGGAAGCCGAGCGGACGGCCATCCTGCCAGAAGAAGTATTCCTGCTCGAAACCGATCCAGAGGTCATCGCTCTGCTCAACGGTCGCGCGGAAGTTCGACGGATGCGGAGTTCCATCGGGCAGCAGCACTTCGCACATCACGAGGTAGCCGTTGATGCGGGTGCTGTCCGGATACAAGGCAACGGGCTTCAGCACACAGTCAGAGCTCTTGCCTTCGGCTTGTTGCGTGGAGCTGCCGTCGAAGCCCCAAATCGGGCAGTCAGCGACAGAGCCTGGTTCTTTGCTAACGACCTTCGTCTTGCTGCGAAGGCCCGGTTCCGGGAGGTAACCGTCCAACCACACGTACTCGAGTTTAAACTTAGATGCTGACGACACTTGTGAATCCTCAAATGAACTGTGAATGACTTCCGACAACCAATCCTGGGCACGCGGACTGCGGCTGCCAGGAACAACAACATGCATCATGCTCATCGCTGGCGGATTTACGACCCCGAGCGGTGAATTTCAGCTTTCGTCGAGCGCTCCTTTCTGTTGTTGATTTCGGCTGTTTGGCCTTTGCCTCAAACATATGCAAAGCTGCACTTACTTGAAGCACGCGTGATGCCCAGCAAGCCGGGTGAGACTCCCTCGAGGAACCGAACAGATGAGCGCCTTACGAACTTGAGCTCACCTTGGCGCCCACGTAATTTCCTGCGAAACACGTTAACCTTCGCAAAAACCGTCGCTGCAATCGTTGAGCTTCATCCAGTCGGAGAACTCCGCAACTTGGTAATGCCACTCCTTAAAGCAATGACCGTGCCAGCCAATCCATTCGGGGAGTCGTCACTTCCTGTCAAACCAGTTGGAACACGCACCTCAACTGGCCGGGTCGTCGCGCTCGGAGCATACTTCTGCTCCGGCGTGAAATCTATTGTCGGAACGACCTGTTCCTGAGCCTCCGAGACAGCTTTGATTGAAGCCCCTATGACCGCGTCAAAACCCCTTCGCGTCCTCTTTCTCTGTACCGGCAACTCCTGCCGCAGCCAGATGGCTGAGGGTTGGTTGCGAACGCTTGGGACTGGACGCTTCGAGGTTCTGTCGGCGGGATCGAAGCCTGCGGGTTACGTGCATCCACGAGCGATCGACGTCATGCGGGAAGCGGGAGTCGATATCTCGTCGCAGCGCAGCAAGTCGATCAATGAGTTTCTGCCGCCGCACGGTGCTCCTCCAGACTTGATCATCAGCGTCTGCTCGGGTGCTGAGAAAGAATGTCCCGCGTTTCCCGGAGCTACCGAACGCTGGCACTGGCCGTTTGATGACCCGCACTATGCGGTCGGTGATGAGGCTCACAAACTCAACGAGTTCCGTCGCGTGCGCGACGAGATTCGCGACACAATTCGGACGAAGCTGATCGACCGGCCGACACCGTGATTGATTCGGGAAACCGAGCGTTCGACTTAGACTGCGCAGAGTTCCTGCTGATCGACTGAAACTTCTGGATGCCCTTCATGCCGCTCGTTGCGTTGCCGATTGATGCCGTTCTTCCGGAACTGATGCAGCGTCTTGCGGAAGCCAACTCGGTCGTGCTGAGGGCTCCTGCCGGCGCGGGCAAGACAACTCGAGTGCCGCCCGCAGTTCTGGATGCCGGGCTGGCGGGCGCCGGCCAGATTTTGATGCTGCAACCGCGTCGCGTGGCCGCTCGAGCTGCAGCGAGACGTATGTCTTACGAACGCGGCACGCGACTCGGTGAGGACATCGGTTATCAAGTTCGCTTCGACGAACAGGTGACGTCGCGCACCCGCATTCGAGTTGTCACCGAAGGCATCCTGCTGAGGATGCTGTTCGACGATCCGTATCTGGAACGTCTCGGAGTAGTGGTCTTCGACGAGTTTCACGAACGCAGTCTGGCGAGCGATCTGGCGCTCGGCATGGTGCGGCGGATCCAGCAGACCATTCGGCCCGAACTGAAGATCGTCGTCATGTCGGCCACGCTGGCCGCCGAACCGATTGCGGCGTACCTCGGAGGCTGTCCGATCGTTGAATCGCTGGGCCGCACTTATCCCGTTGAAATCAGCTATCTGAAATCCGCGGACTTGCGGCCCATTCACGTGCAGGCGGCTGAAGCGGCAGCCTCGGTACTCGACCGTCGTGCTGGCGATGTGCTGGTGTTTCTGCCGGGTGTGGGGGAGATCCGCAAGACGCAGCAGGAACTCGAATCGCGCGTAAAGAACGTCGCGATCATGCCGCTGTACGGTGACCTGCCTGCCGAGCAGCAGGATGCGGTGCTGACGCCGTCTGAACGTCGCAAGATCGTGCTGGCAACGAACGTCGCTGAGACGTCGATCACCGTGGATGGCGTGACGGCGGTCGTTGATTCGGGGCTGGCCCGCGTGCCGACGTTTGAGCCGAATATCGGCCTCGATCGACTGGAATTGAAGAAGTGTTCGCAGGCATCGGCGGATCAGCGAGCCGGTCGCGCGGGACGCACCGCACCGGGCATCTGCCTGCGATTGTGGGATGAGCGTTCGCATGCACTGCGATCGGTCTTCGAGGAACCGGAGGTGCGGCGAGTCGACCTCGCGGGCACCATGCTGCAATTGTGGTGCTGGGGCGAGCGTGATGTCGCGAACTTCCCGTGGTTCGAAGCGCCGCGAGCGGAAGCAATCGAGAATGCGGTGACTCAACTGCGTCGTTTGGGAGCCATCGACGAGCACGATGTCACTCCACTGGGGCGTGAGATCGCACGCTTCCCTGTGCATCCTCGTTTGGGGCGTCTGTTGATAGAAGGTCAGCAACGAGGTTGCGTGCAGCGCGTCGCGTTGTTGGCGTCGTTGCTGTCGGAGCGTGATCCGTTCTTCCGAAGCAGCGGCCCGCATCAGAACTCGACGGGTCCGCGTACCATTCACGCGGCGCGGCATCGCTCAAATTCCGACACGCTCGATCGGCTTTGCGCGATCGAAGATTTCGCTCGCGAAGGCAAGAAAGATTGCGCTTTCGGAACGGTCAACATGAACGCCGCGAGGTTCGTGTTGAAAGCCGCGAACCAGTTCCTCGACATGCTCCCGCGCCGCGAGGGTGAATCGCGTGATGAGTCTGATGACGCCGTCATGCAGTCACTACTGGCGGCGTTTCCCGATCGACTGGCTCGACGCCGGGCGCCGCGCGACAAACGCGGCCTGATGGTCGGCGGTCGCGGCGTGAAGCTCGACGTGCGATCGGCCGTCGATGACGGTGATCTCTTCCTGTGCATCGACGTCGACGCCGGACAAACCGATGCAACGGTTCGAGAAGCCTCGCTGGTCAAACGCGAGTGGCTCGACGGCGCGTTGCTGCAAACGCGCGACGATCTGTTCTATCACCCCAGCAACAAGCGCGTGGCCGCTCGTCGCCGCACGTACTGGGACGATCTGGTGATCGAAGAAGCGACCGCTCAGTTGCCGAAGTCGGAACGCGTTGGCGAGGTTCTGTTCGAAGCCCTCAGTCCGCAACTGGAAACCCTCATCCCGCGCGATGGTGAGATCGGCGAATGGCTGCTGCGAGCTCAATGCCTGTCACGCTGGCGGCCGGATCTCAATCTGCCCGCGTTCGATGACGACTACCTGCGCGGGGTGCTGAAGTCTCTGTGCCAGCAGTACTCGTCAGCCGATGAATTGCGCAAGGCACCGTGGCTGGACTACCTGCGCGCGGAACTCACGATGCCGCAGCAACAGGCGATTCAGAACGACGCCCCCGAGCGGATTCAGGTGCCCAGCGGCAGCCATATCAAGCTGGCTTACGAATTGGACCGTCCACCGATTCTGGCCGTGAGGATTCAGGAGATCTTCGGCATGCTGGAAACGCCGCGCGTGGCGGGCGGCAGGGTTCCCGTGCTGATGCATCTGCTCGCACCCAACCATCGGCCGGAACAAATCACCGAAGACCTGCGGAGCTTCTGGCAGAACACGTACCCGCAGGTCCGCAAGACGCTCAAAATCCGCTACCCCAAACACGCGTGGCCGGAAGATCCGCTGACTGCGTTGCCGGAAGCTCGACCGAAGAGAAAAACCTAAGTTCGGCGGGGCTTCCTCTGCCGCGATTAGTTGCGTCACGTTCTCCAAGTAAAAGAGATGTTCCGGCGATGGCCGCATTCCGCGAAGATGCGTTTTGGCGCGGAAATGTTGTGAATCGCGGAGTCTAGGTATGGACATGGAGCAGGATCGCTGGGAATGGGTTCGTCGCCTGCCGTGGCTGATGATTCTGGCGGCTATCGGGCTGCTGGTTATCGGAGCCAACGCGATCGCGCGCGGTGATGAACTGTTCAAACTCGGTGAGTTCGCTCCGCGTCAACGCATCTGGGCGACAGTGGGAATGGTCGGGCTGGTCTGCACGGCGGTCTGGCCGTATCGCAAGCTCAAATGGATCAGCTATCCGCTGTACGCCCTCAGCCTCGTGCTGCTGGTCACGGTGTTCTTCTTTCCCGCCAAGAACTACTCGCATCGCTGGATTCCGCTGCGCTTCATGGACTTCCAGCCGTCAGAACTCGCCAAGCTGGCCTTCATTCTCGGGACCGCTCGATATCTGGTCTGGCGAGAATCGCTCCGCACCTGGCTGGGGCTGGTGGTTCCCTTCCTGATGATGGTCGTCCCGATGGCCTTGATTCTGAAGGAACCGGATCTGGGAACGTCGCTGCTGTTTGGGCCTGTCTTGTTCGCGATGCTCTTCACGGCTGGGGCGCGTCCGCGACACCTGGCGATTGTGGCCATCATGGGAGTGCTTTGCCTGCCTGTGCTGTGGAAGCACATGAGCGCCGAGCAGAAGTCCCGCGTAGTCTCTTTGTTTCGACAGAAGACCGGCGGTGATGCTGCCGACGACGACAGCTATCACCAGCATCAGTCGAAGCGCGTGCTGGCCTTGGGTGGAGTCTTCGGCAGCCAGTTGGCGGGCATGCCCGTCAGCAACGTTGAGGCGTACCGCTTGCCCGAGTCACGCACCGACTTCGTGTTCTGCCTGGTCGGTGAACGCTGGGGACTGATCGGCTGCGTGACGGTGCTGATACTGTATGCCTCGCTGGTCGGCAGCGGGCTGCTGGTGGCCGCTCAGACCCGCGAACCATACGGACGACTGATCGTCGTAGGCGTCATTGCGTTGATTGGCACGCAGACTGTGATTAACACTGGCATGACTGTGGGCCTGCTGCCCGTCACCGGTATGACTTTGCCGATGGTGAGTTACGGTGGATCGAGCCTGCTATTTACCTGCATTGCGTTGGGATTGGTCATCAACGTGGCGCTGCGTCCTGAGCGCGATCTGATCGCCGATCCCTTCCGATTTGAGGAAGTCTGAATCATGCCGCTGCGCTCCGTCGGTCTGGTGATGTGCTGGTTTGTGGTCTCATCGCTGGCGGCGGGAGCTGAGCCTGCGGAAATCGAGCTGTGGCCCAACGGGTTGCAGGGACCGGCTGCGCAGACTGAGCAGCCGGAACGCGTCGAGAAGGGGGCCGATGGTCTGTCGCGACGCTTCAACGTGTCGAAGCCGCGGCTGTTCGTGCATGCTCCCCCGGCCGAGATGCGAACCGGCGCGGCGGTGATCGTCGTGCCGGGCGGCGGCTTCGGAAAGTTGGCTGACGAACACGAAGGTTCAGACTGCGCCACTTGGCTGAAGGGCCTGGGCATCACCGCGTTTCAACTGGCCTATCGCTGTCCCAACCCGCCGCAGACGGAACCGAATTCCGGAGCGGTTTACGACACTCAACGAGCCATGCAGATCGTGCGGAGCCGCGCTGCTGAATGGAACATCGACCCGCGCAAGATCGGGCTGCTGGGATTTTCAGCCGGAGGTCAAACAGCCGCCGTGGCGTGTACGAATGATCTGCGATTCCAGATCGAAGGGCAGGCTGCGTCGCACAAGGCGGACTTCATGCTGCTGATCTATCCCTTCAAGATCTACGACGACCGAACCAAGGCGCTGCGTTCCGATATTCGAGTTGATCAAGGTCTGCCGCCGACGTTCATCGCCCAGTGCGCGGACGACACATCATCGGCGCCGCAGGGCAGTACGCTGCTGTTTCTGGAGCTGATCAACCGCAAGATCCCCGCCGAGTTGCATATCTATCAGAAAGGCGGGCACGGCTTCGGTATGCGTTCGCGCCCGAATGCGACCGGTCCGACGGACTGGTCAGCGCGAGCGACGGACTGGCTGCGCCTGCACGGGCTGGCTGCAACCGTGAAAGACGATTCGAAGTAGTTGTTATCGCGTTACGAGATACCAAGGTCCGACGCGATGCGTGCGACTCGATCCGAAAGTTCTTCGACCAGCGTACGGAGACGGACCACTTCGGCTTTCAATTCCGCCTGCTCCTGCTTGAGTTGCGCAAGCTCCGCGTTTGAGGCGGCTGACGAGTGCTGCACCGCAGACGGGGAAGTTGCACCGGAGGAGACTGTTGAACTGGTTGGGGCCGGTGAGGCAGCAGCCAGCGGGGGCAGCGAGCGGCGTTCTGCAGGCACGTAGCAGCAATGGTCGATCTCGACGCCGCGCGATTCCAGCGGCCCGTTGGCCTGGATCATCCCGAGGCTGACCAGGCCCTTAAGTTCTGCGCGGAGCGTGTCGAGATCCGCTATTGGCTCCATACGGCTCGCTCGCACACGCAGATCACCCAGCGATTGCCGACCGCGCAGCCAGAGCTCGGTCATGATGGCCAGTTGGGGCTCGGAGAGGGTGAACTTCTTGCGAGCCCAGTGGCGGATGCGCTCCGTGCGTCCAGATTCAGGAAAGATCCGCTCGGTGAGCTGGAGCTTCTCCAGCGTGGACACCGCTTCGTCGACATCGTCCTCGGACAGATCCAGCACCGGGTCGCGGTTGTTCTTCTGGTTGCAGCCCGACGTCAGTCCCTTCAGTGTCATCGGGTAGTATTCAGGCGTGGTAAAAGCCTTCTCCAGCAGCACTCCGAGAACTCGGCGTTGAGTTTCATCAAGTGGAACCACAGAGGCGCTCTGAGCAGATTCCATGAACGGCACATCCTCGTTCGAAACTGGACCGATTGGCTGGTTCCAGGAAACAAAAAATCCCTGCGGCAGCATAGCCACCGCAGGGATCTGTTCACGAGCAACGTATTAAGTCAAACCAAGGGTTCTTAGAATTCGCCCAAGGTTCGGCCGTCGTTGCGGCGGTGCAGATTGATCCACGTTCCGATGTCAACACTATCGCTGACGAAGCGGACCGAGGCATCGCCCAGCATCACTTGCGTTCCGCCTGGATGGTAGCTCTGGGACCCAGCCGTCGTCTGATCTACGTTAGATCCGGTCAAGGCGGCGCCGGTGGTTCCGGGCAGCTTATTGATCTTGATCGGGTTACCGTAAGCGCTCGTGGCGGTTGGCATGGGTGTACCGCTGCTACAGTTTGCGGTGGTGTCAGTCCAAACACCGCCTGCCACACCGACGCCGCCGCCAACGTAGGTGCCTTCACAAGCCCAGCCAGCAACCGCGTAGTAATTACCTGGCGTGGCAGCTGAGTTCGTGGAGGTCGTACCGAGGATGTCCGTCAGGCCGTTCGAGGTGTCAGGATCACCCGCCCAGAACGAATTGAAAGTACCGCTGGCAGCGTTGGTCCAGGCAGAGCCGGATCGTGGCATGCGGCGTTCCATCACCAACACAGTGTTCGTCACACCGTCGCGGATGTCACGAATTCGTGTGCGGGTGTTCTGTCCAAAAATCCCTTGAACAACCTTTGCGGTTTCTACTCCCCAGTTGCCGCCAACAGTGTCTTGGAGCACCGGCAAACTGATGCCGTAGTTGCCAACGTAGTTTGTCGTTCCCCAAGTTCCAGCGCCGGTGCCAGCCACCACAGCCTGACCTTCACCAACGTCCGATGGACAGCGATAAGCCGGGAGAACGGTAGCCACCAAAGCGACGTTGATTGTGCTCGAAGCGTTCTGGTTGGTGTTGAACTTCTTGAACAGTGGTGCATTGTCCAAGAACGGCAGGATGTAGGTACCCCAGCCAAAGCCAGAAGCAATGTTGCCGCCAGCAACGGCGACGGCTTCCGTTTTCACAACTCCCGGAGGGAACGTCTTGTGCGTTTCCTCGTAGTTGTGCAGAGCGAGACCGATCTGCTTCAACTTGTTCTTGCAGTCCGATCGGCGGGCTGCTTCGCGGGCTTGCTGCACTGCGGGCAGCAACAGCGCGATGAGCACGGCGATGATCGCGATCACCACCAGCAGCTCGATCAGCGTGAAGCCCTTCTTCACTAGACGACTCGTAGCCATAACTTTTCTCCCCAAATAGGGAACAACAAAAATGAGCCTCGAACATCGAGGCAAAAAGGCAAAAGCTGGCAACCGCAAAATATCGGGCGGTCTTCACGAATTCAACACGCTTTCTCGCTCGGCTGTTCGAAAACCTTACAATCCCCCGGTCACGGTTTAGCTCTCCCGGTTCCGTCAGTTAGGTATGGCATGAATCAAGTTGTTGAAATCGGGGGAGTCAAGCTCACCCTGTCGAGTTCGGACGAAAGTTCGGGCGAATGGATCGGTCAGCGCGAGGCGCTGAAACAACTGCTCGCCTGCTGGCTGGTGGTGGATGAGAAAGATCTGCCGCTGGCCCCCCGGATCGTGGGGACGCCGGGTATCGGCAAAACGACCCTGGGGATGGCTGCCGCACGGGCGCGCCAGCAGGATCTCTACATCTACCAGTGCACGGCGGACACGCGTCCCGAAGACCTGCTGGTCAGCCCCGTTCTGGATGACAATGGTCGCATTAAGTATCATGCCTCACCGCTAGTTACGGCGATGATCACGGGCGCGGTCTGCATTCTGGACGAAGGCAACCGCATGAACGAGAAGTCGTGGGCCAGCCTGGCTCCGCTACTCGATCACCGGCGTTACGTCGAGTCCATCGTGGCGGGCATCACGATTCAGGCGCACCCGAACTTTCGCTGTGCCGTGACAATGAACGATGACGAATCTACCTTTGAAATTCCCGACTACATCCTGAGCCGTCTGCAGCCGACCCTGACGCTGGCTCATCCAGCCAAGGCGGACGAACTGGCCATTCTGCGGTACCACTTGCCGTTTGCGGATGAACAGCTTCTGAGCCTGACGGTCGATTTCTTGCAGCAAGCACATCAGTTGCGGCTCGATTTTTCGACCCGTGACGGCATTAACGTCCTCCGGTACGCCCTCAAGCGGTTGGCTCAAGATCCGCAACACCCGCTCGGTAAGGACGCCGCCTGGCGAGATTCTCTCCTCAAGTGCCTCGGCGACGACGCGATGGACCTTGCGAATCTGGCGAAGAAACGAGGTCAGACGCTGGGCGGCAACGTCATGCCGATGGGGCTGGGGGACTTTTTCTTCGATCCAAATGACCCCCTGCATCCGGATGCGGACGATGAACTCGACGAGGATGAGGACGAGGATTTTGAAGATGACGAGGATGAAGACGACGATCCTCGTCGGCGTCGGCGATAAGGTGACGGTATGGTCCACGAATTTCTGAGGCTCAGCGATCGCATTCTGGTTCTGCCCGTCGTGCACGGGAGCGGGGATTTTGCGGTCGAAGCTCGGCGAATTCTCCTATCCGAGCGATTCGATTGCCTCGCGGTTCCGCTGCCTGAGTCGTTTCGCGAGGCGGTTGAGGGAGGAATTGCGCGGCTGCCGGCCATCACCATCGCTGTGCAGCAGGAGCCGGTCGAGTACCAGCCGGACGCCGAGGATCAGGTATTTCCGGTCAGCTATGTGCCGATTGATCCGTGCCAGCCTGTGATCGCCGCACTGCGAGTGGCCATTCAGGAACGCATCCCCCGGGCCTACATCGATCGCGAAGTCGAAACCTGGACGCCGAGTGCTCTGTCTCTGCCGGACGCCTACGCCTTGAAGAAGGTCAGCGTCGACAAGTTTGCGGCGGCTTCGTTGCCCGCGATTCCGCGTCCAGATTCGGAGCTGCACCGCTCGCGCGTGGTCGTCATGGCGGAACGGCTGCGCGAACTCGAGCAGCGTTTTCGCTCGATCTTGTTTGTGTGCTCGCTGTCAGAGTGGCCGTGGGTGAAAGAAGCCTATACGGAGAAACGAACGTCCGAAGCCGCCGACGAAGAGGTGACGCCGGCCGAACTGTATTCGGTCGAGCACAACGGCTTGCTGTTCCTGCTGGGTGAGTTGCCGTTTGTCACCGGGTTGTACGAGGCTGCTCGAGCTGAACTTGATGACGATGAGAATCTGTCGGTAGATGGCCTTAAACAACTGCTGCTGGCCTCGCGAGACCGCTACAAGCGGGAATTGAAATCCCTTGCTCGCAAGGTGACGCCGAAGACGCTGGGTTCCTACTTCAAATATATTCGTAATCTCAGCTTGATTGAGAATCGCTTAACTCCAGATCTTTATACTCTGATACTGGCGGCGCAGCAGATCTTCGGAGATCAGTTTGCGGTCGAACTCGCCGAGGTCGCGAAGGATTATCCGTACCAGGATCAAACCGGGCTGCCAGTGTTTCGCATGAGCCTCGGTCGTGGCCAGCTTCCGACGGGCGACTTTTGCGACCCGGAGACGCGCTTGCCGGGCAATCCAGTTACCTGGCGAACGATGCAACTCAATCGCAAGCCGCCGAAGATTGATCAGGATCAATGGCGGATGCAGTGGAATCCTTATCGGCAGTGCAGTTGGCCGCCGGAAGATGTGGCGATCGAAAAATTCCGCAACCATGTGAAAGACGCTGCGCTCGCCATTATGGGCGCGGATCTGGCAAAGACCGAGAAGTTCTCGACCAGTCTGAAAGATGGACTGGATATACGAGAAACGCTGCGCAATTGGCATACGGGCGATCTGTATGTCAAGGTTTTTCCGCCGCAAATGGGTAATCTGGATTGCGTGCTGATGTTATTCGATTCGCCGGCTGATCCGCGTGATTATCCGTGGCGCATCACCTGGGTTGCCGAGCATCAGGACGAATCAACATTGGCCCTGTTTGCGACGAATTTTCAAGCCGAAATGGTGGGTCCGGGAATCGGTCTGGCGAAGTACGGTGGAGCCTGTTTCCTGTTCCCGCCGCGACCGATTGTAGACGTCTGGTCGGACCCTCGACTGGATTTCGCAGACACAATGGAAGAACGTCTGCTCGGCGCGGCGTGTATCAACGCGCATGAGAAACATATTGCCATTCTCAGCGAGCAGCCTCCCGGTCTGGCGTGGCGGCGCATCGCGAAGAAATATGGTAAAAAACTGGTGCACGTGCCGCTCGGGCGCTTCGGGCAGGAAACCATTCAGCAATTGCGCATGGTGCACGTGCTGAACGGCAAGCAAATCCGCAGCTTCGCGGCGCACTTCATACGCCGTTCGTAATTTTTGTTTGTCGCGAAGTTGTCTGGCAGGTGCGGACGCGGTTGCAGCGATCCCGCGGGCTGGTTCTGGTCGCCAAATGGATAACGTAGCAGGCACATTCCATGTGGCGTC
Organism: Planctomycetaceae bacterium; assembly: GCA_021732995.1. Classification (GTDB taxonomy): domain Bacteria; phylum Planctomycetota; class Planctomycetia; order Planctomycetales; family Planctomycetaceae; genus AM-0621. The sequence goes on along the minus strand of JAKFWA010000068.1, from coordinate 188,171 downwards.
CGCCGATGTTCGAGGCAGGCGCTGAGGCTGCGATGCTTCGCTCGGTCGCGATGACACGACACTGGGTCTATTGGACGTACCCGCCGTTCGCATTGAAGGGCTGCGACATCGCGGGTTGTTGTTGAGAACCCTGATAGCCGGGCATGACACGCCAGCGTCCCTGAGGCAACTGTTGTTGCTGCGGCAACTGCTGCGGCGCGTAGGGCATTCGCTGTGCTTGTGGTGCGGCCGTGGTTGTACCTCGCTGCCAATGGTTCGTGGGTTGCACCGGGGTCAGGCGGCGGAAGAAGGCTTCACCTTCAGGAATCGCTGAACGGGTTGGTGCGTTGGGCGCGAAGCCGTTGGCCGGGTCTCCGATGGAGCCCGGTACCACTTGAGGCAGCGCGCCCGGAGTGGCGTCTGGAATCGGACGGCCGGGGCCCGGCTGAAACGTGTGACCCGGCTGTGGGATCGGTTGTGGCGGCTGTTGCTGCTGGATTGCAGGGGGTTGAATAGCCGGTGGTTGCGGAATGGGTTCCGGCACCGTGGGCGGCATGGGAGAAATCACATCCGGCGGCAGCGGCAACTGTGGCTGAGCACTGTTGAATGGCGATTGCTGGGCGTCTGGACGCGGCGGCAGAGATTGTGGGCCGCCAATGTGAGGCGGAGCGAACTGTGGCTCGGGCAACGGTAGACCAATCGGCCCCTGTTCATAGAACGATGGCTGCTGATTCAACGGCGGAGCCGCGAAGTTGGGATCAACGAGTTGCTCGGCTGGATAGGCTTCGTAACCGGGTACTGGTTGTTGATAAACGGAACCGGTGGGTTCCGGCAGGTAAGGCTGATACGGCTGCGGCGCGTAGGTTTGAGCAGGTTCCGTCGTGCAGCCGCGAGTCGCTCCCAGTGCGTTGGAATATCCTGGCGCCGGGTACTGGTTCGTCGCGCAGGCGCCGTCCTGGCAGTTCATCCCCCACGGGGCCCAACTGGTCTGATGATGACCGAAACGGCACTCGCATTCGGGAGCACGTCGCTCGATGCGGCATTCGGGGGTGTTGCAGCGATCCTTGTCGCAGAAGCATTTCAGCAGGGATGCATCGCACTGCTGCAACGCCGCCAACGCTGCTGCTCCCACGCCCAGTCCGATCCATGTCTTGCCACGAGTGAAAGCCATGTTGCTCAATCCTTTGATCGCCGCGTCACGCTCAGGCGACGGTCGAGTTCCATTCCTCAAACATGTTCCAACGAAAAACCTTAGCGTTGCTGCTGCGGGTAGTATGTTCCCGTATTGCCGAAGTAGGACCCGTGTCCGGTGGGAGGCAGTCGACTGGCGGATGACTGCGGCAGGTCGCGCAGCTTGCCGTCGCGCTCTTTCAGAGTCTCAACCACGCTGCCGGGACCGCCTTGCTGGTCCTTCATAAAGGATGTGCGATGCCCGCTTTCGGTGCGTTCGGAACCCATCTCGGTTTCAGAACGCACTCTGCGGATGTCGCGATCAACCTGACCGAAGTTCTCGCTGAACTGCTCGTTGGCAGCTCGAAATTCCTGCTCAGGCCGGACGAGTCCGTAATAGTTCAGCGCGGTCGAGTTCCCTCGACGCAACAAGTTGATGTACGGGCTCACTGTCGGTTGCGCAACGGAGCGATTCATGCTGCCGAACCGTTGCGGCTGCCGAGCTCCGCGCGCACCGCCGTAGTAGGGCGTCTGAGCCTGCGTCAACGCCTGCAGTCCGGCCAGCACGGCTCCAACCAGCAGCAGCAATTGCACTCGCCGAGAAATGTTCATTGCGGTTCTCGCACTCTGCTCTGAAATGTCCCTAGAAGCCACCACCGCCGCTAGCTCGATGCCCATTCTGCACGGCTCGCACCGTGCCGTTGCCCAGCAGCACGAAACCCAGCACTCGTTCCAGCGGAGCCGTGATCTTCGCGACAGCAGTATCGAACGTGATCAGATCGTCTGCACGGACATAAACGCGATCACCCGGCAAGAGTTGATAGTTGGTCTTCGCCTGCCCGCCTCGCACGATCGCATCCCATTCCACTTCGAGGACTTGTTCGTAGCCCAGTTCTGGTGGTGCGGGTCGAGCGATCCAGATGTGTTTCTTTGACGCCACCGTCGGGAGACCATTGATCTGGGCCAGAGCATCCAGCACGGTTTCATTACCCGTGCAGGGAAACCGAAAAACTTGCTCGCCCGCGCCGGCTCCGTCTGTCACGACGTAGTAGACCTTGCTGTTATAGGCCAGCACGTCGACGGTGACTTCCGGATTGAAGATGTGCTTTGCAAGGTGTCGCTCAATGTGTTGCCGAGCACCTTCCAGAGTCATGCCAGCGACGTACACGCTGCCGTAGATGCCTAACGCAATTGTTCCATCGGGACGAACGAGATGCTCACCAGCGACGTGCTGCGCGGCTTGATCGCTCGGCAGGGTGACATAGACACGCGGGTTTCGCAGCGTCTGCTTCAGATGCAGTTCGACCGCCCGCTGAGCTTCCAGAACCGTCAGTCCCTTCACGGGCACGCTGCCATACTCAGGACCAAGATGAATGCTGCCATCCGGATGAATGCGGTACGTGCCGTTGATCTGCTTGAAGCCGCGAATGACGTCATCGTCTTCGTTGTCCAGCGGCAGCGTGTTGGCGACGGCCAGTTGCAATGTCTCACCCACTCGCAACGGCGCATGAGCCGGACGCAGGCTGTTCGTGGCTTCGATGAGCAGCACATCCGGCGGCTCGATGACGTAGTCGGGTAGCGAGATCTTCTTCAGTTCGCGCGGTTGCTCGAACTGGCATTGCTGGCATTCGGCTTTGCCCTTCGCGGACACCGAGTGCTTCGCCGGGCAGTTGGCTTGCTCGGCAGGCGGCACGTAGGTCTCGGGCCGTACCTCGTCAGTCTGGCCTTCCGCTTTGTCTTCGCAAGCCGAGTTGTTGCCTTTGCCCCAGCTCAGACGTTGTCCACCGAAGGGTGTGGCGCAACCGATCGTCAGCAGTCCGAGAGCCGCCAACACTGCGGCGTGCAGGGAAATACTGCGAATGGTGGAATCCGTTCCGACCAGCATGACGTCACCTGAATTGTCGCTGGAAATGCCGTAACTGAGCCGTAGAAAGCGACAACCCTTTCTCCGGCGCAACGCGCCTCCTGCGCGGACTGACGGACGTACCAGAGAATCGGTTTATGACGGCGATACTCTTCGCGCCACTCGTACCGTGGTGGCTCAATCGCCTCCTGCCGTGCCAGTCGTGCGTGTTGCACCCAATAAGCCTGCTGTAACGCTCGCGAAGACTGGATAAACTTTGCCGGTTACTCCGCCTCAGCGACTCTGAAAACTCTTACCACCACACGAATCAGCCTCATGTCCCACGAGCAATATCGAGTCCGCGTCACCAAGGACCATCTGGTCTTCAGCGCGGCTCACTTCATCACGTTCAACGGCAACATCTGCGAGCGCCTGCACGGTCACAACTGGCGGACCGCTGTTGAAGTCTTCGGCCCACTCGATGAAAACAGCTATGTGTTCGACTTCATCGCTCTGCGTGACGGCCTGCAGGCCATCGTCGCGGAACTCGATCACCGCGTGCTGTTGCCGACTCTGCATCCGGCCATTCGAGTCACCGCCAGCGACCGCGAAGTCGAAGCCAGGTTTGAGGATCGCCGCTGGATCTTCCCGCGCGAGGACTGCATTCTGCTGCCCGTCGCCAATACGACCGCCGAGCTGATCGCTCACTGGATCGGAGAACGACTCCGCCCCATAGTGCAGAACCATCCCGGCGCAAAAGCCACCGCGCTACAGATCGAGGTCGAGGAGAACTTCGGCCAATGGGCCATCTGCACGATGAACCTGCGCGGCGATCAGTAACGTCGAATGGGATGCGCGAGGGAGAATGTTTCCACATGACTGACACATTGAAAGAGCGTCCCAACCATGCTGCCTATCTGGAAGTCCTGCGGCGCATGACTCCCGAGCAACGACTAACGAAGGCTTTTGAACTGAGCGAGGCAACTCGTGCCCTCTTCCGACAAGGTCTGCGTGAACGGTTTCCCGAGCTTTCAGAAGAAGACTTTCACAAGCTGTATCTGGAGCGACTCGCGCTATGTCACAACAGGAACTATTGAGCCGAGTTGTGAAAGCGCTTGATCAGCTGCAGATCCCCTGCATGTTGACCGGGTCTCTGGTGTCGAGTCTTCAAGGGGAACCACGTTCGACGCACGATGTCGACTTGTTGGTCGACCTCGACGCGAAGGACATCGATCGGTTGCTGCATGCTCTGAATGATCCGAACTTCTATCTCAGCCGGACTGCGGTTGCAGAAGCTGTTCAAAGCCGCCGCATGTTCAACCTGCTGGATACCACGACGGGTGACAAGATCGATTTCTGGCTGGTGACTCAGGATCCGTTTGATCAAAGCCGTTTCCAGCGCCGACGGTCAGCCAATATCTACGGCTTGGCCATTCCCGTCAGCTCTCCGGAAGACACGATTGTCATGAAGCTGAAGTGGGCAAAGGCATCCGGTGGTAGTGAGAAACAATTCGGCGATGCCCTCCGCGTTTTTGAAGTTCAGTTTGGCCGTTTGGACCTCAAGTACATTGAGCATTGGGTCCGATCCCTGGAACTGTCAGATTCGTGGCAACGCATTCTTGATGAGGCCGGCCCCGTTTCCTGATGCCGCGAGCCAGGTCGTTTGGGGACGAATGATCATCTCGGTGGTCTGTCTCTCAGCTAGCTCAAACCAGCCAGAACGAGACGATCGCGACTGTTGTCGGCAGGAGCGCTCCCAGGAACAGATTGACGGGGCTGACACCCTCGCCTTCAAACACCTTCGCCGTCTGCAAGATTCCGACGCCAGCGGGATTGGGCGCATTCGCAATGACGGTCAAGCCGCCGCCTGTCACAGCGCCGGCGACGAGAGCGTACTGCAGGTCCGGGCTGATATTTTTGACCAACGAGCCGAGATAAGTCAGTGCTGCGTTGTCTGTGATGGCTGTCAGAGCGGTGGCCCCGAAGTACAGCGTCGATCCGTTGAGACTGCTGATCAGCGGCCGCAGCCAGTATTCCTGCAGGTTTCCCAGCGTCACCAGGCCTGCGAGGAAGAAGCCGACCAGCAACCCTTCCTTCAGCTTGAGATGATCCTGATATTCTTGAGTGGCTTGCGTCATGCCCAGGAACAGCATCAGGACACCGAAGAGGACTTCGGGGTGATGAGCGAAGTAGACCACGGTCGCCAAGAACACGAGATGCAGAATCGTCAGCCACGCCGGGATATGTCCGCTGCGACCTTCGACCGGTTCCAGTGAGAGCAGCTCTCGCCGGAAGACGAAGGCGGTTATCAACGTTGCTGTGATGCAACTCAGCACGGCGCGCCAGCCGAAATGCGTCACCATGAAGGACGTATCCCAACCCCACGTGTGGGCGACCATCAGCACGGGTGGAGCGGCGAAGTGGGTCAAGGTGCCGCCTACTGAAACGTTGACGAACAGCAATCCCAGCGTGGCATAGGCGCAGCGGCGACTGATTCCCTGATCGAAGTAGCGGCGTTTCAACATGATTGCCAGCAGCGTCATCGCTGCTGGTTCGGTGATCAGCGATCCAATCAATGGACCGCAGCTGAGTGCCGTTACATAAAAAGCTATGCTCTTCGGAATCGGCAGGAGGTTGGCGGCTCCGGTCAGGAGTTTCTCGGCAAGTGTGACCACTGGGCGCGTCGCGGCCACGACCATCACCACCAGCACAAACTTGGACTCGTTGAAGTTCAGCTTGTGGATGTAGTGAGTCGCTGCTTCGAAAGACTGCTCAAGGCACGCAATGCCGAGGAACAGCAGGCTCGCCCAGAGGCCAAACACGACTTCCGTTTCCGCCAGGAAATGCAGGACGTTCTCGGCAATCGAGCCGCTCGGGTATTGGTGAGCCCAATGCGCGAAACGCTTGACCGAGAACGTGTGCAACACCGCTAACACGAACAGGACGGTTGCCAGTATTTCATTAGGCGACGGATTCATTCGATCCTTCAGAGCGTTTTCAGCGGGGCGCGGAACGCGTAGAGACAGCGAGCCAGGGAGGCGGGCTCCTGACAAGCCGCACCAGCGGGGAAGCCAGGAAGCGAGACCTGCGAGACAACAACAAGTCATGAAGACAGTACGTGGTTCCCAATCAGATTCGCCAGAACCCACGCTCCGGCACCCAGCAGCACAGAACTCACCACGTACCGACGAAGATGGCCCGAAGTTGCTGGTTCACCCATTGATGTCGTGGACTCACCGTCGCGGAACTCAACCCATCGACTCAACGGGAGTAGCCCCAGCACCACCCAATACACGATGTCGTTGTTGGTCATCCAGCCATTGCGATCGCTGAGGATCTTGAACAGTAGAAGCAGCAGGATCATGGGGCCGCACATCAGCCAGAAAACGCGAGCGACAACGACGAGCAGAGACCCCGCCGGGGGATTGACGGACATGGCACCAACTCCATGGAAGCAAACGAGCCCGCGGTTTCACTGGCAGTGAATGGCCAAGCCAAACAGGTCGCCGAGTGCCGACGCGGAAAAACGACACGCTCCAGGCGCACGCCGAGCGCGGATCAGCGGGATCGAGTCAGAGACCGCCGCCGTTGGTGATGAAGAGCTTGAGGTATAACTCATGCTCTGAAGTCGGGTTTTTCCTGAAGTCGGCCTGCATGACTACGTGCTTTCCAAGGACTAATGGAAACGTTTTGTAGTCGCATTCCCTGCAGGCGAGCAAGGAGATTTCACACGTTCGTCAGCAGCCGATTCACGCTGCCAAGTAGTTATTGTTGAACGGGTACGATTCAGGAGTGTGCGCGAGCGGCAACTCGAAGCGAGTGAGAGCGATCGCAGGCTCGTGCTCGTTCAGCGGCAGTGAGCTTGTGGACGTGACGTAGCAAACGCGATTGCGCGGGTGTCAGTTCTTTGTCGCGGCGGCTCATGGCGATGGCGGCGGTGTGCAGGCTGGTTTCCAGCGAGACATGATCGTCGATGCCGCCGTGCCAGACTCGGGAGAAGCTCGGAACGTGCTTCGGAGTCAACTCGCCGCCAGGCAACACCATCGACATCACGCCGATCGACGAACCGGTATTGAAGAGGCTGCACACGGCCGTCTTGGCATGATCGCCGATGAAGCAGCCGACCTTCGTTGAGCCGGAATCAATCGACTCGCCAGCCAGTGGAACTTTGACGGCAGAGTAGTCGTTCTTGAGGTCGCTGTTGGTCGTCAACGCGCCCAGATTGACCCACGGGCAGACGTAGCTGTGCCCGAGGAATCCATCGTGGTACTTGTTCGCGTAGCCGTGAATGATTGAGGCTTCGATCTCGCCGCCAATGCGGCAGACGGGGCCGATCGACGTGCCGGCTTTCACGTTGGCGCGAAAGATCTGCGAGCCTTGTCCCACGTGACACGGACCTTCCAGCCGTGTGAAGGCTTGAATCTTCGCTCCGGCGTCGACAGAGACCGGACCTTGTCGCGCATCGATCACGACAAACGGGTCCACCTGCGCCGACGGATCGATGAATACATCCTGCGGATTCCCCAGCACCGCGACCTGATGACCGAGTTGCCCCAGGGCGCCGATCGACGAATAGGGCGTGAAGGGCACGTGCGAGCCCATCGGAGTTTGCGATTCCGGTACGGGCTTACGTGCGAAGTCGGCTCGTAGCACGTCTGCATTGTGATCGACGAGGTCCCACGGGCGCTGAACCAGCACGCCATCCGCGGCAACAGGCCGGCGAGTGACGGCGATCTTCGCCAGGGCTTCGTCGAAGTTTCCTTCCAGGAACGAGACTTCGACGTTCTCCAGCAGGATGAAGGCGATGTCATCGCCGATGATGCCCACCGTCGATTCATCAGCCTGCTGAAGTTGCTCGAGGCCATTGCCTGTAGCAAGCCAGCGTCCGTTGACGAGCAGCACGCTCTCGCGTTGCAGCCACGGCCAGTCGTTGACGCGAGCTTCGGGATGCTCTTCTTTGTAGGTCTCCGCCAGGTACGGGCGAACGATCACGCCCCATTCACTGACCGGCACCAGGCGGATACACCGTTCGCGCGCCGAGAACTGGCCGCAGAGCAATTCAAAGACCGGTCGCAGCAAAGCAATCGGCGTGAAGTTCGTGGCCAGAGAATCTTCAAAGAAGGCAATACGCATGATGAAACCTAACCGGGCTCCTCGTTGTCGCTGACGCGAAGCCCAACCTCTCGAACTGAATGACAAATAGGCCGGACAATCGCGTCCGGCTGTCGGACAGGATTGTCCGACCTACGGACTTGTTCTCTCAGCCTTGATGAATGATTAAGCCGCGTCGGACATGTCGTCGCCGTTGTAGTATTCGTAGAACAGTCGACCGATTTCTTCACTCAAGCGCGTGAGGTACTGAGCCATAAAGCCCTGCTTGCTGACTTCGTAGCTGGAACGCGGCACTGCGAGCGGGAAGACGGAGATGATTTCTTTGTTGTAGATGGGTTCTCCGCCGCCGTTCTCTTTGTCGATCTCGAAGACGGTGACCATGCCTTCCGAACGACCGCGATACAGTTCGCTGCTGCCGTTCTCAAATAGGGAGAAACTGGTCAGGTCGATGTAGATCAGGTGCGTGACTTGCACGCCTTCGCCGATCTCTTCGGGCTGATCGTAGTCGGGATTCTCGTCGAGCCACTTCAGTACGACATCGGGGTGACGTACGGTGATCTTGTGATCGCGCAGCCGGTACGAGACCAGGCGAGCCACTTCTTTATCGATGTTTGCGTGATCGTAGAGCACTTCTTTCGGCGCATAGCACGCCACCGCGACGATCACTTCCTTCTCAGTCAGCGATTTCTTGGTCATCGCGTCGAAGTCAGGCTCGATCGATGGCGGACCACCGATGAGGTAGCCCAGCAGGACGATGTAATTGCAGCCGCTGGCTGCAAAACACAAGCCCATCAGGCATAGAGCCGCGGTGAGCGTTCGTCGCCAGCTTCGTTGAGTCCGCTGAACTGGTAGTGTCATTACGCCATCCTTGGCGACGTGGGTGATTAAGATCTGAGTCCAAACAAGCGACAGACTTCCTGTCCATCGCGGCGTGCGTCACATCGTTTCGCTGTTCCGATAGTCGTGGAAGTGGCGAGCGATGTTGATGCTGATGTGATCCACAAACTGTTTCTGAAACGTCCGCTCGGTCACCTGATGAATCGAGACCGGGCTGAACTGCGGGTACTGCGTTGAGAACTCGCCAGCGTAGACCTGGAACGCGTTTTTGTCTTCGCCTTTTCCACGCAGTTCAAACACTCGGATATTTCCGTGAGCGTTGCCGCGCAGCATGTCCGGGCTGTTGTCCTCATAGAACTTGAGACCGTGGACTTCGACGATCGCGATGAAGTCCGCGTCGAATTCCTTCGCCAGCTCTTTGGGATTGCGGACTTCGCCGCCGTGCTCGTCGAGCCACGTCGAGACCTTCTCGGAAGAACCCGTCTTGATGCCCCGTTGCTTCAGACGCTGCACGATGCCGTAGTTCAGGTCGTAGCGCAGCGTCGGCATCTTGTTTTCGACGGAATACGGCGTCTTGCAAACCAGCACGATCTTCTTCTCACCCTTCGTGAGGTCCTCGCCGGTACGGGCCGTGAAAGCCGCGTCGATCTTGGGATCTCCAAAGAGCATCTTGCCGGCCATCACGCCCAGCGAGCAGCCGGCCAGGGAAGTTACCAGGCTCACGAGGCAGATCAGGCCCGTGGCAACTCGCAACGTTTTGATGTGGGATCTGGCCATAGGTCTGTGAGGGAAGGCTTATTGAGACAGGATGCGGCTGACCCATTCACCCAATCCCACCGTGTACAGCACGCCCATCACGACGAGTGCCGCTCGATCAGGCCGTTGGACAAAGCACAACCGCTTTGTCCAGAGACTGAGCCAGCTCCACAGAACACCTGTCGCACATACGCTGGCGAGGGTGAATCCGGTGAGGCTGCACCGAGCAGACTGCATCCAATGACCGCGAACGAAGTGGGAAAAGGAGGTTGTCATGCCGCAGGCAGGACAGGCGAAACCAGTGAGATCAAGGAAGTTACAAGGAGGGAGACCGAGCTGATGGTGAGTTCCGAATCCGCGAGGATCCGGTTGAATCCACGCTGCGACGCAGAACCCGCTGAGAAGTGCCAGACTTCCTAAACCGAGCATCACGCGACCGCGCGAACTCAGAGGTTGTCCGGACTTAAAGAGAGGGGACGTCATGAAGGGACCGTGAAATACCGGCTTTAGAAAATTGAGGCAATACGGGTTTGAAGGCATCAAATCGGGACGGCTGAGCGTACCGAACTCCGCTGAATGGATTTTTCGCTACTGATCAGGGCTTGCGCGGTCATTATGGCGAGAGTTCGAGGGAAACATCACCGTGAGTGGTTTCTGATGGCGAGCAGTTCATCATGGTCATGGTTATGGAGCGTGCTCGCGGGACGCTATCCGCTTCCACTATCCTGCTGGCAGAGCCTGTCTGAATCGTCCGCGTCGCGACCGCTTCACCGGCATAGTTGCGGCGGCAAATGTCGGCTTTCGCTCCGCAAAGAGCTTGCGACGCGATTCTGCGGGTAGATCTTGCACCAAGAGGAACGTCATGGCTGAGTCGGCTTGGATTGTGAATGTCGGGACTGAACAGTTCGAAGAGCTGATTGTCAAAAAGTCGCTCGAAGTGCCGGTCATCGTCGATTTCTGGGCTCCGTGGTGTCAGCCGTGCCTGAAACTGGCCCCTCTGCTCGAAAAGATCGTCGAGGAATGTGGCGGCAAGGTCATTCTCGCGAAGGTCAACATTGATGAGGCTCAGGAACTGGCCATGATGTGCGGGGTCCAGTCGATTCCGCTCGTTGCGATGTTCTCCGGTGGTCAGCCAGTCGACAGCTTCATGGGCGTCATTCCTGAAGAACAGTTGCGACAGTGGGTAATGCGTTTCGTGCCGTCAAAGGCTCAGGAACTGGTGTCCCAAGCACTGGTGCTCGAACCCAAAGATCAAGTCACCGCCGAAGCCAAGTTGCGTGAGTCGCTCGAATTGGAAGAAGTTGACGAAACCAAGATTCACCTCGCGCGAGTGCTGTTCGCGCAAAGCCGGTTTGATGAGGCTGGCGAGATCATCGCGGCGCTGGAAGCTCGTGGTTATCTGGAACCCGAAGCCGAATCCATCAAGTCGCAACTCGAACTGCAGGCCACGGCGGAAGAGTCGGGTGGCATCGCCTCTGCCCGACAAGCCGCGGACGCGAATCCGAATGACCTGGCGCTGCAGGTGCGTCTGGCCGATGCTCTCGCTGCTGACAGCAGGCACCGCGACGCCTTTGAAATTCTGTTGGCCGTGATCGACAAGGACCTCGGCGGACCGAATGCGAAAGAAGCCAAGGAGCAGATGGTGAAGCTCTTTGGGATTCTCGGCGGCAGCGCGCTCGTGAATGAGTACCGCCACAAGCTCGCCACACTGCTTTACTGAGCTGCCTGATCGAACCCGTTGAACGTCGTGCCGAAGGTCATCACAAACTCGGAACCGCCACCTTCGCGCGATCGCACAAAGGCCCGGCCGAGATGTCCCTCGGCCACTTGCCGGACAATCGCGAGTCCGGCTCCCGTGCCTTCGACCTGTCGGGACACGGCACGCTGAAACAGCTCGAAGATCCGCTCGTGATGTTCAGAATCAACGCCCGGGCCGCGATCACGAATCACGATGCCCGGCAGAACCCAGTCGCCTTCCGTGATCTCGCAGCCAGCGATCTCGATTTCGGGGGCAGCACCGGGATTCGTGAACTTGAGCGCGTTGACCACCAGGTTGAGCACCGCCTGATTCAGCCAGCGTCGATCGCCGCGAATGGTCGGGAGCGTGCCGACGATTTGAACCTGGGCCTGCGTCTCCTCAATCCTCGCCTGCGCCTGAATCAAGACGTCCCGCGCGATGGTGTTAAGATCCACCGTGTCTTTCGGGTCGATCGTTCGCTGCGCGCGAGACAGCATCAGCACGTCATCCAGCAGGTGCTGCATGCGGCTGGAAGCGTCAATGACACGTCGCAGGAAGTCGCGTCCCTTTTCTTCGAGTTGGCCCGCATACCGATCCACGACCAGCATGGCAAAAGACTGAATCGCCCGCACCGGCTCCTTGAGATCGTGCGAAATCACATACAGTAGGGACGTGAGATCCCGGTTCTTGTGCTGGAGTTCTTCCTGAGCTTGCGCCTGAGCCTGCCGCGCCCGGGTTTCCGCGGTGACGTCCCAGAAGATGAGCTGTGTCCCGTTGACGACCCCATCGGCGTCCCGAATTGGAGTCTTCAGCGTGTGGATGTAACGCTCACCCTCGGGCCGACCGAAGTTGGTCATTTCGACGAAATCAAGTTGTTCGCCCGTCTGGATGACCCGCAGATCGTCTGCCCGATATTTGTCAGCGAGTTCCGGCGGCGAGAACGCATAGTCGTCCTTGCCGATGATCTCGCCGAGGTCCCCGCCGAGCACATCCCGCAGCGCGCGGTTCGCGAAGACAAATTGGCCCGCCAGGTTCTTTCGCGCCACGCACAGCGGAATCGATTCCACCAGCGACTCATAGAGCGTGCGTGCGTTTCGCAGCTCGTACTCGATACGAGTTCGCTCGGCGATCTCCTTCTGCAGCCGCACATTTGACGTTTCCAGTTCTGCCGTGCGTTTCAGAACTCGCCGTTCCAGTTCCGCGTTGAAAGAAACCAGTTCGCCTTCGCGCAGCTTGCGCTCAGTCACGTCGATAATGGTCGACTGAACGGCGGGCCGCCCGTCCCAGTCGACGACGCGCACATTGTTCTCCAGCCAGACCAGCGAACCGTCTTTTCTCTGTCCCTGATACTCGTAGCGGGATGGGGCGGGCTCACCGCGAGTTCTCGCCACCCGGTAACTTTGCAAGCGTTCGCGGTCCTGCGGCGCGATGAAGTCCAGCGTCGACTTCGCCTGCAGAATCTCTTCGATGGAATAGCCGAGGATGTTCGCCCAGGCATCATTCACGAACAGCGGCCGGTCATCGCGATGAATGATAATGCCCTGAATCGAGCCTTCGACCAGGTTGCGAAACCGTCGTTCGCTCGCTTCCAGTGCCTGCCGAGCCTGCACACGTTCGGTGATGTTCTCAACGAACGTCATGCGATTCGTCGGCTGTCCGGCATCATCCCGCACCCAGTGCGATGAGACTCGAGTCCACACCAGTGAACCATCGCGACGCCGATATTGCTTGCGGATCGTGAAGTCCTGAAAATCGGTCGCATCAGTGTCGGGACAAGGCTCGTCATCACACGACTCCTGCTGCGGCGTGATGTCTCGAAGGTTCATGCCGCTCAGTTCCGACTCGTCGTAACCCACAAGGTCGCAGAACGCACGATTCGCGCGTATGAACTGCAACTCGCGATCGACGAAGAACACGCCGATCGGACCATGTTCAAAGCCCCTGCGAAAACGCTCTTCGCTCTCGCGCAGTTCGTGCTCGGCATATTTTCGCTGGGTGATGTCCACAATCACGGCCTGAATGGCGGGCTCACCCTGCCATTCGACCGGCCGCACGATGTTTTCCAGCCAGATCGTCGAGCCATTGCGGTGCAGGCCTCGATACTCGTAGCGATCCGGTGCCGATTTACCCGCCATCCGCAGCCGCATGTAGCCGAGCATACGTTCGCGTTCATCGGGATGGATCAGCCCCAGGACGTTCGGCAGGGCGAGCACTTCGTCGACTGTCAGCCCGTGAATACGAGCCCAGGCGTCGTTCAGAAACAGCGGTTTCTGTTCACGATGGATCAGGATGCCCTGAATCGAGCCCTCGACGATCGTGCGAAATACCGAGTCATCTACCGATAGCTCGGGTTTCTGCGGCGGCATCACCTCAGAGGTAGTCACGAACGTCTCCTGGCCCAACCGGCCTGTTGCGACAGTTACTTCGCGGCAGTTGCGATGGCAAAACGCTGTGCGGGCCACCGCATGATACGAATCAGAACGCAGTTCGTAGAGAAGATTCCGGGCCCCGTCTGCTGTTCCAGCAGGCCGTGGAAAAAGGCATGTGCCGGAAACGCCGCACTCTCTAGAGTACAGAAGCCGTCAAGGAACTTTTGTTGGGGCAGGTCTCCTGACCGTGCCCTGCTGTATGGACACAGGCTTTCATGATCCAGATTCCGGATTTCCGCGCCGCATTCGGATTAGGCGGCGGCCACCGTCAGACGATCGCCGCAGTTTACCTTCGCGGGGCCGGATCGGGGCGCACTGGCCAGCAGCATCAACTGCCACTGCCGGACGGAGATACTCTTGTCCTGCATGACGATTGTCCGGCCGACTGGGGACCTGGTGCACCCATCGTCCTGCTGATGCACGGCCTCGGGGGAAGTCATCAAAGCGCGTACATGGTTCGCATCGCCGCCAAGCTCAATGCCTTAGGCATTCGTAGCTTTCGTCTGGACCATCGTGGCTGCGGCGCTGGTGAGCATCTGTCGCAATTGCCGTATCACGCTGGCCGTTCCGAAGACGCTTACGAAGCGTTGAGCTACCTGCGTCGCTACTGCCGAGGTTCCCTGATCGGCATGGCTGGGTTTTCGTTGAGCGGCAACATCACGCTGAAGATGCTGGGATCAGATCAGCATCGCGCGCTGCTGCCGCCTGAGCTGGCGTGCGCGGTCGCCGTCAATCCGCCGCTGGATCTGCCGCTTTGCAACCAGGTGCTGGAGCAGCGCTCAAATCGCATCTATCAGAAGCACTTTATCGGGTTCCTGACGAAGCAGGTTGCTGAACGCATCCGACGTTTTCCGGAAGCGCCTCGGCCGCGTTACTCCGCGTTTCCCACTCGGCTGCGCGATTTTGACGATCTCTACACCGCGCCCGTGTCTGGATTCGACGGAGCGCAAGACTACTACTCAAGCTGCTCCGGTAAACTCTTCGTCCCCTCGATCGAAGTTCCCACTCTGATCCTCAGCGCTTGCGATGACCCATTGATCCCCAGTGAGTCCTTCAAGCAGTTGGAAACTCCACCCACCGTCCGCATCTACCTGGCACCGAGCGGCGGCCACATGGGCTACATCGGTCGCCGCAACCTGGACCCCGACCGGCACTGGATGGATTGGCGCGTCGTCGACTGGCTGGTTGCGCATTTGAGGCCGTAGTGCTTTGTCACAGCTTAGTGCATGGGTGCCACTGGCTTTGCCAGTGCGGAAATTGGGCACTGGCAGAGCCAGTGGCACCCCAACGCCGAGCAGAAACTGGGTCATGTTGTCCTGTGTGGCCCGCACTCTCCGTGTGCGGGCATGTCGGCACACGAAGAGTGCCGACCACAAGGCTGGCCACACGCCGAGGACCGAAGATGTCCAACAGCCGTCAAGATGGCGACCGGTGCCACCCAGGGACTTTTGCTACCAGCTTACCCAAACTCTGAACGGCGTTGGGTGGTACCCCAATTCCTTGACGTGACAGAGCGCTAGTTCGTTCGCGGCGCGCCACTCTGCAACCTAGACACCCGCCGCCGTTTCTCTCTGCCAAGTCGGGAGTCCGCCAGACCGTTCCGCTCCGCTGGAATTGGCCAGAATTGTGTAGACATCAAGAGTTATTGATGCAAAAACCTCGAAGGCAGTTAGCTTAACGCGTGAGCACTCTGCGGAATCTGCATCGCGCAGAACGCAGGCTTGATCGACTCGCTTCTGGTTGTCACCCGGTGACATTCAACACCGGATGGCCGTAACCGAAAGGGACGTTCATGCGGTTTTTGTTTTGCAGCTTGTTACTTCTGGCGGTGTCCGCTCTGGTCGCAGCTCGCACCAGCCGGGACGACGAGCGAGCGGAACGCGCTGCGGAGTTGCGTTCCGACGTTCTCAGGCACCTCTACGGCGGCGAACTCGGTGCATGGAAGACTCGGGATGCCTACGAGCGACTGTTTGATGACGCCGGTCCCACAGGCCTGAAGGACCTGGAGCAGGACGCGGATACCAGCATTGCCCTGCAGGCGGCGTGGGAGCGGCATCGCAAGATCGCCAAGCGAGCCACGCCCGTTGAGGGCCGGCCGGACTGGGTCTTCGACCAGTCGGCCATTGAGGGATTCTTGCGAGTCGCAGCTCAGCGTCTGCAGGATGAACCACCAGCCTGGTGGGCGGCTCTGCTGAAGCACGGCGAGACCATTCCCGAAAAGCACATCGACATCTTCGACCAGTACGGAGAAATCCCCGGCTTGCTCTTCCCCGAAAGCCCAATCGTTGAGACCGACGGAACTGAGGTGCTGCTGAAGCTGGAAGGCGAAGATCAAACAATCCGGGCTCACAAAGAGGAGCTGGACTGGATTCATTTCTTTCCCGAGGGCGACAGTTTCAGTGATACTCCGGCAGTCGCATTGTCTGGAGACAAGTTGTCGTTCATCGCCCGGCCCTCGATTGCGGGTGTCCCCTTTCGCATGGTCTGCGTGGGTTCCAGAACCGGTCGGAGTCTCTGGGAAGCCACGATCTGGGCTGCTCGCCGCAGTATCATCTTAGGTCCTGCCAGTCCCGGCCCGGTCGAGATCCATCAGCAGGAGGGCACCGTGATCGTCTACGGTTGTGGAGCTCACGCCATGTACGCCGAAGGCTTCGACGCCACAACCGGGACCTGCCGCTTTAGATTCTGCACATCCGGCTGGGGTATCTGCCGCCTGGGCCATGATCCCGAGAGCCTCGACGGTCCCGCAACGACAGCCATCGCCGCCAGTCATTGACGAACCGAATGCGTGTGCGGCAATTAACAACCTCTTGAACAACGTGGGCTCGTTTTCAATGTGCCTCGAATGAGAGTGTTTACTGAGCGGCACTCCCGTATCTCCTCCGAGCCGCAATTCCCTGGTGACTCGGATCTCTCTGGGCGAATTGACCACCTCGCACGGCGTCATTAGTTTTCGTTTGTCGAAAAAGAGGGGGCGGTATGGTTAGTCCGCCCGTTCCTTTGCCGGGAACTCTGTTTGGCTCGGCCAAACCCGCGACCTACGTCCAGCGCAACTGGTGCGCTCAGGAGAGGTCGTGTGTGCGTTCCTCTTCTGGCCTGCTCGTTGGTCGCTGCGTTGTGGTATCAACGACATTCCGATTTTGACCAGGAGAACGAACATGCAGCCGCGCATCAGTATGATCACGTTGGGAGTCAACGACCTCGCCAAGTCCATTCACTTCTACGAGGTCGGGCTGGGCTTTCCCCGCATGGACTCGCCGCCCGAAGTCGCCTTCTTCACCTTGAATGGCACGTGGCTGGGCCTGTTCTCGCGAATTTCGCTGGCCGAGGACGCTCACGTTTCCCACGAAGGCACGGGCTTCAAAGGCTTCTCGCTGTCCCACAACGTCGCGTCGGAAGCCGAGGTCGATGCCGTGTTCGCTCAAGCGATTGCCGCAGGAGCTACGGCAACCAAGCGTCCGCAAAAAGTCTTCTGGGGCGGTTACTGCGGCTACTTCCAGGACCCGGATGGCCACCTCTGGGAAATTGCGTATAACCCCCACTTCTGGGTCGGTCCTGTTGATACAAATCCAACAGACAGTTGAGTAAGCCGCAACGCGCTAGCGGCGGGTAATTGCGCCTCGCCGCTCAGCACGCGGGCAAAACTACTTCGCAGGCTAATCATCATGCTCTCGCCCGATGCTTAACATCACCAATGCGCCGACAATTCCACTGGGAAAAAAGATAAACGGAATGGCGAAAAGCAGAAAATAAGATTTCGCCATCGAGTCTTCGGCCGTTGAGCCGCTCGAAGGCCCGGAATCGAGGTACACGGCTGTGCAAAAAAAGGCCGCGAATCCGCCCATTACGGCACCCATGAGCATTCGCTCCAGCGTGCCCATGCGACGGATCTGCACAGAGGAAAGGGCTCGAGAAATGAAGGTCCATGCCCCGAGTCCAATGGAGCCGAGCGACACCGTGGTGAGCAACTGGCCTACTAACCTCCAGGGTAAATACCGCCCCTCGAATAAGCCGATGCCTCCAACGAGAATCAGGCCGATCGCCAAACGTGTTGACACGTGGCCATTCCAACGTTCTCTGGTCTGTCCGCCAGACCCATGATCGGCTGAGTGGGACCCGAATGGTTCTAGCCCCGGCGCGCTACGGCTCCGTCGCCAGGAATTGGCTTGAGAAATGAGCAACAGCGCCCCGATGCCAACCGAGCCCAGCCACACCATGGTGAGCAACAGGCGCATGAACAGCCAGGAGACATCCCCCACTCCAGACAAGCCTGTGCATCCAAAGACGACCATACTGATCGCTATCAGTGTGGGCTGATAACCATTCGCAGGCTTGCCGGTCGGTTCGGCAGGTTGATGATGGCCTGACAGTGGCATAGCCGTTCCAGCGGTTATTGATCTCGTTTTTCTGCGTCTGGTCTGGCTGGCTGCGGCGACGAATTACCGGGGCCGCGTGTGGATGATCGTGAGCGTGTCGGGAACTTGAACGTCTCGCCGGTCATCTCGGTCCATTTGGCTTTCTGTTCGGCGGTCAGAACAGCCATGACCTTGTCGCGAGTCTCGGCCGCTCGCTTCGCGGCTTCATCAATCGCCTGCTGGAATCGGTCAGCTCCAGACGCGTTGGGATTGCCAGCAGTCGTGGACCGGTCGCGCGGACCGCCGAAGCTTGACCCGCGCTGCGTCAGCTTGGAGATCTCCGCCCGCTGCTCCTGAGTCAGCGCGAGCTTCTCGGCAACCTCATTGGTGCTCAGCGCGCGAATGCCCTGCTGTTGTAATTGGAGTTGCTCGGCTCGCCGGCGCTGGGCGTCATTGAGTGTCGCCAGCGTGTTGCTCTCGGTCTTCTTGTTGAGCTCCCGCAGCTTGGCGTTGTACTCCTCGGTCAGCTTCGCACGTTCCCGACTGGCCTCGGAGTTGATCTCGTCCAGCTTCTTCGTCTGAGACTCTTCGAGCTTCAGTTCGGTCTTCACTTCGGGCGTACGCAACAGAGTCGTCGTTGGCGGCGACGGGACGAAAACAGGAAAACCGCCCCGTTCCGATACCGAACTCGAGCGGCTCGGCGTTGTGTCCTGAGCAACCGACAGGCTTGCGCCCATCACGGCTGCAACCAAGGCGGACTTGATGGCAATGCTCTTGATCATGTGACACTCCCCAGCGAGAAGAAGGATCAGGCAATCAGATGCCGTGACGGGATAGGCCGGCACCGAACCGATGCAGCATAGCAAGCACCCCGCCGCGACACGATTCGCATCGAGTGTGGTGAACCTCGCGCAGGTTGCTGCTGGCTGATACTCAACTGCGTTCCGTTGTGGCACTGGCGAAACCAATCCTTGATCTGCGAAAGTCATGGCTCCGAGAGATGAAGGCCAATTGCGCCTGGTTCTCAGGAAGTTTGCTGTTTTCGATGGCGGGAGAGCAGAAATTGGCGCGACATCTGGCGGTTGGCGACATTCACGGTTGTTTCAATGCGCTTCGCACGCTGGTCGATTTCATTGGTATCAACTCGAACGACACCCTGATAACGCTCGGCGACTACGTCAATCGCGGCCCAGATACGAAGGCTGTTCTGGAGTGGTTGATCCGGCAGCATGCTGGAGGACAGCTCATCGCGCTGCGCGGCAATCATGAGATCATGATGCTCAACGCACGCGAAAACGCCGACGCCTACAAGATCTGGTTGGATGTTGGCGGACGGCAGACGCTGGAGTCTTATGCACCGTTTGAAGGCGGCAATGGGCGAATCAGCGACATCCCCGACGAGCACTGGGACTTCCTTGAGAACAACCTGCGCGCGTCCTGCGAGACCGACCGACACTTCTTCGTGCATGCCAACGCCTATCCGAACATGGCCATTGATGACCAACCCGATTTCATGCTGTATTGGGAGCCGTTTCAGTTTCCGGCGATTCATGAATCCGGGAAAATCATGGTCTGCGGACACACCTCGCAAAGATCGGGACTGCCACTGAATCATGGACACGCGGTGTGCATCGATACTTGGGCGTGCGGTCGCGGTTGGCTCACCTGCCTTGATGTCGATTCAGGGATGATCTGGCAGGCGAATGAAGCGTGTGAAACCCGGCGGATGTTTCTCGATGATTTGAAAGAGGGTTGAGTCGGTTGATTTGCTTCACGGTTTACCAGGCCGGAGCTTGGTAACGATAAGAAATGGAAAACACGCGCCTGTGTCCGCACGAAGAGCAGCAGATCGAAAATGATCGGAGTGCAAGTATTTGCCGTCACCGAGAACGTCTGGTGCATCCGCAGACCTTCGTATCTGACGTGCTCTTACCTCGTCCGCACGCCGCGCGGTGTCGTGCTGGTTGATGCGGGTATGGATTCGTCGGGCGCAGACATTTATCGAGGACTCGATGCCATGTGCGCACGGCCGGATGAGGTCCGTTCCATCTTGTTGACGCATTGGCACAATGATCATGCCGCCGGAGCTCGCGCCGTGCAGGACAAGCTGGATGTTCCGGCTTATTGTCACACCAACGATGTGCCACAACTGACACGCCAGACTGCCCGAAAAGGTATGTCTGGCAAGATCAGCGAACTCATTCCCGAATGGGGCGTGCTGGTTCTGTTCAAAGGGCTGCTTGGCGAAGCAACCCCTCGCGCGATACTCAATCCGCAGATCGTGTCAGATGGAGGTCTCATCGACGAGTATTTTGAGGTCATCGAAACGCCGGGGCACACCCCAGGGCACCTGAGTTTCTATTACAAACCAGAGCGAGTTCTGTTTGCGGGTGACGCACTTGCCGTAGTTCATAACGACGTCCATTTCATGGCTCGCGCAGTGACTCCGGACGTCAATCGGGCTCGGGATTCGATGCGGCGTTGCCTGACGTTCGAAATTGATACCCTTTGCCCAGGACATCGATCACCAATTACTGATAGCGTCCGCCTCAAATGTGATAGAATGATCAAACACATTGATGGTGGTGGGCATTGGCCACTACTCGGGTGACCGTGGCTGGCAGAGCAATCCACACGACAATCACACGCTGCGGAGGACGATTTGTCGTCAGGTATCAAAATGAAGCGCTGGAAGGTTGTCATCACGAAGCGTCAGGGGTAACTCGCTTCTGACGCAGAGTGATTGACTGCGGCTCGGTTTGATCGCGAGGTCAGGTTCACCGAGCGGTTCCGCTGCGACAATGGAATGCCCCAGGCAGCAGGATGCTCTCACGCTGTAGCGAGTCAGCTCTAGCGATTCGACAAGCGATCTGAGATGCGGTCGCTGTAGGTGGCCGTGTCCATGATGCCGCCGGGGTTACGGGCGGCGTTGAGGAACGTGCGCAGTTGCAGGGCTGGAGGCCCCAGCAGCAGGATGAAGATCGGCGGTGCCAGGCATAGAATGACCGGGAACAGCATGCGAATACTGGTCTTGTTGGCAC
Source organism: Planctomycetaceae bacterium (assembly GCA_021732995.1). Lineage (GTDB taxonomy): Bacteria > Planctomycetota > Planctomycetia > Planctomycetales > Planctomycetaceae > AM-0621. The sequence goes on along the minus strand of JAKFWA010000068.1, from coordinate 166,911 downwards.
GCTCTTCCGCTCGTTGGCGGAACTGCTGACGAATACTGTCCGCGAACTCGGTCACCGCCACGGCGACGTTGGTACCGGTGCGCTCGCTCTGCGAAACCAGCGACGCCAGAGCATTCACGTCTGGAGCGTTCATGCGGCGTGAGAACTCGCGCAGCGCTTTGGCCATCGTGTCGATTTCCGCATGACGACGCACCACTTCGAGTTCGATCGCTACATCGGGATGGAAGAACTCGACTTCGCGGGAGACTCGCACCAGACAATCACGCAACGGCAAACCACCGGTCAGACACATGCGGATGATGTCCAGCGCATCGGGCAATCCCCGCTGGATGCTGTCCAGTCGCTTCATAGCCTGCAGGTGTAGCACCAGGCGTGGCGCCACATATGCGGCCACGGTTGTGATTGCCGTGACCAGCAGGATGGATCGAGGCAAGTCGCTGCCGGGCTTCGCGGCGATGGCCGCTCCGACTCCGACGAAAATCACCACCATCACGAGCAGGTTGCGGATGCTGCGGAATTCGATGACCGAGTTCGAACCATAGAAGCCCGCGCGTTTGAGGTCCTGCTCCAGTCGCTCCATTTCGCCTTGCGGCTGCGGAATCGCATCCGCCAGCCAGCGACGAAGCGTACTGTTATGCTTATTACGCAATTGGCGTTCGACGTCGTTGATGTTGTGCACGCGACGACGGGCATTGATGATCGCCATGCCCAGCATGTAGACCAAAATGACCAGCCCGGCAAATGTCGAGATGATGATCGTGCTGTTGTTCATTGGCTCTCTGTCCTCAATAAGTAGAGGACCCAGAAGAGCCCGATCACTTCCAGCACCAGAGCCACCAGCAGCATCGCGCGGCCGACAGGCTCATTCAACATGACCTGCAGGTGCTGACGATGAAACGCCCAAACAAAGGCATATGCCAGCGGAGATACCGTTGCGATGATTAAGGTCGAAGCACGACCAGCACCCGTTGCCGCCTGAATCTGGCGACGCGAAGACAGGCGGTCGCGCACGACCGACGCCATGCGTTCCAGGGTCTCAGACAATTTGCCGCCCGACTGCTTTTGCACGATCAGAGTCGTGGAAAGAATGCGCATCTCAACGAGTCGTACGCGAGTGGCCAGTGTCTTCATGACGCGTTCAAACGAACGGCCCATGCCGAGTTGCTGAGAACACAGGGTGAACTCTTCTCCGAGGATGCCGCCTGCTTCGTGAGCGATCAAGTCGATCGCCTGATCGATGCTGCGGCCCGCGCGAGTGGCTCGAGCCAGCATGTCCAGCACGTGCGGCAGTTCGGTGCGAACGGTATGCAAACGCAGCAACCGCTTGGCAGCGATAAAGCACAACGGAATCAGGAATCCAGCCAGGGCGCCGCTGACTGACAGCAGGGGCTCTTCCTGGACGAACCACACGACACCGCCGCCGATCAACGTCGTGCAGAGCAGCAGCATGAACATCGTGACTGGCAGAATTCCCAAGCCACTCTCGATCGCCAGACGATTGAATTCCTGGTCGATCTTCCCGCCTAAACCACGCGCGGGGTTCTCATCGAAGACATCCGGCGCACGACGAATTCGTCGCGACGGTGGCGGAAACACGAGTGCTCGGATGAACCAGGCTCCTGCGCCGGCCACCAACGTGCCGGATCCGAAGGCCAGGAGCACTAACTGCGAGCTACCCATGAACAGAAACCTTGTCTTCAACGTCTCCTTTTGAAAAACCTCATCGCTCATCCTGGCGATGGTGATCGCGGCTCAATGACGGTCCGCGATGCGACCTCGTGAGAACGTTGATTTAACCTCAGACCGTTCTCAAGAAGTATTTGGCTGCACGCTAAGCTTTGATCGGAATACGACGCTTGTCGAAGATCTCATCCGGCAGGCGGATGCCAGCGGCCCGCAGTCGGCCCAGACATACCGGTCGATAACCCGTGAAGAAGAACTCGCCCTGAGCGACGCCGAGTTCATCCACGCCGGTCTGTTCAAACCCGAAGATGTCTTCGATATGGAAGCCACCTTCTTTGACGCCAATGATCTCCGAGACCTGCATCACACGGCGGACACCACCCTTGAGTCGCGCCAGATGCACGATCAGGGCGATTCCCGAAGCGATGTATTGGCGCACGACCGGAATCGGCAGGTCAAAACCACTCATGGCGACCATCAATTCCAGTCGGGCCAATGCATCGCGTGAATCGTTGGCGTGAATCGTTGTCAGCGAGCCTTCGTGGCCGGTGTTCATGGCTTGCAGCATGTCGAGGGCCTCGCCCCCGCGCACTTCGCCGATGACGATCCGGTCAGGACGCATACGCAAGCTGTTACGAACCAGCGAACGTGGAGTGATTTCACCCGCACCTTCGTTGTTCGGCGGACGCGTTTCCATGCGGACCACGTGCTTGTGTTGCAACTGTAATTCAGCCGAGTCCTCGACTGTCACGATACGTTCATCGGTCGGAATGAACTTCGCCAGCGCATTGAGCATCGTGGTCTTGCCGGCACCAGTTCCACCGGAAACCAGAAAGCTGATGCGAGCATCGATGGCCGCAGCGAGGAACTCCACCACGTCGCCGTGGATCGAGCCGACGTCCAGCAGGTCCTCGATCTGCAGCGGCTTGCGGCCGAAGCGACGAATAGACAGCGTTGGGCCATCGAGAGCCAGCGGCGGAATGACCGCATTGATACGTGAACCGTCCGGCAGACGAGCGTCAACCAGCGGGCTGACTTCGTCGATCCGGCGGCCGACGCGGGACACGATCCGCTGAATGATGCGCAGCAGATGTGCCTGGTCAGCAAACATCACAGACGTAGGTTCCAGGCGGCCGTGTCGCTCGACGTACACCTCAAACGGGTTGTTGACCAGGATGTCGCAGACGGAGTCGTCACGCATCAACGGCTCGAGGGGGCCCAAGCCGAAGACTTCGTCGAAGATTTCGTCGAGCAGACGTTCCTTGTCGTTACCCGTGAGCTTCTTGGAGCGAGATTCCTCAGCAATCAGCTCGGTCGCCAATTGCCGGACTTCGACCTCCAACTCTTTCTGGGGAACGTGCGCGAGCATCGACAGGTCGAGTGAATCGACCAGCCGTTCATGAATGTGGACCTTGAATCGCTGATACTGCAACTCGTGGTCATCGACATCGCCGCCTACTTGAGCGGGGTCGAGCATTAAAGTCCGAGACTGCATCGGAGCCATGAGAGATGTCCTGACCGGCAACTAGTTCTGACCAGCGGCACTCGGCTTACCAACAGCAGCGGTGCCGATTGGCTTCTTGCGAAGCAGGGGGTGATCCACAATCGGAGTTCGGATTCGACCGCCGCGTCGAAGCGTCTCCAGTGCGGGCTCGTCAGAGGCCTCAAACGTCAGAACTTCTTTAGAGCGACCGTAGTAGACTTCCATGCTGGTCTTCTCCGGCTCGGCACTGAAACCGATCAAGTCATCCATCGTGACTCGCTCCGCAGAATTGCCGATGACGCGATCCACACCGTCGATGCTGTCCGCATCAGCCGCCATACCGCGCTTCGAGGTCTTGGAAGCTGTCGATGTCGTGCTGGTCGGGTAGCTCACATTTCGCATGGCCGATGTATCGATGCCGAGCTGCGAAAGGGATTTTTCAAGTGCTGGATCGAAAGGAATGAACTGAAATTCGTCATCTTCACGACGCAAGGCGAGTGACACTTCGCCGTTGCCTTCGACGACCTTCAGGAGCTTCGCCTGCGTCGGAGTGACAGCCAGAGTGACGGTGCCGTCCGCGTTGAGATCGACTCGCTGATCTTTGACGACATTGCTGTTGATCGCAAGAACCTGAACGCGCTCAAACAGGGTCATCGTCACTTGAGGCCGCGAACCTGCCGGAGCCGAACGGAACATGACATCGACGTAAGATCCCGGTCGGGCGAAACCGTGCACGGCGCCAACGTTTTTCAATGGCACCGAAACGGCCCGGTAACCAGCTTCCAGGCGCTCAGCAATGCCAGGAGCACTGCCTGCCGGATACAGATCCTCGGGCGAGAAGACCGCTTCTTTCTTCATGGCGGACTTCAGAGTACGGCCCGCAATCTGGTCGGGCGTAGCCATGTAAGTCGTATTGAAGTAACGACTCTTCTTGTAGTCGTCCTGGCTCATGCGAACCAAACCGATGTCGCCGATGGCAACAACCCGTCCTGGTTCAAGGTCGGTCAGTGCCACCGGCACAATGACCTGCTCATTTCGCACTGGCAGCGAACGAGATGGCGATGAGACGATTATTTGGTCGGAAATGTGGTGCCTGACGACGTATGCCCCGCCCAGGCCAACCAGCAATGCGAACAGAACAACCGTCATCGTCCCTGGAGTGATACGCGACATCGCGAGCCTCTATTCCTGATTGGGCGGCAATGACAGATTGATCCCCGCCGGTGCCTGGCCAACAGGATCTGTGAGAGAATTTGTATCTGTGTAACCGAAGGATTTCATCGAGCCGTTCTTCAGAGTGATCGTCACAGAGTAAGTTTGCGGCAGAAACTCCAATGCCACTGCCACGTCACCAAACTCCTGGATCACCGCGTCGCGCAGAGTCACCAATCCCACGATGGCGCCGAACGTGAGTATCGTTGTTGCCAGGATGTAGTCGGTGGCCGAAAGGAAACCGGCTTCATCCCGCCAAAGTCGATGGGTAAGACTGCGTGACGACACAGACAACCTCAAACTGTTTCATGAATGCGAAAAGGCTCGGACGCCGAGCGTCGAGCCTGCAAACGGAGTTCCATGCGAAACCACCAGAGGGGGGAACAGTTCCCCCCGCTGGTGGAAGGCCCGCCGCATCGGGGGCACGAGTATCGGCGGACGGCCCGTTTTTTCGCACAGATCGACGCTCGGACTAGCCGTCGATCGTTCCGACGGTGACAGTCAGGTTCACGCAATGGCCGTTGCCAGCGGTGCCCTGTTGACCATCGGTACCGAGACCTTCGCAGAAGTCAGCAACGTCAGCGAAGACGGTGCCGGTCACCGAGCTGGAGTGTCCAGTCACGGTTGAGAACGAGTAGCTCTGATTGAGCTCGTTAATCGATTCGGCGGTGTCAGCCAGTTCCGAGATCACTGCGTCACGCAGTGTGGCCTGACCAACGAGGGCGCCGAGGACGATGATTGTGGCAATGAGGACCAGTTCCGTCGACACGACGAAACCAGCATCATCTTGCCACAGTCGCATCGCAAGATTTCGCATCGAACCTCTCCTTGTCATTAGGGTGGACGTAACAGACGCCGCGCTGGAAGCTGCAGACATCCCAGCGCAAACAGACAGCCTGCTGGCCCACTCCTAATGCACAGCTCGTGCCACCTCGGACTTCCCGGTAAAACAGCGGGATTTAGGTCGAAGTTCAAAGTCCTGCGCTACCCGTGGTTTACAACGTTGGCGCTGTTCCCGACTCCGGTAGGCGCGACATTAGCGAGCCAGAACAGGTTCGATCGGATTGAAAGGCGTTCCCGGAAAGGCTTCTGATCGCTGTCTCGACGGGATGTCAGGTGATGCGGGCTGCCGGCAGCCATTGCTGCATTCTTTGGTGAGCTTGGGCAAGCAGGGCGATTTGGCGGGCGATGTTTCTCGCGACCTGTTTCCAATCGCTGACACTGCTACTGGCACTGTAAACCGTTCCGGTAACAAAAAAAGCCCGATGGCATAACCATCGGGCTTTCAAAGATCTTCGGATGCTCAACCGCTTACTGACCAGCGAGCGACGTGCAGCGGATCAGATGATCGTGGTCGATGTAGACCACTTCCTGGCTCTGATCGGTGTGAGTGAACGGCACTGGCCAGTTCGATCGGATGCTCTTGTCATAATAAATCGTGCACTTGTAGTGGCAGTGATGCAGGCGAGCTGGGCCGACTAGCGGGTAGAACCGGCATTCGTCCACGCGATCGACGATTGGCTCAATCACCATGCGAACGTTGTTCAGGCTCGTTTCCGCCAGGAACGCGAACCCGCCAGCTCCCTTTTCGCTGGCTGGCAACGCGCGGATGACTTCGTCCGGGCTTGGTGGATCCAGGCAGTACAGAGGGGCGTTTTCACCTTCCACCGCGTCGAGCACCGGCACTTTGCTGTAGCGCTCTTCTTCGTGGTAGGTGTCTTCGATCAGTTGGCTGTAATAAGGACTGACGGGAATCAGCGGTGTGGTGCCCCAGAACTCGGAGAAGATCAGGGAGTTGACGACCACATCCTTGACCGCCACGCAGCCCGACGTGCTGATGACCAGCAGTGCGAGAACCGCAAAGAGAGACATCCGTTTCATCTGCTTCACCTCGGTCCGATGTCAGAATCGACTGGCTCCAGACGAACCAGAACGACTCGGAAGAACGATTCCGCATTCCTCATCCGAAGAATGTTCGGTGTATGTATCGTTCGCGGACTGAGGGAAACTTGTGAAAATATTCCGACTTTGACGACTGTAACGGCAAGTTCAGCACCCGCGAAAGTTACGCATGATCCATGCAAGCTACATCAGCATATTGGCTTACGGCAAATGGTGGCTGAGATCCTGCCTCGCGTCGAGTTTGAATCGCTGCGGGTGTTGGATGGTAAACTGGGCCCAATCAGAAAGCAGCCAGCGGCGAAGACGAGCGGCGATTGCAGGGCAGGTTTCGGCGGCTCAAGAGATCAGGGCGAAGCGCCGCTCGCTTCCGGCGGTGGTGGAGTGGTCTGCTTCTGCGGGCCAGACAAGCCAGTTTGAGGCAGCGGGATGATGTCCAGAATGCGAGCTTTGGGACCGCGACGTTCGGGCGAGGGGCTGGCGTCTGGTTTGCGTTCGGCAACCTGCTCGGGCGGAGGTGCGAGAGCCACTGGAACTTCTGTTTGCAGCCTCAGGCGAAACTCGCCAATTCGCACTTCGGCCGGAGAGGCTGAGATGCCGCGCGGGGCAGACTTCGAGTTGCGTTTGGCGACGGAATTTCCCAAGACCACCACGATAGGCTGTGCATCTGGAGTCTGGCTGGGGTAGTGGAAACTCAAAACGGTGCCTTGCAACGCATTGTTTGCGGGGTTCAGCGCATGTCCTGCTTCAATCGCAGACCGAAAACGGGTGTTTAAATCACCTGCAGGGCTCTGTGAGGACGGAGGCAGCTCTGCGTACTGAGGTGGTCCATTCGCTCCGGGAGTCAGGTATCGAATCCGGGCGGTGTGGGCGAGCCAGTTGGCATCGCACGTCAGGTTGACGTCGTCCAGTCCGAAACGTGGCTCTGTGGAAACCGACAAAGACTCGCGCAGCTTGACCACTGTTCCGACTGGCACGCGTTCGGCGCCGATCTTCTCCGCACACTGCAGCACGTTCTGAACAGGCAGAACCGCCAGGAGCTCTTCCGACTCCAGCATGCGGACGATCCCGTCGTGGCGGCTGTTCCGATAGTAAAGACTCAGCAGCGCCAGCGCGCTGCTAGGGCGTTCGAGATCGACATCAAGATTTCGTAAGATCGCGTCTTCTGCCTGCTGGATCTGTCCGTGCCGTTCCAGCACGTGAGCACACATCAGATTCGCTTCCCACACGCCTGCCGAGTGGGCCAGCGACTCTTCTGCAGACCGGACTGCGTTTTCGTCTTTGAGGTATTCCTGAATGATGGCGCGATTGGCCAGTGACGCGGCCAGCATGTCATCCTTGCGGAAATGGCCGTAGGCGAGGTCCGCCACTCGATTGTAAACGACGGCAGCTTCCTGAGCCTGACCCCTCGTTTGCAACGCTCGCGCGACGTAGTACCAGTAGGGCGGGTAGCACTCCATAAACGGTTCCATCCGTCGCAGGATGCGCAGCCGCTTCTCCGGTTCAGGCTCGCGCACCGCCTCTTCAAGCGCGTCCAGATCGTCACCACGGACGAGCCAGCGGTCCGGGATATTGTTCTTCTGAGCCAGCTTCCAGAACGTGTCGAGGAAGCTGGTCGACTTCTCAACAACCGCCTGCATCCGGTCCTTGTCGACCTTCCAGACATCGAGCTCACGCGACCAGGAGAGGTCGCGGTAATCCAGCCAACTATTGACGCCGGTCCGGACCGCGCCTTCGACCGAGCACAACGCCATCTGGGTGCCCATCGTCAGCACCGAAGCCCCAACCTGACGCTGCAGGCCCTTCTTGAATTTGTCCTGCAGAAACGCCATTTCGCGATCAGCAATCTGCGTGCGGCTGATCTCATCCAGCACCGACGAGTATAGCTTGATGACCTCTTCATCTCCGATACCGTTGAGGTTCAGGTTGTTGAGGATCTTTTCCTGCTCTTCAATGAGCACTCGTTTGGACTGATAGCGGCGGATGCGATGAAACGACGCGCGGCAGTAGTTGAGCGCCACAGCCGTATTGCGACCGCGACTATCAGGATTCGGATGCGGCTTCTGCATCGGAGTTGACGGCGCATCATCAGCGTTGCCCACAGCCAGCGTTGTCACGACGGCGAGGACCACGATCAGAAGCCGCTGCAGCAGAAGTCGCATGATGACCCAACCAGAGGCGAGACCAGGCATCGCGCGCACCGAGCGCGCACTGCAGTCTATTCCCGGTTCGAGCCAGCGCGCCCGCGACTCTCGCAAGTTGAACCGACTATTGACGGCAGTTCACGGATTTCAGCGATTGGCGAAACCTTGCGGCGGCCGCCAAGTCGGCGCGATCCACAAAGTTCAACAGCCTGCCCAGGAATACACCAGCAGTCGAACGGGAAGTCGCTAACTCAGCACAAACTGATGCGTTCGCGTTTGAATTTCTCGCAGCGAACAATGATCACATCCCGGCGGTGCCTTTCAGTCTCTCACGTTGACCGTGCGTGCCCAGCGGCCGGTCGTCAGGACGGCGTCCTTGCCGATAGCCACGCAACTGAGTTCGTGAGGGCCTGCAGCGATGCCGGTCAGGTCGAGTTCGATTGGATCGCCCGCGCGACAGACTTGATGCCGTCGTCCGTCGATGAACAGTTCGAACGCAGCGACTTCAATGCCGTCTTTTGATGTGGTTGTCGCCGTCAGCTGCAGTTTGCCGGAGACCTCACCGGATTCTGGGAGGCCTTCGAGCTTCACTTGCAGATCTTTCGCCCAGGGCTGGCACAGAGCATCGCCGACGATTAGCAATTGATAAGGCCCCGTGACCGATTGATAGAAGGCCTCGGCCAGCGAGCAGCCTTCCGCATAATGTACGTGGATGAAAGGTGACGGGAACTTGGCTTGGATGGCGAACGGCTCCGTTACGGTGCCCGATGAACCCGCTGCGCCGTGACGCAGGAATTCGGTGAGAGGCGTTTGGCCTGCTCCGGCTTTCATCACACCGCCAAAGCTGGTGAGGTGTTCCACAATCGCACCGGGCAGGATCTTGCTGCCGCTCTTGGGCCAGTCGAAGTCGGCGATGCCGATGACGCCGCCGGCCACGTCGTCACGTTGCTGCGGCAGGACTCCGGATTCGATGACCGCTTTCAGCCCGAGCGACTCCAGCTTGGCGGCAGCACTGCGAAACGCCCATTCGCGAGTCGTCGAACGGATGTCGCCATTCTGCTCGAAGTAGATCGTACCCTTCGGCCGAGTTCGATCTGCCTGCACGCTGCGTTGCAGCCCTTCAATGGACTCCTTCGCGGTGAGGCCACGGCCTTGTGTGACGGCCAGCACCGTCGACAGCAGATAACGAGGTCCAGCTTCGGCAGCCGGTTTTCCGATCTTCGGCGACACCGCGCCCGTCGCTGTCCAACCCACGTTTGAGCGAAAGCCGATGCTCGGCTGCGTCTCGACGGGAATGGTCTTCATGCGTTCGATGAGTTTTTGAAACTCCTCGTTTGCGCGCAGTGGTTTCAGATCGTTGTCCCGAAGCGCATGCCGATGGTTCGCCCAACCGGCATCAACGGCTTCGTTCAAAGTCTTGAGAGCTGTCTCCTGCTCCCCTTGAGCCGCCAGCACACACGTCAGGTTGTAAAGCAGATCTCCCGACAGCGGATGTCGCGTTCGCAAGTCCTGTAGCGCGGAAGCAACGTCTTTCAACTCTGGAGTTGCTGGCTGTGCGCTGTCCTTTGAATCATCCGGCTTGGTGTCTTTGCGAGCTGACTCGATCGCCTGCAACTTCTGCAGCATATCCGCATAGCGGCGCGTATCTGCTTCGTCCCAGATCGTGTCTCGACTCTTCGGCCCCGCCCGTCGCGCATAGAAGTTCACATTCAAATCGAGGTACGTAAGATCCTTTTCCAGCACGAATTGATGCAGGAACGTCAGCCCGTTGATCGACGCCAGCGGCGTAATCACTCGCGGCAGCTTGCGTTCGCCGATGTCCGCCGTGACATCAATCGCCGTCGGGATATCCGCTGAATACAGCAAGTAATCAATCTGCGGCGTCAGCCCCCGGCTTTCGATCTCACCCAACACGGGCTTCAGAATCCGCTCACGAAACTCTTCAACGCCGATCTGCTCCAGATTGGATAGCCCCGTCACTTCAATCACATGCCGACCCGGAATCTGGCGAGCAACACGGTACTCATTCGCCACCAGACGTGACGTCTCGCTCGCTCCGTTTATGACGATGACAGCCTGCTCGGGAGCGCCACCAGCGCGGGCAAACTGAGCAACCAGGAGCATCACGATGGCAATCAATCGACGCAGCATGTGAGAGGTCCTCGCATTGATAATCGGCGATGCGATCGCAGTGACTCCGAAAACGTCCATCGTCCATGCTCTACATCCTTGCTAGTAACCGCCTAAACTTCCGCCTGAAGAGTCTGAGGCGACGACTCGAACACGTGTCCCAAAGCCGCGTGATTGGAGTTCGACGTCCCGCGATTCTCAATCTCATCGCAGCCTTTCTTGTTGAGTAACCCGATTCCATGAAACTTTCATCTGCGCTCGCGGCGGTGCTGTTCGTCGTGTTTCCTGCGTTCTCACTGTCCGCCGCCGACAAGGCTGAGGGTGGTGTAAAGCCCATCAAGGCACTGCTCGTCACAGGCGGTTGTTGTCATGACTATGACGCTCAGAAGGACATCATCGCCAAGGGGCTGCAGTTGCGCGGGAACATTGATGTGACCGTCGTGCGGCAGGGCGGTGGAGCGACGAACTCGAAGATCCCGCTGTATGAGTCGAAGGACTGGTCCCAGGGATTTGATGTTGTCATTCATGACGAATGCTTTGCGGACGTAAAAGATCAGGCGTGGGTCGACAATATTCTGAAGCCGCATCAGGACGGGTTACCGGCAGTGGTTATTCACTGCGCAATGCACTGCTACCGCGATGGGCGGGATGAGTGGTTCAAGTTCTGCGGAGTCACCTCGCGACAGCACGGAGCGGCATATCCGCATGAAGTGCTCAACCGCGATGCCGAGCATCCCATCATGCGTGGCTGGGGAGCAGGCTGGGCCAATCCCGCTGGTGAGCTGTACTGGATCGAGAAAGTCTGGCCGACCGCACATCCGCTGGCATCGGCCAAGAATCGTGAGAAAGGCAATGAGGAAGTTTGCGTCTGGACCAACGAGTACGGCGAGAAGAAGACTCGCGTCTTCGGCACCACGCTCGGGCATCACAACGAAACAGTCAGCGATCCGAAGTTTCTGGATCTGCTGACGCGCGGCGTGCTGTGGGCTTGCGGGAAGTTGGAGATAGACTCCAAAGCAGCGAGCGCACGGGAGGGCGAGGCTCCTGCCGAGCCGCGAACGAGCAAAGGCGCAGATACCAACAACGGCTTGGCGGGAGCCTCGCCCTCCCAATCACCCTACCTCAAAACTGTAGCGCCTTCCGAAGCTCAATGGGTGCCGGTCAACCTGGCGTTGAAGAAGCCGACCAAGGTGTCGAGTACACAAGCGGGCAACGACGCGAAGAATGCTGTTGACGGAATACAGGGCTCGCGCTGGTGTGCGGATGGCGGCAGCGTCCCGCAGTGGATCGAAGTGGATCTCGGCAAGCCAACGCATATCACCGGCTGCAATATCGATTGGGAAGATCGCAAGGCGGCTTACTCCTACACCGTCGAAACGTCCGACGATGCGAAGAGCTGGAAGCCGGTCGTTGATCACTCGCACTACAAGGACTCGAAGTCGACGCACGAGTTCGACGCGACGACGCGTTACGTCCGCGTGCATTGCACCGGCACGTTGCCCGGTCGTTGGGTCAGCATGTGGGAGTTGCAGGTCTTCGGTGATGAGAAGGTCAAAGTCGATCCGCTCGCCGCGAAAGCTGAGGCGGATCGAAGTCGCATGGCGGACGTCAAAGTGCCCGAAGGCTTCGAAGCGACGCTCTTCGCCGCGCCGCCGGCCGTGAGCTATCCGACGTTCGTGGCCGCGGCTCCAGACGGAGTCGTCTATGTCTCGGTCGACAAGAACGGTTCGCTCGATCGGCAGTTGAAGCGTGGCTCGGTTGTGCGTCTGCGAGACGTCGACGGAGATGGTCGAGCGGACGAGTCGAAGTATTTCATTCCCGATGTCGATTCACCGCGCGGGCTCGTGTGGGATCATGACCGAATCTACCTGATGCACCCGCCGCACCTGAGTGCCTTCATCGACAAAGACGGCGACGGCATCTCGGACGAACAAAAGGTGCTCGTGAAGAATATCGCCTTCGGCTTCAAGGACCGGCCTGCGGATCACACGTCCAACGGTGTGACGCTGGGCATCGACGGTTGGCTGTATCTGGCGATCGGCGACTTCGGCTTCATGCAGGCCGAAGGCACGGACGGTCGCAAACTGCAACTGCGCGGCGGCGGTGTGGTGCGAGTCCGACCTGATGGAACGGGCCTCGAACTCTATTCGAACGGCACGCGCAACATTCTCGAAGTCGCGATGGACCCGCTGCTCAATGGATTTACCCGCGACAACACGAACGACGGCGGCGGTTGGGATATCCGCCTGCACCACTTCTCGGGCCTCGAAGATCACGGCTACCCGCGCCTCTACATGAACTTCGGCGATGAGATCATCAAGCCACTGGCCGACTACGGTGGAGGTTCCGGTTGCGGAGCGTTGTTCCTCGACGAGCCTGGTTTTCCAAAGGGCTTTTCGCCGGCGCTCTACACCGCCGACTGGGGCCGCTCGATGGTCTTCCGCCATGAGATGACGCCCAACGGAGCAACTTTCAAAGCCGACCAGAACGAGTTCCTCGGCCTGAACCGCGTGACCGATCTCGACGTTGACGCGAACAGCACTCTCTACGCCACAAGCTGGAAGGGAGCGACCTTTACCTACAACGGCGAAGACGTCGGCTCGCTGATCCGCCTGCGACCGAAGGGGCTGAAGGTCGACCCGCTGCCGGATTTCAACAAGGCCTCGAAGGCCGAACTGGTTGCCTTGTTGAAATCACCCAGCCATCGTCGGCGCCTGGACGCACAGCGATCCTTGTTGCGCAAGGGGGTGGACGATGTGACTGCAGCAGAGCTGCGGACTCTGTTACTGGATACGTCGCTGAAACTCGAAACTCGAATCGCCGCCCTGTTTACGCTGAAGCAAGCGACTGATCTGTCGAAAGCCAACGATATGCTCGCAGAAGCCGCAAAGGACGAAGGGCTGCGGCCTTGGGCTGTTCGATCCTTGGGAGATCGCGGCGAGCAGTCCCGCAATGTGCCGGTTGAGCCGTTGGTGGCAGGCACGAACGACACCAATCCGCGAGTCCGCTTGGAATCTGCGGTGGCGATTGCGCGACTCAACCGAGCAGATCGAGCCGGTGCGATCGTGACGTTGCTGTCAGATGCCGATCCCGTGATTGTGCATACGGCAGTGCAAAGCCTGATTCGGCTGAAGGCATCTGACGCATGCTTCGCGGCGCTGGATCAAACGAGCGCCGGCGACAAACTCAGAGTCGGCGCATTGCGTGCTCTGCAATCCATTCACGAGGGCCGTGTGGTCGATGGCTTGATCACTCGGCTTGCCAAGGAAAGTGATGCCGAGAAGCGTCAGGGCTTACTTGTCGCGTTGTGCCGCCTGCACTTTGTGGACGGAGTCTGGAAAGGCAATAGCTGGGGAACTCGACCGGATACGCGCGGGCCGTACTTCCAACCGGAAGCCTGGGCCGAGACCGACAAGATCGCTGCGGCCCTGCAACGTGAACTCGATCAAGCTGACGCCGAGGGCACCCAGTTTCTGGCAACTCAATTGGCTCGGCATCGCATCGAGCTCAAAGATGGCTTGAAATCTCTGCTGGCCAAAGTGCAGACGGATGCTCGATTCACACCGTCGGTCGTGGCCTCAATCTATCGCAGCGGCAATCTGCCGCCGGAGGCCGTGGCGATCGTTTCAAAAGTCGCGACGGCGCCTGACTCGACCGCTGAACTGCGCGCTCAAGCGGTCGTGGCATTACTAAAATCGTCTCAGCCTGAAGCTCTGCAGACAGCCATTGCGGGACTGGAGGAACTTCAGAAGGTCAAGCAGGAAGCAACCGTCAGCGAGGCTGTGAACTTCTTCAAGGAACCAGCCACGTTGAACCGCCATGCGAAGTCCTTGCTGGCGTTGTCGGCAGCGGACTCCACCAGCATCTGGACTGACGGTGGCGTGCTGTTGCTCGCCGAGGACCGGAAGAAGAGCAAGAAGAACTCCAACAAGGACGACGCCGAAGAAGCACTGGCCGCCGCGTGGTTCAAGCCGGCGCGACGTTTGAAGCTCCTGCAAGCCGCAGAACAGTTCAATGCCAGGTCTCAGGAAGACTTGGTGCGTAACGGATTAAGCGACTCGAACACCGACGTTGCCACGTTGGCCAAGAAACTGGCTGCCGCGTGGAAAATCGCCGCCGCCGCTCCAACCGGCCCCAAGCTCAGCACGCTGAAGCCGGAAGAGATCCTGGCTGCGGTGATGAAGTCGAAGGGCGATGCTGCTCGAGGCGAAGGTGTGTATGCGAAGCTCACCTGCAACAAGTGTCACACCATCAAACCCGACGAGCCCATCCGAGGCCCCTACTTGCCGAACGTCGCCAAGACCTACAAGCGCGAGCAACTGATCGAATCAATCTTGCTGCCGAGCAAGACGCTGGCGCAAGGCTTCGTGACGAACATCTTCATCCTGAACGACGGCAAGTCAGTCGTCGGTTTCGTCACCAACGAGGCGGCAGATGAAGTCACCATCCGCAACGCTGATGGCAACGAGGTGAAGATCAAAGTCGAAGACATCGACGAACGCGCCAAGCAAGCGATCTCCGTCATGCCCGAAGGTCTCGTGAAAGACCTGACGCTCGACGATTTTTCGTCTTTGATTGCCTTCCTGGAATCGCTGGCATCGCGAGCGACGAAGTAAGCAACGCACTCGATCCCAAGCTCTGCTCTGGATCGGGCTCTCGTAAGCTCTGCTCCACGAGCAACACAACGACTAGCAATCGACAACACTGGAAGCAGAGCTTCCGAAGAGGCGTCCCCAAGCAGAGCTTGGGAACGAGTAAAGCATCACTTTTGGAACCTTTGGCTAAGGACGCGAAGCCGTGCGAGCGGTCTACCAAACGCGTAAGAAACGGTGATGGCCGAAAAACTAAGCGTGCATCCAGAAACATGCCACGGAACGTTATTTCCAAAGAGAGTGGCAACCCCCAGGCCCAGAACGGCCACTGGCGCGATCAACGCGATTACGTTCAACGCCCAACCAGAAACTGGTGGCTTTGTAGGTCGATTCGACATGCTAGCCCTTCTTCTTCATGGATGTAGCTAGCTTTTTCACACTGGCAATTGCTTTTTCAGCCTCTTTTGCACGCGTTTCGACCTCTTCGGCGATCTTGGCAACCAACTCAGGAAGCCGATGTAACGTGTCGATCTTGATTTGTCGGGAGCAGTCCGACCAAGGCTTTTCGATCTCGGACTCAGGTGAGCAATCTCCTGACGCATAGCCAATCCGGAATCGACCACCAATTCGGCGATACACGAAATGCTCGTATTCATACCAACCGCTATGATCTTCATAGCTGTGAATCGTGAGCGACGCGGACACCCCCACGTTCATCTTCTCCAGCGTGTCTTCAAGGTCGCGAATTGTTGCCGCGCCTTCATCGCACAGTTGATTGAGTCGTGCGGTTTGCTCGCCAATGCGCGCGAGCGACTCCGTGATGTCTTTCGACATGAGTTCTCCTCGTTCGTGGCCGACTAGACCACATAATAAATTGTCCGACTCCGCCGTACTCAGCTACGAGTTTCGCGGTACTTGGTCTCCCAAGCGATTGTGAGATGTAACTGCTCAAGCCTAAAGGTCAAGTATATCTTTTGGTTGGCGCGAACTTCGTTTTGACCGCGAACCTCAAATCTGCCGTGAGCGTCCGGAACACTGGCTACGGCCTCGTTCTGGTGTTTGTGGTGTAGTGGTCGCTGCATACCGGATTGTGAATCCGAAGGTGACGGTTCGATTCCGTTCAAACACCCCTCGCAACTCTGCGACCGCGAAACTGGCTTCTGTCAGATTCGTATCAACAACCACGAACCTGCCATCGCCTGGTGGAGTCTGCGGTGCCAGAAACTTGCCCTCAATAATCTAACCACAGAAAGGGGATGCCATGAGGACGAATCTTTTACAGCGAACGCCCGCCTCTCACCCCCGTGGATGGTCCACGCGGGTCACCATCTTCTGACGTGAACCTCTGAGCTTCACGTCATCGCTCACGCAAGGTTATTCAGATGGACGTGAATGTTCTCCAGCGGCAATTTGCCCGCATCGGTGCCCGTGCGCAAGTCAGCGAACGATCTGGCTTGCGAGTCCGCGGACAGGTTTCACTCGACATTATCAATGATCGTCGCGGTGAGCTGTTTGATATTCGTGTGCCGGGTGAAGCTCCCGCCGATGTCGACGTTCTGCACTCCGAGCCCAAGCTGCGACACCTGCTGCTGATGGCTCGGTCGCAAGGTGAGAAGCACAAGTTCTTATGCGGACACGACGAACGTCACTGGTTTGTGGCAGCAATTCCGGAAACCGCTTCCGCTTCCACTGTTCGCACGGCGATGGAAGCACTCA
Organism: Planctomycetaceae bacterium; assembly: GCA_021732995.1. GTDB lineage: Bacteria > Planctomycetota > Planctomycetia > Planctomycetales > Planctomycetaceae > AM-0621. Next base: position 150,052 of record JAKFWA010000068.1, on the reverse strand, counting down.
AGCCGGCCGACGTCGTCAGTCGCCAGCAGCGAGTTAACGTGCGACGAAAGAACCGGAACCGTCGACGGAACGAAGCGTTCGTCCGTCAGGGGGAATGGTTCTTTGTGCCCGAGTCGCAAATGATTGTGAACTCGCGAATGGTACTCACGAACGAGCCGTTGCGACGTGGTGGCGGCAAGCCCCACATGGTGGATTTTCTGTATCGATCCGGCGGTGAAGCGGTCTACGTGTGCTCGCGACACCCCAACGGTTTGACGCAGACGCAGTTCAACACGCTGATTTCACGCACACCGGACGCCAAGCATTGGTCCTGGACGACCATGCGGCGTAACCCGTCGGTGTATGTGAAGGGGCGAGTCCGACATGCCGATCACGCAACGATCGTGTTGCAGGACTGGCATGAGGTCATGATGAATACAGAAACGCAAGCGGCTGCGATGCGGCACGTGGCGTTTCTGGATTAAGCATACTGCAACCCCGGCGTTGAGGGCTCAAGGCGGGAAGAGGACTTCATCCGTTCTCTTCCCGCCCACCGGGCCAGGAGCCCTCGCTGCAGTATTAACAGCAGGGTTGCTGTTGATACTGCTATTTTTGCCAACTTTTATACGAGCGAGCTCCTGGGAGAGCGGGTGGCCTCCAAAACCGCTGGATGGGGTTCGAATCCTCACGCTCGTGCTTCGCAGGCCGCACCCGGAAGGCTGCGGCCTCACAGGCAAGGTACTGATGTCGTCTTTCCAGAGGCACACGCATCACCCTCGCGGGTTTGGTCGCGTGCGTTCCGAACATGGTGTCTGTCCCGACGATGTCAAGCTGGTTAGCTCAACGGTAGAGCAGCAGACTAACAATCTGCATGTCACGGGTTCGAATCCCGTACCAACCACCAACCGATCTCGAAAATCGGCGACGCTTACCGCGTCTCAGGAAAGCCCAACGGAGGTGAACGTTCGAGAGATCAGCAAGCGACCAGTCTTGTCGCGAGCCCGGCGGGCGACTGCCCGGACGACTCTCGGCGACGAGTTGGTTCTCGGCACCATGCGACAACGCTCTGCAGGACGCAGATTCCGCCGCGGCGCTCACTCTGCAACGATGCGAGATTGGAACTGCCTGCGAGTATCAAGACACTCTTGATGCTGAAGGTAGCATTCAACTCGCTTCGACGCAGTTTGAGACCACGGCTCAAGCATCACTCCGCGTTCTCGCATGCGATCGACCAGCGTTTCACCTTCTGAGGGTGTCTTTCTACCACAAGGCAGATTACAGCCCGGCAGTTTCTTGCAGAGGTTCTCTCTTGGCTTCGAGAGTGGTGGTTTCTTCTTCCAGCGATCGAATCCGGTCCCAAGCCATCCGATATGCAGCGTAAATCAGCGGCAGAGAGCTTAGCAGCTTGGCTGATCTCTCATTCCGATCAATCAGGATGGCGCAAAGAAGTATAATCCCGAAAACGTATGGAATTACGCGACGTAAAGACGTAAGCGATGTTCGTTGCAACGCAATTCGAGAGATACGCGAGTCAAGTTCCTTAATAGAATGCGGAGTACCGAATTTGGCGAAATCGCCAATTCGTGAAGCCGGTACGTGTCGAAGGATCATTCCGGAGATTGCCTCGTTCGATCCATGTCTACCCCGCAGCACGATCTCCTGATCGGAGAGTTGAATACTCAATCGCTGAAAGTCATGCCGACCGTGTTCGATTCGCCAGATCTCAACAGCAAGAACGTCATCCCACGGGTAGGTCGCCGACTGATCGTCCGAGATTACGCAGAGATGGTCAGCAGTTATTTCCAGGACACTGCCGTCAGGCCTGTAGCGCTGAAGCCTAAGTACCGCGGGTAATGGCTGAACAGGTGGAGGCACCCAGACGCGGCGTATAAGCCGATTGATCTGATCCGCGTCTGAAGTGCTCAGAAATTCGAGTGTCAAATCTCGGATAAACGATGGTCGTTCGGGAAATACGTAAGTGTATATCCCGACGCGCCCATGGCAGATTCTGCCTGCCCGGAAGGCATCCCAAGGCCAGAGAGTCCACCACCACAGCACTCGCCTGCGGACCCCGGCTCCATCAACGCGGATCCGCGGCAGCAGGAACTGAGACAGCCAGCAGAAAATTACGAGAAACACTGCCAGTCCGAGGGTGCGATCCGCCTCGATGCGTCCCGCATGAAATCGCTGGACTGCGAGTCCTGCCACGAAGATTAGCAGGCACCCTAGCATGCCCCAGATGGCCGTCCTGCGGTACTCGGGAGCGAGATAGAAATCGGTTACTCGACCGTCGTTGCAAACGGATGCGTCCTCTTCTTCACATTTTGTGAGTGGATGGTCCGACATCTTCGCGAACTTGATGAGGCTGCGACACGTCTCGAATGTGACAAATAGAGAACGCATTTCGGCAGAAGGAAGATCATGCTCTTTTACAAGAAATACACAGTTCGCAGCTACGAAGCTGGCTTGCTGTTTCGCGATGGTGAGTTCCGGGGCGTGCTGGCCGAAGGTAAGCACTGGTTCTTCGATCCGCTCAACAAGGTTCGAGTTGACGTCGTGTCTCAGCGCGATCCGTGGCTGGCTCATGAGAAGCTCGACCTGATTATCAAATCGGGTGCGCTGCAGGATCGCGCTGTCGTGTTGGATCTGAAGGACAACGAGCGGGCGCTCGTCTGGATTGAGAACCGTTTCAGCCACATCCTGCCGGCGGGTCTGTACGCCTACTGGACCGGCCAGAAGCAGGTTCGTGTGGAAGTCATCAACATCCGGTCGGTGCGCTTCCAGCACGAGCAGTTCAAGGTCATCGTCCAATCGCCGCTGGCCAGCAAGACTCTCGATGTGTGCACGATTCAGCGCGACCACGTGGGCGTGCTGTTCATTGATGGCCGCTACGTCGAGACCTTGCCTCCGGGCGAGTACGCGTTCTGGCGAGGTCCGGCGGATGCCAAGGTGATCGAAGTCAGCCAGCGCGAGACGATGGTTGATGTCGGCGGTCAGGAAATCATGACGGCCGACAAGGTCACTCTGCGGATGAACGCGGTCGTGAACTACAAGATCGTCGACGCGCGCAAAGCCGTCAGCCAGACAGACGACTTCCGGCAAGCACTCTATCGCGAGACACAACTTGTGTTGCGCAGCGTTATCGGTGTGCGGGAACTCGACGCCTTCCTGACCGACAAGGATGCGGTGGCGAAGGACATCGAGGACAACGTGCGTCGTCGAGCGGGCGAACTCGGTCTGGAGATCGCGTCTGTCGGCATCCGCGATGTGATCCTGCCCGGCGACATGAAGGAGCTGATGAACAAGGTCACGGAGGCTAAGAAGGCCGCTGAAGCCAACCTCATCGCTCGTCGTGAGGAGACGGCAGCTATCCGCAGTCAGGCCAACACGGCCAAGCTGCTGGCTGAAACTCCCACGTTGATGCGGCTGCGCGAACTGGAAGCTCTCGAAAAGATTGCCTCCAGCAGCAAGCTCAGCATCTTCCTCGGCGACAAGGGCCTGGCCGAAAAGGTCGTCAACCTGCTGTGATCGCCTCGCAGCAATGTCAAAGAACACCCCGGTTCGAGTCTTCGAGCCGGGGTGTTTGTTTTGAATGATCGCTGTGGCTGTGCCCGCCTGCTTAACCTCTTCTCAAGGCCGCAACGAATAGAATCCGCCAGGTTGCCGGGGGCCGCAATTCGGGACGTGAACCTCCTGATGCGACCGCCGAGTTTGACTTTCGCTCGGCGGAGTTTTATTCGTTCCTAGTTGCGACTTGCATTTTGCCATGTGCAGTTCGCTGGTCTTCAGATCGCCTCAGGAGATATTCCGATGAAACGCGCTTCTCAAAAATGCTCAGACTGCGATCAGCTGGATCGCCGTTCGTTTCTGAAAGCCGCGGCGGGTGCCACCGTCGCCGGAGTTGCCATGCCAATGCTGGTCGGTCAGCCCGCGCTGTTCGCGGCTCCCAGCAAGACCAGTGCAGCGGAAGGTGCGGCCGGACGTCTGTACGCGTCCATGTCGGCGGATCAGAAGAAGCAGATCTGCTTCGCGTTCAATCACGAACTGCGCAACAAGATCAATGCCAACTGGCACATCACCAAGCCGTCAGTGGGCGACGACTTCTACAACAAGGACCAGAAGGCCTTGATCAATGAAATCGTCAAGAACGTCACTTCCGCTGATGGCTACGAGCGGCTGAAGAAGCAGATGGAATTCGACAGCGGTGGCATTGATGAATACAGCATCGCCATGTTCGGTGAGCCCGGCAGCGGTGCGTTTGAATGGGAACTGACCGGCCGCCATCTCACGCTGCGAGCTGACGGCGACTCAGGCGACAAGGCCGCGTTCGGTGGTCCGATCGTCTACGGTCACGGCGAAGAAGATCCCAAGCAGAACCTGTTCTACTACCAGACTCAGCAAGTGAATGAAGTCTTCAAGGCCCTCGACGCCAAGCAGTCCCAGCAGGCTCTGGTGGCGACGGCTCCGAAAGAGGACGCTGTGAAGTTGCAGGGCGAGAAGGGAACCTTCCCCGGCATCGCGGTTGGCCAACTGAGTGCCGATCAGAAGCAACTGGTCAACAAGACGCTGCAAGTGCTGCTGGCTCCCTATCGCCAGGAAGACGTTGATGAGGCGATGGAGATCGTCAAGAACTCTGGCGGCACCGATAAGCTGCACATGGCCTTCTATCAGCAAGGCGATCTGGGCAACGACAAGACGTGGGACATCTGGCGCGTCGAAGGCCCGTCGTTCGTTTGGCACTTCCGCGGCGCTCCACACGTGCATGCCTACATCAACATCGGCATGGCGAAGCAGAGCTGAACTGCTCCCGTCACTGCATTTGTCGGGGCACTCGCCCGGCAGAATAGACTGGTCAGCTCAGGACATCGTTACGTTGATGGCCTGAGCTGATCTCTTTCTGTGTAAGTAAAACGAGCCATGATTGTCGGTTCCTTTTCGGGGGAATACAGCCTGTCCAACGCCCCGCCGGCCTAAGTGGTGCGGAAGCTTCCACGCGCAGTCGTTGGATCCGCCGGCGGTCACTTTCGGCTAGAGCATGCTCGGACTGGGATTGTGCAGGACCTGCTCAGCGTCTTCTGCTGTCAGCGGATGCGGTGCGTGCTCGCAGGACCGATAACTCGCCAAGGCACTGCCTTGCTCAAAGTTCCGCGTCGTATCGGGATTTGTGCGCAGAGTGGCCCATCCGACATAAGCCAATAGCTGTGCCTCGGTGTCGAACGTCGCGACGAGTTTACGAGGCGTACCCGGTTTAATTCCGTAAAGAAAGAACATCGCAACACCAGTAACCGTTCGAAGACTCCTCCAGAAGGTGAGCAAATTACGCGTGTGTTGATATGCCCTCACGTCGCAAGTCCTCGAATGAAATCTCCGTGGAGGGTGATATATCCGCTTTCAGGAAATGCCTGATTTGGTCCAGTGCGAGGTGATTGATTTCATCGCTTAGCGCCGCAACGCAATCAGCGGGAACGAAGACGCGATGGTCGCGCATATATGCTATATGCATCGTTCGCGTATCTCATTTACGAGCGGGCATGTCGACGAGCCCTCCACCTTCAGGCGAATGCGGCCTCAATGTTGACGCTGTTCTCGGCGATATCAGTCAATTTCTTGTCGGCATCACCTTCCTCGTCCAACGTTTCCTGCAACAAAGCCGCCACTTGCAGCAAGCCGAGTCGCCGGGCGAATGTCCGCACGCAGCCATAGCCAGCAATTTCATAATGTTCCACGCGCTGCGCGGCGGCGATCAGCGCCGCATCTTTGACTTGTGGATCGCCCTCGGTGGAAATGATCTGCTGACCCTCCGCGATTAGACCCTCCATGGCTTCGCACTTATGAATGTCGGGCTTCACGTTCAACAGCTCAAAGACTTCATCCAAGCGCTTACGCTGCTCGAGAGTCTCTTCCAGATGCGATTGGAAGGCGTTCTTGAGGTCTTCAGTGCTGGCCGCGTCCACCATCTTGGGAAGAGCCTTGATCAACTGATCTTCCGCGCTGGCCAAATCCGACAATTGCATCACTAAGACGTTCTGCAGATTGCCGAGGGTCATGGATGTACCCAGCATCTTTGAAAACCATGAACTCGCCATTATTCGCTCCTCGCAGATAAATAAGCTGGATCAACGAATTGTTCCTGGCTCAGTAATCTGGCCATTGATCCACGGCTTTCTCGTTCCGCAAGTTGCATTCCACAGTGAATCAGTGGGGCGGCAGGGCAGTTGAAGCTCCGCGGGTCATGCGAGGACGTCGGTGAGTTTGGCCGCGAATTTGTTGAGCTTCCATGACGGATACAATCAAAGAGTGTCTATTCGTCGTTCCGGCCGAGGGGAACAAAACAAACCTGCTGGATCACATTCTGACCCAGTCTTGCCAGATGCCCGTTGGTAATACTTGCAGGCGCATAATCCGTCAACGCGCCCTTTGGTTTTGTGACGCGACGAACGAGTCCAACTCCATGCAGCGACACATCAAAGTCGAATTACGGGGACGGCGTCAGCACCAGATGCATGAAGCCGCAGGTGGATTTCGCCTGTTTACCTGTCGCATCAGTTTTCAGCAGAGATCCTTGATCGTTGCGCTGCTGATAACGTAGGCATGCCAATTGCGTCATGACACTTCGCGGCGCTGAAGTTCCGGAAGGCCACTTACGTAAGCCCACCTCTGACGGGAAGAACCCGGGGTTCTTCGGAATCGCGCCGTTTACGCGCGAATTCAATCACCGTCGATCAACGAGAGTGAATTATCATGACAACGAATTCATCCTGGATTGCCACTTCAAATCCGCCCACATTTCCGGCAATTGCAGAAGACATCACTGTGGATGTCGCGGTTATTGGAGGCGGCAATACTGGAGTTACAGCCGCCTACCTGATGAAGAAGGCGGGGCTCAAAGTCGCTCTCATTGAACGAGATCGTGTTGGGGCGGCGGATACAGCTCACACGTCCGCGCACTTGACATGTGTGACAGATCTTCGATTGAGTGAGCTGGTATCAAAGTTCGGCCAGGATCATGCACAAGCCATCTGGGACGCCGGGGAAGCTGCGATTCAACAGATCGAACAGATTGTCGCGGATGAGGGCATCGACTGTGACTTCGCGCGGGTCCCCGGTTTTTTGCATGCTGCCCTTCAAGAAGAGCGAGACGAATCGAAGGAGCTGCTGGAAGATGCGCGGCTTGCTGAGACACTTGGATTTCCAGCGACATACGTCGAATCGGTGCCAGTATTTAATCGACCGGGGATTCAGTTCTCGAATCAGGCGCGGTTTCATCCACTTCGTTACCTGGATGCCTTAGTGCAGCGAATTCCTGGTGACGGTAGCCATGTTTTTGAACACACTGAAGCAACGGAATTCTCCAGTGACTCCCTGAGCTTCCAGGCAAATGGCAAAACTGTCAGTTGTCGATTCATCGTGATTGCGACTGATGTCCCTCTGATGGGAAAGACCGGTCTGATTGATGCGACCTTGTTTCAGACCAAGATTTCACCGTACGTCAGCTACGTGATTGGTGCCAAGATCTCGCATGGTGCAGTTCCGGATGCGCTGTTTTGGGATACGTCGGACCCGTACTACTACTTTCGCTCAGAGCGTCGTGCTAAATACGACTATGCAGTATTTGGTGGTCTGGACCACAAGACCGGTCAGGACTCCGACCCGAAGGCTCACTTCGCGCAGCTTGAAGAGTTATTAAAGAAGTATTTTCCTGAAGCGAACGTCAACCACCGCTGGTCGGGGCAGGTAATAGAATCTGTTGATGGCTTGCCATTCATTGGTGAGACGGTGCCGGGCCAGTTTGTCGCCACAGGATTTTCCGGCAACGGACTCACGTACGGGACTCTCGCCGCCATGATGGCGCGGGACGCGGTGCAGGGTAAAGAAAATCCGTGGCGAGATCTGTTCACGATTCGTCGCAAAAAGCTCAGCTCGATCTTCAACTATATCAAAGAGAACATTGACTACCCGTATTATATGATCAAGGACCGATTAACGGGCGGTGAGGGAACGTCGCTCAGGGACGTTAAGCGGCGGGAAGGCAAGATCCTGAAGATTGATGGCAAGAGGGTGGCTGTGTACCGCGACGGGAATGGGCAGGTCACTCAGTTGTCGCCGTATTGCACTCACATGGGCTGCTTGGTGAATTGGAATGGTGCCGAGCAGGCCTGGGATTGCCCATGCCATGGTTCAAGATTCCAGGCCACCGGCGAGGTGCTCGCTGGCCCGGCGGAAGCGTGCCTCGGCTGCGTGAAGGCACCGAGCGAAGCTGGCAGCAATGCAGAAGTCGCGGGCCCCGTTTCATGAGCCTGCTGCCCATTTCCTGAGCCAGGTGGTATGAGAGTTTGTGCAGACCGGAGAGGGCGAGGAGATTCTCGATGTCAGCGAAGAGACGAAAGCATCACGGCCCGGAGCGGATTGTGCAGAAGCTGCGGGATAGGGATGCGCTTTGAATGCGGGGAGGTCTAATGGCGATCCGATTCCTGCTGGCGGTCTGACGTTCGACGCCGGTGCGGGCAAGGATCGGCTGGTGGTGGTGGGTGATGGCACGCAGAACCCGAACTACTCACCGGACGGCACAACGAATGGCACCGGCACGGTCGGCCTGACCATCGGCATGATCAACTTCACGAGCCTGGAAGCGTCGGCTGAAGAATGCCGCATTCGTCAGCGAGCTGAATCGCGTTCGCGGCGAACTGTGGAATGCTGCCCTGGGCCGATTGGCTGATGCATCAGGCAAGGCAGTGGATCGGCGTGTCACGCTGGTCGACGAGGCCGACAGCGACGCTGCGAAGCTCTCGGCTGCAGTGAAGCTCTTGGAACTGGGGACCAAGCTCCGCGACTCAGTCGAGTTCGCCACTCGCCTTGAGCGACTGGAGACCCTGGAATGAACCGGCTCGGTAAACTAATGATGCTCGAGTCGAGGCACGCTGCGCGAAGAGCTGCGTTCGTTCGGGAATACATTCGAGAACTTCGCACTGAGTTGCTTGAGGTCGAAGAACGCCGAGCTTGCTACTTCGAAGAGACTGGCAGGCAGTGGGAGGCGCCGCCCCCGACAGCCGAGCAAGAAGAAGGGCTGCGATTCATTGAGGAACTTGTGGCAGAGTGGCAGGCGACTCAAAGGCGGTAGGCCATGAACAATCGGATGCGACTGCTGAAGCTCGAAGCTAGCATCAAGACGCAACCATACGTCGGGTGGTACCGCTTGTTAGGCACGCACCCGATCAGTCCAACATTCGTTGCTGTCGCCCAGCCATACTTCAATGTGAAGTTGTTTGACAAGCCGACACAAGGCGGCAAACAAGCGAGCCGTATCTTGGTAACCAATATTGACAATCAATACGCCTCGGCGGTCCACATATGCCGGTTCGCCGTCGAAACGTCCAAGCATTTCAGGTCGACACTCTGGAACTGAACCATCTGGAAGTCGGTCAACAAGGTCAGATGTAATAGACCGCGCCAACTGCAAGTCGAGTGGAGCGACATGGCCATCGGAATTCAGGCGGTATACGTCTAATCGTGCTTTGAAGGAAATGGAGAAGACCTTTCCTGCCTAACGACCAAGGTAACCCGGCGGCGGCCAGAATCCTTTGATTTGCGACAACACCCGATCCGCCGCTCGGATTGACCGCCTTGTTCGCCTCGTTATTGCCAGCGACGTTCAAATTCCCGAATTTCGCGGGGCGTCAAGCCAATATCGAGACGTGGCTGCAAATTGTACACGGCGATATCACAACCGGTGTCGAAAGGGAATCGCCCTTTGTCATCTGGCCAAAACGCCTGCATTGCGCTGAGTTCACCGATCCGCCCGGAGTTGGTCAGGAATCCCATTGCAAATCCAAGATACAACGGATGCTGCGTTGGATGGACACGTCGAAAGCCAACTTGGTGTTTGTCGCCGCCCAATTCGATTGTACGCACGCCATTTTCCGAGTACGTCTGGCCGCGTTGAATGTCAGCGATCAGGCCAGCAAAAAGGGTATATGCACTGTCCGCGTCAATACCGAAGATGATGAATTCAGGATGCTTGCACCTTTCCATGAGGCCGATGGTGTAGAGAAACGGCGGGTCCGCATCGTTTACGTTTGCGGCGTACCAGCCGTGCTGGCGGATGATCTCAGCAATCTCCTCGTCCATCGTGCCTCCAAGGCGAACGCCAAAAATCACCCGCCGCCCGGAGTGGGTGAACCATTATATTCGACCAAGACCGGGCGGTCGGGTGCATTTTTTTGTTAGGCGGTATGGTTGAATTTACGATTCACAATCCAATCCGCCAGGTACGGCGTCTGGTGCCACACTCGCCAGCAACGCCGCGAAGTAATCGGCTCGTGACTCCGGTGTGCTCAACACCGCCAGCCGGAACCTTGGTAGTGGCGGAGCGTCTGGGTTGGCAGGTACCGCAGGAACCCACCCGGACAGCGTGCGGCCCATTACCGCTTGGTAGCGGGCCGCGAATTCGTCCCGGTGCTCCCATCTAACGAAGCACGCCGCGTGCATACCGGTGTCGGAGAACCGGCAGAGCGGATCGGCCGGATCGGCGATGAAGTGGGTGGTGGCCATGATCAGTTGGCCCGGGATCAGCAACTCGTGGCAGATCGAACACCGACTTGCGCCCCACGCCAGCAATGCCATCCGCCACCCCTCCGCCTAACGCTTGCGTTAACGCGGCGGGCGCGTTGGATCTTGACTTCAAGACCGGCGTGATCGCCCGCTCGCGTTCAACGCTTTGTTCGCCGTCGTTACCAGTATCCGGCACTGATGAATGTATCGCCAGTTGATGGGACATGCCACACGGTATAGCCGCCACCTCTGTCAGAACGGCTAACTTGCAACTGCAGCATTGATGGGTCGTAAGTCCATCCGGTTTCCGGAAAACGGTCGCCGAAAATCTGCTGGTTCAGTTCATGCATAACAGGACGTTGGGGGTCGGTGGTCTTTGTCAACCAGTTTTCGTCGTCATGATGTCGATTCAAGTCCGGCCGCAATGAACGACGTTCGTCGATCCAAGATCGCAACGATGCAATGTCGATAGTGAATTTCGCCCAGTGACCTGCACCATTTCGGTAGAGAGTAATGTCCGTGGCATTTACGGGAAGTTCAATGTAACCGTCGTTGGGAATGTCAGATGCACGTGCGTAGTCGAATCGCCCGTAGCGCTGTAAGTCGACGACAGCCATTACGCCGACACAGGATGGGATTAAGAGGAAAACGGCGGCAACTGAAAGCCAAGCAATTCGCTTTGGAGTCCGGAGTGTAAGCGCTCCCACGCACCAAAGTACTGCGAAGGAAGCGACAGTAATCTGGAAGGGCAGGACGAGTGGTGCAAGCATGCAATCTCTCGGCGAACGACTACGCTAACCCGGTTGCCGCGAGTGAGCTTCCATTTCAAGAACCCGTCTTCGGCAACTCGGGTTCAGCGTTTTGTTACACCTGCATTTAGAACGATACAACTGTTCGTCGCAGCGTCCGCCAGTGTAAGCCGTACGTTGGCTGCTGGCAATCTGTTCTTCTCGTACGGCGGCAGGCCGTTTGACGCGGCGTTATGAACCTCGATGACCCCGTCACAAGTAATTTTGTTTGGGCCAAATATTGTGGGGTCGCGTACGAACGTGACGCGCTGCCATTGTTCGGTTGTTGCGGCAATTTTTTCAAGCTTACGATTGGAGTCCTCGGCAGTAAACGACTGCCGCCAAACAAAGCCACATTGGGCTGTTTCGTAAATCGTTGCCTTGCTTAACGCAGTCACCACGGCGATGCCAACTCGGCAAACATCTCGACTCTGATTTGCTTTTGCGTCACGGCAAGCGTGGATTTCACTGAATACAGCACGAATCAGGGAATGAGTATCCGACAATTGTTTGGTGACATCCAATCCCGGGCCATCGTCCCAGATCGTAACCGTATCATCAACCAGGCTGATGCTGATTGTGCTGCAGCAACCATCACATGCGTTCGACCATGCCAAACACATTGCTTCAATCACGAGCGTATTCGGATTGATCTTCCCAGATTCATCGCCGATGTACATGGATGGTCTGTGCCGGATACTCTGCAGCGCCGTGAGATGAACGATCTCAGAGTCAGCGGTTGATTCTTCGGGCATGCGCCAACTCTCTGGTGTAACGTCCAAGGTAACGCGGGCGGCGGCCAGCGAAATGGAAGACAGAGAACGCGCGAGCCGCCGCTCGCGTTGACCGGCTTGTTGGGCGATGCCTTCAACGGCTTACTAATTCCATGAGCGGAATCATTTGCGGGACCGACGGTATGCGGTCCACAACAAGACTGACCTCTCGGTGACTCCACACGCTAGCCATTCGCCCCCAACTGCTGACAAACGGCATCTCATCTAAGTGCGAGCCGCCGAATTCAGTCCCATCGTCGGACTGCACGAATTCGTCGCGATAGGAATCTTTGACCTCAGCGCGGACCTGCCATTGTTTGTTAGCCGAAGCGACGGCTTCGAAATGGACAAACAATTGTTTGCGGTCCAATGCAATTGAAAACGGAACGGTCGTTGTGACGTATTGGTCAATCTCCGTTTGGGCTTGCTCAATGAAGCGACGCCATTCACCGATTATCGATATCGCCGTATCCGCATTACCGGACGCGTAAGTCATCGCCGACGTGAGCATTGTTCCGCATCTTGGACAACAACAGCCGTAGTCAGCGTACTTCTTCAATTGCGAACGGATAACCGCCAAATCCGGTCGCACAGCAGACGACACAGTTCGATACGTTGGATTGTAGAGCCACTGAAACATGGTTGGTTCTCCAGTACGCTTCTCCGAGCATTTTGACGGACTGTCATTCGCAGGCGGGCGCAGGACACGACATCGAACGGCGATAACGCATCGAGCGCGGGGCGGAATTGTGGTTCATTGGTTTCTGCGGTTCGGATCGCCCAACGACACGGTTAACCGGGCCGCGGCAAACGAGTCTCCACAGGAAAACCGCGCGGCCCGCGGCTCCGGTTGAACCGATTGTTAGCCCTGATTACCTGAATGCCCGCCACGTAAGACTGATTCGTGGACCGGCATCTTTTTGCCGCTTGATTGCATGCAGCCATTTTTCCTGAATGGAGTCATCCATGTAAAGCAACGAACCGGGTTGCAGTGCGAATGATTTTTGAATGTCGGGTTTGTCTTTCGAACGGTATGTGATGTGTCGCACACTACCCAATGAGACGATGGCTACGCCGGTTGCCGGAAACAGCCCGGCTGTGTCATCCGAGTGGAACCCCATTGTGTTGTCGCCGGTTTCGTAGTAATTCAGCAAGCAATTGTTGAACCGCACACCCAACCGTGCGTCCAGCATGTCAATGAGCGGTAACAGGTCAGATGGGAACGGCGTTTCAGGATATTCAATTTGCGAGTAGTTGTAGGGACGCCCGAAGGAAGCGGTGCGTCGCGCAGTCATTCGATTGTCCCAGGCAACCGAGGAGACCAGCATCGAGAAAAGAGCGGCGTGATCCGGATAGAATGCGTCGTCGATTTCAATTCGTGGTTGCACTACCGCGACTTCATCGTGAGGGCTAACAGTCTTATTGAGCAGCGCGCGAGCTAACTCGGCTCGACTCGTAGGACTGCTCGTTTGTGACAGCGGGCAAAATGCCGAGCAAATAGCAATCTGTCAACCAAATTGGTTGAGGATCTTTCGAGTGGCTGTACCTTGTTAACCCGCGCGCGAGCTAACACCGTTATCCCTGCGCGCGAGGTATGTCGGTTATCCCTTTCGCGGGGAGAAGTACCGTTGCTGAGCGGCAAGAATACTGGAAGCGCCTACCTTACCCCCGGCTTCTTGGGTCCTCCGCTCGGTAGCATGCCGAAAGGTGTTCCCCCGCTGCCTCATGACACCCACACACATTCCTTCAGTCCGCTTCTGCTTCGCTCCGCAAAGTAGCAACTGGGTAGCAACAAACGACAAAAGGCAATTGGCTTGCAGGTAGCCAATTGCCTTTAATTCATTGCTGGTATTCAAGTTAGCGAAGTACACCCGGAGGGATTCGAACCCCCAACCCTCGGTTCCGAAGACCGATGCTCTATCCAATTGAGCTACGGATGCATGGGCGGCGCTGTAGCCTAAGGCAACTGAGTCGCACCGGGCGGGAGTCTACCGGATGAGGACTTGCAGACAAGGCTGCGACTGCCGCATTCGACGATTGTGGCCGGTCGCTGGTCGGAAGTGCGCGAGCGGCGATATCGTTTCGCATCAACGTCTTGTGATTCACTTCCCCCGTTCTGTCGAGGTTCGAGATGCGAGTTCGAATTACTGCGCTCTGGCTGTTTGCGATGGCTGCCCTGCTGAATCAGGCCGCCGTGCGGGCGGATCAGAATGATGGACGGCTTGAGATCTACTTCGTTGACGTCGAAGGCGGAGCCGCCACGCTGATTGTGACGCCGCAAGGCGAGTCGATGTTGATTGACTCGGGGTATCCCGACTACGGCGGGCGCGACCGGGACCGGATCGTCAAAGTTGCCAGAGAAATCGCTCAACTGAAGCAGATTGATCATGCGCTGGTGTCGCATTGGCACCTGGATCACTACGGCAACCATGCGTCGCTCACCGAGAAGATCAAGATCGGCACGTTCTGGGATCGCGGGATTCCTGAGACGCTCAAGGAAGACGGGAAGTTTATCGATCGGATCGCGGACTATCGCAAGGCGTCTCAGAATCAGTCCAAGGCGGTCAAGGCTGGCGATATGGTTCCGCTGAAGAACGGCACAACGTCCCTGACGATGCAGGTTGTGACGGCCAGCCGTGACGTGATTCCGAACACCGGCGAGCCGAATCCTTATGCCAAAGAGAACAAGCCTCAGCCGGTGGATGACAGCGACAATGCCGCCAGCGTCAGCACACTGTTGAAGTTTGGAAACTTCAAGTTCCTGACGTGTGGTGACCTGACTTGGAATATCGAAGCGAAGCTCATGACGCCGAACAATCCGTTGGGGCACGTGGATGTGTTTATGGTGACTCATCATGGCTTGGGAGTCAGCAACAACCCCACCTTGGTACGAGCGATTGATCCGGTCGTCACCGTGATGTGCAACGGGCCGACGAAGGGTGGTGAGCCCTCGACTCTGGCGACTCTGAAGCAGGTGAAGTCGCTGAAGGATTCTTACCAGTTGCATCGAAATGTGCGGATCTCGGAAGCGGAGCAGACTCCTGCTGAATTCATTGCGAATAGGGGGCTAACGGAAGGTTGCGAAGGCACGCACGTGAAGCTGTCCGTCGCTAAGGACGGGACGAGCTACACCGTGCAAATCGGAACCAATGGCAAGGTTCGCGAGTACGCAACTCGCAAGTAGCACTCGCGGATTCAACAAGCAGAGGTCACGTGGTGCCTCTGCTTGTTGACGTGATTCCGATTACTTGCGCACCTGACTCACTAACTTGTTGACCGACGCGGCAATGCGGTCTTCCATGTCGCCCGCCCAGCGGAGAGCAGGGCGGCCGTATTCGAAAAGATTCGAGCCGCCTTCGTAACCGCCTTCTTCCCAGACTCGGCGCGAGGGGATGTAAGAAATCATGTCGTCGGTGTAGCCGCAGACCCAGGTGCTGTAGCCGTAGGTGCGCTTGAACCGCAGTGCATAGTCCACCACGGTTTCAGCCCCCATGCCGATCATGAGCATCTCTTTGCCGAGCTGCCACGCATGGATGGGATAGGGGTACGCGTCTTCAAACTTGTCGCCAGCATCGAGTTTTTTCAGTAGTCGCGTCGCCCAGCGGACCTTAAGCGTGTTCGGATCTTTCAGTGTGGCGGTCAGTTCTTCACGTGTGACGACTTTCAAGTACGGCAAGTCGATCAATTCAAACGCTGTCTTGATGCCGGGAGAAACAGGTTTGAGAGGTTTCTTCAAGACGTCCTCTACGGCAACGGCCAGCATGTGACCGTACTTTTCGCAGAGTTCCACTTTGCGGCGTGGCAGTGGGTTCTGATCGCCACCACAGGTGTTGACGAACATGGCCGTCGTTCCGGGATGAGCCTTCTCCAGTTCCAGTTGAGCGAAGCCCGGATAGTCGCCGCACCACGTGAGGAAGCTGAGCGTCGTCGGGTGGCAGGCGTAACCGAACAGCAGGGCTTCAAGCTTTCCATCCGGGCGCGTCACTGTGAGCACGGGCACCATGTGATCGACGGGGCCGACCAGCGGCTTGCCTTGTTCCAGCAGCATGGGGACGTCGGCCTCGCGGTTGTTGCGGCGATTCACGGCAAACGTCGTCTGCCCGCTGCCGGTTTGCAGACTCGCCGGTGCCAGAGCCGCCAGAGCTTCGCCAATCATCGTCACGCACTTGGCGACCATCTGGTCCGTGTACTCTGCGACCAGTGCCTCTTGTTCGGCTTCGACCGGGTAGTAATCAATGAGGTCGTCGCCCAGTCGCGGACCGCAGTGATTGTGAGAGAACGTCAGCATGATCTGCGACCGCTCCAGCTTGAATCGCTCGCGGGCCTGCTGAAACACGCGATCGCTCATGACTTTGGGTACGCCTTGGAAGTCGCTGGTGATCAGCACGACGCGCTGACCAGCCTTGTCTTCCAGCGCGAGCGCCTTCATCCACAGGTCGTGCAACTTGCCGTCGGGGACTCGTTTCGATCCGTATCCCGCCAGCCAGACGGCTTTTTCGGGAGTGATGACGGCCTTGGCGATACCGGCCTTCCAGGCGGTATCTTCAGCGGCAAGACCAGACTGCAAGGGACTGAATCCACCCGCCAACAGTGCCAAACTTCCTGACGAGTACTGCAAGAACTGTCTTCGTGAGACGTGCGATGTCATGTCGGATTTCTCTTCGTGATCGTTGAGGCGAGGATGACTTCGGTTGTTGAGTCGCAACGTTAAACTGCAATCTGTGAACTCTGAACTTCGATCGCAAGCGGCGCCGCAAAAGTTCAAGATTCCGCCGCTCTGACATCGCGACGGATCGCGCGCCGATCGGCTGTAAGGACAACCATCCATCGTGCTGTTGCCATTCGCGTTGAACGCTCTCTCCGACTTCATGCTCTTGTTGCAACGGCTGAGCCAACAACTGGAGCAAAAGCCGGATCTGGCCGCGATCTCAGCGGAGTGCTGGCAGGAATTCGGAGTCACCGGCGAGCCTGCGTTTGTGGCGTCGCTGGTCGCTCGTGATGCTGCGGAACTGCAGCGCGAACTGAGGATGGCCAGCGCGACGGCCGGAGCTGCCTTGGCGCAGAATCGCGACTGGAAAACTCCCAATGGCTCCTTTTTGACTCCCAAACCGCAGGGCCAGTCGGGGCGTTTGACGTTTGTTTATCCGGGCATTGGCAGCTTGTATCCGGGATGCTTGAGCGGCCTTGAGGACGTTTTTCCCACATTGCTGGATACCTTGCCGCGGATCAGCAGAGCAGAGATTTCGGCTCTGCTGCATCGGGATCTGCTATGGCCTGAACCTGACAGAATGGAATCCGCTGCGACCACGCTTTCGGAAGACATCACCACTCAAGCCGAACTTTGCGTCAGCCTCTGCTATGTGCTGACTCATCTCCTGCGCAGTGAATTCGGACTGCAGCCGGTTGCTGCCATCGGAAATTCGCTGGGTGAGTTGTCCATGTTCGCCGCGTGTGGAGTCTGGCGACGACCGCAGGATCTAGCCGCTCACATGCGCGGATCCGACATCTTTCCGCAGCGGATTTCCGGTCCGCTGACTGCGGTGCATGATGTTTGGGGACCAGATGCCGATTGGGTTCTGTACCTCGTCAAAGCACCGGCGGAGGTCATCCGACAGCGAGTTGCGCAAGAGCAACGCGTCTGCCTGACTCATATCAACACCGTGGATGAGGTCGTGATCGGAGGCGACCCGCCGCAGGTGTTGAGACTGCTGAGCGAACTGGGGCTTGTCGGTCAGCGACTGCCTTTCCAATTGGCGTATCATTCTCGCATGTGTGAACCGAGTGCTGCAGAACTCGGCGAGATCTACAGCCTGGAACTCGATGCGCGACCGGAGATCGTGTTTGCTTCAATGGTGCCGTTCATTCGCATTCCGCATGACGCCCGCATCATCGCGCGAACTCTGGTGAATACGGCTCTGAACGCCGTCGACTTCCCGCAGATTGTCGAAACGGCTTGGCAGCAAGGTTCGCGCGTGTTCGTAGAAATCGGCCCGCGACAAAACTGTGCGACCTGGATTCGCAGCATTCTTGGTGATCGTCCAAACGCCGTGGTCTCGATTGATCAGAAGGGCTCCGATGCCTCGAACGCACTGACCCGCATGATGGCCGTCCTGCTCAGCCATGGAGTTTCGCTGAATCGTTCCGCCGTGCAGAAGCACTTTGGCTGATGTCGTGTCTCAACGGGGAACGCTACTGGTCCTGTTGAGGTTGAGGTGCTTGTTAAGAAACTGCCAAGTCAACTCGCAGGCTGATACCGCCGCTGGCGAATGGTTGCGACACTACCAATCCGACCCTATGAACATCCTCGCAGTTTGAGCGTCTGCAGCCTCTTGCATTGCCGTTGTCGCAGCAGCAGGTTTGGCAAATGGCAAACTACGAACGACACGCACCTCCGGAGAACACCCCATGACACTTCGCTCTTTGACTGCCGTAATCGCGTGTCTGTTGGCTGCTCGATCTACCTTGGCTGTGGCCGATGAACTGACCGAACGGATTCCTGCGGGCGCAAACGCCTTAATGGTGATTGACGTCACGGCATTGGAATCCGCGCCGTTGGCAAAGGCTCAAGGATGGTCGAAGAAACATGAAGCGGCATTTGTTGAACGTCCTATGATGCTGCCGCCTGAAGCAACTCGAATTGTGATCGGCTCGCAACTCAATTTCGCTGGTGAGATGAATGTTGAGTGGCAAGTCTCCGCAATGAACTTGAATGAGCCTATCGCGATGCGTTCGATCGCCCGGGCTGAAGGCGGCTATGTCGATACGATTGCCGGTGCCGAGTGCGCCTGGATTCCCAGTGACGCCTACTTTGTGTCATTACAGCCGAAGCAATTGGGTGTCGTCTTTCCGGCGAATCGACAGTTGGTATCACGGTGGAAGCAAAATACTGCGGGAGCGATGTCGTCTGGCTTCCTGTCACTCGCGAGCAATCAAGCTGATCGCACCAACCAGATCGTGATGGCTGTAGATCTCAAGGACGTGCCGCAGCCGCATCGCCTGCGGGAGCGGCTACAGGATTCGCCCGCGTTGAAGACGCTGTCCGCTAAGCTTGATCAGATCGAAAAGCTGATCCTGGGAGTACAAGGTGTGACCATGAAGGTCGCGGTTGGCCAAGCGGCGAAAGGCACTCTGAAAGTTGAGTTCAGCGACAGTCCTCAAGTTTTGGGAACTCAGGCCAAGCCGTTGTTGCTGGAAGTCCTCGATACCTTCGGGGCTCAGTTGCCGGGACTCGATCAATGGACGGCGAAGATCGAAGCCAAAGCCATTGTGCTGGAAGGACCGCTATCGACGGACGCATTGCGTCGAGTCTTCAGCCTGCTGGAACTTCCCTCGACGAAGTTCAGTACTCTGAAAGATGACGTTCCAGAGACCGCGAGCGAATCGAGCGTGGCCAGCCCCACCGCGAAGGCTGCTGCGTCGAAGTCATACTACAAGGGAGTCACTGTTTTGATTGAGGATCTGCGCAAGACCCTTGGTAACACGCGCGACAATCACATGGTGTGGATGGAGCGGTACGCTCGCAAAGTGGATGCGTTGCCGGTGCTGAATGTCGATGAGGATTTGCTCGCCTGGGGCGCGAAGGTCGGCGAGGCATTCCGCAATATGGCACTCGCGCAACGCACGAGCGGCATCAAAGCCGGCGTGCGCAAATCGAGCGTCTACGGCAATTACCAGTACGGCTACAACGGCAGCGGCTATAGCACGACGCGTGGCAGTCAGAGCGTGCGATCACAGATCGACACTGAAGAAAAGTCTCAAGCACGGAACGTACGATACAACACGTGGAAGGAGATGGAGGACGCCTCTGCGGCCATCCGTAAGGAGATGACCAAGCGTTATCAGGTTGAGTTCTAGCCACTGCTTCGTCGTGTTTTCCGGATGACGACTTCCTAGAATCAGTCACTGCTTCAAGGACATTCATCAACCGGGAACGTGGGCCATCAATGCTGAATATCTTCGAGTCAATCACAAAGCGGCTGGTCGACGCATGGAGACTGGACGAGCCGTCGGGGCGCAGGAGTTCGTTCAGTTGTAGTTGCGGACGGCCTGTGTTTTTTAATAACAGCCTGTGCCTCGGATGTAACGCGCCGCTGGGCTACGAACCCGAACTACAACAAGTTCGGTCACTGACACCGGGGCCGGAGCAGGGAACTTGGAAGCTCGATGGAACCCAGGACGACGGCAAAACGTGGAAACGTTGCGAAAACTTTGAATCGCCTGCCGGCTGCAACTGGCTGGTGCAGGCGGACGAGGAAGAGACCCTCTGCCGATCCTGCCGCCTGAACAACATCATTCCGATTCTGGATGACGCAGATAATAAACTGTGGTGGCGGAAGATCGAGAACGCGAAACGCCGCCTGGTGGCGCAGCTACTGAATCTTGGATTGCCGGTGGTTTCAAAGGTGAGCGAAGACCCCGAACGCGGCTTCATGTTCGATTTCCTGCGTAGTCCCCCCGAGGGCCCGCGGGTTCTCACTGGGCACGCCAATGGATTGATCACGTTGAACGTGGAAGAAGCGGATGACTCCATTCGGGAGAGGATACGGCATAACATGCGCGAGCCGTATCGGACTTTGCTGGGGCATTTTCGTCACGAAGTAGGACATTACTACTGGGATCGCTTGGTCGCGGACACACCCTGGCTGGAAAAATTCCGTGAGCTATTTGGCGACGAGAGGCAAGACTACAGCGAGGCACTCAAAAGGAATTATGAGCAAGGCCCGCCGCCGAATTGGGCCGACCAGCACATCAGCTCATACGCCTCAGTCCATCCGTGGGAGGATTGGGCCGAGACCTGGGCTCACTATCTGCACGTGGTCGATAGCCTCGACACAGCCTTGCGGTTTGGTCTGCGCGGTGAGGAAGTGGAGCAGGCCATCGAACCCTTTACTGTCGATGACCTCTACGACCCGAACGCACCGGATGCTCAACGCGTGATCCTGTTGACCAACTCCTGGGTGCAGCTCACGACAGTTTTGAACGAACTGGCGCGGAGCATGGGCCAGCACGATTTCTATCCGTTCGTGATGTCACGCCCGGTGTTGCGCAAAATGCATTTCATCCAGATGATCGTCAAAGAGGAACGCCGCGGAATCTCGCTGATCGGCTAGCGGCGCGCTCGTCACAGGAATTGGGCACTGGCAAAGCCAGTGGCACCCAATTCCGATGTTAGACGCGTCACTAGCTCTTCAAAACGTCCGTTACGACTTTGCCATGCACGTCCGTAAGGCGTCGCTCCAGGCCGTTGTAGTAGAACGTCAGGCGATCGTGCTCCAGGCCGAGCAGGTGCAGGATCGTGGCGTGGAACTCATAGACCGACGTTACATGCTCAACGGCTTTGTAGCCGAACTCGTCGGTAGCACCGTAAGAGAACGGAGCTTTCACTCCAGCTCCCGCCATCCAGCATGTGAAACCCGACGGGTTATGATCGCGACCGCTGGCACCTTGCTGGAACGTCGGCATGCGACCGAACTCGGTGCACCAGACGACGAGGGTATCTTTCAGCAAGCCGCGTTGTTTGAGGTCCGTGATTAGTCCGGCCGTAGGCTGGTCCAGCACGGGGCCGTGCAGCGCGTATTGTTGAGCCAGTGCCTTATGGCCGTCCCAATTGCTGACGCCTTCGCCGCCGGTTTGATACGCACCATTGAAGAGTTGCACGAACCGCACGCCGCGTTCGATCAGTTTGCGGGCGAGAATGCAGTTGCGGGCGTAACTGGCCTTCAGTTTGTTCTGAGTATCGTCGGCCCCGTAGAGCTTGTTGATGTGCTCAGGCTCGGAGCTGAGATCCATAATCGCAGGCACGCTGACCTGCATGCGGGCTGCGAGTTCGTAGCTCGAAATGCGTGCGGCGAGTTCGCTGTCGCCCGGAAACTTTTCGAGATGGCGTTCGTTCAAGCGTTTCAGAAAGTCCTGAGTGGCTCGGTCTGATTCCGCCGAAATCGCCGCTGGTTTGGCGAGGTTGCGAATGGGTGTCGTGGCGTTGAAGTCCGCTCCCTGATAAGCAGCTGGCAGGAAGCCTGCTCCCCAGTTGTTGACGCTGGCTTGAGGCTTCCCGCGCGGATCGGGGATCGCGATGTACGCGGGCAGATCTTGATTCTCACTGCCGAGCGCATAAGTCACCCAGGCACCGACGCTCGGGAAACCGTCGAGCGTGTTGCCGGTCGACATGAAGTTTTCGCCGGGACCGTGCGTGTTGGTCTTGCTGGTCAATGAGTGCATGAAGCACATGTCATCGACCAGCCCGCCGAGGTGTGGCACCAGATCGGAAACGTGCTTGCCACATTCGCCGCGCGGCTTGAACGCCCACGGACTCTTTGTGAGGTTGCCATTGGCCCCTTGAAACGTGATGAGTTTCTCCGCACCGGGCATCGGCTGGCCGTCGCGTTTGATGAGTTCCGGCTTGTAATCGAACGTGTCGAGATGGCTGCACGCTCCGGAACAAAAGATGACTATCAGATTCTTCGCAGGTGGAGTGAAGTGCGTTTTGCGAGCCCCGAACGGACGCGACGGATCAATCTGCGGACGAATCGGTGGTCGCGGTTCGTCGTTGGCCAGCAACCCGTCTGAGTTCAACAGATGAGCGAGCGCGATACTGCTCAGTCCGGTGCCCATGCTCCCCAGAAACCGACGGCGATCCAGCAGATGAGTTGCTGTCATGTCAAAAGTTCTCGATGGTTCAAGCCGCTGTGCAGTTGCTTCAGCAGACGCTGCTGACGGGATCATGATCGGTACGGAAAGGAACAGTCTATGGCACGCTGGCTCTGGATGGCACTCGTCGTGTTCGCGAGTTCGCTGGTTGCTCAGGCGGCCGACACGAAGCCGAACATCCTTTTCATTTGCACCGACGATCAAGCCGCGTGGACGACCGGCTTCTCCGGTAACAAGGACGCGCACACGCCGAATCTCGATCGCTTGCGAAACGAAGGAGCGTGGCTGACGACGTCGCTGATCGTGACACCCGTCTGCAGCCCGTCGCGCGCGGCGACGCTGACCAGTCGCTACTCATCGGAGATTGGCATCTATGACTGGATCGTGCCCGCATCAACGCAAGGTCTGCCTGACAACATGCCAACGTGGCCCCAGATGTTGCAGAAGGCGGGGTATAAGACCGGACTGGTCGGCAAATGGCACGTGGGCCACACCGCCGAGCATCATCCCACCAAGCGTGGTTACGGCTACTTCATGGGACTGTTGAAAGGTGGCTGCGCCACGAAGAACCCCACGCTCGAGAAGGACGGCCAGGAACAAACCTTTGAGGGTCTGGCCGAGGATATTTTTACGGATCACGCATTGGGATTCATTGAACAGCATCGGTCGGCGCCGTTCGCTCTCTCGCTTCACTTCCGGGCGCCTCATACGGCTTACTTGCCGGTGCGAGATGAAGACCTGGAACATATCGATGGGCAGAAACTCACGCTTCCCGCGTATCCAGATCTGGACGTCGCCAAGACGCGTAACAACATGCGGGCGTATCTGGCTTCCGTCGCGTGTGTGGACCGCAACGTCGGGCGAGTTTTGAAGCAGCTGGATGATCTCAAGCTGACGGACAACACGCTGGTCATTTTCACTTCAGATCATGGCTACAACGTCGGACAGCATGGCATCTGGCACAAGGGCAATGCCGCATGGATGCTCAATAAGACGCCGGCCAAAGAGTGGCCGCATATTCCTGCGGGAACTCGGCCCAACATGTTCGATACGTCGCTGCGCCTGCCGACGGTCGTTCGCTGGCCGGAACATATCAAGCCCGGTTCGACGATTTCACAAACGGTGACCAACCTCGACTGGTTCCCGACCTTGTGTGCCGCTGCCGGAGCAGCCATTCCAGAAAACGTGGTGTTGCGCGGTCGCAGCATCATGCCATTGCTCAAGGGAGAATCGCCCGCTTGGAACAACGATTATTTCGGTGAGTACAACATGCGGAATGGAGCAACCACCGCCATGCGCTGCTACCGCACTCCCGAATGGAAGCTGATGATCGACTTCGCGAACCCGGGGCGGTCTGAACTTTATCATCTGTCAGTTGATCCCGGCGAAACCGACAACCTGACGAAGAGCGGCAACTCCGAAGATCAACGCGTCCGCGCGGATCTGGAAGCCAAGCTGCGAGCCAAAATGGCAGAACTTGGCGACTCAGAAGAGAAAGCGACTCACGATTGATTCTTTGAAGTGCGTTCGAGAAGAGAGCTTGTTGGAATCGCGAGTGGTTGAATGGGATTTCCCGCAGAGGCGCAGAGCTCGCAGAAAAAAACGCGTCGCCTCCCTCAAAAGCGCAGCCTAGTATCGAGACCGGATCCAGAAGAGAGAAACACGGAGACACAGAGGCCACAGAGAGCATGCACCGAGTCTGCAAAGCTCCCTTCTCTGTGACCTCTGTTCCTCTGTGGTTCAAGTTTTCCTCTTGGAGCCGATGCCGCCGAGAGGGTTTCCGGTCCGAGGCCTGATCTCATGCTTTTCTCTGCGCACTCCTCGCCTCTGCGGGAAATCCGAAGAACAGCAATCGCGTCGCCCCTGCGCCTAACTTGCCGGGTCCGGGCTTGGTCCCCAACATACGAGCTGGCTCGTCGGTATCGCTTCGCACTTTGAAGGAATCTCATGCTTAAGGGCAACGCACTTGTCGGTCAGTCGGGAGGTCCCACGTCCGTTATCAACGCATCGCTGGCAGGTGTCATTGATGCCGCTCAGAAGTCGAAGCGGATCGACCGAGTGTTCGGCATGCGGTTCGCGATTCAAGGTGTGCTCGATCAGCATTTGCTGGACCTGTCAGGCTACGACAAGGCGGCCTTGAAGCAACTGCAACTCACGCCCAGTAGCGCGTTGGGATCGAGCCGTCTGAAACTGAAGGATGAGCACTTCGAGCCCATTCTGAAGACACTGAAGAAGTTCAACATTCGCTACTTCTTCATGATCGGCGGCAACGACACGATGGACACCATCCATCGCGTCGTCGAATACGCCAAGAGCACCGGCTACGAGATGCTGGGTGTCGGCATCGCCAAGACGGTCGACAACGATCTGTTCGGCACCGACCACACGCCGGGCTTCCCGAGCGCGGCGCGATATGTCGCTCAGAGTGTTCAGCAGAGCGGCTTGCTGGCTCGCGACATGCAGCGTGTTGATCAGTTCGTGATCTTCCAGACGGTCGGACGTAGTGCGGGCTGGTTGCCAGCAGCGGCGGCCTGCGCAAAGCGTGATCCATCTGACGCGCCGCACATCATCCTCATGCCGGAAGTTCCGTTCGAGCAGGACAAGTTTTTAGAAGCCGTCAGTAAGGCGCAGAAGAAGTACGGCTTTGTGTCGATCGTCTGCGGCGAAGGCATCACAGATCGCGATGGAAATCCGGTTAGCGCATCGACCGTGAAGGACAAGTTCGGCAACGTCGAGTTCGGTGCCATGGGAGGCACCAGCGCAGCGATGTTTTTGCATCGCATGATCTCGCAGCAGTTCGGCTGGCGTGGCGAGTTTCAGGTCACCGAATCACTGCAGATGTGCGCGGCCGATCGCGCCGTGAAGCTGGACATCGAAGAAGCTTTTGGCTGCGGCCAGCGCGCGGTGAAACTTGCCGAAGCAGGGACTTCCGAAGTGATGGTCACCCTCGAACGCACGTCCAAACCCGGCGAGCCCTACGCGTCCGACTTTGGGACGATCGAACTGTCCAAAGTCGCGATCAGCGCCCGTCCGATGCCAGCCAAGTACATCACGAAGGACGGATTGTTCGTGACGAAGGCGTTTCTGGACTACGCCCAACCCTTGATTGGCGAGCTGCCGACGTACTTCTCGCTGGATACGAAAGCAGCCAAACCTTAACGGCCACAACGGTTACAGCTTTCGGCGGAAAGCTGCGGGCACTGCAATCCGACCCGCCAGCAGAAAAGACCACGACTTTTCCGCGGGCCGGGAGAGTTGCTTGGCATCTCTACTGCGAATGCTCAACAATCGGGGCTGTTTCGCGGCTTTGCTACTCCCTCTGCGCGCGAAGCGTGGAACAGCGAAATTGGACTGCGAAGTAAGCCGGACATCTTGTCCGGCTGTCGGACAGGATTGTCCGACCTACAAGAACTGTCAGCTCGACCCTTGCCGGGTCTTTGCGGCTCTGCTGCGTTAGATTTGTTTCATGATCGAACTGCCCATCATTCACGATTCTCATTACAGCGGTGATCGACTGATCGCCGCGTTGCAACGCGGCGCCAGCCGTTGCGATCGCCGACCGTTGCCCATGTCGATGGATGAGGCTCGGGCACGCGGCTGGGACGAGATTGACATCGTGTTCGTGACGGGCGACGCCTATATCGACCATCCCAGTTTCGCGATGGCGATTCTGGGACGAGTCCTTGAGGCCGCCGGTTTTCGAGTCGGCATCATCAGTCAGCCCGATTGGAAGACGTGCGATGCCTGGCGGCGCTTCGGTCAGCCGAAGCTGTTCTTCGCAGTCAGCGCCGGCAACATGGACTCGATGCTGAACCACTACACGGCGAACCGAAAGGTGCGCAACGCAGACGCTTATTCACCCGGCGGTCGCATTGGTTTACGTCCTGATCGCGCGACGCTCGCTTACTGCCAGCGGGCGCGAGAAGCCTACAAGGGTGTTCCAGTCATTGCAGGCGGAGTTGAAGCATCGCTGCGGCGACTCGCGCACTACGACTACTGGAGCGACACCGTTAAGCGCTCGATCCTGCTGGACGCGAAGCCGGACCTTGTTGTCTACGGCATGGGCGAGGACGCGATTCTCGAAATCGCTCAGCGCATGCAGATTGGGGCGACGGTCAAAGATCTCCGCGACATGCGCGGCGTGGCCTACATGCTCGGAGCGAAAGAGTCTGCCGAACTGGTCAACGAACTGCAGCCGGATTCAACAGCATCCGTTTTTCCCACCACGCTCATCCCCAGCTTCGAAGCCGTCGTGGCGGATAAGGCTCAGTTCGCCGAAGCCACCAAGATCATTCACACGGAAACGAATCCGTGGAACGCGCGGCGTCTGGTGCAGATGCATGATCGACAAGCCGCAGTGGTGAATCCGCCTCGCTTGCCGATTTCTCAAACAGCGATGGATGCCATCTACGACCTGCCCTTCGATCGTCATGCGCACCCGAGTTACACGGAACCAATTCCGGCGCATGAGATGATCAAGGATTCGGTCACGATCATGCGCGGCTGCTTTGGCGGCTGCACGTTCTGTTCGATCACGACGCATCAGGGCCGCACGATTCAGTCACGCAGCCAGACATCAATTGTCGGCGAACTCAAACGCATGACCGACGACCCGCAGTTCAAGGGGATCGTCAGCGATATCGGCGGACCGACCGCCAACATGTATGAGATGAAGTGCACGCGCCCCGAAGTGGAGGCCAAGTGCCGTCGCCAGTCATGCGTGCATCCGACGATCTGCAAGCTGCTGGGCACCGATCACGCGCCGCTCATCAAACTGATGAAGGAAGCTCGTGAGACCCCCGGCATTCGCAAGGTGCTGGTCGCCAGTGGCATCCGCATGGATTTAGCACGACGCTCGCCCGAATACATGCGCGAGCTGGTCAAGCACCACGTCGGCGGCCATCTGAAAGTGGCTCCGGAACACACGGACGCGGGTGTGCTGGAACTCATGCGCAAGCCCGCCTCAGACGACTTTGAGAAGTTCGCCGACGTCTTCAACGCGGAGTCACAGAAGGCGGGCAAGAAGCAGTATTTGATCCCGTATTACATCGCCAGCCACCCCGGCAGTGACCTGCATGCGATGATTGATCTGGCCGTGTTCCTGAAGCGGAACGGGTATCGCCCGGATCAGGTGCAGGACTTCATTCCCGCCCCGTTCGATGTGGCGACCGCGATGTACTACACCGGCATCAATCCCTTCACTAAGGAACCGGTCTATATCGCCAAGCATTTGCGAGATCGCAAGCTGCAACGTGCGTTGATGCAGTTCTTCAAACCCGAGAATTATTTCGAGGTTCGCAAGGCGCTGGAAGAAGCTGGCCGTCAGGACTTGATTGGCAGCGGCTGCGACTGCCTGATTCCCGCACGCGCTCCGCAGGCGGCAATGGACGCTCGCCGCAAGGACGCGAATGATCGCTTTCCGGGCAACTATGTTCACAGCCAGGACAAGGCTGGAGGTTCCAAGAAAGCCGCGCAGAAGCAATCGCGATTCGCCCCTGGCAAGGGCTATCGACCTGATCGTCGGCGTCCAGGTCCGAATTCTTAGCAGTGGACGCGAATTGAGAGCTTCCGTTTGGGGCGACGAGCTGTTCGCCCCAACGGTTATTTCAACGACCCGCGACTAACCAGGTTGTCGCTTACTCGTGGTCTTCCGCCAACACGCACAGGCCGTCCACCATGGACAGGACAGCGTGCACGCCTTCCGCTTCGAGGCGCGAGACCGTCGCCTCAGCTTGCTCCACAGTGGAGAATCGTCCCACTTGCCGCCAGTGAGCACTCAGGGGCTCATAAGACGCTGCAGGTTTCGAGACGCTCCGGGCAACAGCAGCAACCATGACCAATCCTCCGCCAGAATGAATGAGTATGCGTGGATGACATTGAGATATGTCTCACAATCGATAGGTCACAAGGCGGACCGATGCGTTCTAGTTTCATCGGCAGGTGCCAAGTTTGTCTCCACCTAAGACAGACGTCTTAGACGGGAAGTGTCATACCTGCCAAATCGGATTTCTTTCGTTTTTTTGGAGGTCGGCCTCCTGAAAACTTAAGATTCGCACTTCTAGTTTAAATAGATGAACTCGTTGGTCGAGATCAATGTGCGAATCAGGCTTTGCCAGCAACGGATTTCGCGTTCTTGAGAAATTTTTACTGTGGTTTCCGACGTGTTTTCGAGCTGTTTGAGGAACTCTTCAGCCCGCGCAACTTCGGCGGCAGATGCCTCCCGCTGCAAGATTCTGCGATACGCCTCACGGACGCGATTCGGGGCAGTTGCCTCATCGTTGAGCAGTGAGAGCGCCAAGGCGCGGCTTTGCTGAGAAACCAGCTTGCTGTTCAGCATGAACAGCGCTTGCGTCGGAATGGTCGTCACTTCACGGCGGCCATTAAGTACGGTGGGTTCGGCGAAATCGAAAGCCTGATACAGGTCGTAAAGTGCGCTACGCACGACCGGCAGATAGATCGCTCGCCGCGGTGCATCGTAGATGGCCGGGTTCACGTTGGCGGTACTGGTGACGTAGTTGCGATTGGGTGTGGGCAACAGCGAGCCGCCGAGACGCTGATCGAGCGATCCTGAAACGGCGAGGACCGCATCGCGTACGGCCTCCACTTCCAGTCGCTTAATGGGGCGCCGCCACCACAGGCGATGATCAGGGTCCAGTTCGTTGGCACGAGCGTCGAACTGGGAACTCATCTGATAGGTCGCTGAGAGCATCAGCTCGCGATGCAATTGCTTGAGCGACCAACCGGAACTCATGAAGCGTTGCGCGAGCCAATCCAGTAACTCGGGATGAGTCGGTCGTTCGCCGAGCAGCCCGAAGTTGTCGGGTGATCGCACCAGCCCCTCACCGAAGTGCCACAACCAGACTCGATTCACGATGACTCGACTGGTCAGCGGATGAGCCGGATCAGTGAGCCAGCGAGCCAGCTCAAGACGGCCGCTGACATCTTTGGCCAATGGAGCGTGACCGAGTTGCATAACTTGCGGAAAACGACGTGGCTCAAGTTCTCTGGCCAAGGTTGTGTGATTGCCACGCAGGTGCACAGGCAGGTCTTCAATCTTGCTGTTAGAGACCGCCATGACCTCCGGAAACTTCGGAACTGCCGCTTCGAGAACTTTCAGTTCTTCACGCTTCTGCGCCAGAGTGGATTTGGTTGTGGCATCGAACTGATCTTCGATGCCCTTCGTCTGAAAAGGGGCATCGTCGTTGGTCTCGTAGAGCAACTTCCGTCGCGCGTCCTGAGTGCGATCTGGCAGACCTTTGGCGGACGGTGCCGTCGCTTTCAGTGCTTTCCATTCTCCTTCGGCGGCACGCAGCGATTCACCAACCTGGCGGGCGGCGCTGAAGAAGTCGGTTACCGCAACGCCGTCTTCGCCCTTGATCTGCAAGGCGACGACCTGGTCTCGCCACTCGGGCCACAACGGTGTTAGGCCGGCGGCTTCCTTGCTCAGGTAGTCGGCCCATTGAGCCACGAATTGCTTGAGCAGCTCTGGCCGGTCTTTTGTCCGAGCATCGGCCGTTCGCAGTGTGACAGCTTCGACAGCGGGAACGGCACGTTTCACCAGCAGCAGTTTGTCGATGTGCGGGAAGGGATGTTCGGCGAACAGACGCAGCACGTTCCGGCCCACGCGGAATTGGTACTGGCCTTCGACCTGCCAGCGTTGGGTGTCTGGATTCCACGAGCCAGTGACTCCGCCCGCGACTTTGGAACTGACAACCTCATCGTTCAACATGAATTGCACGGGACGGGCTGAAGCTGCCGCGTAACGAGTCTCAAACTGGTACCAGCCAGCCTCCGGAACTTCGATGTCATACTCGGCCACGTTCGGCAACTTGCCTGCATTCAGGATGACGCCGATTCCCTCACCGTAACCCGTCGATGACTTCAGTACGTTGCCGCGCTGATAGTTCTCAGCTTCAACGAGGATCGCGCCTTCTGGCAACGATTGCGGTGGCTTGGCATCGAGTCGTGCGCCGAAGGACTTGGCCTTCAAGTTCAACCAGAGTTGCTCAGCCGCAGCCATGACGTATTCGTCAACGCGATCACGCGCGTCCTGCAGCAAGACGTCCGTCGCGACTTGCGAAATGCGTTTGATCTCGGCCTGCTGAGCATTCACTTTGTTCTGAGCAACATCACGCTGCTGGAGTTCGTCAGCCGTAGCCAGCGGGCGTTCTTGCCAGCGAGCGACGACGCTGAAGTTCTCCATCGTCGTCGTGCTCTTGAAGATGCCTGCCAGCGAGTAGTAGTCCTTGATTGAAATCGGGTCGAACTTGTGGTCGTGACAACGGGCGCAGCCTAGCGTCATGCCCATGAACGCCTTGCTGAGCGTATCCACCTGCTCGTCGATGATGTCCATCTGCATTTTGAGGGGGTCATCCTCGGCCAGCATCTTCGCGCCGATCACCAGAAAACCGGTCGCTGTCAGCCGCTGAGTTGCACGAGCGTCGTCACCACCTAGCAGGTCACCGGCCAGTTGCTCGTGAATGAAGGTGTCGAAAGGCAGGTCCGCATTCAGAGCATCGACAACATAGTCGCGATAGCGAAACGCATTGGCTTGGGACAGATTTTCGTCGAGCCCGTTCGAATCGCCGTAACGGGCCACATCGAGCCAGTGGCGTCCCCAGCGTTCTCCGTAAGCCGGGGAATCGAGCAGGCGATCGATCAGGCGCGCGAATGCATCAGGTGAATCGTCTGCTACGAAAGCGGTCACTTCGTCATAGGTCGGCGGCAGTCCGGTGAGATCGAACGTCGCGCGGCGAATCAGCGCTCGCTTTTCGGCTCGAGGTGCTGGCTGCAAGCTGTTCTCTTCCAGCTTCGCGAGGATGAACTGATCGATCGGCGACTTGACCCAGTCCTGGCTGCGCACGCTGGGAGGTTGTGGACGAGCTATCGGCTGGAACGCCCAGTGCTTGAGTTGCTCTTCCGAAAAGGCGCTCCCTTTGTTTTGAGGCTTCTTGTTGACTGTGGTCGCCTGGCTGTTCGGCCAGACGGCTCCGGCCTTGACCCATTGAGTGATCGCGACGATCTCTTTCAGCGGCATCTTCTCTTTGGGCGGCATCGCCAAGGTGTCCGCATGATTGATGACCGTGATCAGCAGGCTCTTCTCAGGCATGCCCGGCACGACGACGGCTCCGCGCGAACCACCATCGAGCAGTGCTTCGCGCGAGTCCAGACGCAGGTCGCTTTCTTGTTGGTCGGGACCATGACAGTCCCAGCAGCGAGCTGCGAGGACCGGGCGGATCTGCTTCTCAAAGAAATCATCCGACGCAGCATCAGGCGTTTGAGCCCACGCGGTCGTGACTTGAAGCAGCAGAGTGAGAGCGATCAATCGCCACATGGGGACGTTCCATGAACTGACAACGCGAGACCAGACACGCAGCCAGTAATGTGGGAGGAAAGCAAGGAGGGCGGGATGCGAGCGGAAAAGAACTCATTCAGAGGATGAGCGCAGTCTACAAATCAATCAACGCGCAAGAATATGTCGCCTTGAATTGGATTTGGAACCTTTCATGAAAAGGCCCATGCAGTTGCTTCCGGTGCGTAACGGCATCTGATTAAATCGAATGCAGACGCTTAGCATCTGTCTGGTGGATGAACTGCCGCCTGAGCGTCGAAAGGACATAAGCAAGATGCTGCACTATTCCTGCGACATTTGTGGGCAAAAGCTGGACGACCGCAGATTCGTAGTTCGCCTCGAAGTCTTCCCGTCGTTCGATCCCGAAGAGATCACCGAAGAAGACCTGGAACGCGATAACCTCGAAGAGATCGCGGACATCATCAGTCACATGGAAGAGACCGGCGAACTGGAACTCGAACAGAACTCGCCGCGAAAGTTTCGCTACGACCTGTGTCCCGAATGCCGTAACCAGTTCGTTAAAGATCCGCTGGCGCTGCACCGCCCGCGCCGCATTCGCATCAGCGACAACTAAGCGCACACGTTGCCGTCACTCTGTCCGCAGGGCTTGCGGCGAGTTGGAGTGTGTCGCACAACCAAACGGGAACGCCTCGGCCGGATCTCACCAGTGCCGAGGCGCCCACGATGTGGTGCCAACGGAACCACTATCGTTCGCGGCGACTGCGCATGAGCGGTACCCAGCGGTCCACGCGGCTCAGGGCATGCTGAACGCTTTCGATCAGCGGTTTGTAGTCCTGCGTCTTGGGCAGGAAGTCGATTGCGCCGGAAGTTAGCGAGTTCAGTACCGTCGCGAAATTAGGTTTTCCCGTCAGCATCACCACCTGAACCAAGGGGCTGATCTCTTTCAGCTTTGGGATCAGTTCAAGGCCAGACATGCCTGGCAAGTCAATGTCGCACACCACGACGTTGTAAAGATTGCGCCGCATCAAGTTGAGTGCCTCTTCAGCGGATGCGACTTCATCCGCAGGAATGCCCGCAGCAGCCAATTGCTGAGCTGCGATGCGCGTGATGATCGGTTCATCATCGACGATGAGTGTACGCTTTCGGGCCGTCTGTCGGACGGCAGCCACTGGCTCAGTTGTGTTGGCGGCCGTGCTGGCAACCGGGCCGGTGCTCGCCGGTTGCGGTTGCGCGGCCGCTGGTTGAACAGGCTCAACGATCGGGCTGGCCACGGCCACGGGAGGAGTTGCCGCGACGGGAGCTGGCGTCGGAGCAATCGCCGGTGAGCTGACCTCGCGACCTTCCAGCGCGGCGAGAGCGTGGCTGATGTCAATCGACTCCGAAGTATCAACGTGCCCGACGAGGTCACGCAGCACGTCCAGCGAAGCCATCAGCCGCATGACGATTTCGTGAGTCAGATCGATTTCGAATTCACGGGCGCGATCGAGGATGTTCTCGATGCAGTGTGCCAGTCGGCCGATGTTCTGCATCGCGACGAAACCGGCTTCACCTTTGATCGTGTGGACCGAGCGGAAGATCTGGTTGAGCAGTTCGCCGCGCTTCCTCGGGGGGCAATCCTCAAGGGCCGCGAGATCCTCTTCAACTTTACTGATCAGTTGATTGGCCTTGTTCACGAACATCGCGACGAATTCAGGATCCTTCGCAAACTCATCCACAGAATCCTCTAGTGCGATCATCATTCAATCCTTGTCATCCGCTCGATTGCTATAACTTGTCTGGTCGACGGCGAGCTGTGCTCGTGTTCGCCCATCAACGTGGTTTGGACTGCGGGTGTGCAACGTCACAAACGTTCTGATCAGCAGGGCTTAGCCTGAGACACACAGAAACCAATAGGTCAAAATCTAATCTGCGAGGCAGGTTTCCCCGCGTTTCCTCGGAATGACGGTTTTCTTACCTGGGCATCAGGCGCACAGCCGTCATGAGTCGCCAGAAGTCCTTGACCGACCGCGTCGTACGGAAAGTCGAAGTGTGAACATCCATCTCGCACGAATCGTAGTCAACGAGCATTTTCCACAGTTACGCTCGAACGAGATTGACTGTCCGGAAGGCGCTCAGGGCTTCTCCGGAACGCGGGTCTATCGGGTCCGGGACGGGCTGAATACATATTGCCTGAAGTGTCAGCCAACGTCGCTGAGCGTTAGTAAATTGCTGGCAACTCATCGATTGCTCGCGCGGATGTTTGAGCTGGGGATGACCTGCATTCCCGTGCCATGCCAAACCCGCAGCGGTTCCAGCAGCGTGACGACGAAGGAAGGCGTCTGGCAGTTGGAGCCGTGGATGCCCGGTCGTGCGGACTACTGGGCTGCTCCTTCAGACGAACGGTTGGCTGCGGCGTGCCACATGCTGGCTCGCTGGCATCGCGCGGCAGTCGCGAGCGCCGAAGGTAATGGCTGGTTCACGACACAGGCCTCTGCAACTGCACCGGTTGTTCACGAGCGAATTCAGACTTTGAAGTGGTACCTTGACGGAACCCTCGACCAGATCGAACGCGCGTTGATCCGGGAGCCGTCTGCGACGTGGCGCGATCTTGGTATCCCGTTGACGACTTACGTGCGGCGACTCGCGCCGACTGTGCTCGGGGAACTGATGTCTGCCGCATGCTGGGAAGTTCCGCTTCAGCCGGTCATGCGAGATATCTGGCACGACCATGTGCTCTTCACGGGTAACGAGGTCACCGGATTGATCGACTTCAACGCCGCTCAAACGGATACCATCGCGGCGGACCTGTCTCGACTGTTGGGCAGCTTGATTGGTTCATCAACCGAAGGCTGGCTGTGCGGCCTCAAGGCGTACGAGGAAATCCGTCCGCTGTCCGACACGGAACGGCGGCTGATTCCGATCCTCGATCAGTCGAATCTGTTGTTGAGCGGTCTGACGTGGCTCAAACGCCGGTACATTCAAAATCTGAACCTGGAATCAGAGGACCGCATCTTCGAGCGGCTGCGCAGGATTCTTGAGCGCCTGGAGTTTAAGCTGGGATCAGCGATCTGGGTTCCCTGAAGGACTGCAACCTCTGCAGGCGAGGTCAACGGAATGCACTTGTATCGAGTTACGACATTAGAGCCGATCGGCCCCGGCAGCTTGATTGAGGGCATGCGTTACTCGGGTAGCGATGAACGCTGGATCGTGTTTCATGTCAGCGGCACCATCGTTAACAACCAGCAGGGTTTCGTGGTCGAGAAGGCCAGCAACGTGCGGGTGTTTGGCAATACCTCGCCGCAAGGCGTGCAGATCACGAGCTATCCGCTGGCGCTCGTCGACTGCATCAACGTTGAACTACGACACCTCGCGTTTTCGTTGCAGTCGGCTCCCACTCCGAAGGACACGATCTGGTGGGACCCGATCAAAGTGAACTCGACGGACAACGGCTGCAGTCGCAATGTGAGGTTCATGCATTGCTCCTTTCGCGGCGGCAATGACGAGATCGACATTGGCCCTGCAACGCTTAGCCCCAAGGTAAAACATACCAGTTCGGAAGATGTGCGGTTCGAGAACTGCCTGTTCGCCTACTGCTGGATGAAGGATCGCGGTCCTCACAACTTCAACCTGATGTTTACTCACGCGGAAGCTGCGGTCGTGAAGAACTGCATCTTCGCGCATGCGAATCGTCGATCGCCGCAGGTGCTGGGCACGGCAATGCTGTTGGGGAACCTCATCTACAACTACGGCAGCAGCGGCATCGCCCTGATGCCCGGCAGCTTCGATGTTCGCGACAACTCGTTCATCCCCGGCCCGAACACACGCACGAAGCCTCCGCTGCACGATCCGATTTCCTGCCAGCCGGGATTCACGGGAACTGCGAAGATCTACCTTAACGGAAATCGACGAGCCACCTCCCGGTTCAAGCAGCCCGAAGGAGCAGACTGGGACATCTTTGGCAACCAGACTTCTGGTGATGTCACCGTTGAGCAACTCAAAGAGTCACCCTTTCGCCATCTGGAGGATCACGCTGGCTGGTTGAACCCGAACAACGCGCAGCAGATGTCGAGGCTGCTGAACCGCGCTGGCACGATCTTCCGTGACCGCTGGGATCGGCAGGTAGTAAAGGACATCGCGACTCAAACCGGAGCCTGGGCGGAAAGCGAAGAGACCGTCGGAGGCTTGCCGAGGTACGAGCAG
Source organism: Planctomycetaceae bacterium (assembly GCA_021732995.1). GTDB lineage: Bacteria > Planctomycetota > Planctomycetia > Planctomycetales > Planctomycetaceae > AM-0621. The sequence goes on along the minus strand of JAKFWA010000068.1, from coordinate 113,825 downwards.
GGCGACGCACCACTTGTGGCGCCAACATCACTCTCTGACCGCGAGATGCTCAACTGGCTGATCAACCTCATGCCGAAGAACGGCCGCGACATCTCGTGACGTCTGCTGTGTCTACGATCTGGATGATCAACAGCACGTGGAGAACTCTGTCTCGATTTTGCAGACGCGCTTTGCCGAGAGTGTAGCGATCACTCTAGCATGAGCAGTCCTCGATACGTCCCCGCCCTCGCCCCGCACGTTATTCGTCCCACCGGAGTCCTCTAATGCGCGAGCAACCTGTGAACTGGCCATTGTCACGCCGTGAATGGTTGAGTCGCTCGGCGGCGGGTTTCGGCATGGTCGGGCTGTCGTCGATGCTGTCGCAAGAACAGGTAGCGCGGGCCGAGTCAGCCCTCAGTGACCAACCTCTCACGCCCAAGCCCTCGCACTTCGCACCGAAGGCGAAGCATCTGGTCTTCCTGTTCATGAATGGCGGGCCATCGCACGTCGACACATTCGATCCAAAACCGGAGTTGGAGAAACAAGCCGGGAAATCAGGCCCCGGTGGCAAGTACATGCCGTCGCCGTTCAAGTTCTATAAACGCGGTGACAGCGGATTGGAGATGAGCGATCTCTACCCGCATCTCGGCGAATGCGCGGACGACCTGTGTGTGATCCGCTCCATGTACACGAGTACGCCGAACCATGAACCCGGCCTGCTGATGATGAACTCGGGCACTCAGCAGCCAACGCGGCCGTGCCTGGGTTCGTGGCTGACGTACGGACTCGGCACAGAGAACCAGAACCTGCCCGGCTTCGTGGTGCTGTGCCCCGGCAAGCCGACCGTGGGGCCGGCACTGTGGTCCAACAGCTTCCTGCCCGGCATCTATCAGGGCACGCACATCAACAACGGGCAACTGGATCCCAAGAAGGTCATCAGCCACATCAACAACGCCAACCTCTCACCGAACGGCCAGCGACGACTGCTCGATCTGATGCAGCGGATGAATCGCGAGCACCTCAATGATCGTCCGCAGGATGCTCAGTTGGAGGCTCGGATTCAGTCGCTGGAGATGGCATACCGGATGCAGTTCGAAGCTCAGGAAGCTTTTGACATCAGCCGCGAGACTGAAACGACTCGCAAACAATACGGTCCCGGCCAGTTCGCCGATGGTTGCCTGATTGCCCGGCGACTCATCGAACGCGGTGTGCGCATTGTGCAAGTCTTCTACGGTGGAGGTCAGCCGTGGGACGCTCACGGCGACATTCAGGACCATGTGCGTGATGCTAAGCAGAGCGACCAAGCCATCGCCGCATTCATCCGCGATCTGAAGTCACGCGGCCTGTTCGATGACACATTGATCCTGTGGGGCGGCGAGTTTGGTCGCACGCCCACCGCGCAAGGTTCCAAAGGCCGTGACCATCACGCCACCGGCTTCAGCGTCTGGCTGGCCGGGGGCGGCACGAAGGGCGGCATGGCCTACGGCGCAACCGATGACTTGGGCGTCAAAGCTGTCGACAAACGCATGAGCGTCCATGACCTCCACGCCACGATGCTGCATCTGCTCGGCATCGATCACACGAAGCTGACGTTCCGCTACTCCGGTCGCGACTTCCGCCTCACTGACGTTCACGGCGAGGTTGCTCACGACATCATCGCTTAGAGATTCAGTGACTGCTATTGCTTCGCCACCTTGAGCCATTCCTGGAACTGCGGGGACTTTACGAACTCCGCGTATTCGGGAACGGTGCGCAGGTCATTGAATGTGGCGTTGTGCTTGTCCTGAGCCATTTTCAAGCCGTCCAGGACAAGCTGGAAGTCGCGGGCCTGAATGCCCGCGCCGATCAATGTGTAGACCGGGCCGACCAAACTCGGTTCCGCTTGAATGACCGACTCTGCAGCACGGCGCGCTTCCGGGAACTTCCCCTGTTCCAGCAGTGCGTCCACTCGAGTGATGTTCAAATACGGATCGCCACCGACACTGCGGTCGACGCTATCAATAGCCTGCAACGCCTTATCGTATTCCTTGCGCAACAGGTAGAAGTCGATCGACAGGAAGTCGATGCAGGCCTCATTGGGATACGCTTGCCGGAAGTCGGCCATCGCGGCCAGATACTCGCCTTCATTGACGTTGCTGGCGATCATGGTGCGAGCCAGTGCGAAGGCTTTCATCTTCTGAAGTGACGGCGGCATGCGTTTGAATGTTGCCAGCGCCTCCGCGAATTGCCCAGCATTCTTCTGCGCCTGAAACTGATTCAGGGTCGGCAGGTTGGCTTCGAAATCGCTGTACTGACCGGTGAGCTTCTGCAGGAACGAGCCTTTCTGGCCGGCTGCGGCAACAACGATGAGTCCGCGTAGAGTTTCGGACATCAGCTCGCCAGAGAGCGCAATATGGAAGTCAACAACCTCCGGCTGTCCGTTTGCGCCCCGCGCTAGAACGAGATCGTGGTAGTTCAATCCGCCTTCGCTGGGAGCCAGTCGAAACAGTACCCGTTTCTCTCCACCGACATCGTGCACGCGCAAGAATCGATAGTGGCCGGACTCGCCCAGGCCTTTCATGACCTCACCACTGAAGTTGGCGCCCATCGTGCTGAGCGCGCCGCGTTTGAAGCCGAGTACAAACTGCGGGGAAAGCGACAGGCCCGTCATTGACCGGTCAATGAGCTGACTCCAGTTGACCTGGGCTTGAAACGCTGTCGCATTGCGGGCGTTGACCAGGGCCTCGAATTGCTTGGCGAAGGCGTCGTATTCCGCATCCGTCAGCGGTGCACCGTTGGCTGCAGCCACGGGAGCGACGACACCCGGCGGATTGAACGCCGGTGCCTGCGGCGCGTCCTGCACGAAGTTGTTTCGGGCACGCAACACGACTCTCAAGATGATCAAGCCGATGACTACCGCAGACCCCAGCCCCGAAAGGATGGTCTTCAACTTGCCAGACTCGGCGGCCTTCGGTGCCGGCTTCTTGCGGCTGCCGGACCGACTTGAGCGAGCTGACCGCCGAGGTTGGGGTTCCTCTTCTTCCACATACTCCTCAGCGTATTCGTCCGCATCCTCTTCATAGGGCTTGATGGCGAACGGCTCCGAGCATTTCGAGCAGCGCATTCGTTTGCCTACAGACTCCGCAGCGGCGTCCTTCAGTTTCAGAACTTCGAAACAATGCGGACATTGCACGGGGAAGACCATCGGATTTGCTCCTGAGGTGGACGCTGCGATGTGACGACTGCGGGCCCGCAATCGGAACGTAACAGGCACGTCGAATGTAAACAGGAGATATCTGTCCAACAACGCGCCGGTCGCGACATCACGCTGATGCGTGACGGCAGTCTCACTGAGCCTGCTGGCTGCGATTCTTGCCGGGCACCCACAGGACATCGTCGCGGCCATCGGCATTGCAGTGGCGGGCCAGGACGAACAGCAGGTCCGAGAGGCGATTGAGGTACTTCGAAACCTCGGGACTGACAACATGTTTTTCCGAGATCAACTGCCAGACCGAGATCTCGACTCGACGGCACACTGTGCGCGCCAGATGCAGCCACGCGGAAGCGGGTGATCCGCCGGGCAGAATGAAACTCGTCAGTGGCCGCAGCGAGTCGTTGATTTCGTCGATCCAGTGCTCGAGCCGCGTTGTCTGTTCGGCAGTCACTCGCAGCGCGGGAACGGTTGAACCTTCGGCTTCGGGAACGCAGAGGTCCGCGCCCAGATCGAAGAGGTCGTTTTGAATGTGGCTCAACCAGCTCTGCAGCTTTTCCGGAAGTTGAACAGAGCGAGCCAGTCCCAGCACTGAGTTGAGTTCGTCAACGCCGCCGTAAGCCACGATTCGAGCATGCGTCTTCGGCACGCGCGACATATCGCCGAGTGACGTTTCACCAGCGTCGCCGCCGCGTGTGTAGATGCGGTTCAGATAGACCATGCGATTTCAGGCGAAGGTTTTCTCGATGCGGTGGTAGGTCGGACGGTCCACTAGCCGCAGCAGTAGTCGATGATGCGCGCAATCTCGGAACGCAGGTCGTGACGATGCACGATGCGGTCGAGGAAGCCGTGCTCCAGCAGGAATTCGCTGGTCTGAAAACCCTCGGGCAGTTTCTCGTTTACGGTGGCTGCGACGACGCGTGGACCAGCGAAGCCGATCAATGCGTTGGGTTCGGCCAACATAATGTCACCCAGTGATGCGAAGCTCGCTGCAACACCACCCATCGTCGGGTTCGTCAGGACCGAGATGAACAATCCACCTGCCTCATGAAACCGGCCGAGTGCCGCCGACACTTTGCCCATCTGCATCAGCGAGTAGATGCCTTCGTGCATGCGTGCACCGCCACCCGACCCAGACAGGATGATCAGCGGCAGCTTCTTCTCTGTGGCTGCTTCGACTGCGCGTGTGAGCTTCTCGCCAACGGCGGAGCCCATGCTGCCCATGATGAAGCTGGAGTCTGTCAACGCAAACACCAGCGGACGACCGCGCATGTATCCGCGACCCGCGATGCAGGCGTCCTTCAGGCCGGTACGTTTCTGCTCGCCCTTGATGCGGTCCGCGTAGGCTTTCTTGTCCACGAAGCCGAGCGGGTCGAGTGAGGCGAGATCCGGGAACCACTCTTCGAAGCTGTCGGCATCCAATAGTTGTTCAATGCGAACGCGGGCCGGCACGGTGAAGTGATAATGGCACTCCATGCAGACATACTGGTTCTGCTCGATCTGTTTGCGATAGACCGTTGCACCGCAACCTTCGCAGCGAATCCAAAGTCCTTCGGGGACGCCGCGTTTCGGACGCTTACCCTGCGAAGATTCGTCGACCATGCTGGGCGAACTCATTTGTATAGACTCGTTTCAGACAGTTTTCAGCACTCATCGCCCGGCCATCAAACTTCATAGCCGGGCTCATCCTTCGTCATGACTCAAACCGGACTGACTCAGCCCGTTGGAATCGATGAACTCCAATTGAGGTTCGTTCGAGTCGCGGAACATCGACTCGCCCAAATCTTCCGGAGCATCTCCTCGCAAAATGAAGCTTAAAAGACTTGCCAAAGGCTCGGAAGCCACGATTGCAAACGTCTCATACTTCTTGAAGGGCTTTTTCAGCGCGGCCAACAGGCGTTCCTGGCATTCGGAGATCGTTTCGCCCTCCGGCGGGCAAACGGTCTCTGGCGCATCTTCCCATTGCTTGAAGACTTTGGGGAACTTGCGTCGCACTTCGTCGACGCTCATGCCTTGCCACAAACCCTGATCCAGATTGCCGAGGTCTTCAATTTCCTTGACGGGAACGTCCAATGCCTCAGCGACTGTGCGAGCTGTCGTCACGCAGGGATCACACGGCCCCGTGAACACGACCTCAATCGGCAGCGGTCTCAGCAAGTCGACGATCTGCGAAAGTTGCGATTGGCCCTGTTCGTTGAGCGGCAAATCCAGCGAACCCTGAATCCGTTTCTGGGTATCAAAATCGGTACACCCTGGCCGAACCAAGACGACCGTAGACATAAATTTCTCACTGTGCGCCGCAAGGAGACTTCGCACTTGATCGCCACGCGCGATCCGGCTGATCAACCAGACGGCGCTACCTTACGAACGAACGGGCCGAGTCCCCAACCGCGTCAAATCCTGCATCGCGACGTTGAAGTCTGGCTGATCAAAGATGGCACTGCCGACGACAAACAGATCGGCTCCCGCCTGAGCGCAATCCGCAACGGTGGAGTGTCCCACTCCGCCATCCACAGAGAGCACCAGATCCGGAGCCGCCAGTTTTCGCACTTGCCTGAGTTTTTCCAGGGCTCCCGGAATGAACTTCTGCCCGCCAAAACCGGGCTCGACGCTCATGACAAGCACCATGTCGCAGTCGGCCAGGTATGGCTGAATCCGCTCGACGGGCGTGCCGGGATTGATCGCCAGCCCGGCGACAACGTCGCTCTCGCGAATGCGTTTCAACAGAGCCCGAGGTTCGGGCACTGCTTCAATATGAAAAGTGATGCAGTCGCAACCGGCCTTCAGGTAGTCGTTCAGGTACTTGGCCGGATCGGAAATCATCAGATGGGCGTCGAATATCGCCCGGGTCATCCCGCGGGTTCGTTCAATGACCATTGCACCGTAGGACAGATTGGGCACGAAGTGGCCATCCATCACGTCCCAGTGCAGTACTTCCGAACCTGCCGCATCCAGCAGCTCCAGTTCGCGATGCAGGTTTCCAAAGTCGCATTTCAGCATGGACGGGGCGATGACCGGCACCCGGCTGCGTAAACGATCAAGCGTTGCCGAACGGCTCATGAGACGAATCAGCCTCGAAATGAAGTGAACAGGCGGCGGGCTTTCAGGCTCACCGCACCGATTTGGACACCTCATGTTGTTACCGACGCGAGACGTCCCGACAAGCAGAACCCGTCCCGGAAGCCGCGAACGGAGCTCCCAGTCGGGCTTTCCGCCACTTGAGGAAATCTCGGTGGAGTCCCTCAGATTTCGCCCAAAAGACGAATCAAGGCCAGCCTGCGGCGACTTTGACGATTCTGCCGGATTTGAGGCCAAGTGACTGTAGCGATTGCAACGGTTGTGACGATTACTTCTCGTGAGGAAAGGATTCCTCAAACAGCAAAGTGACGGCAGAAGACCGAAACTTCGCTGAATCACAACTGGAAGCCGTGCAGCGGCTAACTCGAGAAACTCAGGGACGAGTTCTCGGGCCCAGTTCACAGACCACGGAAGGTTTGACGCATAGGAATAGGTACGGAGAACATGAAACTGCACCAATTCTTCACGGCCGCGGCTGTTGGACTGGCGACTGTCGGTCAACTGATTCCGCTCCAGATGGTCCAGGCTGCTGAGCCTGGGACAAGATCACCCACCAAGCCATCGGTTTCAGTTCTCGACGTTTCGTTGACGAACGAAGGTGCGCTGAAGGGTGAAGTTTTCAACAGCAAACGCGATCCCGTGAAAAACGCGGTGATCTCGGTCCGCCAGGGACGGAATGAAGTCGCTCAAGTCCGCTCGGACGAGAACGGCCAATTCGCCGTCGAAGGCCTGAAGGCCGGCGTGTATTACATTGTGGCTGGCACTGGCCATGGTGTTTACCGAGTCTGGGGTGCCAACAAGGCTCCTAACAAGACTCTGGCCAAGGTGAAGGTGATCTCTGATCGCGGCGTGGTCCGTGCTCAGAACCCGGATGAGGGACGGATCCTGTACGACAACAACGGCGTGGCATACGGCCAGGTGCGAGTTGTCGATCAAGGCGGCCTGGCTCCAGTCGGAGTGGGTGGTCCCGTGGGAGTCAGCGGCGGCGGAACATTCCTGGGCGGCCTCGGTATCTACGATGCCGCTCTGCTCGGACTGAGTGCCGGTGCTTTGACGACGGGCATCATCGCCATCAACGAAGCTCAAGACGCCCAGGACGCCGCGAACCAGACTCCGAACAGTCCATAAGCTGTTTGAGAACGACTGTTCGAGTCCGCGATTTGCTTATCGCTGCGACATTTCAATAACCGTGGTCAATCACCTGATTGCCCACGGTTGTTTTGTTGATAGACCCGGTTTTGGCCTTGGTTACCGCGTCGTAATTCGCCACTCTCCCGGCCTGCCAACTTTGATTTTGTCGCGTGGCTCACGGACTGAGACCGCCGGGCACGTGCGACTCACACACCCAGTCGTATCAGGAGCAGAAGAATGCCGACTTTCAACGACAACTCGCTTTCCATTGGCCGTACCCCGCTGGTTCGAATCAACCGCATTACTCAAGGTTTGGGCGCGACCGTGCTGGCCAAGATTGAAGGCCGCAATCCAGCCTACAGCGTCAAGTGCCGTATCGGTGCCGCGATGATCTGGGACGCTGAGCAATCCGGCAAACTGAAGCCCGGCATGCACGTCGTCGAGCCCACCAGTGGCAACACGGGTATCGCGCTCGCGTTCGTTTGTGCCGCTCGCGGCTACAAGCTCACCCTGACCATGCCTGAGACCATGTCGCTCGAACGCCGTATGATGCTCAAGGCCTTTGGCGCGGATTTGATCCTCACCGACGGTGCCCAAGGTATGAAGGGGGCCATCGCGAAGGCTGAAGAGCTTGCAGCTCAACCCGGCTTCTTCATGCCGCAGCAGTTCAAGAATCCGGCCAACCCGGCGATTCACGTGAAGACCACCGGCCCTGAAATCTTCGAGGATACGGGCGGCAAGGTGGACTACTTCGTCTCCGGCGTCGGTACTGGCGGCACGATCACTGGTGTCGGACGCTTCCTGAAGAAGGACAAGGGCCTCGGGGTGAAGTGCATTGCGGTCGAGCCCGTTGAAAGCCCGGTTCTCTCTGGCGGGGCGCCAGGTCGGCACAAGATCCAAGGCATCGGCGCCGGCTTCGTGCCGGATATTCTCGACCGTTCGGTGATTGATGAGATCCTCACCGTCAGCAGCGACGAGGCATATGCGATGGTTCCACGACTGGCGAAGGAAGAGGGCATTATCGCCGGTATCAGTTGTGGTGCTGCGATGCAGGCCGCTCTGAACATCGCTCGCCGCCCTGAGGCCGCTGGCAAGAACATCGTCGTGATCCTGCCGGACTCCGGCGAACGCTACCTCTCGACTCCGCTGTTCGATTACGCGAAGTCCTGAGGCGTTTGAGACTGCGTATTATGTCCCCGAATTTGATTTGGGAATTTCACACCTTCTCTCCAGTTGCATGGGGGAAGGTGTTGTTATTTCGGTCGATGGCAGCGAAACGTTGAAGCACGCGGCCAGTTTCGATGAGTCAGGCGACGTTGAATGACGGGGCGGCTGAATTCCGTCACAATGGGGGCGAACACCAAACTTGTTTGTTTGACTGGCTTCAACGGAAACTTGCATCGCTATGCGGATCATCGCCGGAAAGTATCGCCGCCGCACACTCTTCACGAATCCGGGTTTGACCACTCGCCCGATCACGGATCGCGTCAAGGAGACGCTGTTTGAACATCTCAACCCGTGGTTGATTGATGCCAAAGTTGCCGACATCTTTTCCGGCACCGGCACGATGGGGTTTGAAGCTCTCAGCCGCGGAGCCCAGACGGCTCTCTTCATTGAGAAGGACAAGGTGGCGTTTGAACTGCTGCGGAAGAACGTGGCCAAACTCGGCGTGAAGAACGACTGCTTCACATGGCTGAATGACGTCACGCTGACCAGCTATCGGCCCAAGGAATGTGAACGCTTCCTGCCTTACGACGTGGTGTTCTTCGACCCGCCGTATGCCATGGTGAGTCAGTTGCGGGTCGGCACGATGCTGTTCAAATCACTGGATCGCCTGGCGCGCCCCAACGTCACGTCCGACGATGCGCTGGTGTTGCTGCGGACTCCGGAAGACGTCGAGTTCCAACTGCCCGATTCCTGGGAGATCGTCTCCGAATTGGAGTTCCGCTCGATGACCATCCACTGGCTGCAGAAGCCGGGACGACCTCGGTCGGATGATGAGGAGCTACCGGGCTCGATCGAGCTGACGGATCTGCCCGATGAAGGTTCGGAAGAAGGTATCGACGCGGAAGAATCCAACGTCGATGTGAATGACTCGACCGACGCTTCATCCGGCGTTGATGGATCGGAAGATGGCGACGACGAGCAGGCTGAAAATCGCTGATTGCTCCGCAATCAGAACACAGCCCCGTGGCCAAGGCGTCTCGCCTTGGTCCGCTAGCGCTTGAGGCCGTGAGCGAAAAGACGGATGTGAGACGCAGGCGCCACGGTTGAGCTATTACCAGCGCGCGTTTCACGACTGCCACCGTGCAGAATGGCACGCCTGATCTGTTCACGGCGGCGCGCTGCCGCATTTATCGCCAGCCACATTTCGTGTGGTAGCAAGCTGTTGCGCACAAATCGAACGTGCGTCGCGAAAGAGCGATTCAACTTCTCCGATGCGGCATCGCAATTGCGTAATGAATAAGTGTGGATTCAGGTTGAGTCATGTCTGACTCCACTATTGTGTTCGTAGACGTGGCTCAATTGCCGTTGAGGAGCCTCCCATGTTCCATATCAAGAAGATCATGGTGCCCACGGATTTGACCTCTCACAGCACCTACGTCATGAGGTACGCCGCGAAACTGGCCGAGCAGTTCGGGGCGGAGATTCATCTGGTGCATGTCGTCGAACCTGTGCCGGCCGTGTATTACGAGGCCGCGATGTTCACGGAAGAGTCGGCTGCGAAGCTCGTCGAGACCGCTCGCAAGCTGATGCACAAGATGCCCGAGTCTCCCTGGAGCACCGGCACAAAAGTGGTGCATGAGGTCATGGAAGGCGCTCCGATCACGCAGATTGTGAACTACGCGAAGGAGCACGGGATCGACCTGATCGTCGCCGGAACTCATGGCCGCACTGGAGTCGGTCATCTGCTATTGGGCAGCCTCGCCGAGAAGATCGTGCGTATGTCTCCGTGCCCGGTGCTGACGATCCGCAAGCCCGAAGAGATGACACAGCTCTAGCGGACCATGTGGGCTGAAATGGCAAGCAGGTCGGGCAGAGTTGTCCGACCTGCGCCTGCAGACGCTGTGAGTTGAACTTGTTCCGACTGTAATTCGAACGAACCAAGGACACTGCTATGCAACTGGCCGCCAAGAGACCTTCACAGGTTGCTCTGGTCTTCGCTTTCGTATCCATCGTGACCGCGTCGCTGGCAATGGTGCCGAATCTGACCGCTCAGGGCGATAAGGCAAAACCTCGCGCCGAGGAGCGGGATGAAAAGAAGAAGCTCCTCGGCGAGTTCATGCGTCAGAAGCTGGATGCCACTAACCTCGTGCTGGAAGGGCTGCTGACTGAAGACTTCGACATGCTCACCAAGGGAGCGAAGAAGCTCAGTGAAATGAGCCGTGCCGAGAAGTGGCGCGTGTCGAACGACATGATGTACCGCCACCACAGCGAAGACTTTCAGTCTCGCGTGGATAAGCTCATCAAGGCATCCAAGGATGAGTCTGTCGATGCTGCGGCTCTGGCCTACTTCGATACCACCATGAGCTGCATCGATTGTCATAAGTGGGTGCGTCGCACATTGATTGCCAAGACGCCAGACAAGACGACAGCCAAGCCCGGAGCTCAATAGAGACACCGGCGTCGGTGACGCCTCACTCAAGGAAGAGATTCCCATGAAGACGAAACGTTTGCGGGTAGCGGTGTGCGTTGGCGTGGTGGTGCTGTCCATCGCAGGACTGGCGCAACTGCAGACCAATGGGGATGAGCGGGTGAAAGCGATTCCGGTGGAACCAAACCGGGAACCGAAGAAGGACCTGCGTCCGTACATGTACACCAAGCTGACTCATTCGCAGAAGGTGTTTGAAGGACTGGTCACTCGTGACTTTGTCAAGATCAAGCAGGGCGCCGAAGCCCTGAAACTCACGTCTCTGGGCGAGCCGAAGATTGACGGTAACGGGAACCGGGACGATGAGGTGTTCGAGCACTTCAAGACCGAGTTCCTGCGGCTGGCCTTTAAGCTAGAGCAGCACGCCGAAGCCAAGAATCTGGACGGCGCTGCGTACATCGCGCAAAGCCTGAACTCGACCTGCATCGCCTGCCACAATTACCTGCGCGATGAGCTGCCTAACAAAGCTCCCCGCAGTCCGGGGTCTGAGAAGACGAAGTAGCGAACCTCCGCGCCGCTGATCTTAGGCCGGGTGCCATTGACTGTCCCAGTGGCACCCGGACCATCATCCGCGACCTGAAAGCTGATCGCTGCCGAGCACATCGCGCAGACGACGCACCGCCCGCAGGTATCTCATACCGGCCGCGGGCGGTGTCAGGCCGAGCGCGGCGGCAACTTCCGAGTTGCCCAGGTGCTCGCAATGACGCATCAGCATGATCTCGCGATCGTCTTCATCCAGTTGCGCCAGTGCGGCCAGAAAGCGTTGTTCCAGTTCCTTACGAATGGTGGCAGCGGCGGGGGTGAGTTCTGAATCGGCCAGCCGCGCCGCGAGGTTCAGTGACGACTGATCCGAATAAGCCGCATCCAGACTGCGTTCGCGATCAACGCTGCGACGTTGAGCGAGTCGATGGCGGCGATAGGTATCAATCATCTGATCCTTCGCCAGTTGCCTCAGCCACAGATGGAAGGGCAGGGTGGGGTTGCGAACGTAATCGCTCAACCGCTGACTGGCCTCGACCAGAATCTCCTGAACGATGTCGCTGGCATCCACGCGGGCCGCGACGGCTTTGTCCATCCGCATCTGCACCATCTGTCGCAGAGCGATACGGTGCCGGTCCATCAATGCGTTGACCGCGACGTCATCTCCCACGGCGGCTGAACGGATCAGTTCCTTCGTTTGCTCAGAGTCTGGCCACATAGGTGCGGTTGCCGGTTGCGAGGATCACGGACAGTTTCAGCCGGGAAACTGTGCGCGAAACTGCGAGCCGCCGACAGCCACTCGATCACCGTGCCGCAACACAGACTCCCGGACGCGATAGCCATTCAGGAACGTGCCTTGCCGCGAACCGAGATCCCGCACAATCACGTTGTCCTGATGACGTGTGATCGAGCAGTGGAACGAACACACGCCGTGATCGTCCAGACGAATTCGAGCATCGGAGCTGCTGCCAATGACGGCGGGTAAACCGTCGATCTCGATGGCCTCGTTTTGCGGAGACTCATCGACCCGAACCAACGTGAGCTTCATACAGGCTTCTTCATCTGACCATCGAAGCGAGCTGCACTCGCAAGACGAGCAGAGCGAGGAGTCGTGCAGTGACTCTATGAGATCACAAGTCCGGGATGGGTCGTGCAATCGCGTGACACGCGAAGATTGTGGTCCGAGTGTCAGGTAATGTCGCGCCTGCCGATGGTGCTGAGCCCTCACAACCGGCATTCCCGCTACTGCCGGATGAATGATCGCTGGGACTCGACTCACTGGGCACAATCACGCAGTTTGATTTCATGCGACGGGCAGGCCGTGTTGAGTCGCAGCTCAGATTGAGCCCTGTGACGGAAGACATTATTCAAGTGTGACACAGATCCCGAGCCGCGGGATTCTACCTGCACTTTCGGGAACAACGCATGACGACCATTCCGCAAGACCAACCAGTCGGGCAGGGCGATTCGGCTGGCAAGAGCGACCCGGTCGGGACTCGCCTTCAGGTTCTGATATGCCTCAATGCCGCCAATTTGGTGATCATGATCGGTCTGTCGGTGTTGGTACTACTTTCCGTATTACCAAAGCTGGAACGCGCAGTGCGCACGACTGAACGTGTGGAAGCGCGGTTTCAGCAGTTCGCAGATGAGGTACAGCCGGTATTTCGAGCAAGTTCTGGCAAAGCGGTTGAAACCATCCAAGGGATGGACGCGGAACGCCTGTCAAAAACGGCGACTGAGAGTTCGGACGTAGCCATCGAAGCGCTTGGCGAAAGGGCAAAGCAGTATCTCGAAGAACGACGCAAGAACGGTAAGAAGTAACTCTCGTCGCGCGCTCAAAAGAGGTGGGGTTTCTTTGACGCTTGGAGTGAAAACTCGCTCGTGAAATTATGGACCATTCTGAATTGCTTGCAGCATACATCGCCGGGATCGACTCGATTGGCAACTCGGTTCGAGGGATGACTGCGGCCGAACTTCAAGCCCGACCGATCGCGGGCAAGTGGACCACGCTGGAAGTCGTGTGCCACTTGGCTGATTCAGAAGCCTTATTCGCCGATCGCATGAAACGCGTGCTGATTCAAGAGAGGCCCCTGCTGCCCTTCGTGGATCCGGCGCGATCTATCACGAGTCTGGTTTACCGGGAGCGGGACGTTGACGAAGAACTCAACTGCATCGCGTCGATCCGGCGACAGATGGCCCGCATCCTGCAACATCAATCCTCTGCAGCTTGGCTAAGAATTGGGATCCACAGTCGGCAGGGTGAGCAGAGCATGGAACAACTGCTGCTTAAGGCGGTCAATCACCTTGAACACCACGTTGCGTTCATTCGCGAAAAGCGTTCGGTATTGGAACAGAGCAAGACTTCGGTCTCTGAAGGTCAGACCGAATGACGTCAGCTACGGCTGGATGTTGATGAATGGGACAGCCGGTGGCATCAGTTAGCTTCGGGCTCGGTGGTGCGAGGTAGCGCGGCGACTCGTTCGATCAGCGCGTCCTTGGCCAGTTGCGTGCGTGTTCCTGCCGCCGTGACATGCTGGATGCTGCTGCCGTCCGTATAGATCACGTCACCAGAAGGCAGGACGTCGTACGACACGACATTCTCGGCGAGGACCGTTTCAGTTCCGCCCGAGTCGCGACGGATCAGACGCCATTCTTTGGGAACGAGCTGCACGTTGGCGGCGTCTCGTTGGGCTTTGATCAGCTTCTGAGTGTCGATCATCTGCCCCCACAACATGAGCGTAGGCGTAGCCGGTGATTTCCGCTGAGGTCCTCCGGCAGTCGTCAGCGGCTTGCCTGTAAACATGGTTGAGAAGAAGTTGAGAAACCCCATGATCGCCAGAAACAGACGCCAGGGGATGAGCAGGACTTCGACGAGGTCTTCCCAAAACGAGCGACGTTGGCCCTCTTTGCCTTTCGGTCGGCGGACAAAGAACAGTGTGCCGTCAGCCAGCATGCGCGGTTGCAGCAGATCGTGTTGCTCATCTTCCAGAACGGTGGTCACGGACTTGGCTTCGATGTCGAGCATCTCAATGCGAAAGGCACTCTTGGCCCGAGCGATGCCATGTGCGTCTCGGAGCCATGCCGCGGAATGAAAGACGATGCGGCGCGAGCCATCCGGCAGCCATGCCGGCGCTTCATCGACACCGTCGGAGAACGTTACGTCCTGCAGATATCGTCCATCGTTTTCGCCGACCGTAATGCCGACCGTGCCGTCGGAACGCCGCAGCGATACTGCCACGTCTCCACTGACAGGGTGGCGAGAGATATCTCCGGTCACGAAGCCCTCACGGTGCATCAGCCGGATTTCGTAGCCCCGCTCCAGATCAAACTGGAACAGCCCGCCGACGGGACCGCAGTCCAGGACGTAGTAGAGCTCGTCCGGCTTCTGGCCTCTTGACAGGGCGCAGAAGCGAATGAGCCGACGGTGAGCGGGTGCGTCATCGTCCCATTGGTCCATCGACGGCGGCGCGAAACCCATCAGGCCCCACACGCCGCTGCGATTCTTCCAGCCATTCAACTGCTGACTGCGCTGTCGACGTTCCAGTGACTCTCGAGCGAACGTGCTTTCGATCTCGCGAGTATCGCCATCGAGGGGTTTTACGAAGAGGCGACCGCTGCTGAGCCACGCGATGCTGTGCAGACCTGGAGTGGATGTTGTCATCGTCAGGGTGATCTCCGCGATCGGGCGATGGCTGCGTTATCGTCGCACGCGGCTGCCGCGAGCCAGCATCATCCTAAGACGCCCCAGTCCAGTCGTCACCTGTCACCGCTAAGGCTGCTGCGTGATCATCATCCCGGCGACGCAGCGTTGAGAGCACTCCTGAACCTTCTTCAGTTCGAAGCTGCCGTGATCGGAGTCGCCGGTGATGTACGTTGCCTGGAAGGTGCCATCGTCGGCATTGCCTGCGTAAGTGCAAATGCCGCCGATGAACCGGCCGAGGTCTTCTTCGCCCTCGAAGGAGCACATCTCGCCGTTCTCGGTCACCTGCAGCGGGACATCGAACTCGTACGGGATCACTCCGGCGTAGGTCGAGCGGAAGTGGGCGTTGTAAGAGTTCTCACCGTCCTTGGTGATGATGGCTCGCAAGCGACCCGCTCGATGGCTGAGTTCGCTGTGCCATTCGCCTTCCCAGCAGCCTGCGATCTCGCGGTCCGGGTAGGCGTAGCTCTGACATTGGCGCCACTGTCGCTCGAACGACGAACAGCCAACCAACATGCCTGAGACCATGAGCCCTAGTGCGAGGAGCAGGCGACGCTGCAGCGTGGAATGTGTTGGCATGGACCTGCCTCGCGAATTCGGCGCATTCGGGAATACCGTCCTGTGCCATCGACGAGGTGCATCCAGCAGCTCAAATCTAATCGACACAGGCCGCAGACTCTGCCTATCTTGTCGTGCGTGCAACGCCGCAGACACCGATTAGGTTAGTGACTGGGCGAGTTAATGCCTTGGAAGTGGTGCTGTTCGTGGAATGGGCCATGTTCGCAGGCCGGTAGTGGTCGATCTCTTCGAGGAGGCCCGCGTCGAGCTTGAGTCAAAGTTGAGCGCTGTTGAGGAACCGGACGAAAAACTCATCGGCAACATCTGTTGCGAGCGGGTTCCGTTGCAGTTCGCGGAGTGGACGTACAACATTGTCGGATCGACGGCGGTCAAAAGGGGGCGACGAGATTTTGTCGCTCCCACAACCGGAAACTTGATAGGGCGAAGCCAACAGAGCTTTGCCAAACTCAGGGGGGTTGGTCCAACGCTCAGGACCTGACCCACATCAATTGGTGATGGAAATGTTGGACGGCTGCCAACAGGCCGCGATCAGCAAGGCGTCGTTAGCGAATCAGGTGCGGGAAGCGAAATGACCCTCGCGTACGTGGACATCATCGACTGGCTGGCCATCGTTTGCGAACGACCGGCGGAAGACATCAAGACGTGGCTATGGATCGCGCTGGTGGCTGGCCTGGTCGTATCGACGCTGCAATTCGCCGTGATGATGGTGACTCGCTGGGGCAACAAGGAGGTCACCTGGAAGGCGCTGATGTGTTCGGTGCTCATCCACCTTTCGATCACGACCGGTGCCGTTGTGGTGTCGCCGCCGCCTCAGGTCGTCATGGCGGTTACCCGGCAAAAGAAAGAACCGACCGAGCAGATTCGGGAAGTGGTGGTCGAGGGCCACGAGAAAGCCCCGTCTTCCTCGGGTGGTAATACGCCCGTGTGGGAAAAGCTCCCGAATAGTCCGCAGCGGCAGTTGGCGCGGCTGGAGAAAGCACCACTGGATTTCAGGCCGCTCGAAGGTCCCGAACGTCGCAACGAGGAGCCGCAACGCCCCGATATTGAGATCCCGAGCATTCCGCAGTTGCCGGAGATGCCCGTCGCTCGACCGGAAATTCAGAACACCGCCGACGTGGGTGAGAAGCTCGAATCGGCGGCTCCGCTGAAGATTGATGACCAGACTGCGGAAGCTCGGCCTGAAGTGAACGTACCGACTGTCACTTCCATGCGACGCCCAACCGAGCGTCCCGGCGTTTCCGCTGCGTCGATTGAACGACAATCCGCGAGCGGTTCGGTGCAACAGGTCGGCGAAATTGGAAGTCCGGACGTTCCGCTGCCGTCAGCGTCCGTGCCCCTGCCGAGCGTTCAATCATCAGCTCCTCAGGCGATGATCGAACGCGACGTGCCCAGCGAAAAGATTCAACGTCGTCGCGGTCCGACTCCGGTCGAATCATCCGCTGAGACGGTTGGCTCGGGAACTGTGGCCGGCACGAACGATGGTGCGGTTGGAGCCGTTGGCAAGCCGAAGTTCGATCGCTTGCGGACGCGCACGCCGAAAACGGAAGAATCAGGCGGCGTGCAGCGGTTCCAACCGGAGAAGACCCCTCTGTCGCCCAACCCGATACCTGGGCCGGTGGTGGGGGTCCGCGAGGGCGTGGCATCGGTTGCTCCGGTGGATGGTGTCAAACCGAACGCGGTGCGTCCGAACTTTGACCCGATCAATCGCGCCGCGACTTCCAGTTTGCCACCGACATATCGTTTGCGAAATCTCGCCAAGCGAGCTGAGACCGCTCGTAAGTACGGTGGTACAGATGCTTCCGAACGGGCGGTGGAAGGCAGTCTCAAGTGGCTGGCATTGCACCAGAGCCCCGAGGGCTTCTGGGATGCAGACGGGTACTTGTCCCAATGTCCGGAGGGCGACCAATGCCGCGGTCGCGGTGCGGGTCGAACGGTTGATGATCGCGGCAACGAACGCGTGGAAGGTTTCAGCCAGGCGGATGCGGGGGTCACGGGACTGGTCGTTCTGGCGTTTCTCGGCGCAGGGTACACTCATGAGGAAGGTCCGTACGCGGATCAGGTGGATCGCGCTTTGAGCTGGCTGATCCGCAATCAGCGCAGCGACGGCTACCTCGGTGCCGGAGCGGCCCGCTTCGAGCAGATGTACTGTCACGCGATTGCGACGTATGCGATGGCCGAAGCACTCGGCATGCAGACAGATCGCACAACTGACCGTCGGTTGCGTGCCCCGCTGCAGCGTGCGGTGGGCTACATCGTCAGTCAGCAAAGTCCGATTGATGGCGGCTGGCGTTACGAAAAAGGCCAGCGCAGCGACATGAGCATGTTTGGCTGGCAGTTGATGGCGTTGAAGAGCGCCGAGATTGCCGGCATCCCGATTCCCGAGAACAGCCGGAAGCTGATGATCCAGTTTCTGAAGGAGCGGAGCATCGGCCCGAGAAAGGGGCTGGCGGCTTATCGCGTGGTCGAGAAGGAGTTCACTCAGCTGCCGCCGACGCATTCCATGACTGCTGAAGCCTTGTTCTGCAAGCAGATGCTGGGGATGAAACGCGAGAACGACGCCAGCTTGGAAGCTGTTGAATTCGTCATGGCGAAGCGGCCCAGTCGCGAGACCGAAGACATCTACTACTGGTACTACGCGACGTTGGCCCTGTACCAGTTTGGCGGCAACGAGTGGCGTTTGTGGAACGCAGACCTGCGCGAATACCTGATCCGGGATCAGCGGACGACCGGGCACGCGGCGGGCAGTTGGGATCCGAAGGGGCCGTGGGGTGTCTACGGCGGCCGAGTCTTCCAGACTGCACTCAGTACTTTGAGTCTGGAGGTCTACTACCGGTTCCTGCCGCTGTACCAGATTCAAAAGTCTGGCGACGCCTTGGAATAACTCTGTTTCGCGCGACGGGGAATGCAGCTATTCTCCCGTTTGCCTGTAGTCGTTCTGATGATTCATCCGTCGAGTGTGATACGCTGCCCGCAGCTGCTGAACTCTCGACGCAAGTCCATCTGACATAACTGATTCCTGAGATTTCGACATGACCGAGCCTGCCTCCAGTAACACTTTCTCAACTCCGCGCTTCTGGGTCATCACGGGCCTGATTCTGGCCTGCACGCTGTTCCGACTGGTGGATCACGGGCTGATCAACGTCGCGCCTGTGGGAGCTGTGGCTTTGTTCGGTGGAGCCTGTTTCGCGACTCGACGTCAGGCTTTCGCGGTCACCCTGGGCACAATGCTGCTCAGCGACGTGCTGCTCTATGTTGGCCGCTACCGCAGCTTTGCGAGTGACAGTTTGAAGTCGATGCTGTTCGTCTACGTGGCGTTCGCCGCGGTGGTGGCGATTGGCACGCTGCTGCGTAAGCGACGCAACGTGGGCACGATCGCGTTGGGTTCTCTGGGCGGATCCGCAGTGTTCTTCATCATTTCCAACGTGGCCGCGTGGTGGTGCTATCCGACTTACGAAAAAACGTTTGCTGGCTTGATGGAATGCTATCTTGCTGGTATTCCGTTCATTCAGGGACAGAGTCCGCTGGTCAACACGGTGCTCGGCGACCTGTTCTTTAACGCGGTTCTGTTCGGTGCATGGGCCTTGCTCGAACGTCGCGTCACGGTGACTCAGCCGAGTCTGGCCAACTGACTGGCCTGCCGTGACGTAGATCATGGCCTGCAGTGGATTGTTCTGGCCTTCTGATATCGGAGGAACGTCATGGCGGGTTACAGCTACGATACATTGTCATCGCAAGATCCGTTCGCAATTGATGCGGCACAGGATGAACGTGCCTGGTTTATCCGCAAGACGTACCTGAACCTCGCCGGAGCCATCGCCCTGTTTGCGGGTCTGGAGACGCTGTTCCTCACGAATGATGCGCTCAAGATCGGCATGCTGCAGTTGATCGGCGGTCACTGGTGGGTAGCTCTGCTGGCGTTCATGGGCGTGAGCTGGCTGGCTTCACACTTGGCCAACAGCGGTGCTTCGCCGGCTGTGCAGTACGCGGGATTGGGGCTCTATGCCGCTGCTGAGGCACTGATCTTCGTGCCGTTGCTGACGGTCGCCTCGGCAATGTCTCCGGACATCGTGCCGTCGGCTGGACTGGTGACGCTCGTCATCTTCGGTGGACTGACCAGCATCGTGTTCCTCACGAAGGCGGACTTTTCGTTCCTCGGCAGCACTCTGACGATTCTGTCGTTCGGAGCGCTGGCAGTTGCCTTGTGCGGGATGTTGTTCGGCTTCTCGCTGGGCATCTTCTTCGCGGGCGGCATGGTCGCCCTGATGGCGGGCTGGATCCTGTACGATACTTCGAACATCCTGCATCACTATCGCACGGACCAGTCGGCTGCCGCCGCGCTGGCGCTGTTTTCGTCCTTGGCCACGCTATTTTGGTACGTCATCCGCCTGTTCATGGCGACTCAAAGCGACGACTGAGCCAGCATGGCTCGGTAAATCGAGTTGATTCAAACGCCAGCAGAGGATGCCGTCCTTTGCTGGCGTTTTTGCTTTGGTTGGGGAGGATTGTGCAAACGCTACGAACTCGCCCGCTTCACGCAACAACGGCGTCTTCTTGAGGGACAATTTTCGATGCAGATCTTCGGATACATCGTCGCTGCGATCGTTGTTGCGGTCGTGCTGATCATCGTCGTCGGACAGCCGCTGCTGAAGTGGCTGCGCCGCAAAGAGGCTGAGCAGGGCATCTCGCGATTCAAGGTGCAGCGGGAGCAACTGGAGCTCAAGTTCTTTGAGCTCGCCAGCAAGCTGGGAAAACCGAAAGACGTACGCTGGCTGGATTGTCAGTGGCACGACACCGTGGCGTTCGCCCGCGATCTGGAATCTGGTCTGCTGACCGCATTTGTCGCCGTGAATATCCGCTTTGAAGCCATTGAAGGCGGCGACATGGAGGATGTCGAAGCTGTTGGTTTGCTCCGCGATGCCGCAGCCGTTTTTCACTACAAGGCCGGCAACTGGGGCACCGGCGGCCGGGCATTGTTCAACATGAACCCGACCGATGCCGTGCAGCGGCTTAACGGTCAATTCGAATCCGTTGAAGCGGGCCGAAGCTAATCAGCAGACTCGGCTTTAGGCGCCAGTTCACGCTTCAAGGCGGCCAGTTCGTCCTCGATGTCATCCGACATCAAGGCTGCGGATTCCTCACCAGTCACTGTTGTTGAATCAGTATCCCGCGTCGTCTTGCCTGTGGTCTTCAACTCCTGTTGTCGCCGCAGCGCTTCCGCCAGCCGGGCCTCGAGCGCGCGGAACGTGGTTTCCAAATGCTCGCGTGTGGATGCAGCGGCTTCGTGTTGCTGCATCAGTCCGGCGATCAGGTTCTCTACCTCGCGCTTCCGCACCAGTGCGAGCCGGGTCTGATCTTCGTGTCCGCCCTTCAGTTGGTCGCGGGCTTTGTCAGCCCAGTAACCCACCTGTTCGCGGTGTTCGTCGATTTCATTCTGCAGGCGCTGCTCGTTCGAATTGGCGGTCTGCATGCTGCGCCGGGCGCCCGCGACACCTTCCTCCATTTCGCGAATGATTTGCGCGATGGCGGCCATCGGATCCTCAGCTTCCTCCAGAAGCTTGGTCAGATTGCAGGTCACAATGTCGGTTAAACGGCTGAAGAAAGACATAGTCGGTAGAACTCCCATCCTGTGGGGACGATGCAAAACTTAATTCTCTGGTTCGTGTGGATTGATGATGCCCTTGTCCACCATCCAGGCGCTGAGCTTCTCTCGTGCCAGCCGCAGGCGGCTCTTGGTGGTCGGCAAGGATGTCTCGAACACTTCGGCGATCTCGGGCAAGGACAAACCAACGAAATGAAAGAGGATGAACGCTGCCTTCTGCTCATCCGGCAGCAGGTCCAGCATGCCGTCCAGCAGACTGGCGAGTTCCGAGTGATCGGCAACCTGTTCGGGAGAGAGAAACTCGCCCGCGACCGTTGAGATCAGTTCGGTGTCATCCTCGTACTTACCTTTGACCGCTTTCACGAGCGCATCGTGCGAACGTCGGCGCACGGTGTCGATCAGCAAATTGCGTGCGATTCGGAACAGCCAAGCCTTAAAACGACCGACCGGCAGGTAATCCCAGAACATGTTGTAGACACGCAGCAGCGTCTCTTGCGTGAGGTCCTCGGCGAGGTACTCGTCACGCGTGTTCTTCATGAAGAAGCCGTACAGCGAGCCGCCATGCACGTCGACGATTTCATCAAAAGCCGTTCGATCTCCGCCTTGGAGTCGAATCATGCGTTGATCGTCTTCATCAGGAATAGGTGCGGAATCCGCAGTCATGTGCCCGGCCAATCGCCCGTCATGCAGAACCCAGCAGCCTCAGGAATTCCAACACCCCAGTGCCGCTGGTCTCCAAGTTTTAATCGCAGGATGGGGATCGTGAGTAGCTCAGAGAGTGCTCAATGCCCAGCGAAAGTCGCTGCCCCGCGCGGTCAGAACGAATTTATGATCCAGTTTGTGGCCGGTCTCTGCAGCCTCCTGACCGAGCCCAACGTAGCGATCAGAAGTCTTCGGCGCCGCACGTCGTTTTACTCGGGAGGCCTACGGTCACGTTTTATGGTTCGGTCGGAGACCGGCCACGACAGGGGCGCGAATGCACTTGGTTACTAACAGCTATATCTCAGTGCGGACCTTTGGCGGGCGCGGATGCCCACTCAGCCTCATTTGAGGGACGTCCGCGACTATTGCGTTCTCTGAGTCGATGCAATCGTAGTATCGAGTCACCAGAAGCTGATAAGGCCCAGGGAGTGGCAAATCGCCTTCAAAGTCATCCCAGTTTAGTAAGTCGGGTGCGAATTCATGCACTTGAATAAGCCCTTGGGGTGGGACCAAGATACGCTTACGTAGGCAATCAATGAATGCATCGCCCGTCATCTGAAAGAACTTTCTCTTCTTCTGAGCATGTCGCTGTGCGTTTACTTCAATCTTGGAAAGCCAATAGCGCCTATCAGCGATAGAAACTTGAACTGGCGAATCGAACTCGGCAGCAATCCCTATCGGATCGGACGTGGTTATATATCGATAATTATCGCATAGATATTTGAGCACAGTATTGACGATAGGCTTTCCTTCAAAATGAACTTCCTCACTCATGTACGACCCTGGGATGGGTGACCCGTCATGAAAATTTAGACTTATTCCGACATCTCCCCAATGGTACATCGTTCCGTACCAAGCAATGCCAATGCTGAAGCCCACTTCTGCGGGGTCATTCGGCAGCAACGAATAAACACCAACCCCTGCGTCTTTCGATTGCAGTAAGGCAGGCTCAGTGAAACCCTTGGGCGAAACGATTATGCGGAGGCCTGCATTGATGTCGCTGCTCTTTGTCACGAAAGCATCGATTTCTGGAGTGCCAATTTTATGGGACCAATCTTTGCATTCGATGACCCCCAGTATCTCGTGGCCCGCGAAATGGCCTCGGATTACGACATCAAACTCACGCTCGATACCAAGCCTATTCTTTATCTTCTCGCGATAAGTGATGCTACAGCACGGATCCATCATTTGCTGAATTCGACCAACGATCTGCTCTAGAGACTTGCCTGATTTATCTCTTGCCATATTTTGTCCAATCGTGTCGCGATTCGATTTATCTCACAAGTAGCACTCCAGCTCAGTCTCCGATCAAGTGGGCTTCCGGCGGCAAGCTTTGGGCCCCTTGGCTTGTAGAATCTGAGAGGTTATCTTTACAGATAAGATTGCAGCGATTGGCTCAAGGATCTATGGCGCCTCACCGGAATACAAGGCAGTATGAATTCTATCTTCATTCGAATGTTGCTTGCCTTGGTGGCGTCCAGCGTGGGCGAAGCATTGGCCATCGACGGCCTGTCGGCGACGACTTCGCAGCGGGTGCATCCGGTGTTGATCAAGAAGCCGCAGAATGCCTTTTTGAAAGTTGCTGTGGAGGTGACTCGCGCGGAGGCGGTGCAACTGACCGGGCTTGAGTTCTCGCTGGCGGGAGTGGATGAACTCGAGGACATCGAGTCGTTGCAGGTTTTTTCATCCGGTGAAAAGGGCGAGTTCTCAGCAACGGCGCCGCTGGGTGAGGTGCTGGCTCCTGCGGATCGGGTGACGGCGAAGCTCAATCAGCCTCTGAAGAGCGGAATGAACGTGTTCTGGCTGGCGTGTCGGTTGAAGGCGACGGCGGACTTGGCGCATCGAGTCGACGCAGCCTGCGTCGCTGTTGAGACCTCAGCGGGTAAAGTGGTTCCGGAAGACAAGACTCCGGGAATCAGTCACCGCATCGGTATTGCGCTGCGGCAGCACAATGACGACGGCGTGCATACCTATCGCATTCCGGCACTGACGACTTCGGCCAAGGGCACGCTGATGTGCGTGTATGACATGCGCCGCAGAGCCGCTCGCGACCTGCAGGAAGACATTGATATCGGCCTCGTGCGCAGTCTGGACGGTGGCAAGACATGGGAGACTCAGCAGGTCATCATGGACATGGGCAAGGTCAACGGCCTGGGTGAAGAACAAAACGGTTGCAGCGATCCGGGCATCATTGTGGATCATCAGACCGGCGAGATCTTTGTGTTCGCGGTGTGGATGTGGGGCAAGCCCGGCAAGCATCAGTGGCAGGGGGATGGCTCGGAACCGGGTTATGAGATCGGCAAGACGGCTCAGTTGCTGGTGGTGAAATCGAAGGATGATGGGCTCACGTGGTCCAAGCCCGAGAACCTGACGCGGATCCTCAAGCCCGAGCCGTGGTGGTTGCTGGCTCCGGCTCCGCAGCAAGGGTTTCAGTTGGCCGATGGCACGCTGGTGATGCCTGTGCAGGGACGTCACGACAAGGGCGAAAAGTTTTCGACGATCATGTCGAGCCGCGATCACGGAGCGACCTGGACGGTGGGTGCTCCGGCGTACTTCGGCAGCAGCGAGTGTCAGGCGGCGCCGCTCAGCGATGGCAGCATCATGCTCAACATGCGCAACGATCGTGAGAAGTTCCGCGCGGTCTCCGTGACGAAAGATTTCGGCAAGACCTGGGAAGCTCATGCGACGAACCGCAATACGCTCATCGAACCGACCTGCAACGGCAGCCTGTTGCGTGCCAACGTGCAGCTCGACGGCCAGCCATCGTCGGTGCTGTTGTTTGCGAATCCGCATTCGCAGAAGGCCCGCGATCATCAATCGATTCAAGTGAGCTTCGACGACGGCAAAACTTGGCCAGCAACGCATCGCGTGTTACTCGATGAAGGCAAGGGGCGCGGCTATCCGAGTCTGACTCAGATTGATGAGCAGCACATTGGCATCGTCTACGAAGGTGGCGAATGCGATGTCATGTTCGAGCGGCTGTCGATACCGGGTGATCTGATTCAGCCCGAGCAGCAGGCACTTGGCGACAAGGTGTGCATCGCGTTGATTGGCGACTCCACTGTGTCCAGCTACCCGAAGCCACCTGCGGACAGGCCGAGTCTCGCTGGCTGGGGGCAGGTCTTCGGTGAGTTCTTCAAGGACACGGTGACGGTCAAGAATCACGCCGCGTCAGGTCGCAGCTCGAAGAGTTTTCGCACTGAGAAACGCTGGGCTCCCGTACTGAAAGAGAAGCCCGACTTCGTCTTCATTCAGTTCGGACACAACGATCAACCGGGCAAAGGCCCGGAGCGCGAGACCGACCCGCAGGGCAGTTATCAACGCGGACTGCGGCGCTATATTCGGGAAGCTCGCGAGGCCGGCATTCGTCCGGTGCTGGTCACTCCCGTTGCCCGCCGCATCTTCAGCGCAGGCAAACCGGTCTCGACATTGACTCCCTACGCCGAGGCCATGCAGGAAGTCGGCAAGCAGACCGACACCCCGGTGATCGATCTGCATGGTGCGAGTTTTGCGCTCTATGGGCGGCTCGGAGACGAAGGCAGTTCTGACTTCAGCCCCTCGGAGAGTGACCGCACACACTTCTCGCGGAAAGGTGCAATTGAGATCGCGCGGCTGGTGGCAGACGCTGTTCAACGTCAACTCAGCGTGTTACAAGTTCATTCAAAGTAATATTTGAATGTCGGCGAGAGACGCCGCCGCACGTCCTTCCCTTTGAGCGAATCAAGCTCGCCGGAGCGTGATTCCGGGAAAGGTCTACCGGGCCAGTTCGCATCTTGAAACCGCGTTGGCGCTCATGGAATTCAGGGAGGTCAGACCGTTGTCAGGCATCGGCACTGACCAGCACGCAGCGCAGATCACGGAAGGAAGTGGCTCAGCAGGGCCACCGTTCGCGAGACTTTCACGCCGACTTCAGCAGAGGTCGCAAAATATTCTCACGCTGGCTGACTTTGATTCGTACTGCACGGGCCTACGATTCGCTCGTGACAAAATTGGCTGTGACTCAAGCCATTTCTTATTCCCTCAAGGAGACTCGCATGAAGAAGCTCGTGGCACTGACCGTTGCGTTCGCCGCTGCAGCGATGGCCGCTGTTGGCATCGCGGAAGAAGTGAAGTCCGGTTTGGAACTGGGCGCCAGCCCAGCAGCATTCAATGTGAAAGACTGCTCCGGCCCAGCGAAAGGCACCTCGCTGTGCTATCGCTGCAAGTACGGCGCCCGCCCAGTGGTCTCCATCTTCACTCGCGAAGTGAACGATGAAGTGATCAAGCTGGTGAAGGAACTCGACACCGTCGTCGGCAAGAACTCCGAAAAGAAGATGGCTGCCTTCGTGGTCCTGCTGACCGACAAGCCGGATTCACAAGAGAAGCAGCTGACCGAACTGGCAGCGAAGCATGACATCAAGAACATTCCGCTGACCGTCTTCGATGGACCAGCCGGACCCCCAGAGTACAAGATCGCCAAGGACGCTGAAGTCACCGTCATGATGTGGAACAAGAGCTCCGTGAAGGCCAACACCGCTCTGGCCAAGGGCAAGCTCGACAAGAAGACGACCGAGGGCCTGATCAAGGACACGGACAAGATTCTGAACTAGTTCGCTCTGCGGGTTTGAGTCACAAAAGTGAAGAGGCTTGCTGGATGTTTCCAGCAAGCCTCTTTCGCTTTTTGAGGGCAGCTTTCCTGAGTCATGCAGAGTCGCGAAGCGGGTTATATCTGCCGGTAGAGACCGTGTTGTTCGATGTAGACCTCAACCGCGCGCGGAAGCTGGAAGCGGAGCGAGCGACCTGAGGCGGCTCGTTCGCGGATGTCGGTTGCGGAAACACCAACCGGGGGCATCGAGACGAACTGCACTTTGCGTTGCACGGATTCAGGCAACGCGGAGAGATACTGCTGAGCTGCGGTCGTATCGCGATTCACGGCGGTGATCGTGGCGAGTTCGGCAATCGCCTCAGGCTCTTTCCACGTCATGAAGTCGCGGAGTGAATCGGCACCGATCAGCAGGAAAAGTTCATCTGCCGGGCGTTGCTGACGGATCTCGTGCAGGGTTTCGACAGTTCGGGAAACCACATCGCGGTCCAACTCCAGGCGGCTGACGCGGAACTCGCGAACTCCAGCGATCGCGAGTTCCAGCATTTCCATGCGCTCTTTGCCGGGCGTCAAAGAATCCGGGCGATGCGCGGGCCGACGAGTCGGTACGAACCAGACTTCATCCAGGCGGCATTGTTCGCGGCAGCTCTCGGCCAACAACAGATGGCCGAGATGCACCGGATCAAAAGCGCCGCCGTAGATGCCCAGTCTCATGATGGGTTACTGGAACTTGTTCAATGCGTACATGGAACCACGGTAAGCCGACAGACCGCGCGTCTGCATCTGCAGGGCGAGCTGATAGCTTTGAGCCGCTTCCTGCGGACGACCGGCGGCAGAGAACTGCTCGCCGATGAAGAAGCGGGCTTCGCAAGCCTGAGCGTTCTGGACGGATTTGTCGGCCTTGGCAGCCAGGGACAGTAACTGAGCAGAGGTCATGTCGCCCACATGGAACAGGACGACTTGATCGATCCAGTCTCGTTGAGCTTCCGGCTTTTGACGGCTCGCCTGCGCGATAACCGCTGCTTCCTGACCACGTCCCAGACGAATCAGGGTCATGATCCGCCAGGGGTTCATGAAGTAAGCGGTCGGCTGCAGCTCAACGACCTTATTGAAGGATTCGAGCGCGCCGGCATAGTCCTTACCGAAATACTTCGCGAAGCCGATGTCCGAATAAGCGACGTAATTTGTGGGATCAGACTTCAGGACGATTTCATAGTCCGCAATGGCTTCTTTCCACTGACCGCGTACGAGCTTGGTGCTGCCACGCAGGCTGTACACGCCGAGCTGATTGGGATTCATCTGCAGCGACGCGTTGAAGTCTTTCTCAGCCTGAGCGGGGTTGCCGCCTTCCAGGTAGGAGAAGCCGCGGTTGGTCAGCGCGATGAAGAAGTTCGGATTCTTCTGCAGAGCCGTGGAGAACGCCTGAATGGCTTCATTCGTGCGGCCCATCTGCTGCAGCAGCATACCCTGGTTGTTGTGGACCAGCGGTTCGTTCGGCAGAAGCTGAACGGCCTGATTGAACGTTGCCAGAGCCGCATCGTTCTGGCCCGCGAGCGACAGGGCATCCGCCAGCGCCATCAGCGAACCGAGGTGCTTGGGATTGGCGATAACAGCCAACTTGTAGTCTTCCATCGCGGCAGTGGCTTCGCCGAGAGCGTTCTTGGCCAGTGCTCGCTGATAGAGGATGTTCGCGCGGGATTCCGCGTCGACACCCTGGCGCGACAACAACTGATTGGCAATATCCACCGAGGTTTTCGCGTGCGGCGGATGCTTCTCGATAATGCCGAGATTCGTCATGCCGTAGAGGTACGGCATGTAATAGTTGTACGAGCCGGTTTTGGTCGTTTCGAGAGCTGTTCGCGAATCGGTAATGCCATCGCGAATCAGTTGGCTGTTTTTGCTGGCAATGCCCATCTCTACTCGGGCGCTGCCGCGCAAGTGCATCGCCGCATCGTCCGTGGGATTCGCCGTCAGGATGCTCGATGAGATCTCCAGCGTCCTAGCGTAATCACCAGATTGATATGCCTGGGTGGCTTGGGTGCGTTGCGATTCGTGTTCCGGACGCGGCTCGGCCGATGCGGTCGCAGCCAGCGATAAAACCAACAAAGTTGAGGTTGCAGTTGTCCTCATGACGTTTGACCCTCAAGGCGCGAGATACAGTCGATATGCGGGAACAATCCCTATTTCCCGTCTGACATCTCGGACTATAGGCCGAACCGCCAAATCACGCATAGACGAGTTCCGACACTTGCGATTGACGGCCTGCAACGCCTGTTAACGCGGCAGCATTTTTGCCGACCTGCGATTTCTGAAATTGAGGGCAGGCGTTCCCGAGTTGCGTGGTCATCAAGGGCCAGCGACCAACTTATCCCTGAATTCAGGGATAAGTTGGCGCGAACCGGAACTGGCCGATGACTGTTTATCCGCGGCTATCCAGCCACGGGAGGGCTTCACCAGCTACGGGGAGTCGGACGATGTCGACGCCGGTGACATTGGGATGGCCTTGGATTTCGGCTCGTGCGGCGTCGGATGGGCTGGAATCGAGATTCAGCACTGCGACGGCATCGCCGCCAACTTGCGAACGACCGAGGGCCATGTTCGAGATATTGACGCCGTGCTTGCCCAGCACTGAGCCGATGAAACCAATCAGGCCCGGCTTGTCCTGATGGCGGTAGATCAGCAGGTGGCTGTCGAGATACGCTTCGAGTTGGAAGCCATCGAGTCGGACGAGACGCAGGAACTCGTTGCCGAAGATCGTGCCTGACACGTCGAATTGGCCATTGTCGGTCACCAGCGTCGTGCTCATCAGCGAGGCGAAGTCGCCTGCCTGGTCCGAAGTGGATTCCGTGATCTGAATCCCGCGCTCGCGGGCGACCACGTCGGCGTTGATGATGTTGGCGGGTTCTTCGACGCCCGCGCTGATCAGACCGGCGACGAATGCTGACGTGATCAGCTTCGTCTTGCGCTTGGCAACTTCGCCGCGATAGGTGATGCGTGCTTCCTTGATGCCGGCGCACTTGAAACGTTGAGCCAGCATCTGTTTTTGCAGCAGTCCCAGACGATATCCGAGGTCCAGAAACGACTTGACGTCCTTCATCTCGGCGCCGGAGATGGGCACCATGTTGATCGCGTGACGGACTTCGTTGTTCACGAGGAACGCCGTGATGATCTCGGCAGCTTCGACGGCGACCGCTTCCTGAGCTTCAGCGGTCGATGCGCCCAAGTGAGGCGTCGTGATGACCTTGTCGAGCTTCCGCAGGCGATGATCTTTCGCTGGCGGTTCTTCGACGAACACGTCCAACGCCGCACCACCGATGTGGCCTGATTCAATGGCATCGGCGAGAGCATCTTCATCGATAATGCCGCCGCGAGCACAATTGATCAGTCGCGCGCCCTTCTTCATTCGAGCCAGTCGCTCGGCATTGATGAGGCCCGTTGTCTCGGGAGTCAGGGGCGTGTGCACGCTGAGGAAGTCGCACTTGTCGACGATCTGGTCGACGTCGCGATACAGGGTGATACCGAACTCACGGGCGCGATCTTCAGAGAGCAGGGGGTCGTAGCCGACGACCTGCATCTCGAAGGCGAGGGCTCGCTTGGCCAGAGTCAAGCCGATGCGACCCAGACCGATGACTGCGAGCGTTTTGCCAGCCAACTGCGTTCCGGTGAACTTGCTGCGGTCCCAACCGCCAGCTTTCATGACGGCCGACGCCTGCGGAATGTTGCGCGCCAGCGCGATCATCATGGCGAAGGCCAGTTCCGCCGTGCTGGTCGTGTTACCGGCGGGGGTGTTCATCACGATGATGCCCTGCCGAGTTGCCGCTTCGAGGTCGACGTTATCGACACCGACGCCCGCGCGGGCGATGACCTTTACGCGTGTCTGGCCGTCCAGAATGGCCGCCGTCAATTTGGTTTCGCTGCGAATGATGATAGCGTCGGCGTTGAATAGCTCCTGCCGCACTTGCTCGGGCGTGAGTTTTGGCTCGGCACCGCTGAGATTGACGATTTCCAGTTCGGGCGAGGCTTCCAGGACCTTCAAACCGGCCTTGGAGAGTTTGTCAGTAATAAGAACGCGCTGCTTCTGGGGCATTTCAAATCGGATTGGTTGAGACCTGCCGACCGGACTGGCCGAATCGGACAAAACCGCTGAAGTTTGTGACAACACGACGCAGGCAGGCCCGCGCGAGGTTCGCGGGCTAGCTGAATGGCTCGCAACCGAGCCGATTTCGCCACGTTTTCAACGGGAGGAAAGGGCGAGTGATAATCGTCGCTAGTGCCGAAAGAAAGTGTCGCCGAACGGATCGAAGATAGCCGATCGGACCTGCTACAACTCTCAAAATTGAAAGCCCGCCGCTTACGGCCAGCCTGACGCCTCGATTTGTCGATTTGAAGTGCCAGCATATGACGTGCGATCCTGCCCCGACCGGAAAAGACAAACTCGAACGCGCCTTCGTGGCAACGTTGCGACTGGCAGGTGCCTGCGAGGTTCTGGCTGTGTTTGCAGCGATCATGCCTGCAGACTGGATGCGGGCGACTCATCATGCGCTGCGGCTCGGAGCCCACCCGGACCTTCCGCTGTTTGGTTACCTCGCGCGATCGGCGTCTTTGATGTGGGCTATGCACGGTGCTCTGGTTTGGTTTCTGGCCAGCGACGTGAGGCGCTTTTTGCCGGTGCTGCACTTCAATGCCTGGCTGACGCTGCTGCTGGGATTCGCGCTGTTGGGGATCGATATCGTCGAGCACATGCCGACGTGGTGGATTGCCTCTGAAGGCACCATCGTAATCGTGACGGGCGCGTGGTTTCTGTATGCCGCGCGGCGTGTTGCCAAATCGCAGCGTGATGGTTGATCGCCACGCGAGCCGTTGCGTTTCGACAACAAGGGCAGGGCGGTTTCTGCACAAAGGTTTCGATTCCGGTTACTCGCCGATCGGGCTCGTTGCAGCCTGCGACCGCCATTAAACGCAGCAATTCCCTTGCGTTTCAGGGAGTTTCTCGATCCATGCCTGACCGGCGTCGGAGCCATCTCAGCACGACTTGCCAAGTTCTCGAAACAGAGTGATCGGTGCTGGCATATCGGTTGCGTTACGGGTTTGTGGCATCATTTCCCCCACCACAGAGGCCCATTCATGCAGACAGTGACTGAAATTCGCACGCTGGAGGAACTCGCGACACTCCGTGTGACTTGGAAGTCATTGTGGGAGCAGACTCGGCAGGCATCGTTTCATCAGTCTTACGATTGGGTGCGCAGTTACCTGCGGTTCTATAGCGAGGGCGTGAAGCTGCGCACTCTGGTTGTGACGATGGCCACCAAACCGGTAGGGATTGTCCCTTTTGTCATTAGGAATGTGCGTACAAAGATCGGCGCCGCCAGTGTGCTCACCTGGCCCGCCGAGAACTGGGCGACATTTCTCGGCCCCGTTGGCCCGCATCCGACGACGACTTTGCAAACGGCTTTGGACCACATCACGAAGTCCCCTCGGGACTGGAACGTGGTCGAATTGTCGAACATTGACCCCTCGGGTTTCGATGGCGGTCGGATGTGCAATGCCTTCAAGATCGGTGGTCTGCAGCTCAGCCAGACAGGCTCTCTGGAGCATCCGTTGATTCAGCTCACTGGCACGTGGGATGAGTACCTCGCTCAACGCTCGCAAACGTGGCGCACGAAGTTCGCTCAAGCCGAACGGGACGTGCGCGAACTCGGACCGATTTCTTTTCTGCGGTGGCGCCCGAGTGGCGGAGAAGTTGGTCAAACCGACCGGCGCTGGGATTACTTCTCGACGTTGGAAGCTCTGCATCATCAGACGGAAACGTGCACCAGCCGAGCCAACATCGAGCTGTCGTTCCTGCGGGATGTGCATTCCGCTGCTGTGGACGCTGGAGCCGTTGAGATCTGCTTACTCAACGCAGGCACTCGACCGATCGCGTGCGCCTATTCCTATGTGAGCGGCAAGACTGTTGAGCCAGTGCTGCTGGCGGCAAGTTCGGATACGGCCTCGTCAGGGCTGCAGGTCCTGCTGTGTCACATGCTTCGAGACAGCTTCTCGCGTCGTGACGACCGGATGCTCTTCCGTGCGGAGCAGTCTCAACTCGTCGATCTGTGGGCGAATCAAACCGTTCATGCAGTGACCTACGGGCACTACGCCTGGATGTCTCCGCAGGCTCAGGCACTGCGAATGCGGAAACGTCAGTCGAAGCCCTCTGCGAATATTGAGATCGCCGCCTCGGGTGCTGCGGATTCCGGTGGTAGCTTGCGACTCTACAACGGTGCATAGCGCTGCCTGGGTAGCCGCTGCCTCCGTCGAGACGCTCCGCGAGGCTGGCACTTGGTTGCGAACGCGAAGCGGGTTCGTTGCAGTGAATGGTGCGCACTTGAGCTAGCAACATTCTCTCGACAAAGGGCACGCCTCGATGAGACGCCTTCAGAAACTGAGTTGCGTATTGGCCGCTGTGGGTGTGATGGTGCAATCCGCAGCCGGAATTGCGGAAGACAAGCTGTTTGTCGCGAAGCCGCTGACACAGCCCAAGGAGTTCACGCCGGGCATCGAAGGCCCAGGTACCGACGCCGCTGGAAACATCTATGCGGTGAACTTCGCCAAGCAGGGCACGATCGGCAAGGTGACTCCCGCAGGCAAGGGTGAGGTGTTCGTCACGCTTCCCGATAAGAGTGTTGGCAACGGTATTCGATTTGATGCCGCTGGCTTCATGTATGTCGCGGACTACGAACAGCACAATGTTCTGAAGGTTGATATGAAGACGAAGGCCGTGTCCGTCTTCGCTCACGAAGCGTCGATGAACCAGCCGAACGATCTGACGATTGGCCCTGATGGAACGCTCTATGCCAGCGATCCGAACTGGGGCAACAGCACGGGCCAGCTCTGGCGGATCAGCACGAAGGGCGAAGTGAAGAAGGTCGCCGAGAAGATGGGGACGACGAACGGCGTCGAGCTGAGCCCCGACGGCAAAAAGCTGTACGTCAACGAGAGCGTGCAGCGTAACGTGTGGAGTTTTGACGTTGCCGCTGACGGCAGTCTGACGAACAAGCAACTGATCAAGCTGTTTCCTGATCACGGCTTCGACGGCATGCGCTGCGACGTTGACGGTAATCTGTATATCACGCGGTACGGTAAGGGGACCGTTGCCATCATGTCGCCGAAGGGAGAAATACTGCATGAGGTTGATGTCCTCGGCAAACAGCCGAGCAACCTGTGCTTCGGTGGGCCGGATGGTCGCACTGTCTATGTGACTGAAGTCGAACACACGCGACTGGTCGAATTTCGAGTCGAACGGCCCGGTCTCGAATGGCAACGTTGGCAAACGGCGAAGAAGTAGTCTCGATGATGAGTTCGGCGCGTGCTCGAGGAACTGTGCTTCGAACTCGTGATGCTTCCGAATTGATCCTCTTGTGCGGGTCATCACCATGCCGTATCGAGTTCTCGTTGCCGGGTTGTTTCACGAGACGCACTCGTTCCTTCGCGAAACGACACCGTTATCTGCGTTTCAAGTACGAACTGGCGCGGAACTGTTGAATGCGCGCGGTGATGCGTCGCCGCTGGCTGGTGTTTTGGATGTTGCCGATGCGTGTGACTGGGAGGTCGTTCCGGCAATCGACCTCAGGGCAACTCCCAGTGGCACCGTCGAGGATGAAGTCTTCGAGCGATTCTGGTCCGAGTGGCTGCTGGTCGCGGCGCCTTTGCTACAAGGAGACGCTGTCGACGGCATCGCGTTGGTTTTGCATGGCGCGATGGTGACTTCGTCTCTGGACGATGTTGAAGGTGAGATTGTCGCTCGAATTCGGGCGCTGCCGGGCGGGGCTGATGTTCCTATCTGTGGGGTATTGGACCTTCACGGAAACATCTCCCCAGCAACCATTGAGCTGAGCGATGGCTTTGTCGCTTATCGCTGCAATCCTCATACAGATGCGTGCGAGGCGGCTCGCGACGGGGCTCGACTGCTGCAGCGGATCATGGAAACCGGACAGCGCCCGCAATCGGTTTGGGTTCAGCCGCCGCTGATCTGGCCGCCGACGGGTACGGCAACTGCCGACGAACCGATGTGCGGTCTGGAAGCTATGGCTCGCGAGATCGAAGCGACTCATCCTGAAGTCGTTGCCGTCAATGTTTTCGCAGGGTTCTCCTTCGCTGATACGCCCAACACCGGCGTCAGCTTTTCGGTGACGACTTTCGGCTCGCGCGAGCAGGCGGCCGACCTGCTGCGGCCGCTCGTGCAGTATGCCATTGAGCATCGGCACGAAGGCAACAAGGTCTCGCCCGGGCTTCAGCAATCGTCCGGTCTGATTCAAGAGTTTTTGGCGGCTAAGGCCTCTCCGCTGGTGATCGTTGAACCTGCCGACAACATTGGAGGCGGCGCACCCGGCGACACGACGGATATTCTCCGCTTTGCCCGAGAGCACCACATCGACCGCTCGGTGGTCGTCATCAACGACCCGGAAGCTGTCGAGTTTTGCCGGAAGCTTGATGTTGGAGGCCAAGGGGCGCTTTCGATCGGTGCGAAATTGAGTGCTGATTTCTGCCAGCCAGTTCATGCGGATGTGGAAGTCTTATCTCTGTCGAACGGTCAGTTCGATCTGGAAGACCCGCAGAGCCATCTCGCCTCCATGTGCGGCACGCACATCGATATGGGGCCAACTGCCGTTGTGCGGTTGCTGGAACCATCCAAAGGCTCGATTCCGCCGGACATCAAGGTCGTGCTGACGACTCATAAGACTCCGCCGTTTGATCTGGGGCAACTGCGCAGCCAGGGCATCGAACCGAAGGAGTGTCATTTGATTGGTGTGAAGGCTGCCGTAGCGCATCGCCGCGCGTACGATCCGATCACCGCTGAAACATTGACGGTCGATACCGCCGGGCCGTGTTCCAGTGACTTGCGAAAGTTCGCGTTCCGCAAAGTTCGCCGTCCGGTCTTCCCGCTGGACGAAATCCAGTAGCTGTCGCCATCAAAACCGAGACGCAGCAGCGTTGAGTGATGGTTTCTCTGTGAGACTGTCCTCAGATTGATGTCGCAGAGTTCAAGGCGACATCGCCTATTGGATCAGAAGCTTTCATTTCCTGCGTTCGTAAAGCCCGGTGATGCAGGTTTTCGAGCTACATCTGCACTCAGACCGTCGAAAAGAGCCGGCAAAAGGGCTTGGCACGGCCTTCGCTTAAAGAACTCTCACTGACCTCAACCCCGTGCAGGTCAGGGACAAGGTGAGCCGGTCTGAACAGGCTCGCAATGAGCATCTGATGGAGAGAGTCATGAAAAGTACCTTGGGAGCTATCGCACTCGCTTGCGCTGTCGTTGTGGGT
The DNA here is from genome assembly GCA_021732995.1 of Planctomycetaceae bacterium. Classification (GTDB taxonomy): domain Bacteria; phylum Planctomycetota; class Planctomycetia; order Planctomycetales; family Planctomycetaceae; genus AM-0621. The sequence continues at coordinate 77,850 of JAKFWA010000068.1, read as the reverse complement.
ATGAGTTCAACCGCGAGCGCCGATCATCGTTCGCATCGACATAGCGGTCATTCACATCATTCCCACCATTCGCATTCGTCACATTCGCACCGTGGGCATTCCCACTTCAACTTCAGTTTTGGTGGTGGTGGCGGTGGTTACTACCAACCACGTGGCTGGCACGACACCAGTCACTACGACTATCACCCGACTCAGGTTTATCGACATCGCGATCATTACCATGTTGTCCCCGGTCACTACGACTTTCATCGTTCGGGACACTGGCACTAACAGTTCCGGGCAAAACGGCCAGGTGCCGGGCGACCTTTGATGCTCGACATCTGAGAACCGCGCATGCTCAAGAACTGGTTCATCTATCACATCGTGAGCGGCCAGGCATTCTTTGCCGGGGCCGCTCTTGTTTTTGTGGGATGGCTGCTTTCGTGGCGTGTGCGCTCCGCGCGAGTTGGTCACTTGCGGCGTCTCAGCATTGTCTTTGGCCTGCTGCTGATGGGATTGTCCGGCACGCCGTTGAGTCTCGTGTCGCTCGTTCTGTTAGCGGGTTCTCTGGCCGCATGGCTGTTGATTGACGGCCACCAAGTGGCACCAGAGCGGCGACGCGTTGTGTTCATGTCACGTTGCGCCTTCCTTCTGATATTCGCCGTGTGCGTGATCAACGAACTCCGATATCACCTGCCGCCAAATCTGGCGAATTTCGGTGACCAGCCTATCTGCGTCATTGGCGATTCGATGAGTGCGGAGTTTGACGCGTCGACTCCGTGGCCTGCTGTCTGGGCGAAGCGGTCGGGACGCAGAATCAAGAACGTTGCTGTTGCAGGAGCGGATGCCAAATCCGCCATGCGGCAATGCCGGGAGATTGACGACCAGTCGAACGTGATTGTTGAAATCGGCGGCAACGACATTCTTGGTGACGCTTCTGCCGACGACTTTGAGCGGTCACTTGACGCACTTCTGAGGGAACTCACCCAGAAACCTCGCAAGATTGCCATGTTCGAGATCCCACTGCCGCCGTGGTCGCATCGCTTCGGAGCCATTCAGCGTCGTCTGGCTAACCGCTACGGCGTAAGGCTGATTCCTAAACGAGTTCTGCTGGGAGCCGTTACGGCCGAGCAGGCGACTTCGGACGGCCTGCATCTGTCGCAGCAGGGGCACAATCTTCTGGCCGCTCAGATGCTGCGATTCTTCGACGAACAGACGTACTAAATGGAGCCGTGGCGCCGAGCTTCCTCGTCCGTGAGACAGGGTTGGGACGACGGACGTGCGCCACCATGAAATTAGAAACAATCGTTACAATCGATCCCGGCGTAAGATTCCTGTTGCGGAGATCGCGAGGACTGTGCACGTTTCCGCTGAGATTCAACATCTGGCGGGCTCAATTTGCGACTTGCGAAACGCCGGGCATAGAATCAAGATCGCCGAGTGCTTTGCTGCTGCGGCGCTGATGTTTGAACCGTGATGTCGTCGATTTTGGTTGCGGAACGAAGTTCAGCTTCTTCCGAATCACAATAAGCGATTCGAAGATCCCCGCGCGATCGGAACCGCGTGATGAATTCTGACCGGACTGCGTTTGCTCTTTCCGTGCCGTGTGGAACCTGGTTCGGCATCCAGGTGCGGATCAACGTGTGGTTTTTCCTCGTGGGCGTCGCGCTGTGCCTGCGCCTGCAAGACATTCCGCTCGCTTTGACCCTTACGGGAATCCTGTTCCTGAGCGTGGTGTTTCACGAAGTCGGACACATTCTGGCGACGCGATTCAGCGGCGGCAGTGGTGATGAAATTCACATCACGCCGTTTGGCGGTCTGGCGATGTGTTCGCCGGCCCCGACGACCTACTCCCGTCTGCTGACAGCTGCTGGTGGCCTGCTCGTTAATCTAGCCTTGTGCCTGGCGACAATCTGGCCCGTGCTGAATTCAGATTACAGCGAGAGCTGGTGGGACCCCTTCACGTTGCCGCGAGTGGCGTTGGCGGGACAGACCGTCGCGGCCTTGATTCCGTCTTTGCTGGTGCTGACGTTCAAGGCCAACTGGCTGTTGCTGCTGGTGAACCTGCTGCCCGTGCATCCGCTGGATGGCGGCCGCATGCTGCACCTTGTGCTGCACTCGAAGCTCGAAGCGCAGGCGGCTCGCACGGCTTACATCCGCGTGGGAGCGTTCATTGGAGCCATCGGTTTCGTGCTGGGCTTCGTCTTTGAGAACGTGTGGGTGATGGGGCTCGGAACGGTCGTCATGTTGTTGAACATGCACGAGGAATTCCGGATGCATACTCAGGAAGAGGAATCGGAATCCTTCATGGGTTACGACTTCTCGGAAGGGTACACCTCGCTGGAACGATCGGGAGCAACGGAAGCGGATCAGCCCGGACTGGTGGAACGCTGGCGGCAGCAGCGGGACGAGGAGCGTCGACGACGTCAGGAAGAGGAAGAAAAAGAGATGGAGCAGACGCTGGACATGCTGCTCGAAAAGCTGCATTTGCACGGCGAGGCCGCGTTGACGCCATCGGAACGGAAGCAGTTGCAGCAGATCAGCGATCGAATTCGCAATCGCAATCGCCCGTGATGTGACTTTCTGTTAAGAATTTCCAAGTTCGTCAGGACCGCGATCGCGAGAAGGTCTCCGCAGCGTGACTCGCTGCTTCCTCTTACGGTCGCGGTCTCGTTTCAAGATGCCCGGCAACAACGACCCAAACCCTGTGTGGGGTTCCAGTCGTTGCTTGAGAAAGGCTTTTGATGAGATTTTCTCTGCACGCCATTTGTTTCACTTTCGCCTGCCTGAGTTCGATGGCTGTCAGTCACGCTGCTGACGCGATTGAAGTCGTGCCGACCACGATCGAACTGTCCGACGCGTATGCGCGCCGTCAGATCCTGGTATCGGTGGGCGGTCGCGATGCAACGCGTGAGGTGAAGTACGAATCGCTGCGGCCTGAGATTCTTTCTGTAGACGAACGTGGTTATGTGACCCCCAAGGCAGACGGGCAGGGGACTGTGCGCGTCGTTCACAACGGCGCGGAAGCCAAGATCGCGGTCACCGTCAGGGGCGTGAATACGAAACGACCGGTCGACTTTGCGACGGAAATTGTGCCGTTGCTGAGCCGCTATGGCTGCAATTCAGGCGGCTGTCATGGTAAGCAGCGCGGCCAGAACGGTTTTCAATTGTCACTGTTCGGCTTTGACACGAAGTTCGACTACCAGACCATTGTCCAAGAGGCTCGAGGCCGTCGCGTCTTCGCTTCCGCCGCGACTAACAGCCTGATGCTACTGAAGGCGACCGGAGCGGTCCCGCACGGTGGCGGGAAGCGTTTTGATCGCAATGACGAGGCGTTTCATCTGTTCGCCGCGTGGATTGAGGCAGGTGCAGCGCCGGCTGCTCCGAACGCCGCCCAAGTTCGTCGTATTCGCGTTCTGCCGAATGAGCGTTCTTTGAAGCGGGCCGAGCAGCAACAGCTTGCCGTGCTGGCTGAATACTCGGACGGCTCGCAGCGTGACGTCACGCGGCAGACTGACTTCGGTTCTAACCTTGATGTTGTTGCGGTCGTTGATAAGGACGGGCTCGTTGTCGCAGGTGAGCAGACGGGCGAAGCGACCATCATGGCCCGTTACATGGGACAGGTCTCGATTTTCCGAGCTCTGGTTCCTCACGCGCCGCCGCTGACGAACCTGGAAGGCTTCGAGGCAAATAACAAGATCGACGAACTCGCGGCGGTGAAATGGAAGAAACTCGGGTTGCGCCCGTCACCAGTCGCTGACGATGCCACGTTCATGCGTCGTGTGATGATCGATCTGTGCGGCCGCGCCCCGACCGTCGAAGAAGCGAAAGCGTTTCTGGCGAATCAGTCGCCGCAGAAACGAAACGAACTGATCAATCAGCTGCTGGAGTCGCCCGACTATTCAGCCTTCTTCGCGCTGCGCTGGGGAGCCATTCTCCGAAACTCGAATCTCGCGGGATCTGATGATGCGTCCTACGCGTTTCACAATTGGCTGAAGAGTGCGATTGCCCGCAACGTTCCCTATGACGAAATGGTGCGTGGCATCGTGGCTGCTGCTGGTGAGTGGAAGGATGCGCCGGCCATCAACTGGTACTGGCAGAGTCGCGACGACCAACTCCATCAGACGACTGCAGACACTGCGCAGGTCTTCCTCGGACTACGGCTGCAGTGTGCCCGCTGTCACCATCACCCTTATGAACGCTGGACTCAGGAAGACTACTACGGCCTGACCGGATTCTTCACTCGGCTGGGACGCAAGGGATTTGGTCAACCCCCACCATACTTCGCTTCCGCCAGCGTCACGACGGGCGAGAAGAGTCCGCTGACGGACAAGGCTCCGGAGCCCAAGTACCTGGATGGTCCGTACGCCAAGTTCACGCCCGAAGAGGATCCGCGCCATGGCCTCGTTGACTGGATGGTGAAGCCCGAGAACCCGTTCTTCGCCAAGACACTCGTGAACCGTCTGTGGGGTCACTTCCTTGGTCGTGGACTAGTGCACGAAGTCGATGACCTGCGTGAAACGAATCCGCCTTCGAATCCCGAACTGCTGGACTTCCTGGCTCAGGACTTCATCGCGCATCGCTTTGATATGAAGCACACGATCCGGCAGATAGTCAGCAGCAGGACCTACCAGTTGGCCTCTGAGCCGACTGAGCACAACCAGACTGATCGCCAGAACTTTGCGAGGTTCTACGGCCGTCGTTTGATTGCGGAGGTGCTGCTGGACGCGGTGGATCAGGCTTGTGGAACGCGCTCGCAGTTCAGCGGAATTGGCAAGACTGCCAGAGCGGTTGACCTGCCTCACGAGAACTTCGGCTCTTACTTTCTCGACGCTTTTGATCGTCCGAAGCGAGTCACCGGTTGCGAATGCGAACGTTCGTCAGGAGCGACACTCGCTCAAGTGCTGCTGCTATCGAACTCTGACGAGATCGAGAACAAGGTTGGTGCCGGGGAGGGGCGGGTTGCCAAACTCATCGCCGCAAAGAAACCAACTGCTGAGATGATTGAAGAACTCTACCTCGCTGTCTTCTCTCGCCGCCCGACTGCTGCTGAGCAGACGGCAGTTGAAGCCTACCTCGCGAAGGAAGAAGACAAACGCAAGGCGTTGGAAGATGTGCTGTGGTCGCTGCTGAACTCGCGCGAGTTCCTGTTCAACCACTAAAGCACTCGAATTGCGAGCTGATGGGGCTGGCCGATGAATGGTTATCGAGGCCCAATTCGGGGCAAGGCGCCATCGGCGTACTTACTGTTGAACTCATCCGGGTCGAAAGCGTCTGAACTGCGTTTGATTGGGTCAGGCTGAGTTGATTGCGAATCTTGCACGGCAATTGCAGCCTCAGCCGATTGCTCAAGTGAGACGGGCTGTGTTGTTGCCCTGGCTGTGGTTGGCTGCGGCTCTGTTAGACGCCCTGTCTTTCCGCCGCGAACGGACTCGTAGTCCAACGCCGTGCTGAGCTTCGTCTCGGACAACGATACCGGGCCGCGTAGTTCGGCGGCGACGGATTCGATCCACGTGCTGAGCAGCTTTTGTTGCGCTGCTGCTCCCTGACCGGCGAAGATCGGGCGGCCTGCGTGAGAGCCGCGAGTTACCAGCAACAACGGGCTTTCGGCTGGCCTCGTGAGGTTCACCTGCTTCAGCACGGTGGCCAGATTGCGTTCCGCATAGATGCGATGATTGCCGCCTCCTGACGCGCCGCGGGCCAGTTTGAAGGCGTGCTCGCTTTCCCCGCCGTGGCAGCGTGCGTTCCCGCACTTGTTGGTCAGCAGCGGTTGAATCGATCCCACGAACTGCTGAGCCACGGTATTGGACAAACCACCGAGGCTTCGCGCCGCATCATCCGGCTGAGTCTTTTCTTTGAATGCAGTCAGCAGCTTAGATTGGCTGCTGACGTCTTCTTTCTCTTGACTGTCGGTTTCGATGCGCCGCAGCAGACGCTTGGCGACATCGTTGAACGGGTCGCGCTTCAGCACTGCCTGCAGTTCGCGGTCTGCGTAGGAATAGAGCTGCTGATTGACGCACCATTCTGCGAGTCCCAGTTGCTCTTTGATGCTGGGGTCTTTGAGTTCCTGCCGCAACTGGAGATAAATCTCACCGACGTCCTTGCCTTCAAAGCGAACTTCATCGTGGTTGATGGCCAGATATCCCGATTTAGACGTCACCAGATACCCGGTTGAAACCGACTTGATACGCCCCTTCAGAATGCGGCCGTTGCGCAGCAGCACGACGGATTCGGAGCCGTCAGATTCAATCGCAGCAGGCTTGGCACGCGCTCCGGTCTGTGCTTCAGTGGTGAGGGCGTTGCCAAGGAACAGGCCCACCGTAGCAGCCACAGCGCACAGGCAGAGCGGCCATGACTGGCTGCGGCTTGTTGTATTGGGGTGGTGGGACATGACCTGCTTCCTCTATCTGCGTTTGTCGCTCAATCGACTTTGACTTTGATTCCGGGCATTTGAGGACTGCGTCGCGGCGCCATGAACTCGCTGATCACAGAGTCCTGCCGCGAGTTGATGTCGTTGCCGCGAAACAGGAATTCGACGGATGTCAGGCCTTGCAGGCGTTTGCTGTTGATCGATAGCGGCTGCATGCGTGAGCCATCAGGTGTGGAGACTACGAACGGAGTCAGTCCCTGTTGCGTAACGGAATCAACACAAGTCAGCTTCACGCGATCGTCCCAGTTCTTGAGCGGTGCTGAGTTGCTGAGCAACGTGACCAGCGGTTCGTTGCCGCGGCCGTTGTGGCGAGGTCGCAGATCTAACGCGGTGTTCTCAAGCTGGATATGCACGGCCGTGGGCAGCCGACCAGATTCCAACGGCAGCGTCAGCAGTCCGCCGCTTTCACGCAGGGTGGTGTGAGTCAGCGATACTTCCTGCAGTGAGTTCTGTTGCGTTCGCAGGTCGGAATGCGCCTTGAGCAGGACCAGCGGTCCACCACCGATCTTGAGCACATTGTCGATCACCACCTGATGGCTGCGACCGTACAGCAAGGACACCGTGCCGAAGTCGCCGACAATCTGCGAGTCGCGAATGTGGAGCCGCCTGGGCAGCAGATCTGTGATGACTCGCGGTACCCAGTACAACGCGTCTTGCTGCGCGGAAGGAGTTTGAGCTGACTCCGGACTGATTGAGGAAACGAATGAGCAACCCTGGATCGTCAGTGCCTGAGACGCCACATACAAAAGTTGTGACAGTTCGTTAGAGCCGCTCGCATCGGTGAGTGAATTGCCTTCGTCGGCCGTTGAAACACGCTCAATCTGGATGTGGTCAAGCACTACTTCGTCGGCCCGCAGCAGCAGAGGAGTGGAGTCCACGATGATGCGAGACGGCTCGCTGGCGGTGCCCTTCAATGTCAGGCATCGACCTTGCCAGATGAGCTTGTCGGCCCGGTATGGTCCAACGTTGTCCAGCTCAATGACACCGTGCGCGTCTGGCTTCGGTAGAGGTTCTGGTTCCTTCTGAGTCACAGTCGGAACGTCAGGCTCTGGCGTGGTCTCAGGGTTGTTGACCGCTTCCGACACGCTTGTCGGCAGTGGGAACTTCAGGCGCGGCAATTCGGCGAGAATCCAGTTTCGGCTTTGTCCATGCAGACTGATGACCGTTACGGCTGCGAGCACAACTGCCGCCGTGGCTGCAGCCATGAACTGCGGAAAGCGACTGGTTGGTCGCGGCAATCGGCGTGAGGGTGGCTGCTGGAACGTGGCTGCGAAAGCTGCCAGCGCCGATCGTCCGGCGCGGCGCGGAATGCCGATGCAGATCGTTTCTTTGGCGGCCGACTTAGGAGAGTCCTTACCGTCAGGCGGTTGAGTTACCACCAGCAGCTCGCGAGCAGTCTTCGGCCGCAGTCTTGGATTTGGTTCCGTCAGCCGATGAATCAACCGTGCGAGCAGTTCGGGAGTTTCCGGTGCCAGTTCGCGGACGTCATCAATGCGCTGAGTCTGATGCGCTGCCAGCTTAGCCAGTGGATCGCCGGTGGGATGCGGCGGACGTCCAGCCAGCAAGTGCCAAAGCAACGTGCCGAGTGCGTACAGATCGGTTTGAGCTGAAGGCGCACGGCCCGTGCCGATGAGTTCTGGAGCGACACCGTCGTAGCGGTCAGGTCGCATGAACGCATTGATGTGCAGAGCAGGCTCCAAGGCCGGAGCGATGCCCGCATCCAGCAGCACGGTCTGGCCGGAGGCCTGCAGGCGAATATTGTTCATGGCGATCTGGCCATGCACGATGCCGTGTTCATGCAGCATGGCGAGCGCATCAAGGAGTTGTCGCGCGATTTCCAGGACCTCGCGTGCCGGGAAGCGACCGCGTCGCAGCAGCAACTCGCCGAGCGTCAGACCTTCAATCAGGCGACTGGCGAGCGCCAGATCAACGCGTGCGCCGGGCCAGTTCTGGCCATCATGAGCACGTGCCTTCGGCCGTCCGGTTTTGCTGGGGCCGATTTCGCTGCAGGCGTGCGGGACGACCACTCCGGAATGCAGAATGCCGCGTGATTTCTCGACCAGCTCATTCAGTCGTGTCAGAGTGTCTTGCTTGAGTTCGACCGGGACGACGGCTCGCTTAACGACGATTAGTAGAGACGAACTGACATCGCGGGCCAGGAATGTTTCCGACACACAACCGCCGATGCGATCAAGAACTACGCTCGGGCCGATCCGCAACTGATCAAGCTGGGCGGTTTCAATCGCCTGACTTTGGAACGCCGTCAGCTTTTGTGCTTGCACGAGGGCGTCGAGCCAAATCGAATCGAACGCGGGGAGATCACCGGAAAGTCGTTTCACCCGGCCGCGGCAACGTCGCAGGTCTCGCGCCGAGCAAAGGTGCTGGCCAAGCAGGATCTGCTGCAGTTGTTTCGATGCCGGTTCGACCACTTCTCGGAATCCTTTCCGCGCTCCCAACGAATGCAGACCAATCTGCTCAAGTGCTGAAATCGTCCTGATTTTCGCACGCTGGCTGACGTTTATCCCACAAGCGGAAAAAGGGAGCAAGATGAGCGTTCAGCAGGCCGATTTGGAGAAGTTCGGTCTCTTGATGTCCCCGTCGGCGGGAATCGAGTTTGAGGATGACGAGAAATGTACCCGGTGGCGTCTCATCATCACTTGACGGGTGAAAGGCGGTTCCAATACCAAAGGTCGGTCTGTATCACCAGAATCGGCTCTTCGCGGCCCGTCTGGCGGCTCTCTGCAACGTAAGTAGTGTTGTGGGTAGTTGCCGACTGACTGCGAGGTTTCGATAAACTATTCCACGTTCCGCCCGGCTGTCCCACCAGTCTGTTCCACCGGCATCCGTCTCTCGATCGTTCTCTGGGAAAGGACGGCCCAGAGAGATGGTCGCACGTCAGACAGGCTCTTAGAACTGCCAGTCCTGATAGCGGTTAAGCCGCAGTTCCCCGGTTTGTGCTCGAACTGACGGATCTGCGACCACATATAAGTTCGAGGTCGTTCAATTTTCGAAGACGCCACCCAGGCGTCAGGAGCCCAGTTTTATGTCAGCAGTGATCGACAACGCTCCAGCGGGCAAGCGGCGAGAATCCGTCGAAACCGTTGTGGTGCGTTTCTGTGGTGACTCAGGCGACGGTATGCAGCTCGTCGGCACCCAGATGACGAATTCGTCCGCGGCGTTCGGTAATGACGTTTGTACTTTCCCAGACTTCCCAGCCGAAATTCGCGCCCCCGTCGGAACGCTCGCGGGTGTGTCCGGCTTTCAGTTGTGCTTCTCCAATCACGACATCTTCACCCCCGGCGACGAAGTTGACACGCTGGTGGCGATGAATCCCGCTGCTCTGCGAGCCAACGTCGGCGACCTGAAGCGCGGCGGCACCCTGATCGTCAACGAAGACAACTTCGGCAAGCAAGACGTCGCCAAGGCCAACTACACTCAGAACCCGCTCGAGACCGACGTGATCTCGGCATTCCGAGTGCACAAGGTTCCGATGACGCGCCTGACGCGCGATGCTGTCGCCGGTCTCGGTCTGTCGACCAAGGAAGCCGATCGTTGCAAGAACTTCTTCTCGCTCGGTCTGGTGTACTGGCTCTACGAACGCGACATGAAGGTGACTGAGGATTACCTCAAGCACCAGTTCGCCAAGAAGCCTGAGATTCTGGAAGCCAACCTGCGAGCGCTGCGCGCTGGCTACAACTACGGCTTCTCGACCGAAAGCTTCACGGTTCACTACCAGGTTGATCCGGCCAAGCTGCCTGCTGGCAAGTATCGCAAGATGACCGGCAACGAAGCCACCGCCATCGGTTTGGTTGCTGCGGCCAAGCTGGCTGGCCGAAGCCTGTACTTCGCTGGCTACCCCATCACTCCTGCCAGTGACATTTTGCACGAGCTTTCCACTCACAAGAACTTCGGCATTCGTACCTTCCAGGCGGAAGACGAAATCGCGGCGTGCGCTGCTGCGGTGGGTGCTGCTTATGCCGGTGAGCTGGCTGTTACCGCCAGCTCCGGCCCGGGCATCTGCCTGAAGGGTGAAGCGATGGGTCTCGGTGTGATGACCGAGTTGCCATTGGTGATCATCGACGTGCAACGCGGTGGCCCAAGTACTGGTCTGCCGACGAAGACGGAGCAAGCGGATCTGCTGTTGGCGATGTTCGGTCGTAACGGCGAAAGCCCGATGCCCGTGATCGCTGCCGCGAGCCCCGGCGACTGCTTCTACATGGTTCAAGAAGCCATGCGGATTGCGGTTGAGTTCATGACTCCGGTGCTCTTCCTCACCGATGGCTACATTGCCAATGGTGCCGAGCCTTGGCGTATTCCGGATCTGAGCGAACTGCACAAGATCGAGGTGAAGCACCCGACGGCAGTCAACTCCGAGAAGGGCTATCTGCCGTACCTCCGCGATCCAGAGAAGCGTGCTCGTCCGTGGGCGAGGATCGGTACGCCAGGCCTCGAGCACCGCATCGGTGGTCTCGAGAAGTCGGATGGCACTGGTCACATCAACTACTCGCCGCCAAACCATGAGCACATGGTCCGGACTCGTGCGAAGAAGGTCGCAAACATTGCGAACTACATTCCCGAACAGACCGTGATTGGCCCGGATTCGGGCGATCTGCTGGTCTTGAGCTGGGGCGGAACTTACGGAGCTGTGCGTTCGGCGACTCGCGACGCCCAGGAAGCCGGCAAGTCTGTGGCTCACGCGCATCTGCGGTATCTCAACCCGTTCCCCAAGAATCTCGGCGAGATGCTGAAGCGCTACGAGAAGGTGCTGATTCCAGAACTCAATATGGGCCAACTGCTGACGTTGATCCGGTACAAGTTCCTGGTTGACGCTCGCGGTCTCAACAAGATCAAGGGCAAGCCGTTCCTGGTTTCTGAAGTTGCTGCTGCGCTTGACACTATCCTCACTCAGCCTCTGAGTGAGCTGCCGACGCATCTCTCAACCGGCGCAGGCCGGTCGGAAGACCTCGGCGAGGCAGGGGGCTGATCTGCAACTCGGTCAAAACCGTTTCATAATGAGTTGAGATAGAGCCAAAGATTCATGCAGCCTGACCGCTTCGGTCAGGCTCCTCTCGCACTCCAAACAAGTTTTCGAATAGGCCAAAATCGCCATGAGTACTGATCTTCCCGTTCTGACTCCGAAAGATTTCACGAGCGATCAGGATGTCCGGTGGTGCCCGCGCTGCGGTGACTACTCGATCCTGGCGCAGATGAAGAAGGTTCTGCCCACGCTGGGTATTCCGCGTGAGAAGTTTGTGTTCGTGTCCGGTATCGGCTGCTCCAGCCGCTTCCCGTACTACGTCAACACGTATGGTTTCCACAGCATCCACGGCCGAGCTCCCGCGATTGCCACCGCAATCAAGATGGCTCGCCGTGACATGCAGGTGTGGGTCATCACTGGCGACGGCGACGCGCTGTCCATCGGCGGTAACCACCTGCTGCACGTCATTCGTCGTAACGTCGATCTGAAGGTGATCCTGTTCAACAATCAGATCTACGGTCTGACGAAGGGGCAGTATTCACCGACCAGTCCGCTGGGCAAGAAGACGAAGAGCACCCCGATGGGTTCGGTCGATCATCCGGCCAATCCGCTGTCAGTCGTGCTCGGTTGCGAAGCGACCTTCGTAGCTCGTTCTGTCGACGTTGATATCAAACACCTGACCTACGTGCTGGAGCGAGCTGCTCATCACAAGGGCACGGCGTTCGTTGAGATCTACCAAGACTGCAACGTGTTCAACACCGGTGCCTTCGAGTTCGCAACCGATAAGGCAACGAAGAGCAACAACGTGATCTATCTTGAGCACGGCAAACCGTTGATCTTCGCCGATGGCAAGAAGGGCATTCGCATCAACGAGGCGAGTCGTCCGGAAGTTGTCAATCTCGATGGAACGATCAAAGAAGACGACCTGCTGTTCCACGACGAGAAGCTCACCGAACCCAGCCTGGCGTTTACTCTGGCTCGCATGCGACATCCGGAGTTTCCCGAGCCAATGGGTATTTTCCGCGCTGTCGAGAAGACAACGTACGACGAAGTGTGCGACGATCAGATTAAAGCGGCGGTGGCCGCAAAAGGTCCTGGCGACCTGAACGAGCTGCTGAACCGCGGCGACACTTGGATGGTCTCCTAGTTCGTTGACTGTATTTCTGCAGTCTCACGATCCATAACTGACAGCCACACTCGATCGGGTGTGGCTGTTTTTGTTGGCGGAGACGTCGTCTAGCAGGTCGAGGCACACTCATGATCTCAGCAAGAAGTCTGATCGGCATACTGGCAGCCGTCATGTTGATGATGGCTGCAGCAGGTGCGCGCGCGGCCGATGCTCAGCGGCCTCCGAACTTCGTGGTCATTTTCGCGGATGATCTCGGTTACGCGGACATTGGTCCGTTCGGGGCTAAGGATATTGAGACGCCGCATCTCGATCGCATGGCACGCGAGGGGATGAGGTTCACGGACTTCTATGTCTCCCAGGCGGTGTGCTCAGCATCACGCGCCGCTTTGCTGACGGGCTGCTATTCGAATCGCGTCAGCATCATGGGGGCTTTGGGGCCGGGTTCGAAGCAGGGGATCAACGACAACGAGTGGACGATTGCGGAAGTGCTCAAGCCGCGAGGTTATGCGACAGCCGTGTTTGGCAAATGGCACTTGGGCGATAAGCAGCAGTTCTTGCCGCTGCAGCATGGCTTCGATGAATACTTCGGGCTGCCTTATTCCAACGACATGTGGCCGTTTCATCCGACGTCGGGCAAGAGCTTTCCCGACTTACCGCTGATCTCCGGAAACAAGATCGTCAATCCGAAGATGACCGGGCAGGACCAGACGCAACTGACGACTCAATACACCGAGCACGCGGTCAGCTTCATTGAACGCAATCGCAACAAACCGTTCTTCCTGTACGTGCCACATTCGATGCCGCACGTGCCGTTGTTCGTCAGCGACAAGTTCAAAGGCAAGTCGAAGCGAGGTCTCTTCGGAGATGTGATCTCGGAAATTGATTGGTCCGTCGGCCAGATTCTGGACACGCTCAAGAAACATGATTTGGACAGCAACACGTTGGTGATCTTTACGTCTGACAATGGCCCCTGGCTCTCGTATGGCGACCATGCGGGATCGGCGGGACCGCTGCGTCATGGCAAGGGCACAGCTTGGGACGGCGGCCAACGGGTGCCGTGTGTCGCTCGCTGGCCGGGGAAGATTCCCGCTGGCAAAGAATGCAAGCAACTGGCGTCAACAATTGATGTGCTGCCGACATTGGCCGAGTTCGCCGGCGCAGAACTGCCGCCCAACAAGCTGGATGGACTCAGCATTCGACCGCTGCTGTTGGGCGAGACCGATGCGAAGACCCCGCATGAATCGTTCTATTTTTATTGGGGCAAGGAACTGCACGCGGTAAGGAGTGGGTCGTGGAAACTGCACTTCCCGCATTCGTACCGCGCACTGAAGTCCGGCGGAGCAGGGGGCGTACCGGGGCCGTACGTCGACGCCAAGACCGATCTGGCACTCTTCAATCTGGAGACTGACATCGGCGAACTTCGCAACGTTGCAGAGAGGAATCCCGATGTTGTGGCGCGGCTGTCAAAACTCGCCGATGTGGCGAGAGCGGAACTCGGTGATGCGCTGACGGGCAAAACGGGCTTCGAAGTGAGGCCCCACGGATTGGCGACGAAGTAGTTGATGGTTCTTACTAAGTTGGTGTCGTGGCAGACGGGAATTTCAAGCTGAAGTCTTCATTGCTCAATTCATCGCGCGCGGACGAAGTGACGCTTCGGCTCGGGCGTGATCTGGTGCGCTCGCTGAAACGTGGCGATCCCTGGGTCTACGCGGATGCACTGCGTGAGGTTCCCCAAGCTCCACCGGGAACCAGAGCCGTTCTGCTCGACAACAAACGCGGCCGCCCCGTCGCTCGTGGCTTTTACGAATGCGACAGCCCTCTCGCATTCCGCGCCTGCAATGTCGATGACGAACAACCGCTGAACGAAAGCTGGGCCAGATTACGGTTGCGTCAGGCCCTCGCGCTGCGAAAACGGCTCTTCGAAAACGCTCCCGCTGCGGTGGGCTTAACGACTGGCAATCGATTGTTTAACGGCGAGGGCGATGGCCTGCCCGGTCTAGTCGCTGATGTCTATGACAGTGCGGCCGTTGTAAAGCTGGATGGTCCCGGTGCAGCCGGTTTCTGGAACGCTGCAGGCATCGCGGATTGGCTCAGTGAAGAGCTGCGGTTGGAAACGATTTGTGAACGTCCGCGCGAACGTGGTGCTGACGCCCGCATGCTTAAGGGTACGGCACCCGAGAAGCCGATCGAGTTTCTGGAAAACGGAACGCGGTTTACGGTCGACATTTTGCACGGCCAGAAGACTGGCTTCTTTCTAGATCAGCGGGACAACCGTTTGCGAGTTCGTCAGATGGCGAATGGCTTGCGCGTGCTGAACCTGTTTGGCTACACCGGCGGGTTTTCAATCGCGGCGGGCTGCGGTGGGGCTCGTCATGTGACGACGGTCGACTTGGCAGAGCCGGCCGTGTTGGCGGCAAACAGCCACTGGTTGCTCAACGGCCTTGCTGACTCGGCACATGCGGGAGTGACTGCGGATGCCTTCGAGTTTCTAGCGGCAGCTCGTCAGAACCGCGAAACGTGGGATCTGGTGATCAGTGATCCGCCGTCATTTGCGCCGTCCAAGGCGGCCTTGAGCAAGGCTGTTCCGGCCTATCAGAAGCTGGCGTCCGAGTCTGCGGCGGTGACCGCGCGGGGTGGACTGCTGGCTTTGTCGTCCTGTTCGAGTCACATCGATCAGACGGAGTTCTTAAGAATCAGCGAAGAGGGAATCTCGCAGGCCAGAAGGCGCGCGACGGTGCTCGGCATTCACGGTCAGCCTGCCGATCACCCGACGCCGCTGGCGTTGCCTGAATTCCGCTACCTGAAGTTCGTGCTGTTCCAGGTACACTGACGGACTGTGAGCTTCGCAGAGCAGTTATCTGAGATTACGTCAGCAGGTAAGTACAGACGATGGCCGTCAGAATCGCACCGGCGATGACGGCAATCACCATCAGACGCTCGACGCGAAGTATGCGCCCGTTTTCCTCTCGTCCTGAGTTTGGTGCATTGGCTCCCGCTCCCGGTGGTGTGCGAGGCACGATCTGATCGAGCGCTGTCGACGATGCTGTGCTGGATGGAGAGGACATGATGAAGTGCCTGAGCGAAGGCGACGCTGAGTTGCGATCAAGAAACTCGGATCTAGACAAGCAACTCGGATACCAACAGCTCAGAACTTGCTGCGACGTGGCAGTCGGGGCCTTTTTGCCCGTTTCAGGAGCACTTTTCCGACATGTGGAAAACATCAGGTCTCAGTTTCGCGGTTCGCGAGAGACCGACCGCGTTTCATGAGGAATTTTGGTGAGCATTCTTTGCGCAGCGGCCAGCGCGAGCGCGTGCGAAACGAAGACAGTTATGAACCGGCGTTGTCGTCCGAAGCCGGCTTGTCGACGTTCAGATTCAGCGTCTTCAGCTTCGTTCGCAGGGTGTTGCGGGCGATGCCCAGCAACTCGGAAGCGGCGACCTGGTTGCCGTTGGTTTGCAGCAACGCTTCACGCAGCACGATTCGATCGACGGCGTTGATGATGGTTTCATAGATGTCTGGCTGCTGAGTTGAGATCAGGTAACGGGTCAGCTCAATCAGATCTAAAGCCTGCTCGGAAGTCGCAGCGGCGCGGGGAGGTGGAATGAGCGGGTGCTCGCCACCTTGAATGCTCAGAGGCAGACAGTCGCTCGTCAGAACTTCGCCCGGGGCTTGGACGATGGCGTATTTGATCGCGTTCTGCAGTTCCCGAATGTTTCCTGGCCACGGGTGTTGCAGCAGTCGCGACATGGCTTCCGGAGCGACCAGGGCGATCCGTTTGTGCAACTCGCCGTTGAACTTGGAAACAAAGTAATCCACCAGCATCGGCAAGTCTTCGAGTCGCTCACGCAGCGGCGGAAGCTGAATCGTGAAGACGTTCAGCCGGTAGAAGAGGTCGTTGCGAAAACGTCCCTGTTCAACCAGGCGCGGCAGATCCTGATGCGTCGCCGCGATCAGTCGGACATTCGTCGCGACGACCTCGTTACCACCGATGCGCTCGAAACGCTGTTCCTGCAGGATGCGCAGAACTTTGGATTGAGTCGGCAAGCTCATGTCACCGATTTCGTCCATGAAGAGTGTGCCGCCGTCCGCCTGCTCAAACTTGCCGATGCGGCGTTTATCAGCGCCCGTGAACGAGCCTTTCTCGTGACCAAACAGCTCGCTTTCCAGAAGCGTTTCCGGGATTGCGGCGCAGTTGATTGCCAGGAAGAGCTTGTCCTTGCGTTGGCTGTGCTGGAACAGTGCTCGCGCTACAAGCTCTTTGCCGGTCCCGCTTTCGCCGAGAATCAGTACGTTGACATCCTGAGCGGCGACGCGGCCAATTTGTTTGTAGACGTCGTGCATGGCGCGTGAACGGCCGATGAACTGATCGCCGCGCAAGCCGGGCTGCGGAGTCTCATTGAAGACTGCGGGTGTACGACTGAGGCGACTGAGTTCAACCGCTCGATCCAGCACATCGCGCAGTTCCGAGAGTTCGACGGGCTTGATCAGGTAGTCAAACGAGCCGCGCTTCATGGCTTCGATGGCGGTGTCCGTCGTGCCGTGCGCGGTCATGATGATGACCGGCAAACGCGGATCGGCGGCATGCAACTGATTGAAGACTTCCAGGCCGTTGCAGTCCGGCAACTGCACATCCAACAAGATCACATCGGGGTTCTCTCGCCGGGCGGCTTCGAGCCCGTCGCTGGCGGTCTCGGCGCTGACGACTGTCAGCGACGGCGACGCCAACGCGGATTCCAGCGAAAACAGGACGCCCGGTTCGTCGTCGATGATGAGCAATTTGGGCATGACCGAGAACTGCAGTGAGAGGACAAGGCTTGGATTGAGGAGAATTTAAAGGCTCAAGCGGACGTTCGAATGGGAAGCCAGATGGTGAAAATCGCTCCCGGTGGAGGGACTCGATTCGCCGCAGCGATCGTGCCGCCGTGACTTTCCACGATGCGTTTGCAGATTGACAGTCCCAAGCCGAGGCCCGTGTCTTTGGTGCTGACGAACGGCCGAAATGCGCGGTCCGACCATTCTTCCGGCAGTCCGGGACCTGTGTCAGCCACGGAGATCTGCAATCCGAGTTGCTCAGACTGCGAACCATCCGGGAAAAACTGACCGTGCTGAATCTTGATCAGCACAGCTCCGTCGCGGCGAATGGCGTCGAAGGCGTTGTAGAACAGGTTCAATAACACCTGTCGTAGTTGAATTGGATCGCCTGTTGTGTGAGCACTTTCGACTTGGCATTCCAGTGCCAGAACGATCTTCTGTTTCTCTGCACGATGCTTCACCAGCGCACTCGCATTCTCCGCAACTTCGAGGACATCAACGTCGCGTGGCTCGAGTTTGGGCGGACGGGCAAAGTCGAGGAAGAGTTGAATGGTTTGTTCCTGACGCCTGATCTCGTCGTGAATGAGATTCAAGGCCCGGCCTTCAATGCGACCTTCCGGTCCCTTCTCGACAGCAGATTGCACGAGCAGTTTTACAGCCATCAGCGGGTTGCGGATCTCATGAGCGACCCCGGCGGCGAGTTGCCCGACGAGGGCGAGCTGTTCTGCCCGCAGCGCATCTTGCTGTGTCTTTGAAAGGCGCTCCAGAACCGTACTGACCTGCGCGGACATATCCGTCATCAGCGTTTCCAGATCGCCGATGTTCTCGGATGCCGCAAGCTCCAGTGGGCCGATGGAAGTTCCCAGTTGCCCCGCGGTTGCCTTCATGGGAATAGCGAGTTTCACGAGCGAACGCCCCAAGCGAGACGAGATGAGATATCCCAGTACCAGCCCGGTGATCGACCCGCACACGGCCAGCAGGACCAGTCCCAAGCCCACGCGGTCTGCGGTCTTCTGGTTGTATTCGCCGACATCGGACGCATCTTGCTGTTGAAGTTCTTGAAAATGCTCGCTGAGTGGGACAAGTCCCGGATCAAAATGCTCCTTCACCAGCGCCAGCGCTTTGGGGCGTGGCAGGTCGTCTTTAATCCTCTGAAACTCCTCTGCGAACAGAGCGTGCTTGGCCGAAATCTCGTTCAGGACTTCCACTTCAGAGGCGGAATTGTCGGGTTCCGTGCAAGCCGCAATGTTGGCTCGCACTTCCTTGTGCAGACTGGTGATGCGGTCGAGGTGCGTGACGTCGCTGGAGTTCGCCCATTCACGCAGTTGCGTTCGCATTTCGCGGAACGAGATCACCAGCCGCTGAGCATCCGCTGCGGCCCGCATGGCATGCACGACCTGAGCCGACGCGGTCTGCTGCGAGGCGTGCACGTACCACGCTGCCAGAATCGAGCAGCCCATCATCACGCAACTGGTGACGACGACCGGAATCGTCACTCTCCATACCTGCATGCTGAGCCCTTCTGCGCTGGTTTGAGTCGTCAGCCATCTCGCTGCAACGGTGTGGCCTGCCTGCGTATTTGAACAAGGCGGAGTGATCCTCGCAGCTTTCACGGCCCGGTTGAATTCATGAATGGGCCTGCCTGCCTGGGGCGTCAGCGACAGGATTCGGGCCGAAGCCCCCGTTCGCGGCGTCTTTACTACTTCTGGCGGCAACTCGTTGATGGAGAATGGGTTGTGGCACATTCTGCGAGTTCTGGGGCGGTGTCTTCGGTGCCTGTTTCAGGAATTTTGAGGGGTTGCAGGCTCCGTTTGGAATTACCTGATGGGCCACCCTCTTTTCGGGTCATGGGAGACAGCATGTCCGCTACGCAGATTCGTCGAGCCTTTACGATCCCTCTGAGTTCGTTCTCGAAACTTGCGGATCTCACCCGCCCGCGTCGTCGCGTTCGTCGTCCGGCGCGAAAGACTGAGCGTCGCTCACTGCCGCTGATTCTGGAAGGTCTGGAACAGCGTCTGGTGCTGGATGCCAGCGTGAACCTGGCGGCTCCCCTGTTTGGTCCGATCGGGCCGGTGGACGTCAAGAATGGGCAGGCGATTCTGACGGATGGCAGCGCGGATCGCAGTGTCGCGGGTGTGATTACCACGGTTGCTGTGCATCCTGATCAGAAGACGGTTTACGTCGGGACGGGACACGGTGGCGTCTGGCGTACTTCGGACATCAACCGCACCGCGTCGGATGGCTCGCCTGATCCGGACTGGGAGCCGGTTACGGATCACAGCTTGTCATTGTCGATCAGCTCGCTGGCGATTTCTCGTTTGAATCCGAGCGTCGTCTACGCCGGAACCGGCGACCGCACGGTGAGTGGTGCTTCGCCTTTGCTATCTGGCCTGGGGCTGCTGAGGAGCAAGAACAACGGTCTCGACGGAACTTGGAAACGCGTCGAAAGCAGCGAACTCACCGGTCGTCGGTTGCTGGATCTGGCACCGACGCTCGTTCGCGAAGGTGGTCAGACGAAGGAATACCTCTACATCGCGGTGTCGCAGCGCGACAAGGGCCTGTATCGGCTGGGGCCAGACGATCAACTGGAACTGATTTCAGACGTCACCGGCACGAAGCCGAATGGTCTGCCCGCTGGAGCGGTCCACAGCCTGCTGGCTATGCCTGATCCGACTCAGCCCGGCAGCGACATTCTGTTTGCCGCCGTGGTGCCCTTTCAGGACGACGCCGGTGTCGCAGGCAACATTGGTGTGTATGCGACTCGCGACAACGGGCAAACGTGGACGAAGATTACCGCTCAGTCGCAACTACCACGTACCGGGACGACGAACCTCAATCTGGTGCAGCCGGTGACGTCGCCTGATTCTGTTGGAACGATCACTCTGGCTGGATCGGGCTCGCGCGTTGTGATGGGTGTCGTCTCGAAGTCGACGAACGGGTACGACCAGAAGGTCATCTTCAATCGCGATCTGACGCAGCCGCTGACGGCGGCGTGGCAACCTGGTCAGTCGGTGGGCTCGACCGAGTTCGGAACCGCGTACAACCTGAATCCTGAAGCGCGCGGCATCCGCAATTCGCCGCTTGCTGTGCATCCGACATCGACGAATGTGTTCTTCGTCGGTGGCGACACGCAGGTGCTGGACGCTCCGGGGCCAAACGCTCAACCCAATTCCGTGGGTCTGACGCCGACAAACGGACGCGTGGGTCGTATCTTCCGACAGCAGATCGGCGGCGCGACGACTCAAGTCATCTTCAACGGAGCTTCGCAGACAGCTCCGCACCGCGACGCGCGCGACTTTGCGTTCATCGGCACCGATCTGATTGAAGTGGATAACGGTGGCATCTATCGCCTGACGAATCCGCTGGGTGACCCCAGCGCCAGCAACACCGCTCTGCGCCCGCGCTGGCAGTCGCTGAACGGTGATTTGCAGATCGCCGACGCGGCCCACGTGGGCTACGACCCGCTGTCCGATGAAGTGCTCGTCGGTGCGGCCGAGAACGGTTCGCTCTATCAGCGCGACGATGGTACCTGGGAAGCCGTCACCGATCGTAATGGTCTCTTTCAGGCCGCCGCGGTGGAGATGGAAGGCACCGAGAAAGTCTCGTATCGCTACAGCACGGGCGGTGATTCTCGAACTCGATATATCCGACGCTTCAAGTACGACGCCGACGGCAACCGACTCGACTCTGACGAACGGCCAGCGCTGTCATCTCCGACAGATCCCGCTCCCTTCAGCGGGTTGAATCGCACCGATCGCAAGGCTCCGGGAACCGGCGAGTTCCAGATGGCGCTCAACGGCGGGGCGGACAAGAAGCGGCTCGTGTTCGGTGAGTCCGGGCTCTACGAGTCTTTCGATCGCGGGGAAACCATTCGTGAGATCCTGCCGCCGGAAGGGATCTCCGCCAGCGGCAATAAGGTGACGGCGCTGGCTTATGGAAACGCGGCGAACCCGGACGCACTGTACGTCGCGCGCGGCCATCGCATCGCCGTGCGTGACGCTGCGGGCAAGTTTCTGACGCGCGTCGCGACGCCACCCGGAGCGACGGAAGAACATCCCATCAAGAGCATCGTGATTGATCCGCTCAACTTCCGCGTGGCCTACGCGGTGGATGACGGTCACGTCTGGGTGACGACCGACACCGGCGAAACCTGGCACGATATTACGGGCTCGCTGGCTTCGACGGTGCCCAGTTTGAATCGCGGCATTCAGACGGTGGAGTTCGTTTCCTATCTGAAGCCGGACGGGTCCAAGGTCGAACAGGAAGTGTTGCTGGTTGGCGGCCGACTGGGGCTGTATCGAGCCATCAATCCGGTCGGATTGCCCGGCGCGCGAGATCTGGATGGCAACCCCGCTCAGTTGTGGACGCGTTTCACCGGCGTCGATTCAGTGGGCGACTCGCTGATTCCGGACGTCACCGTTTCAGACATCCAGTACGCCAAACCGGATGATCCTTCCGAGTCTGCCAAGCTGATCGTGGGCACTCTCGGTCGCGGTGTGTTCGTAATGGAAGACGCGGACGCGCAGATTCGTGCCGACAATGTTTTGAAGATTCAGGGCGACTCCTCGGCCAATCAGATTGAACTTTCGAAGGTGGCCGGCACGCAGCGCGTGCAGGTGAAGGTGAACGGCGTCGTCAAAACGGTGCAGAGCACAACGTCGGCTACATCGATCGATGTCACGGGCCCCAACGTCAATCTGACCGTGGATTCGCGCGTCCGCCCCGTCGGCGGCACATTGAACTTCACCGGAGCAGGTACGCATCGACTGACGATTCAACTTAGTGAAGACGATGGCAAACCCGTCACCGAAGGCACGACGACGAATGGCAGCATCACCATTCCGACGCCTCGAGGCACGTTCAAGATTACCTACGCGAACTTGGTGGCACCCGTCACGGTTTTGCCGCCGGTTGATCCTGCTCTGACCAACATCAAGCAGTTCGGTGCGGGTTTTGAAAGCGCGCTCGGCCCAACTGATTCGATTCGCGAAGCCGTCACCACGCAGGAGATTGTGGGGCTGAAGCAACTGGTGTCAGCGCTGGAAGGCGCCAAACCCGCGAATCAGAAGCTGACGGATAGCGATGCCGCCTTGAGCGACGATCGACAGGTCTCGCTGTTCGAGCGGATTCTCACTTCCGGCTCGAGTGGGTTTGAGTTCGACGACATTGGAACGTCCATCACCACGCCCGAAGAGTTACGCGACTTTCTGGATCGTATTGATGCGACTCCGGGCAACGTGAAGCTGACGAAGACCGGCAACTTTTTTGAACTCGACATCGGCGTTCGTACGTCGCTCGATGGCGATGGCAACTTCGATTTCTCGCTCTTCAAGGAAGCGTTCACGATCGACAACATCGTGAATCTTAAGGCGGATGCCGAGCTGCATGTGATCGCCGGTGTCGATGCCAACGGGTTCTACGTCAACACCACGAAGCAGTTCGATCCGCAACTGTCGCTGACGAACATGAAGATCACGGGCGATCTGGAATCCACCGGAACATTCGGCCTGGTGGGAGTGAAGCTCGACGATGCCACGCTGCAAACCGGCAAGGGCTTTGAGTTGGAGTTCAAGCTTGATACTCCCTCGACGAACTTCTTCGGCGAGACGAACGGCAAGATGCGTTTGCCGGAACTCGTCGATCCGACGTTTGATGACCTCGACTACAAGGTTGTCAAATCCCCGGGTGCACCGGACATGGTGGTGCAGGGCAAGCTGCAGTCTGGTCTGGGGCCGGTGCCGCTCACGCAGAGCAACGCGACCATTACTTGGAACGACGCGACCAAGCCGGACAGCTTTTCGATCACCGGCATTGATGAGCTGAAGGCCCTCAACACGAAGCTGAAAAACGCGATCAAGACGGGCTTGGATAAGCTTGTGGAAGTTGGTCGGAACCTCGGCAACAGCGGTGCGCTGACGCAGAAGATTAACATCCTGAATGGTTCCGTCGGTGATCTCGTCGATGTCGCCAATGTGCTGGATCAACGGTTCCGTCTGCCGATTACGGAGTACCTCAACAAGCTACAGGCGGATGAGTTCCCCACAATCGAAGGCATTCAGAACGTCATCCAGAAGCAACTGGAGAAGATCGGTGAACTGGACCTTTCGCTCTCGGGCATTGGCCTCGGCTTTGAGAACAACGAGTTCTCTATCGACTTCCCGATGCACGCCGAACGCACCCTCAAACTGCCGCTGGCGTTCGATCTCGGTGGTGCGCCGTTGGGCTTCAAGGGGGACCTGACCTCGGATGTCACTTTCAGCTTTGATGCGAACATCGGGCTGGGGGTGGATCTTTCCAAGATCGATACACCGGCTGATGCCACGTTTGTGAAAGTCGACAAAGATCCGAAGATCGAGGCCAAACTGGGCACCACGAACGCTCAGATCGCCGCGAATATTGGCTTCCTGGGAGCGACGGCCAAGCTCGGTTCCATTGATGCCGGCTCACCGACGATCCTGCAGGCCAGCCTGACTGCGGACTTCCATGATCCCAACAACGATGGCAAGTTCACGCTCACTGAGATCAGCAACACGCCGTTCTCGCAACTGGTGACCATTGCTGCCGACGGCAAGCTTGGTGCGGCGATCCAAGTACAAGCGACATTGGCCGGGCAGCCGTTCCCGACGGCCAATCACAAAGCCCAGATTGCGCTCGTTGATGAGCACCTCTTTGACAGCACAGCTCCGGACCTCATCACCACGGGCTTCGAGGATCTTTTCAATTTTGACAACGTCAATGCGTCCGACATTCTCAGCAGTCTGAAGGCGTTGCTGACCTACTTTGATAGCCTCGCGAGCGGCGGTTTGCTGGATGTGCAACTGCCCTTCACGTCGAAGCGGTTGCGTGACGTGATCGATCTGGCGAAGGCGTTCTCGGATGGCTTGATCAAACGGCTGGAGATGCCCAACCAGCCCGGCACTCCGTCGTTCGGAACGACGGAGGATCTCAAGTCGATCGCGCCCGAGTTTGCGGGCATTCAGTTTGTGAATGACCTCGATGGCAATCCCGCGACGCGCGATCCCGGCCTGACCTACGATTTTTCGTTTGCGAAGCACTTTGACCTGCTATCGACGCCGATCAATCTTGGTTTTGATCTTGGAGCGTTAGGCGGAATCTCGACCAACAGCTCGATCAACATCGACGCCGATGTCGATGTGGGTTTCAAGTTTGGCATCTCGCTGACCAAGGTCGGCGCGAATTATCGGCTCACTCCTGAGACAAAGATCGCGGATCTCAACGGCGGTCAGGGAGTACAGTTCAAACCGAACGGCACGACCGAACTGCGCGTGACCCTGCACGATGGCACAACCTTCGACGTGGCGTTCAACAACGCCACCACGATTGCTCAAGTGATTGCGGCCATCAACAACGCGAGTCCTGGCGCCGCGAAGTTTGTGGCGAGCATCAACGACGCACAAAACGGCTTGAAGCTGGTGGATAAGACGACGGGAACCAACGAGTTCACCGTCAAGATGTTAAACAAGTCGCTGGCGGGCTTCGGGCTGGGCATTCTGGGATCGGGTGACCGGGGCGGAAACGGTCAGTTGAAGGGCTCCACGCTGAAGGCCCTGTTGACCAACAACACCAAGCTGACCGACGTGCGACGCGGACAGGGCCTGACGTTGCTGTCGGGCAATACGCCGCAGTTGCGCGTCAAGCTGCACGATGGCAGATCATTCGATGTGGCGTTCAACAACCCGAAGACGGTTGGCGATCTCATCACTCAGATCAAGGCCGCGGCGCCCAGTGGTGCGTTCGATGTGAAGTTTAACAAAGCTCATGATGGGCTCGACTTCATCGATAACACCCAGGGCTTCAAACAATTTGAGGTGTCGGCGCTCAATAGTTCGCAGGTGGCATCACAACTGGGACTCGTCGGTCACGACGACAACGGGCAGGGGCTGCGTGTTGGGATGCCGCTGCATGGCCTGACGTTCCTCGACAACGTCTTCCTGGTGAACCCGCATATTGACGCCGGGATTCAACTGTCATCGCCCGATATCGACGCCGCTGCGAAGTTTGGCTTCTTCAAGATCGGCATTGAGAACGGTACCGCCAGTGCCTCGGCGCAGGTGAAGATGAATCTCAACGATCCGGGCGTCACCGGCTTCGACGGCCGTACGACGATTACGGAACTGATTCGTGCTCTGCCGAAGGCGAAGCTGGCGATTGAAGGTGAGAAGGTTGCTCCGCTGAACGGAGTCGTACAGAACGGCTCCGAGTTTCAGCTCAAGTTCGGCAAGGATCGCTACACGCTGAAGGTTGTTGGTGCGGGAGATAACACGACGCGCGAACAACTGGTTGATGATCTGAATCTCGCACTGAAGACGGCCAAGGGGCCGACTCCGACCAGCAATACGACGGACTTGTCAGCGCGGCTGCGCTTCTGCCTGAAAGGCGACAAGCTGGCCCTTACGATCAACGACGGCATCGGTGAAACGGCCGAGATCGTCGATGCCGACGAACTGGGGTTTACCGCTGCCGGGCAAGCGGCCTACGTGTTGAAGCCACTGATCAAGGCCGACATCAACGTCAATCTGCCGATCGTCACGGATGCACTGCTGGCGGGCATCATCAGTCCCGGTCAGGCGATCATCGTCAAGTCGCCAACGGGCGGTTTGATCTTCGATCCGGTGACGTTCGCCAATCCGTTTAAGGACATCATCGTCGAGCTGCCGAACCTCGAAGATCTCAGCAAGTTCAAGGACTTGAACTTCAACTCGATCATTCAAGCGCTCGAGTTCGTCTTACGGTTCCTGGAGACGATCGAATCGCAGCCGTGGGCTTCCAATCAGCTTCCCGGCATCAATGCGAGCCTGTCAGATCTGCTGGAGTTCACCACCAAGTTCCGCGAGTTCGTCGAGAAGCTGCGTGAGAATCCGCAAGGTGCAGTGCAGGACGTTGAGAACGCGATCGAGGACGCCCTCAGCCTGCCCGAAAACTTCCTCACCTTCGTGCTGGATACGACGCAGTCACCACGGCATACAAATCAGACGAAGGGAGCCGCGCTGCGCATCGATCTGAACTTTAAGCCGGAGATCACCAAGGAGTTTCCGCTCGGGTTCGATCTGTCGTCACTCGGTGTCCCGGGTCTGAATGACATCATCGACGTCGAAGCCTCCGCGAAGATTGAGCTGCAAGCCGGCTTGAACTTCCAAGCGTCGTTCGGTGTGGACGTGACGCAGGTCACCGATATCGCTCCGTTCCTCTATGACTACGTTCCGGGCACAGGTAAAGGCACGAAGTTTGAAGTCACCGCGAAGGCACTGGCGAACAACATCAACTTTGCCGCTGATATCGGTCCGCTGGGTGTCTTCGTGCGAAATGGCATGGCGGGACTGACTCGCAATGCCGATGGCACGACGGATCCCGCGCGGTTTGCCGTCGAACTGCAAACACCATCTGGTGGCAGCGGCCGCCACTACTTCTCGCAGGGCTTGGGCAAGATTTACGACGACACCGACACCGTGCTGGACGCCAAGGTGTTTGCTCATCTGCCTGTCGCGTTCCCCACTGCCGATCAGCATGTGGTGAATATCGACTTCAAGTTCGTGCCGTCGATCGATAACCCGCCCGGCACGTTCACGTTCAATACGGACGAGATCAAGAACGCCTTCAAGAACAAGCTGGATTTCAGCCCTGAGAAACTCGGTTCGCTGCTGCGAGGCTGGAAGACGGTATTAAACCTCGTCATTGATGCCTTCAAGGGTAAGGTGCTCGGCTTCAACCTGCCGATGATCGGCGATGCGCTAAAGGATCAGGCTCGGTTCCTGGAAGACCTGCGTGATCGCGTCTTCGACAACTTCGATTCTGCGAAGCCTTCGCTGAAGCCGGTGCAACAGGCGATCTTCGATGCCTTGGGGCCTGGTGGTCTGAATCTGCTCGTTGACGAGAACCGTGACGGCGAGATCAATCGTCGTGATGTGACCGTCGCGCTGGCCGAAGATGGCGTTGAGTTCAACCTGCATCTGGCTCGCGATCTGTTCAACGTCACGCAGCCGATTCCATTCGATGTTGGCGTGCCTGGCTTGAGCCTCGCCGTTGAGGGCGGCGTGCAGTTGCAGTTGGGCTTTGATGCACGCTTCGCGTTCGGTGTGACCGCGAAGGATGGCTTTTATCTCGACACGTCGACGCCGGAGCTGTTCAAGGTCTTCTTCCACGCTGGTATTCCGGGCCTGATGGCTCGCGGCCAACTTGGCTTCCTGCAACTGGATGTCGCAGACGACAAGGATTCGCCCAGCCGGTTTGACGGCACGGCGGCGATCACGCTGGTAGACCCCAGCGGTGACAAGCATCTGACGCTGGGCGAGATGCGTAAGTATGGCCTGTCGAAGACCATCATTCCGAGTCTGTCCGCTGTGGCCGATGTCAACCTGGACATCGTCGCCAGCTTCCTCGGCAGCAAAGACTTTCCGCGCGTTCGTACCGACTTTGAGTTCGACTGGTCATTCTCCAAGAACGATCCGAAGGTCGGTAACTCTGCGCCGACAGTCGCGTTCAACAACATTGGGTTGAACCTCGGTGATTTCATTTCGAACTTCGCCGGCCCGGTCTTCAATCAGATCAAAGACATTGTTGAACCCATCAAACCGGTGCTTGATCTGCTGACAACCCCGCTGCCGGTATTGAGCCAATTGGCGGGCGAAGACATCACGATGCTGGATCTGGCTTCGCTGTTCGGTCTCGCGAAGGCGGCGGATTACATCGAAGCCATTGATGATGTGATCGACATTGTCACCAGCATTCCGGACATCGGCCCCAACACGTGGATCGTGATTGGTTCGTTCGACGTGGACGGCTTCCAGGCTGTGAACAGCAAGATGGCCGGCAAGGTCAAGCCGCGGAACATCAACCCGATGTCGGTTGAGAAAATTCGCGAGCAGATCGGCGCTGCGAACCCGCAGGCCAGGGAGTTCGAATCGAAGATCAACAACGTCGGTAAGGCGAGCATCAGTTTCCCGATCAAGGACAATCCGCTGTCACTCTTCAGCCTGCTGGTGGGCGGTGGACCGGTTGATCTGGTGAAGGTGCAACTGCCGACTCTGGAAGTTGGCTTTAAGTACGTGCAGACCTTCCCGTTGCCTGCGTTCCCGATTTTGTCGGTGCTGGTGGGCGGTGGTTTGTCGGCGAAGATCGACTTCGACTTTGGCTACGACACCCAAGGTTTGCAGGACTTCTTCCGCACCAAGCAACCGGTGGATCTCATCAATGGTTTCTTTGTGCCGGCTGACGTCAACCCGGCGACGGGACGAGCCGACCCGCAAGTGACTCTCTCCGGAACGGTCATCGCTGGTGCCGCACTCGACCTGCAGGTGCTGCGACTGGGAGCCACCGGCGGCATTACGGCCAAGATCGAGTTCGCCATGAACGACCCGAACAAAGACGGCAAGGTCCGTCTGGACGAAATCGGCGACAACTTCCTGGCTGGCGGTCCGATTAACATCTTCGACACGACTGCCGTGTTTGAAGGTTTCCTGTCGGCGTTCTTCGAAGTCACGGGCGTCTTCAAACGCGAGTTCGAGATCGTGCGTGCCGAGCTGTTCTCGATCAAAGCTCCGCACATCGATCCGCCTCCGCCAGCTTTGGCCACGCTCGATAACGGCGTGCTGAGAGTTAACGTCGGAGCGCGCGCCGGCAATCGCACGAAGGTCAATAAGCAGGACGGTGACGAGACGATCATGCTCGTGCCCGGTGAAGACGGCGGTGCCAGTTCGGTGACGGTCATCGGCTTTGAGAAGCAAGTCACTTACATGGGCGTGCAGACCATCGTGATTGACGCTGGCGAGGGTAACGACACCATCGAAATCGATGAGTCGTTGATGATGCCGGTGACCATCAACGGTGGTAACGGCAACGACACGATTAAGGCTGGCGGCGGTCCGGCGATGATCTTTGGCGACGCAGGTGACGACACCATCGTCACGCGATCCAGCAACGCGGTCGTGATGGGTAACGCCGGCAATGACAGCCTGACGTCCACCATTGGCGATAACGTGGTGCTCAATGGTGGCGCCGATAACGACACCCTGACCGGCGGCGAAGGCACTAACACGCTGGTCGCCGGCGCGGGACGCGACTCACTGATCGCAGGCACTGGGGATCAACTGCTTGACGGCACGCTCGCGATGTCAGTCACGATCATGGGCGGTTCAGGCCTTGATACGCTGCTGGGTAGCACTGGCAATGACTCGATCACAGGTGGTCTGGGCGATCAGTCCATCGTGGGCGGTGACGGCAATGACTGCATCCAGGGCGGTTCCGGTCGCGACACGATTCTGGCTGGCTTGGGTAACGACAGCGTGAATGGTGGCGGGGCCAACGACGAGATCAACGGCGGTGCTGGTGACAATCTCATCAACGGTGAGAACGGCAATGACAAGATCGTGGCGGGGGACGGTGCTAATACGGTGCTGGGCGGTAAGGGCTCGGACGACATCACTGTCGGCAACGGCAACAACACGATCTACGGGGCTCTGGATGCTGCGGGGCTGGAAACGGATTCGTTCCACATCATTCACACCGGCAACGGCAACAACCTGATCTACGGCGATCAGGGTGATGATTCGATTTTCGCAGGTTCGGGCAACGACACCATCCATTCGCTGAATGGCAACGACTCTATCGTGGCTGGCGCTGGTGATGATCGCGTTGATACCGGCCTGGGTAATCACACCATCGTCGGTGGCGCGGGTGCGGACCTGATCGTGGCGTTTGCGACAACGGACGGCAGCGGGCCGAGCACGTTCACGAACGTTGTCTTTGGTGATAACGATCTCGGCGGTCCTGTGGTGGCTGATACCGCCGCGAACGCTGATACGATCTTTGGGGGGCCGGGTAATGAAACGGTGCGCGGTGGTTCCGGTCCAGACGTGATTCGCCTGTTCGATGGTCTGAACGAAGTCTACGGCGATCTGGGTAATGATTCGATCGTCACGGGCCTGGGCAATGACATCATTGATGGCGACTTTGGTTCCGACACCATTACCGCTGGCTCAGGGCAGAACACCATCATCGGTGGCTGGGGACGAGACCTCATCTATGCGGCGATTTCTTCGACAAATCTGGGCGGCGGAACAACGTCGAACCTGATCTACGGTGACGTCAACAACGGTTCTGCTTTGCCGGGGACGCCTGAAGCGGAAGCCGACACGATCTTCGGTGACAACGGCCCGGATTTGATCTTCGCTGGGTATGGATCGGATCGAGTCACCGCACACGGCGGCAACGACACCGTCGAAGGTGAGCAGGGCAATGACACGATCGATGGCGGTGCGGGCGATGACTCCATTACCGGTGCCGATGGCAGCGACGTGGTGCGCGCGGGAGCGGGTGTGGACATCGTGTGGGGTGGTGCGGCTTACTTCTCGTTGACGATCGGTGACCCTGCGCAATTTCAGTTGCCGCCGTTGTCGGAGCAATACCTCAACGATATCGAGCGGTTGGCTGTGGCCATGCCGCAGATCGTTCCAGTCGCGACACTGGGACTGTCGATCGACGGACCGCTGGTTTCGGATGGCAGCGACCTGATCTTCGGTGAAGGCGATACTGACTACATCTTTGCGGGATCGGGCAACGACACGATCGACGGCGGCGCGGGTTCGGATTACCTCGACGGCGGTTTTGCGAATGACGTCGTGCTGGGCGGCGACGGTAACGATGTCGCTCGTGGCGGTCGCGGGGATGACGTCGTCTACATGAGCTTCGGCTGGGATACCTTCAACCAGAACACGGTGCCGGGCGGTGCCGGCATTGACCAGATCTACGGTGATCAGGGCGACGATACGTTGTGGGGTGGTGCTGGCGTGCCCGTCACCGCTGGCAGCGTTACCACGATCTCGCAGGCCGGTTCACGCATGTTCGCGGGTGATGGCAACGACTTCCTGCACGCCTACGCGGATGTGGGTTTGTCAGCGGGTGCGTTGGCCGTGGCCGCTGAAGCCGCGCTCGCGGGCATCGAAATGCACGCTGGAGCTGGTCAGGACTGGCTGTACGGCAACCTGCGCCGCGATGTCATGTTTGGTGACGGTGGCAACGACAATCTGTTTGGTGACTTCGATGCGGGGCCGTTCTTCGCGGTTAACACTCAAGCCGCGCTGGTGGGTGGAAACGACACCATTTTTGGCGGTGATGGAGAGGACCGTATCTTCGGTGGCGGTGGGCTTGACCTGATGGTCGGCGGTGCCAGCTCGGACTTCATTGAAGGTCAGAACGGCAAAGACACGCTCTATGGCGGGGAAGGCGTGGACGTTCTGGTGCTCGATACCGCTATCAGCTACACCGAATTCGATGACGTCTTTGACGGGCACTTCGGCAATCAGTCGCAAGACGACTTCGCGGATGACAATGCCACCGACATCATGATGATCCGCTCCACGGCGGCGAACGACGTCATTCGAGTGTCTCAAAGCACCGTCAGCTCGCGCGATATGCTGGTCAACTACAACGGTCGAGCGATCTCAGCGACTTGGCGTGATGCGAATGGCAAGCCGCTGGTCGAACAGTTCAACGTGCAGGGTGGTGAAGGTAATGACCTCATTCAGTTCGCTCAGCCCGGCAACGCTCAAGGTCTGACGCCGCTGGATCTCGGTGCGCTGACGGCTCGCAGTCGTGATTTCGTCACGGTGATTCAAGGCGGGCCCGGTAACGACACGCTGATCGGCAGCGCTGCTCGCGATCGTATTGACGGATCTTCCGGTGATGACCTGTTGTTCGGCCTGGGAGGTGACGATCGCCTGTTTGGCGATCAGGCTCGCAACGGTGACACGCTGCAGAGCGATTCACTCTACGGTGGCGCGGGCGATGATGACCTCATCGGCAGTATTGGACGTAACGTACTGTCGGCCTGGTCCTACGACCCGACGGCTGCGGGAGCGGATGGTCCTGCGGCGACTTCGCTGCATTTCACAAACGGTCAGACCGCGACTCCGAACATTGTGGGAGTTGCAACGGTCGTCAGTACCGCGGACTTGCCGAGCGATGGCGTGCTGCGCGGGGCGAATGGGATTACCGGAGCTTATTATGATCCGGTTCGTGGAGTAGCTGTGCCCGCAGCCGCACATCTGGGACTGACGATCGGAGGGCTGACTCCCTACGACATTGTGATTCCGAGCGATCCGACTAACGCCAGCGAGGCGGACCCGATTGCGGCGCTGGTTGCTGACGTGAACAGCGTGCTGCAGGCGGCGGGGCTCGCGAGCCAGCTCATCGCCGGACGCAGCGGCAACAAGCTGTTCATCGCTACTCGTCCCGGAGTGAATCAGTCGCTGACGATTTCAACCGGTCGTTTCGGCGTCTTTGCCGATGCGGCCGGGGGCCTGCATTCCACAGACGGCGCAGGTACCTACACACTCGAAGACACTGGCTTGAACCGGTCGTTGGGGTCCGACCGGAACGACCTGCTGTATGGCGGCACGGGTCTGGATTTCCTCTACGGCCAGGGCGGACAAGACACGCTCTTCAAGCAGGATGGTACCAAGTTTGAAAGCCTGGATGGCGGCGTCGCGGGTGACGCGTGGAAGGACTACGCCCGGCAGTCGAACAAGGTTTGGTACGTCGGCGGTTCTGGCGCTGATGACGTGATCAACGTGGACTACGTCACTGAGCCGGGCTTGCTGCAGGATCATCACCTGATCACGCGGCTGACCAGCAACGGTGGTAACTTCAGCTTTGCTGCTCAGGTGCGGCTGGACTTCGGGGCTACGAGCGAAGACGGGCAGCTCATCTGGGATGCGAGCGATGTGGTTCTTAACCTCGACGCGATTCAACGCGAGGAGCCTGCTCAACGTCAGGCCCGCTTTGACGAAGTGGTGCTGTCGGGCGGTCTGTTGCCAGCAGAAGGCGATTTCCAGGTCATCATCGTCGACGCGTTGGGCGGTAATGACGTGGTCAATGTTGGCCCCACAGTCCAGAAGACCGTCTGGGTCGATGGCGGCGCCGGCGATGATCGCGCGGTGGTTCAGAGTGGCAATGCGATTCTGACGGACAAGACCGAGCAGGCTTCGCGAAACGATTCTGCACAACGGGCTGCTGCATTGACGGATGTTCGCGGCACCAACGGAGCGATTGCTGGAAACATCAGCTACACCGGCTTGACGATTGATTCGCCGACCGATGTGGATTGGTACTCGTTCACGCTGGGAACGACTCCCGCCGCAGGTGCGAAGTTGTCTCTCACGTCTGCGGTGTCGAGTGACAATCTACAACTGACGCTGTATCGAGCGGATGATCTCAACAACCCGCTCGGTTCGTTGACGCCGATTGCGAATGGCACCGATCGACCTGACAGTGGTGCGTCAAACAATTCGCGTGACACGGCTTTTGAGATCGATCATCTGGCGAACCTCGGCCGCATTGCCGGCCTGACGCTGCACAACGGGACCGACGAAGATTTCTTCAAAGTCCACTTTGATACAGCCACGGTCGGCGGCGATGTGATTCGCCTGAAGAACTTGGATGCCCTGGGGCCAAACCTGCGACTACGGTTGCTGGATGCGTCGGGCAACGTCTTGCGGGCTGTCACGGCTAACGCGGGTTCAACGGCTTCGATCGGCGCGGCGGGACTAACTGGCGGCGACTACTTCCTGCAGGTGCAGGCTGAATCAGCAGCGGCGGCTCGCTATGAACTGCTGCCGGTCTTCAACGGCGGCGGCAGTGGACTACTGGATCTCGGCGGGGCAGGGCGGGGTGAGCTTTCTCTTGTGGGGCAGCCGGTTGGAGTTCCGCTTGTGGCGCGAGTGACCTCTCCTAATCAGGTCCCGACCATCTACTCCTTGGCTGTGACGCTGGATCCGAACAATGCCACCGTCGCGACTGCTGACCAGGCGCAGAGGACGGATACCGCCAGTCGGCGCGATGTGCTGATTGGCGGCACGGGGAGCGACACGCTGCAAGGCGGACCGGGTGAGCCGTTCCTGTTCGGTAACGATGGCAACGACCTGTTGACGGCTGGTCCGAAGAGCACGGGCGCTGGTCTGCTGTTCGGCGGCAACGGGGACGACACGTTCCAGATCATGCCGCATGCTCTGCCCACGACCAATGACGGACAGACGTACTTCCCGGAAGTCAGCACGCTGATTGATGGCGGTGCCGGGCGCGATCGCATGCTTTATCAAGGCGGCGACTTTGATGCTCAAGGGCGGGCGGTGCCGGACAATGTGGCGATCAAGTTCAATACGATCTTGCGCCGTTATGAGTTCGGACAGTTGGTCTGGGATACGGCGAATCAGGAGTTCGCGACGCAGGCCGATGGCCGCTTCGAGACCCGGTACGACTTCTATCAGCCGTTTGGTGTTGAGTTCACTGAGATCAACACCGGCGCTGGTGACGACATCGTCCATGCGGACGCAGCCGGTTACCAGTACCCCGGCGAGCGGGAAACATGGGGCTTTGTCAGTGGCACTTTGCAGCAGGGAGCCACGATTGCCGCGCTGAAGATCGATGCTGGCGACGGTAACGACCAAGTCTTCGGAGGCCAGTACGACGACACCATCAACGGTGGTGAGGGGCTGGACTTCATTCAAGGGGGTGGCGGAAACGATGTGATTAACGGCGGTGCGGGGAACGACCTGCTCGCTGGGAATAATGTTCCCTCCCCGGATGCGATTGAAATCGTGTCTCGCAACGGAACCAGCAGCATCAATGACACCTATCCGTTTGCGTCCGCGTTGCCGGACTATGCCGCCGGTATGAAAACAACGGTGATCTCGACGACGGGCTCGCTGTCGCAACCGCTCAGTGGCGGCGATGGTCGTTACATCGTGTCGGGTTTGTCGCTAAGCGAAGGTGATCGAGGTGATTGGCTGCTGCTGAAGACTCCGGATGCGGTGAAGCAGTGGGCCGCGGGGACTCACGCGGGCTGGCTCACTCGCGACATGCTGTCAGTGCAGTTTCTGAACGCGGATGGCAGCCTGAACGTGCTGTCGAACTCGATCTGGCAGAAGCACCCGACGGGCCAGGCCATCATTCACGCGAACAACGTGTCTGCGTCCAATGGCCGGATCACGGCGACCTCACGTTTCAATGTGCGAGTGGATGGTGGAGCGGCAATCGAAGTCGTGCTCGACGTGCTTGATACCGCGACGAATAACTCGGTCGCGGATTTGGTTGACGATCTCAATCGAGCGATTCGACGCACCGATCTGGGTTCTCAGGTCGTGGCAGGGATCAACGCTCAAGGCTGGCTGCAGCTGGCTTCCGTAGCGACGGGTGCTGAACACAGTCTGGAGATCACCAGGGTCGACATGGCGACGGCCGACAACCTGCATTTTGCCGTGACCGAACGAACTTATGGTGGCCGTGCGAATCTGAATCTGTTCGCCGCTTCGAACGTGGCGGGCAATGGTCAAGCTCCGCAGTTTGTGCCCGTTGAGCGTTTCGCGGGCGTGCCGGACTACTATCTGGTCCACGTCGTCAACGTCCGTGGTCAGGAACCAGCACAGACCCCGGACGCACCACATGCCCTGGGGGCATACCAGTTGATCGTTTCCGACAAGGCCGACGAAACTCTGCATCTCCCGACAACCGCTGACGACTATGCGATTCACTCGTCTGACCCGGCGGATACTCCGGCGCTGATCTCTTTGGGTGACGTCAACGGCGACGGCATCGGCGATTATGTGAGCTTCGTGCAAGATCAAGTTGGCTCAGCGGAAGACGCGCTGAATCTCGATCCGATGCTCAATCTGCATCCGGCGTCCGTGATTGCACCGAGCTACGCTCGCATCACATTCGGTACGGCCGGGACCAGTGATGTGACGGTAAACTCGGGCAACTCATTCCGGCTGCGGCTGCCTGCTCCATTGCTGAGCGAATCGTTGTTTGGATCGCGTTCGACCATCGTGCATGGCGACTTCAATGGCGATGGTCTGCAGGATTTGGCGATTGGCGTTTCGTTGAACGCCAACAACTACGGCAGCTCTGGTGGATTCGCCGAAGGCGGTATTCACCTGGTGTTTGGCCGAGCTAACTGGTCAGCGGAAGTGGATGCTGTGGCCGACGCAGACGTGTCCATCAAGGGATTGCCGAACGGAAATATGTACACGCCGTTCTTCTCGTCGATCTCGATCGCGAATGCAGGGCACTTTAACAACGACAACATTGATGACCTGGTCGTGGGTGATGTCGCGTCGAATCATGCGTATGTCTATTACGGTCGTTCGAGCCTCGCCTGGGCGGGCTTCAAATACGACTTCGAGAACAACGGCGCTGCGTCGCTTGATGGTTTCACGATCAACAACTTCGGCACTGGAGGCGGTCTGTGGCACGTTTCCACGGGACGTGGTTCTGATCGCAATCACTCGAAGACCCATTCGCTGTACTTCGGCAAGGATGAAACCGTCACGGGCGGCGGTAACTTTGCGACTGGGCAACGTGTGGCTGGCAGCGTGACATCGTCTGCCATCAACCTGACGGGTGTGCCCAATCCAAAGCTGATTTTCAACTACCTGCTCCAGACGGAGAACATTCACGGTCCGGTCGGCTACGACATCGCGAATGTCCGAGTCTCCACCGATCTCAACTTCGCGACCTCCACGTTGATTGCCAGCAATCAGGCTTCCACGCTGTTCAATGGTGGCTTCTACGAGGCGCAGTTCTCGCTGGCCAGCTTTGTCAATCAGACGATCTATGTGCGGTTCGAGTTCGATTCGATCGACGGCTTCCTGAACGACTTTGAAGGCTGGTACGTGGATGATGTTCGCGTTGGACCTGGTCTGCCGGGACCGGATGTGGACTTCCGCGGCCAGACGCTGCAACCGGACTTCGCTCACGAGAACTTTGGTGCGGCCGTGGCCGGTGTGGGTGACGTGACGGGCGACGGCATCGATGACATTGCCGTCGTCGCTCAGCCCCCGCTGACTCGAGATAATGCGCCGGCCAAGATCTATATCATTCCCGGCAATCACACGACTCCGTACGGCGACAGTCAGAATGTCCCGACAAGTCTCATCCTGACGGACGTCAATCGCCTGTCTGACATTCAAGTGCGGCGTGCAGGCAACGTCGACGGCGACCTGTCTGGCGGTAGCACCGCTCTGCAGGATTTGATCATCACCGGACGTGAGACGTCGACTGTTCCGGGTATCCTCAGCACGGGCTTCGACGATGAAGGCAACGAACTGACCGTCGGTCAGATTGATAGTCATTGGCGGCTGGTGTCTGGTCCGAACGGCGTGGCCAACTCGCAGCCGGTCGTGGTGGCGAACGCGCCGCAGATCACGGTTGGGTTGTTCGGTGGTGGTACGCAGACCTTTAACGGTGTCGCAAACACCGCAACCGGCAAATGGTTGCAACCGGCGGGCACGCCCAGTGTCACCGCTGGCCGCTATCGCTTTCAGACAACGTTTGATCTGACCGGCTACGACACGACGACGGCTGAGATTACGGCCAATCTGACCGGCGCCACCAAGATTCAAGGCGTCTACATCAATGGCGAAAAACTGCCGCCTTTGAAGTCAACGAGTGACTACTTCGGGTCGCAGACCTTGCCGATGACCATCGACAGCGGTTTCAAGGCCGGACTCAATGTGTTGGAGATCGAGGTCGAGTCGGTACCTGTCGGCGGACCGTCGCAGTTCCCGATCGGGGTTTTTGTTGAGGGTTTGAAGGTGCGCGCCGCGAAACTGGAGTCAGCTTCGTATCGTAACTTTCTTGGTTTTGGTGGCTCATTGACGACCGGCAACCTTGCGACGCGAACCGGCATGGTCGACGTGCCGAACGTCGGTGGTGCACTGGTGGGTCTAGGAGACATCAACAGCGACGGCCGTAGTGATCTGGGAGCGGCGACGTTCCGGGCGACTCAAACTCTGAATGAGTCGGGTGCCGTGGTTTACCATCAAGTCGCGACGGCTTACTTCGGTGAGACGACCCGCACGTCAGCGACCTACGCGCAGCCCGATTTGTTGCTTGAGCCCTCGCGTCCCATCTTTGGAGACGTGCGTCAGATCAAGCCGCAGGAGCTGCACTTCACCTCGACGACTGCAGGCGGAACCACGCGGCTGCTCCTGGCTGAACCGCAGGGCGGCGAAGTTCATGCGTTTGTTGGCAGGGCTCTGGCAGCTACGCCGGCAGCCAGCAGCAACAATGACTCGGCGTCGCTGCCAGTTCGTCGTTATGAGCTCGGTCTGGCAACTGGGATTGTCCCCGGCTCACTGAATACCGATCGCGCTGGAGTGAACCTCATCGGGCCCCAGCCTCAGATTCGTGATTCCTTCTCGGTGGAAGGTGTCAGCGCTCAGGAAGCTCTGTCCTCGGGCCGCAGTATTGGCGACATCAACGGCGATGGTTTCGGTGATGTGATCGTCAGCGGTTCGACTTCTTCCTACGTGTTCTTCGGGCCGCTCACGCTGGATGATGCGGATGCGGTGAGTGTGCGATCTGAATTGCATCTGCCCGCATCGCTGGGGCAACCGTCCTTTGGTTCGGGCAATGTTTTCGATCTGGATCCGAACGAACCTCAGGCCGACGTTGCGTTCACGCGACATGACGCCGGCGCGGGCAAGACAATTGTCACGCTGGTGCTGGGCCGCGAGTTCTGGCCGCGCGATTTCAACGGTTCGGACTTGAACGCGCTCAACAGCCGCACCATCGAGCTGACCAATACGGAACTGAATCCGGACGGCAAGCTCAGCACCTACATCCTCGATTGGACCGGTGATGGGTTCAGCGACCTGCTGGTCGTTTCCAGTCTGCCCACAGCGAGCGGCAAGTATGGTTACATCTTCAGCGGAGCGCGTTTGCGAGACGGCTCCGGAGTGAGTGTGCCGGTTGGCAGCACGACGCTGGTCGCGGCCGATGCGCGCAACACGATCGATGTTGATGTGGATAGCGCGGCTGGTGTGGCTCAGAGCGTTCTCGGAAGTCTGTCGTCTCAAGTCACGGTGACCGACGATCGCACGCTCAACATCGCGGTGGCGGGGGACATCAACGGTGACGGTCAAGACGATCTGCTGTTCTCGCAGCCGAACCGCGCGACGCTGTCGGTGGGTACAATCCCTGCGATCGGGCGCAG
The DNA here is from genome assembly GCA_021732995.1 of Planctomycetaceae bacterium. Classification (GTDB taxonomy): domain Bacteria; phylum Planctomycetota; class Planctomycetia; order Planctomycetales; family Planctomycetaceae; genus AM-0621. The sequence goes on along the minus strand of JAKFWA010000068.1, from coordinate 38,515 downwards.
TTATCTCGTGAGTGGTCGCAATTCCTCGGGCAGCATCACGCTGGGTGATTCGTTCCAGGTTGTACTGACCGGCTTCGGACTGGGTGACAACCTGATCGGCCTGGGCGATCTGAATCGGGATGGTTACGACGACTACGCCGTGACTCGCAGCTTCGAGAACGGCAGCAACGCTCAAGGTTCGGTCTTCGTCTTCACGGGCTCGGCGAGCGTCTTCACGAATGCGACCTATACAACGCCCGATGCGGTGGCTGCAGGAACGTTGAGTCGTTCGAATGCTGCTGACTTCGGTTCCACCCTGCGAGTTTTTGGTTCCGTCAGCGTGGCGAGTGGCGACTTCGACGGCGACGGTCTGGCGGACCTCGCGATTGGCACGCCTCACGACATCCTGCGAAGCTCAACCGGCCAGACGCTGGACGATCAGAGTCAGGGCCGCGTGCAACTCTTCTTCGATGTACTGGGTGATCTGAGTGCTCAGGCCACTGCGGGCAACGGTCGTCGTCTGTACTTCGATGAAGCTGATGTCGTGATTGACGGCCAGTTCGAGTTCGATCGGTTCGGCACGATCACGCAGACCGCGTTCCTCGATACGAACAACGATCGCATCAGCGACCTGCTTGTCGGTGCGGGCGGGGCTGATGGGGTGATTGGTGGCACGACGTTGGGTGCCGGTCGCGTGTATTCGATCTTCGGGACTCCGAAGCGTTACGCATTGCCGACGACGGGCGTCAGCACCATTACCAACCAGACCACGAACGATGGCGTGGACGTGCTGGCCAATCTGGCGACAGGTCAGCCGGAGGTTCGCAATGGCGTCTTTGGCCCGAGCGAAACCGAGCGATGGTATCGCTTCACGACCCTGGGTGATGGCCAAGCCGGTGATCAAATCCGGTTGGTGGGTGAAACGAATCGCACGCTGAACATTCCGCTGACCGGACGGAGCCAGACTGCGACCTCGTCACTTTTGGAAGCTCCAGGCTCATTCGTGCGAGTTGGCGGCGCCAGCGATGATCGTGGCCTGTTCAACTTCGACTTTGGCTCGGTTTACGACGGTCTGCTGGATGCGTCTCAGTATTCCTCGGCAAAGCTGCGGCTGGTGCCGACCGGGCAATTGCCCACCGCCAACGTCGCCAATTTGACCGCCGGACTGAATGTGGTCTTCTTCACTGGATCGACGGCGAAGTCCGGTAATGAATTGTGGGTCACGGACGGTACTCAGTCGAGCGACGGGACGCGTGTGATTGATCTCGCTCCGGGCGCCGCGAGTTCTAACCCGTCGAACCTGCTGCACGCATCGAACCAGGAAGCCGTCTACTTTACCGCCAACTTTGACGGTACGAAGAGCGACCTGATGCGCTTCACGTTTGGCTTTGCGCTCAACGGCGGCAACGCGGATATCGTCGAACGCATTGCTCAGGTTCCCGGCAACCCGCGCGAGTTCCGCCTGACCGATGATGGCGCCCTGATCTACTTCATCACGGATGAGTCCAGCGGCGCGAGTTTGTGGGTCACGGACGGAACAACGGCAGGCACTCGACCTGTGTTGCGCGGAGCCAACGTCAGCAACCTGGTGATTGGTGGCACAAACGGCAATCAACCGATCTTCCGAGGAACTCTGCGTGGTGAGACGCATCTGATGACCAGCAACGGCACGTTCGCGGACGTGACTGTGCTGACGGAAACCGGTGCGGGTGGAAACGATTCTTCGCAGCCGCTGAATATCACTCGAGTCGGTTCGCTGGTCTACTTCTCGGCGTTGACTGACCGCGCCGGCCAGTTGGATCGAGAAGTCTGGTCGACCGATGGAACCGTGGGCGGAACGGTGTTGCGGGGCAACATCAATACGACGTCCGCCTCGGCAAGCTCAAGTCCCGCCAACTTCATCGCGTTTGGCAGCAGCGTCTACTTCACGGCCGACGACGGCATCTACGGCAATGAATTGTGGCGATTCAACAACTTCGGCAACCTGGAACGTGCGTCCGATCTGAACTCCGACGCAGGTAGCGCGAACCTGTCGCATCTCCAACTCGTGGGTACCGGTTCTGGGCCACGCATCTTCAGCATCGGATCGAACGGGGCGGGGCAGCGACTGTTCGCCAACGACAGCATCTTTAACTACGACTACCAGATCCCGGGTGATGTGCAGAGCTACTCGGTTGGGCAGGGCACGCTGCTGGTGGCATCACTCGCTAGTGGCCAGACGAAGCTTTATTCGGTTGATCTGACTTCGTTCGCCGTGACGGAACTGGCGACGCTGGACGCTCCCGTGACGTCCTACGGGAACAGCGATTACGGGACGCTCATCAGCACAGACGGGGCGGGCTACTACTTCAATACGTATGGCTCAACGTCCGTGGTCAAACTGAGCCGTCCGACGTTGCGAGTCAGTGTGCTCGCGGGCGAAGGCGATGGAACCTTGCACGCTGCGGACTACGCGACTGAAGCGTTGAATGTCGCTATGGCCGAACAGAACGTGAGCCTGAACGCAGACGGCGTGTATGAGATTGAGTTGAAGTCCGTGATTGATGCGCTGTGGGCACGCGGGCAAACGCGCTTCACGCTTCGCGTCTCTGAACCGGGAACACTGTCCGCTGTGAATTTGAAGAGTTCGCAACTGGATGGCAGTGGTTCCTCGCTGACCTTCACGACGACTGCGGATGGCCTGACTGGCGACCTTTACAATGCGGACGGCGTACGGATCGCTCATGGACAGAGTGTCTTCGACCTGCGGAACTCACCTGCAGGTACTTACTACCTGCGAGTTGATCGCACGATTTCCACGGGCACATCCCTGCCGTTTGAAGTGCAGATCAACCCGCCGTTTATCGGCGAGAGCCGCCTGACGGATCGTGTGCCGCACACCGATGTGATTCATGGCGGAGACGGCGACGATCTGGTGATTGGCCAGAATCCGGTCGATCGACTGTTTGGCGACTCCGGTGCCGATCGCTTCATCGGTCCGGACACGAGCATTCGTGATCGGCAGTCGGGCGAACCGATTGGACCGCCAACAACAGAGCTGTTCGACCCGACTCAGGCGAACAACTCAGACCCGATTCTGTTTGTTCCTGATCAGGCTCTTAAGGCCGCTTTGGGACGAGCGATCGGTCGGCCTGTGACCAAGGACTTCAACGGCAACGATCTGCTGCGAGGCGATATCCACGCCAGCGACCTGGCGCAATTGACGCGGCTTGATCTGTCGAACCTGGGTATCACGAACTTGCGTGGTCTGGAGTACGCGACGAATCTGGAAGTGCTGAACCTGAGCCGCAATCAGGTCACCAGCATTAGCGGGCTGCGGCCCGGCCGCGATTTGTTTGGCAATGTGATCGGCATGTCGGAGCTGCGATCGCTGAGTCTGGACTTCAACAACATCACCGACGTGGAGCCGTTGTCTGATCTGCAGAACCTCGAAGTTCTGACGCTCGACAACAACGCATCGCTGACTGATGTGGGCATTCTAGGCCGCATCAGTGGTCTGAAGCTGTTGAGCGTTGATCGCGCGAACCTCGATCAGGCGTCGGTTGCCGACAACCACGCGGAAGAACTCGCCGAATTGACGCACCTGAAGTGGCTGAGTCTAGCGGATAATGGGCTGACCAGTTTGCATCGCAACATCACCACGCGGATGACCGATCTGCTGTATCTGGATCTGCACGGCAACATGCTGGCGGATGTTTCCGGGTTGGCTGGTCAACGCGAGATCGACGATGGCGATGCCGGTTTCACAACGGTCGGAACATGGCAACAGAATATTTCGCACACTGCGGGGGCGACGCAGGGAGACTATCGCTTCACGGGCCCGGGAAATGGCTTGGGCACGGCCTCGTGGAGCTTTACTGATCTGGCTGACGGTTTGAGCTACGACATCTTCCTGAACTGGCCCAACGATGAAGGCCACAGTGTGCAGGTGCCGTTCAAGGTGTTCTCGGGCGCTACTCTGCTGGGCAGCGGTACGCTCAATCAGGGCAGTTCACCGAGCGATTCCATCGGTCGCTTCACCGCCGCGAATGGAGAATTGCGAGTTGAGTTCTCGAACCTCACCTCAGCCGGTTCGATTGCTGCTGACAGCGTGCGTGCTGTGCAGACTCCGGTCATCACACCGAATCTGGTGGAACTGAACCTGTTGGGTAATTCGCTCGACAACTTTAGTTACGAAGTCGCGGTGCCGTCCCTACAAAGTGAGGGCGCGACAGTGCTCTTTACGGCTGACGCGAAGCCGACGGTGAGCAGTCCCGGCAATTTCAGTGTGCCGAGCGTGCCAGTGTTGTCGAACGGTCACTCGCGGCACTTCAGCGGCATCAATACGCCGGTTACGCAGACCTTGAATCTGCCAGATAATCTCATCCGCGGCCGCACCTCAAATACCTTTGAGGCCTGGTTCCGCACTACGGGCAGCGGCGTGATTCTTGGTTATCAGAATGCGCCCATGAATGAGAACACTCCGACGGAATTCGTGCCGGCGGTTTATGTGGGAACCGATGGAAAACTCCGTGGTCAGTTCTGGAACGGTTCGACTGGTCCGCTCAGCAGCTCTGCGGCCGTCAACGATGGAAAGTGGCACCATGTGGCGCTGACGGCGGGTAACTTCTCAGAGAACACCTTGGGTATCGTGCGGCTGTACCTCGACGGAGAACTGCAGGGCACGAGCACGGCGGGAATTATCAACCACCTGACGATGCACTGGAACCAGATTGGTTCTGGATTCGCGACGAGTGCCTGGCCCGCGACGAACAACTCGGCCACTCCGGTGCCGTTCAGCTTCACCGGCGACATTGAAGACGTTCGGTTCTGGGGCACGGTGAGGCTGCAGTCCGAGATTCAGGACAATCGCTTCCGTGAACTCACGGGCACTGAGCAGTTCCTGTTGGCTTACTACCCGCTGAATGAGGCTGACGGGGCGGTCGCGAACGATCTCACGGATCTGGCCGGCGCGGGCACGTTCGTCGGTCCGACTCCCGTCGCGGTGGATGGAGCGCCGACGCTGGATCAAGGTCCGCAGGCGGGCATCAATTTTGATGGCGTTAACGACTACGTTGATGTCGGGGCGACGACCGCGCTGCAGGTGAGTTCTCAGTTGACGCTCGAAAGTTGGGTCTTGCCTCTGGCTGGCGGCGGCACGATTGCGGGACGCGAGGGCGAGTACATCCTGCGGTTGCAGAGTGATGGTGAAGTGACGCTCGAGTTGGGCCGCTATGTCGACTTTTTTGGCTATGCGAGCATGCGAACTTATTCCACCGGCGTGCGAGTGCCGTTCGGCAACTGGAGTCACGTTGCTGCGACGGTCGATACTACGACCAACCAGGCTCAGATTTTTGTCAACGGTTTCGTGAGTGCGACGATCTCGCTCAGCATCTTCGAGTCCGGGCCGATTCAGAATGCCGGCTTCGGCGGCGACTTCCGCATCGGCAATCGCAGCTTCACGAACGATCCAATCAACGGTTATCTGGATGAGGTGCGAGTCTGGAACATCGTGCGCAGCAACGATCAGATCCTCCACACTCAACATTCGCGCCTGCTGGGTAACAGAACTGGTCTCATCGGCTACTGGACCTTCGACGAAGGCAGCGGCGCAACGACTGCCGACCGCAGTCCAAGCAACGCAACGGGTACGCTTAACGGTGCGATTCAATCACTGGGTCGCAACATTCAGAGCTTCGCCATTCCGTATCAGGTCGGCGATACCGATGGTGGCGCGTCGGCACAGTTTGAATCGACCTCGCCGTCGCTCGGAATTTCTTATACGGCCGAGGATCTTTTCGTCAGCCCGACGCCGGGCTTCACCGGAATCGCAGACTTCACGCTCACAGCCTATGGCCCAAATTCACTGGGCGCGGGTGGTAATCGCACTGCTTCGACACGCTTTGCGGTCGATGTCGGGCGAAACGCCATCTACGGCACAGATGCTGACTTGCCTGAGGGCACCGTCGTTTTCCTGGACGCCGATAATGACCAGCAACTCGATAGCGGCGAGGTCACCACGTTGGTCGATGCCAACGGTGAATGGCGCTTCCGCGATCTTGATGTCGGCACGTTCCATCCGACGCTGGTGACTCCGCCATCGTTCTTCGCAAGCACCGCGACTCAAACGGTCGCGTTCACAGAGATCGGTCGAGTCGCGACCAGCAACTTGAACGCCAGTCGCGTCGTGGCCATCAACGGATCTCGCAATGGTACCGAAGGTGCGGCGATCAATCTGACGAGCACCATTGTTGATCCGAATACAGGTAACGGTTCTAACCTGACGCGTTCGTGGACTGTGGTTGCTTCGAATGGCCAGATGGTCGCCAGCGGCACCGGAACGAGTTTTAGCTTTGTTCCGAATGACAACGGGCTCTACGCCGTCACGCTGACGATCACCGACGTCGACGATGGGAACCGTCAATACGTGGATAGCTTCCGCATCGTGGTGGCGAATGTGGCTCCGACCGTTGATGCAGGCAGCAACCAGAACGCGGCGGAAGGTGCGAATGTCACATTCACCGCCAGTGCTTCGGATGCCGGTGCTGCGGAGAATCTGACCCACGCTTGGCAGGCGATCAGCAATGCAACCGGCGCTGTCGTGGCGACGGGTTCATCGAACAGCTTCACGTTCGCTGCTCCGGACGAAGGCGCGTATGAAGTGCGTGTCACCGTTGCCGATAAGGACGGGGCCAGTTCCACGCATACCGCACAGCTCACGGCGACGGGAGTTGCTCCGACTGCGACACTGCAAACGAGTGGAACGCTCACCGAAGGCAGTGCGATCACGGTGTCCCTCAGCGGTGTGAACGATGCTGGTTCGGCCGACCTGGCGGCTGGTTTGCGGTATTCGTTCGATCTGGATGGCGATGGCAGCTTTGAAATCGTCAACAGCACATCGCCGTCGCAGGTGGTCGTCTTCCCGGACGACAGGGCTGTGACTCTGAAGGCTCGTGTGACTGACAAGGATGGGCTCTTCAACGAGTACACCTTGAATCGCACGATCGCGAACGTGGCTCCGACAATCGCTCTGAATGGCGTGAGCAGCATCGCTGAGGGGGCGACCTACACGCTCGATCTAGAGGCGATTACCGATCCGGGAGACGACACCGTCAGCAGCATCATCGTCAATTGGGGTGATGGCACTTCTGACACTTACACCAGCGGCGGCATGCAGACTCACACGTATGCCAAGGGCCCGACTTCACGCACGATTGCCGTTGATCTGGTCGATGAAGACGGCACGCATGTGGCGGTCGCTAGTCTCAATGTGGCAGTGCAGAACGTTGCTCCCCGCAATGTCTTCGCAGGCTTCGATCAGACGGTTTCTGAGGGTTCGACCGTCAATCTAACGGTGAGCTTCGACGACCCGGGTGTCGGCGCGACTCACACCTATGCGTGGCAGGTTGTTACCGACAACGGCGTCACGATCGCTGGTGGTACGGGTTCTAGCTTCAACTTCGTGGCCAGTCAGGATGGTCAATACACGGTCACGGTGACCGTCACGGACGATTCCGGGGCGAGTGGTTCAGCCATGCTGACGGTTCACGCGCTGAATGTTGCTCCGACAGCTACCTTCACCGCGCCGACGACGATCAATCAAGGCGTGACCACGACGATTGGATTCAGCAGCATCGTCGAGCCTTCCACGCTCGATGCGGCTGGCTTGCGATACAGCTTCGATCTCGATGGTGACGGACTCTTTGAGATCGTTGATTCCAGCAGCCCGACTTTGAGTCACGCTTTCGGCGATACTGGAACGATCACGGTGCGTGGGCGTATCAAGGACCCGAACGGAGCATTCACGACTTACTCCGCCACCGTGACGATCAACAACGTGGCGCCGGTGGTGAGCTTCGTCGATCCGCCGCCGCAAGAAGGCGTCCCGGAAATTTTTGTCGGCTCGTTCATCGATTTCGGTTCTGGTCCGTGGACTGGCACCATCGATTTTGGCGATGGCTCAGCAATCCAGACTCTGGATCTGTCGGCTGCGGATCACTCGTTCAACTTCACGCACACGTTCGCGACGCGCGGCCATTACGTGGTACGCGTCTCGATTACAGACAGCGATGGTGCGGTCGGCTTCCATGATCTGCCGATTGATGTGGTGAACGCGACACCGTCTGTCACCGGCTTGAGCGTCTCGCCCGCTGGTTCTCAGGGTGGCCTGGCAGTTGATGAGGGGACTGACTTCACCTTCCGTGGCACCGTCCGAGATCCGGGGCCTGCGGATACTCACGTGGTGGTCATCCAGTGGGGCGATGGGACGCCCAACACCACGATCAACCTGGCTGCTGGAGTGACCGAGTTCTCAACCACGCACCGCTACGCGGGCAACACGGCGGGGACATCTTCCAGCACGTTGCCGCTGGTCATCACGGTTACTGACTCTTCGGCGGGCGTGGGAACGAGCAACACGTTCGTCACGATTCAGAATGTGTCTCCGACAGCGACGTTCACCAACTCTGGCCCGGTGGCCGAAGGTGGTACGGCCACGGTCTCGATGACGAATCCCGTCGATCCATCGGCAGCAGACGTTTCGGCTGGCTTCCGTTACAGCTTCGACTTTGATGGTGACGGCGTCTTCGAGATTGTGAATTCAACGAATCCCACTGCAACGGTTCCATCCAGCCTGCTGGCGGATGGACCGGCTCAAGTGGTGATTCATGGTCGCATCACCGATCGCGATGGTGGTTTCACCGACCTGACGACGACCATTGATTTAACCGGCGCCGATCCGACCGCGAACATCTCCAACAGCGGTCCGATTGTGGAAGGTCAGACGGTGGCAACGGTTTCGTTGAGCAATCCGCACGATGCCTCTACCGCCGATCAGTCTGCAGGGTTCCGTTACAGCTTTGACTTCTTCAACGACGGCACCTTTGAGATTGTCGATTCGACGAATCCCGTCGCGACTGTGCCTTCGGAACTGCTGACGCTCAATGGCCCCGGTTCCTTCGAGGTCAGGGCTCGCATCCGCGATAAGGATCTGGCGTTTACGGACTATGTCACGCAGATCGTCATCAACAATGCGCCGCCCACCGCGACCTTCGTTGATAGTGGAGTGGCGAATGAAGGTGGGACGATTGCCACCGGAATGAACGCCGGGAATCCGTATGTGATCGGGTTCCTCAATCCGGTCGATCCGTCAACGGGTGATACGGCGTTCGGGTTCTTCTACAGCTTCGACTTCGATAATGACGGTGTCTTTGAAATCGTCGAAGGCTCCGATGCCGACGTGGTGATCCCTGCCGGCTATCTCGACGATGGCGCGGCGACGCTCACTGTGCGTGGCCGGATCAGCGACGTCGATGGAGGCTTCACGGACTACACCCGAACGCTGGCGATTCTTTCGGTCGCTCCAACCGCAACGTTCGTCAACAGTGGTCCGATTCTGGAAGGTCAATCGGTGACCGTGACCTTCGACAATGAAGTCGAACCCTCTGCGGCGGATCGCGCGGCCGGTTTGCGGTATAGCTTTGCGCTGACGAGTGGCGGACTGGCCGCGACCTATGCGGCGGCTTCAACGAACAGTTCGGCCAGCTTCAGTTTCAACCTGCTGGGTAACAAGACGATCTTTGGTCGTGTCTTCGACAAGAACGGCGCCTTCACGGACTACCAGACGATCGTGTCCGTGCTGGATGCTTTGCCGACGGCAACGCTGACCAACAATGGTCCGATCGTCGCTGCTGGTTCTGCGACGGTGACGTTCAACAACCCAATCGATCCTGTGCCACCAGGCGGCGGGGCGCAGTTCGTCTACAGCTTCGATTTCGGCAACGACGGCACGTTCGAAGTTTTGAACTCAACCTCACGCATGGCGTCCTTCGCCACGCCCAGCAACGTGAGCTTCGTTGATGTCTTGGGACGTATCATAAACGCAACGACCGGTGGATTCAGTGACTACATCACTCGCATCTCGCTGGTGAATTCGGCACCGACGGCGATTACGCTGACGGGAACTTCGGTCTCTGAAGCGTCAACTGCCGGTGCTGTTGTCGGGACCTTGTCGGGGACTGATCCCGACGCGAATTCGATCTTCACGTTCTCCTTGGTTAGTGGCACTGGTTCCACGGACAACGGCAACTTTGTGATTGTCGGCAACCAACTGCGAGTGTCACCAACCGCGGCCTTTGACTTCGAAACGAAGCCGACGTTGTCGATTCGCGTGCAGGTTTCAGATGGCGTCAACACGTTCCAACGCACTCTGGCGATCAGCGTTACTAACACTCAGCCGACGAATCTGGTGATCAACTCAGGGACGGACGCGGACGACGGTGTGGCTGACACGTTCCATATCACGATCGGTGCCTCGACGCTGACCGTGCAGTTGAATGGCAGCACGTTGCGGTTGCCGCTGGGACGCGAGGATATCAGCGGTTTGACGATCAATGGCTCGGGTGACGACGACATCGTCATCATCGACTTCGCGTCAGACTTCGTGCCGCTGGCCAGCGGCATCACACTGTCGCTGGGCGGTCAGACTTCACGCGATACCCTGACGTTGAACGGCAGCGCTGCGGCGGTTTCGCACACCTTCACGAATGCGACGACGGGCACGACGCAAGTCGCGACTCAGGCGGTCAACTACTCAGGTTTGGAAGCGGCCACTGACAATCTGGTTGTGGCAATTCGCACGTTCAATTTCACGACGGCGGCTGAAGCCATCAACGTCGCCGACACGGGAACGAGCAGCGACGGATTCAACTTACTGAGCGGGCCCGCGAGCGTTCCGGTCGCCTTTCGGTCTGCCACGTCCTCGGTTGTCATCAACGCGGGTGATGGCAATGACACCGTTACGCTGCAATCGATCGACTCGCTGTTCGCAGCCGGATTGGGCGATGGTTCGCTGCAGGTGAATGGTGGCAACGGCAACGATGTGCTGAACGCTGCAGCGATCTCCGCCCGAATCACCCTTCGTGGAGATGCCGGTGCCGACAGCCTGACGGGCGGAACTGGTAACGATGCGCTGGATGGCGGCACTGGCAATGACGTTCTGAACGCAGGCGGCGGCACGGGTGACCGACTTGAAGCGACTGCCGATGGGAAGCTCACTCTGACCGCGACGAGCCTGACCACGATCATCGGTTCTACTACCGAGACGGATTCACTGTCGGGGTTTGAGGCTGCTCGGCTTACCGGCGGTCCGGCGGCCAACCAGATCAACACGTCTGCGGTCAGTTACTCGGTTACCCTGTCGGGTGCGGGTGGCAACGATTCGCTTACGGCGGGCGGTGGCAACGATCAACTGCTGGGTGGCGATGGCAACGACACGCTGACTGGAGCTGGTGGTCAGGACGTACTGGATGGTGGCCAGGGAACTGCAGATCAACTCTTTGAGTTCTTCAACGCGGACGTCACCGTAACCGCGTCCAAGTTGACGATGACGTTAGGCTCGCTGACCGAGAACGACACGCTCAGTGGGTTTGAGAACGTGATGCTCTACGGCGGCGCGAGTGCCAACCGTATCGACGCTTCGGCGGCGAACATGCCTGCCGTTCTCTTCGGTGGTAACGGCAACGATGTGCTGATCGGCGGCTCTCTGAGCGATACGGTCGATGGTCAGGGCGGCGATGATACGGTCACCGGTGGCGGTGCTGACGACATGCTGATCGGCGGCACGGGGAACGACGCTGTTCGCGAATTGATCGATCAGGATCTGAAGCTCACCAATACGACGCTGGTAGCGTCTGGCAACTCGTTGCCGACGGTGACCGATACATTGATGGGCATTGAACTGGCTGATCTGTCGGGTGGTGTGAGCCGCAACAAGCTGGACCTCAGCGGCTTTTCGCTGAGCCTTGGAGCGACGATCAACGGCGGTGGCGGCAACGACATCATTATCGGTTCGCCCGCGGCGGACATGATTCTCACGCTGAGCGGTGCCGACTCGATCCAGGGGCTCGGGGGTGCGGACTCGATTTTCTCCGGCGGCGGTAACGACACCATCAGCGGTGGCGACGGCGCTGATAATCTCAATGGCCAGAATGGTGATGACTCAGTTCTCGGTGATGCTGGTAGCGACACCATCGCTGGCGGTGCTGGCAAGGACACTCTGAGCGGCGGTGCGGACAACGACTTCATCACCGGTCAGACGGAAGCCGGCTTACTGAACGGCGACGATGGCAACGACATTCTGCAAGGCAACAGTGCGAACGACACGTTGAACGGCGGTGCGGGCGACGACCGACTCTTGTCGCTGCAAGGCGATGATGTGGTGAACGGTCAGGATGGTGCGGACACCATCTTCGCGGGCACGGGTAATGATACCCTGAGTGGTGGCGCCGGGGCGGACGACTTGCGAGGTGAACTTGGCAGTGACGTCATTGACGGCGGCGCCGATTCAGATCGCATCAACGAGGTGCTGGACACCAACGTCACGATTACGGGGCTGAATATCAGCACCGCATCGTCTGGTAACGACACCGTAACCAACGTGGAACGCATCAATCTGGTGGGTGGTGCGAGCAACAATCTGTTTGACGGCCGTGCTGCGACAGTGCCCTTGCTGCTGTCCGGTGGGTTCGGCAACGACACCTTGCTCGGCGGAACCAAGGCCGACGTGGTGGATGGCGGCGATGGCGACGACGTACTGTCGGGCGGTGCTGGTAATGATGTCATCGAAGGCGGTGCTGGTACCGACTACGTGACCGAGAAGGCCGATACCAACTTCACGGTTAATGGAGCGACAATCACTTCCACGGCCACGGGCACCGACACTCCGAGCAACGTGGAACGCATGGTGCTGATCGGTGGCGCTGGAGCTAACAAGCTCGATGCCGCTTTGGCTACCTTGTCGGTGGTTCTGATCGGCAAGCAAGGCAAGGACACTCTGATCGGCAGCAGCAAGAACGACACGCTCATCGGCGGTGGCTTTGGCGACTTGCCGGGTGGCATGGATTCCATCGATGGTGGTGCCGGTACCAATTCCGTGCAGCGAGATGCTCAGGACACGATCGTCAACAGTGCTTCGCAGACCCTCGTCGATGACATCTTTGCCCTGTTGCCGAACTGGGTGGATCGGCTGTAGATCCGAGTTGATTCTGGAGTTGTGGGCGCCGCAAGAGCGGGGAAGTTCTGAAGTTGGTCAGTTAGCCCCGCCGTGCTGCCAGGGTCACTGGGAGGCGACTGTTCGCAACCGGGCAATCAGCGACTGGTCGACTATCTGGATTGGAGCAACTGATCGAGGGCGGTGGGATCAATCGGTTTAACCATGTGAGAATTGAATCCCGCTTCCTCAGACTTCCGTCGGTCTTCGTCCTGGCCCCAGCCGGTCAGGGCCACCAGCTTCATGCCGCGGCCCCACGGCTGCTGGCGGATGCGGCGCGCAGTTTCGTAACCATTCAGTTTGGGCATCCCGATATCGAGCATCACAAGATCCGGAGCAAACGATTCCGCGATCTCGAGTGCCTCCAGTCCGTCGTGAGCGGTTTGAGTCTCGTTGCCCATAATCTCAAGCATCATCGCGAGACTCATTGCTGCGTCGTGATTATCGTCCACAACGAGGATTCGTCGGGCAACAACTTCATCCCCGGCTTTGCTCTTGTCGGCACTGACGTCCATGCCGTGAGGAAGTGTCGACGGGTGTGGATCGAACTGCGGTTCAGGACTGCTGCCGCTCGAGAAGCCCGTTCGAGGGTGCTCGTCTGCATGCGTTAACCAGTCTCGGCTGACGTCGGTTCGGGGGCCAGTCGCTTTGGTGGGATTGTTCAGGGAGTGGCTCATGCTGTTATTCATGTCTGTCGTGGACACGTCTGGACTTTGCTTCCCTGCACCGCATCCGGAACATTTTTAGTGCCAGAGCGGATCTCTCGCGAGTGCGGGAATAACAGTTCTCATCGATGGGTAAATGGATCGTTCAATTCATGGAAAAAGCCGTTGTACACGCGGTCTTGGTCCGTGAAGTGCTGGGAAATGACGTTGCAAGTCTTTTGCTGAATGTTGTTTGTGGCGGAATTGTATGCGAGCTGGCTAAAGACTATTGGTGTCTGAGTTGATGAGCCCCGTGACTTCGTAGGCGAAATCCAACCTGCAATTACGAAGGCTCACGTTCACGAAACGAAACGAATTGACGTTTGGGTCGAGGATTCTCCGTGTATTTGATCGCGGGTTCCGGCGCTGCGGGGCTCTATCGCTGAGACTGATCACTGCCCAGGAAGCGATCGATGGATCAACTCTTTGCCGCTCGCACGCAGATGGCGTTTTCGCTTGCTTTCCACATGATTTTCGCCGCGTCTGGCATTGCGATGCCACTGCTGATGTTGATTGCGGAAGGCCTCTGGTTACGCACTGGCCAGCCACATTATCGAGATTTGGCCTACAAATGGGCCAAGGCGACTGGCTTGTTGTTTGCCATTGGAGCGGTGTCGGGAACAGCACTTTCGTTTGAGTTAGGGCTGCTCTGGCCGCGTTTCATGGAATTCGCCGGCAGCATCATCGGGCCGGCGTTTGCGCTGGAAGGCTTTGCGTTCTTTATCGAGGCGATCTTTCTGGGCCTGTACCTTTACGGCTGGAAGAAACTTTCACCGTTTGCGCATTGGCTGACCGGCTGGCCGGTGGCGATCAGTGGTTTGCTGTCGGGCATTCTGGTTGTTGCGGTGAACGCGTGGATGCAGAATCCGACCGGGTTTGAACTCGATAGCGCGGGCAGGCTGACGAACATCGATCCACTGGCGACGTTTCGCAGTCCGCTGTGGATCCAGATGTCGATTCACTCCTCTCTGTCCTGCTACATCGCCGTGGGATTCGCAGTCGCCGGAATCTATGCCGCGGGCATGTTGCGGGGACGCGCGGAAGCGTATCACCGCTCCGCGATATCAATTTCGATGGCATTGGCGGCAATCACGGCTGTTCTGCAACTGATCAGCGGAGACATCAATGCTCGGCTGGTCGCGAAGTACCAGCCAGTGAAACTGGCCGCCATGGAGGCTCTTTTTGAAACGCAGGCTGGGGCGCCACTGCTGATTGGTGGAATTCCCGACGAAGCTGCCGGAGTAGTCCGCTTCGGTATCGAGATTCCGAACGGCCTGAGCCTGCTGATTGCCCACGATCCGCACGCCGTGATTCAAGGTCTGAATGACTTTCCGCCGGACCAACGTCCTGATGTGGCGGTTACTCATTACGCGTTTCAGATCATGGTGGGGTGCGGGTTCGCGCTGATCGGGTTAGGACTGTGGTTCTGGTGGGTCTACCGGCGCTGGAGTGTTGCTGACAGCCCCTGGTTACTTCGCGCGTTGGTGTGCGGAGCGCCGCTCGGCTTTGTGGCTCTGGAAGCCGGCTGGATCGTGACGGAAGTCGGCCGCCAGCCATGGACAATTTACAAGGTGATGAGAACCGTCAAAGCCGTAACACCGGTCGCCGACGTTCCGGGTTCGCTGTTGATCTTCACCGTGTTGTACGCGGGACTTGCGGTTGCGCTCGTCGTCTTGTTGCTGCGCCTGGCTCGGGAAAAGCTGCCAGTTGAAGACTCTACGGTTCCGGAGGCTCGTCATGGAGCTTGAAGAACTGGTTGCCGCTGCCGGGCTGGGCTGCGTCGTTCTTTACGGAGTCCTCGGCGGCGCGGATTTTGGAGGGGGGATTTGGGATTTGTTCGCCGGTGGACCGCGCCGCAACGAACAGCGTGCGGTAATCGCTCGTGCAATGGGGCCGGTATGGGAAGCCAATCACGTATGGCTGATCTTCGTCATCGTGCTCCTTTTCTCGGCGTTTCCGCCTGCGTTTGCGAACCTCAGCATCGGATTGTTTGGCGTCTTTCATTTCGTGCTCGTGGGCATCACGTTGAGAGGCGCGGCGTTTGTCTTTCGTGGATCGAAAGTTGCCGCGCGGCAGGCGACTCATTGGGGAACCCTGTTTGGAGTTGCCAGCATCTTTACGCCAGTTCTGTTGGGCATGGCGATCGGTGCGATTTCGTCCGGGAACCTGCGCGTGATTGAGGGGCAGGTTCAGTCTGAAGGGCCAACGCCATGGTTTACCCCTCTCGCACTGGTGATTGGGGGGCTGGCACTGGCTCTCTGCGCTTATCTCGCGGCCGTGTATCTCACGAATGAATCCGCAGGTGAGTTGCAAGAAGATTTCAGAGGGCACGCCTTGCTGGCTGGCACATTCGTTGTCGGACTGGCGATCGTGGTACTTCCGCTGTGCTACTTTGAGGCTCCGCATCTCTGGAATGGCTTGCTGAGTACGCGTGCCGCTCCAGTTCTCGTCGTTGGGCTGCTTTCGGCGCTGCTGTCTGGTTGGGCGTTGTTGCGCAGGCAGTTCCGATTGGCACGAATCGCGACCATTGGGCAAGTTGCCTGCCTGCTTCTCGGTTGGGGTTTAGCTCAGTACCCGTACCTGATTTACCCCGACGTAACTTTGCAGGCCACAGCGGCCCCCGCACCAACGCTGCGGTTTATCTTGTATTCACTGCCCGCTGGTGCCGCGTTGCTCGTGCCTTCGTTGTGGTTGTTGTTTCGAGTCTTCAAGTCGGCAGCCCATTGAGGACATTACGTCTTCGGTAGCGCGCAGGGCCGAGTTGATCGCTCGGAACGCTTGATCTCGTGCGTCTGGACATGGGAGATCCCGTTGATTCGAATTTCCCGATCCACGAAACAATCTCGCTGGGACCTGAACCGAGGAACGAGCGTTATGAATTCCGGCATCTCAAGACGCGAGTTCCTCGTTGTATCGAGTGCTTGCGCCATGTTGGCTAGGACTGGTCGAACGATTGCCGACGACGCATCCAGCGAGCGGCCGTTTCAAGTGCATGCATGGCAGCGTGATGCTCGCAACCCGGTATTGCCGCCGAGTAAGTCGGGATTCGACATGGGCTGCTGCATGAACCCCTTCGCTCTGCGGCAGGGTGATGAGTACTGGCTCTACTATGCGGGAGCGGACAAGCAGGGCCATCGACGGATCTGCCTCGCGACTGCTCCCGTGGGAGATCTGACAAACTGGACTCGGCACGGTCCCTTGTTCGACGTGGGTGGCAAGGGGAGCTTCGACGAAAGCTGGTGTGTACTGCCGTGCGTGCATCGCATCGGAGATCGATGGCATCTGTACTACACCGGTCGCAGTGCACAGACCGGCGTCGGGCTGCAAGGCTTCTGGGGTATGGGGTTGGCGGTCAGCGACGATCTGAAGAATTGGAAGAAGGTTTCGACCGATCCGATTCTGACCGGAGACAGTTTCAAAGAGTTTCCCAACAACAAGGGTATCGCTGGCGGCGGTCGGATTCTGGATGTTCCGCAGGCCGATGGGAGTGTCCTGTATCGCATGCATTACACGTTGCCGACGGGAACGCCGAGCAAAGACTTGAAGGTCGATCAGGCAAAGCACTCGGTGATCGCTCATTCGAAAGATGGGCTGACCTGGACCGACAAACGCATTCTTTTGAGCGCCCGTCTGGACGCGGACTACGAGAACGCGGCAACGATTGCCCTGAACGTCTGGCGGACGAAATCTCGCTGGCGAGCGATCTACGCGGGTATCGGAACGCGGTTTGGAGCCTACAGCATCTGCGAAACCGTCAGCGACGATGGCCTCGTTTGGCAGCGCGGGCGACCGGGGGAAAACCTAGCTCTCGCACCAACAGGAACCGGTTGGGAGAGCAAAATGACTGAATATCCGAACGTCATCGCCGAGGATGGAAAGTTGCGATTGTTCTACTGTGGCAACGGTTACGGCACGACGGGCATCGGAACCGCCGTCGCCGAGATGCTGGATTGAGGCGTGACTGACCTGACTTTCGGCGCAGTTTGTCCGAGTGGCGGGCATTCCGGTTGCCGGGGGTGTCTGAACTGGATTCATTCCAAAATCAGCCCCTATACTCGCCGCAGCCTCAGCTAAACTCTTTGCTTGGCCTATTTTCACCTGTGGATCGCATCGAATGACGAGTGGCTCAAGAAACATGCTGATAGGTTCTATGGCCGTCGCGGGACTTGTTGCGTTAATGACAGTTCTCGATATGGCCATGGGCATGCCGTTTGGAGGACAGATGGTGCTGGACATCATGTTCCTCTTGAGTGCCGGGCTGATCGGCTACATGTGTTTCGATACCTACAAAGAAATGTCTTGATCGCCCCAACGGTGGCTGAATTTCGCACCGGCTCAACGAGCTGGGTGACTCGCAAAAGGAATATCGCTTGAGCCAGGGATCGGCAGGATGGCGACGATGGATACCGTGGCTGAAGTGGCCGATGGCACTCGGCATCATCTGGTATCTCATCCACAAGAACCGCGACAACTTCGCCAAGTTTGAAGATCGCCCGATTGAATGGGGGTTCTTCGCCCTCGCGATGGGAACGTGTTTGATCTCCGTCGTCGCGACGATGGTCCGCTGGTACTTGCTGGTGTGGGCTCAGGAATTCCCCTTCAAGTTCCGGGACGCGTTGCGACTTGGATTCCTGGGATACATGTTCAACTACGTGGCCCCCGGCTCGATCGGCGGCGATGTGGTGAAAGCTGCGATGCTCGTTCGTCAGCAGAAGGATCGCCGACTGGTCGCTGCATCGACGGTTATCCTGGATCGCGTGCTGGGCTTGGTGTCTTTGATGGCAGTGGGTGCCGGAGCTTCGTTCTTCGCCCCGGCAGACATCGCCAGCCGAGATATCGTCAATCAGGTGGTCTGGGGCGGTACGCTGATCGGCGGCGGCTTGTTGCTAGTGATGCTGCATCCGGTGCTGTCGCATTCCAAGCCGGTCGAATGGCTGACGCGCATTCCCAAAATCGGGCACGGCATTGCGGATTTGCAGTCTGCGGCGACGCTCTATCAGTCGCGGCGGATGGTCATTCTGGCAGGCGTGCTGATCGGCGTGCTGGGACAGTTCGGTGTGATCTCGTCGTTCTACTTCTGTGCGCGGGCCATCAGTTCGGTCGAGCAGATTCCGAGCTACACCACTCACATCCTGCTGATCCCGATTGCGGAACTGATCGGCGTGCTGGTCCCTACTCCTGGGGGCATGGGAGGTCTCGAAGGCGCCGTGGAAGAGAGTTATCGGATGTCGCACTTCTCGCCCGCGTTGGGCCTGATGGCGGCTTTGGGCTACCGCCTCATCACCATCGTCATCGCCTGCATCGGAGGGATTTACTACGCGATCTCGCGAGCCGAAATCCGAGAAGTCCTGGCTGAGCAAGAGGCGAACAAGGAATCTGCCGCGAACGTGCCGGTCTCAGCTTCCTAATTGGATCTTGACGAATTTCGGAAACCCCTTTCCGATCCGCTTTTACAGCTGTGCCACTGAGCGATCTCAATTGATGACGCTGCATGAAAGGATGCGGGCAGAATGCCTTCCGCGATTGCTTCACGAGTGACCTGGATGGTCCTCGCCCTGCAACTTGTCGTCGCCACGTTTGTTGGTGTCGCTCGCGATGCTTTCCACTCGGCGCGTTCAGAAACTGAATCAGCGGCGGAGATACAACTGGTCTCACGGGAGGTCGCCGAAGACTCTTCAGATCCTGACGTGGCGATCCGCCGTCAGTTGGTAGGCGTATGGAAAGACGAATATCAAGGCCTGCGCACGTTGACGATTCGGCCTGACGGCACTGCGACGATGGTGATGGAGTTGCAAGGTCTGCATCGGCTGTTCGCTCAGAAGCTGACCTTCGAAGAACAATGGACGCTGCGGGGCAATGATCTGCAGTTTCATCTGGTTAGTGGTGAGCCGAAGGCGAAGATTGAGTTCGTCATGGACCTCAAAGGCAATCACTTCAAGCAGAAGATCCTGGAACTGACAGCTTCGCGGCTGCTGGTCTGGGATGAGTGCGAGCAGGTGGAGATGGATTGGAAACGCGTCTCGCCGCAAAGCTATCGTCCTGCTGAGTTGGCCAAGAACTAGCGGACGCGCGATGAATGTTCCTGCAGCCAAGCCCCGCGATCTCGGTATCTGGATGACGGCTGCCATCTGGTCGCTGTTGTTTGCCCGCTGGTTTGTACCGGCTGAAGCAACTTCGGAAGGTTCAACGCTGTGGCTGGCCGCGCTGACGGCATTGGTCGGAGCAGCCTGGGCGTGGTGGCAAACGCGCGAAGAGTCCGGTCAACTGGTGGTTGACGTCTGGGACCGCGCGGTGTGGTGGCTGGTCATCGCTCACGTGGCCGCTGGCTGCGCGGTGCTGGTGACACTCGGCAACAAGCGTGCGTCGCTCAATATGATCTGGGAATGGACCTCGGTCGGTCTGCAGTTCCTGCTGCTGCGGCAAACGCTGACGTCACTCCGACGGCGAGTCACGTTTCTCCAGGCGGCGCTCGTGCTGTGGGTTGCTATTGCAACCTTCGGCATCTGGCAGCAGTTCGTCCTGTATCCGGGCAACGTGCAGGACTATGCGCGGTTGCGGAATGAAATGGCGACGCTGCAGGCAGATCGCACACACGACTTGGCGCAAATGAAACGCAACCGCGACCGCATTGCCGAGATCGTTAACGAGTTCCTGGCGCAGCGCATTCCACTGGAAGGCCCGCAGGTAGGCTTGTTCGAGCGGCGGTTGGAAAGCAAGGAGCCGATCGGTTTCTTCGTCCTGGCGAATTCGCTGGGAGGGATGTTGGGTACGGCTCTACTGCTGGGGGCGGGTGCTCTGATTGCATCCAGTCATCAGCGGCGCAGAGCGGCGGTTATCGCGACCGGATTGCTGGTCGTTGCGGGATGCTTGCTGTTGACGAAGAGTCGCACGGCCTGGTGCGGTACTGCGGCGGGCGGCGCGGTGCTCGCCTGGTGGGTGCTTCGCAAACGCGGCGCGATGAGCAGCCGAGTCCTGATTGCGGGCGGAGCGGTGCTGCTCGCCGCAGTGTTGCTGGTACCACTAGCAGCGATGTTGGGCGGTCTCGACGCAGAAGTGCTCAGCGAAGCTCCGAAGTCGCTGGCGTATCGTTTGCAGTATTGGACCGGGACGCTGGACATCGTGCGCGAACATCCGTGGCTCGGCGTTGGCCCCGGCAACTTCCGCTGGCATTACCTGCAGCACAAACTGCCGCAGGCGAGCGAAGAGATCTCCGATCCGCACAACTTCGTGCTGGATGTCGCTGCCAACGCGGGTCTGCTGGGTATCGTTGGTTTGCTGGCGGTTTTGGGAGCATTCTTGTGGACGGTAGTCAGACTCAACCGGGCAGACTTTGTCAGCCAAGAGGCGACCGGGAATGCAACTCAGGTTGCTGAGTATCAAGGCGCGCGCGCCATTGGCCTGTCCGTATTGCTTGTCGCTGCGTGGCAGGCGGTGTTCGAGGGGCAAGCTGAAGCTGACCTGCTCACGGTGGGTGGAGCGGCTGTGCTGCTGGCGTTGCTCTGCGAACGGTTCCTTCTCGGCGACTTGTTCCGCGAACGCGAGAACGTCCTGGTTGCGAGTTGTGTTGCCGCAGCCGTGGGCCTGCTGGTTCATCTGCTTGGAGCGGGAGGGTTCGCATCGCCGGCGATTCTCAACTGGCTGCTGGCTCTTGTTGCGGTGCTTTCGATGTCTGGTCGTGATGCGGAGATCGTGCGTCAGAAACCGCTCGTGTTCTTTCGGGTCGCGGCGGTCAGCTATCTGGTTCTGGCCGTGCTGATCGCTCAGTTTGGTTGGATGCCAAGTGTTACCACTCAGGGGCTGGTGCTGGCCGGAGATCAGGACTTCGGAGGTAGTGGTCAGGTTACCGCCGCGGCAGCGAAGTACGAACGCGCTCGCGAGATTGATCCGCTCTCGGCGACTCCGTGGCTGGGCATCAGCCGAGTCGCGTTTGCCAAGTGGATCGCCTACGACCGAGATGACCACTTTGAAGACGGCGTTACAGCGACCCTGAAGGCGTTCGAGCGTGACCCGTTCAACTCGAAGATCGCGCAGGAACTGAGCACCTGGTGGCTGCAGCGATACAAGAAGAGCTCCCGTCCTGAACACATCCAGAACGCTGTTGAATGGGCGGAACGCGCGGTGGCAATGTATCCGACGAATCCTGGTTGGAACGCAGATCTCGCGAACGCCTACAAGCTGGAGGGGAAGACGGCTGAAGCTCGTTCGCAGGCCGAGAAGGCACTGGCGCTCGACGAGATCAACCACAAGGCCGGACACATCGATCGCTATCTGCCCGACGCAGTGGCCGCCGAGATGCGTTCGCTCGCCGCTCCATGAATGACATTCACAGCGGAATGTGAAGTAGGCTCGACAATCTTGTCCGGCCGTCTGACAGGATTGTCCGACCTACAGAATCACGAGCTGGAGACTGCCGCTCGCGGGGCGAAGGGCGACTATGGTTGTTTCAGCGCGGCGCCTTTGAGAGACTGCCCGGACAACTGCGCCTCTTTCCCTCCGCGAGACACATATGTCTGACAATCCCAAAGTCCTGCTGAGTGCTTTTGCTGACGAGTCAGCGAACCGCAAAACCGCTCTGGAACAGTTTTCGGCACTGGCTGCTGTGGGTCTGAAGTTCTACAGCCCGCGTTTCGTCGACGTGTCCGGCGCCGGCCAGGTGAAGCATGTCGTGGATCTTCCGAAAGAAGAGCTGAAGACACTGGCCGCGTTGCAGGATGAATACGGGCTCAGCGTGACGAGCATCGGTTCGCGGATTGGCAAGGTGAAGCTGATCGACGTGAACGACGGCTCGCACAACCGCTTTGTGCCGTTCAATGAGTACCTCAAGACCGAAGTTGCTCGATCGATCGACGCCGGCGTTGCGCTCGGAACGAAGCTGGTGCGAGGGTTCTCGTTCTATCATCCACGCGGCACGAAGCCCGAGGACCACATTCCGCAAGCGGTCGATCAGATCGGCAAGATTGCCGACAAGTGTGCTGCCGCCGGACTGGTCTATGGTCTGGAGATCGAACCGAACCTGATCGGTGAAACCGGACCGCTGCTGGCGAAGATCGCGAAGCAGCTCAAGCATCCGAACATGGTTTTGATCTATGACGGTGGCAACATCGCCGCCCAGAACAAGAACCGTCTGCAGTGCTACTCCGAGTTTCTGGACATGCTGCCATACATCGGCTGGATGCACATCAAGGACTACTCGATTGACGCCACGCTGCAGTGGACCGGCGTAGTCGATGAAGAACGCCTGAAGAACTTCGTGCCCGCCAACGTGGGTGATGCGGGTCACGAGTTGACACTGCGCGAACTCCGCGAACATCTGCCAAAGATTGGCAAGCGCCTGACGCGTCTGGGCGTGCCGGGCTTCTTCCTGGAAGTCGAGCCGCACTTGAAGGGCGGCGGCCAGTTCGGTGGATTCAGCGGACCGGACGGAATGGGCGTCGCTGTGCGAGCCCTGTGCTCGGTGCTGGATTACGTAGGCATCGACTATGAACTGCGCAGCTTTGCGGACATCCGCGCAGCGCGCGGGTTCTAGGTTGTGCGCTCTGGGTTTTCAGCCTGCTGGCAAGAGAAAGTATCGTTATGAGTTTCGATGCGTCGCTGATTCAAGACCTGTGGTGTTGCCCCAAGTCACATTCAAAACTCGTCGTGAGTGGTGACACTGCGGTATGCTCCGATGAAGCTTGCCGGTTGCAGTATCCCATCAAGGATGGCATTCCGGTGATGCTGGTTGATGAGGCGACCGCCCTGTCCGCTGACGACTGGAAGGCCCTTGTGGCAACGTCTGGCCAATCTGCAACGAACTAGGCAGCCTCACAGGCATAGCTCGGGACCGCACTCTTCGGTAAGGAATTCGAGATGACGATTCGCTCATCGTTTGGCAGAAAGATTCTGCTGGCTGGAGCAAGCCTCCTCCTGACGACCTCGATGGCCTTTGCTGAAGAGCAGCCCAAGCCGAAAGGTGAGGCAGGGAGCAGCCCCTACGAGTTCCGTCGGGATCATGATCCGAACGGCATCGGCAAGTTCTACCTGGGGCGTGAGATTGCCCGCGTGATGGGCTTCGGTAACAGCGGCGAGGGAGCTCTGTGGCTGGAGCGCGAGACTCGCGAAAAAGAAGAGAAAGTCAGCCTGCTGGTCAAATCGCTGAAACTCGAACCTGGCATGATTGTCGCCGATATTGGATCAGGTAGTGGCGTCATTTCGGTTCTTCTGGCCGAACACGTGCTGCCGAACGGCAAAGTCATGGCCGTGGACATCCAGCAGGAAATGCTCGACCGGCTGAAACGCAACTGCGAGAAGCTGAAGATCGACAACGTGGTGCCCGTCAAAGGCGCGGAGAAGACTCCGAACCTTAAGCCGGAGTCTGTGGACCTCATCGTGATGGTTGACGTCTATCACGAGTTTGAGCATCCGCGCGAAATGCTGCTGGCAATGTCGAAGTCACTGAAGGAAGGCGGACGCATCGCCTTTGTGGAGTACCGCCGCGAAGACCCAACAGTGCCGATCAAGCTCGTGCATAAGATGAGTGAAGCTCAGGTCCGCAAAGAAGCCGAGCAACCCGAATTCGGCCTGGAATGGGTCGAAACAATCGGTGTGCTGCCGAGACAGCACGTCGTGGTCTTCAAGAAAGCGAAGAAGTAATTCGTCTTCGGATGCTATCGGGCGGGCAGGGAGTGCTGTTTGAAGAACTCCCATATCAACTCGGACGAGCGGCTGCCTTACGACGCCTGGCCCCGATCTTATTCGGAGGGTTCTGGCACGCGTGATGGGAAGATCGTTGTGCGGTGGTGCGCCCACGTGGCTCAGTCATTCCATGACTGAGACGGCTCACAGATATCAGCCGCGCTTCTCAAGTGCCGCACGCGGCAGATGTGCATGGTCGCAATTCGGACCTCCACCACGCGTCGGGGGTGCTTCAGATCTCGCTGTCAAAAGGCAACATGCCGGCACTCTTGAAACAGGCGGCATATTTAACGGCCTGAGCAGTGAGTGATGCAAAAAAGCAACAACCTGTAAGGCCCGTTAATCATTTGGGCGCCGTTTACGGGGTTTTCTTCAGGCCGCTTTACACTCGACGACTTGCGGCTTGAGCATGCCGGGTTCGTTCAAACGAGTCCCAGAATCTGCAAGTCGTTGTCGCTATGAGCGGTTACGCGCTGCGGCACTCATCAAAGCGAGATCGTCCGCAGAAGACTGGCACGGTCACTGCGTTGGATGAGTGCCGTGACAACCAAACGACTCGGCCACCCAACCGGCAGGCCAGTCACGACGGCTCGTGACTCTGTCGCGTTGTCACGCTCTCACATGAGTCGCCATCCCGCGGCTCGAACTCTCTCACACTCGCAGATGGGGCAAGCAATGAAATTGGTACGCAAGCTTTGGAACGATGAAGCAGGTTTCATCATCTCCGCCGAACTGGTTCTCGTGTTGACCATCGGTGTGCTCGCCATGGTCGTCGGTCTGACGGCCGTGCGTGACTCGGTGGCGCACGAAATGAACGACATCGCCCACGCCATCGGCGCGGTGTCGCAGTCTTACAAGGTGACCGGCCTGCAAAAGGGCTGTCACGATGGATTCCATGCACGGATTAAAGGATTTGGTTTCAACGACGACGCGGACGAATGCGACTGCCGTGTCATTGAACTGATCGAAGTCGCCGGAAAGGATGATCCGAGCACCGGCCGCGACGAATAACTTGAGTCTGTCAGTGAGTTAGCTTCCTACCCGTCTCGGTCTCACAATTCACCGTGAGACACTCGCCGCCCAATTCCTTTCCTCAGGCGAGCCTCTGATTCATGTCCGATCTACGCCTCCGGAGAGTTTCATTCCGATGCAGGAGGTAGCAACTGGCCTCAAGCCAGACGCTGCCCCAGTCGGAAGCAACTCTCCGGAGGTCCCGCCTTTTACGGACCTGAGATCAGCGCCAGCGTCTCAGGGCAACTCTGCCAGAATTCCATTGATCAATGCTACGAACAGCACTTGGGACAATATGAAGACGGTCATGTAGCCCAGCACATGCAGAGTCCACAGCCCCACACCGCGCCATCGTCGAGTAGCAACGAGATAGACGAATATCGCGAGAGGAGCGAAGAAGAACATCGCTTCCTGCTGAATGCGCAGCAGTGGCCTACCTCGCGACTGAGCATCCCAAGCCGCCCAGTTCGCTATCGAGAACTGAAACAGCAGCTGGGCGAGTATCAACCCCCCCGCGTAGCCTGAGTCCATTACAACAGCAACTCCCTGGAATGCCATCGCGACATACACGGCGAAAAGACTGAGGTTCTTCATCCTCTGCAGCCAGCGGCGAGTTTCTTCGGTCTCTGAGCTTCTGGCTTCAGCGTGCTTCATCGAATTACTCAGGCTTTCGCGGTTTGGAATCGATCTCCACTGCACGCAGACAAGCGATCTCAGGTGACATCCTGTTCTCGGCAAGTTACCAAGGCGCTTTTCAGAAACCCAAAAACGCCCGAGAAAACCGCACAAATCACGCGACTGCGTGAGATGCTCTGGAACCTGAAGGCTACATTAAGGATCCAGTCAGGGTCCTCATGAGATTCCATCTCAGTGTCGAGGTAGCATCGATGAAACTGTCCGTTCGAGCGGTTTCGTTGCGGGTCGCGGTGTTCTTCGTGGTTGTTGGCGGGTGGCTCATTCGTGGGGACACTATCGCCTTGGGGCGCGACTATTACGTGCATCCCTCCGAGGGAGACGATCAGCGAGATGGTCTGAGTGCGAAGGTCACCGCGAAGAGCGGACCGGTGAAGACCATCGCTTGTGCTCTCAAGCTGGCCGAGGCGGGTGACACTGTGCACCTGGCAAATACGCCGTCGCCCTACCGGGAACCCATCGTCCTCCACGATCGAAATGGGCGGCCTCATCACCCGATCGTTCTGGACGGGCATGGCGCGACGATCACAGGCGCCGAACGCGTTTATTTGAAGGATTGGGACAATCCTCAGCCCGGCCTCTACTGCAATTCCAAGCTGCTGAAGGCTGACAAGGAAACCGCCGATCGGTGGTTCTTCCGCATGGACGGCCGCATGAACCGGATGAACTGCACCTCAAAGGGCCCGAGTGATCCTCTGAAGCCCGTGGCCGATCTACAGCGCGGCGATTGGACTTTCCTTCCGGATGAGTCGTGCTTCTACATCAAGTTCAACCCGGATGACGTGCTGGATGAGATGATCATCGAGGCTCCCGTCCGGAGCGTCGGTGTGCAGATCAGTGGTAACAGTTCGCACCTGGTGGTGCGGAATCTGACGGTGACTCACTTTCACGACGACGGGTTTAATCTGCGTGGCAAGTGTCGTGAAGTTGCCTTCGAGAACGTGCGAGCCATCGAATGTGGTGATGACGGACTGAGTGCTCAGGACGACTGCCACATCCACGTCGAAGGCTTTGATTCGGTCGGTAACGACACGGGTTTCTATCATTCCGGATCAAGCCGCTCTTACACCAATCGCGCGTTCATCAGCGACTCCCTGGCTTATGATTTTCTGGTGCGAGACTCGGGCCATCATCGATTGGTGAATGCGCTGATCTATTCTTCCGGCGAGCAAGCGATTCGAGTCGAAGGTGATCAGAATCAGAATGAATTCTGCACGCTGGAGATGAGTCATGTCGCCGTTTCTCGCGTGAGCCAGAGTCCGTGTATCCAGTTTGCTGAAAACTCGGACGTGCACGCCGATCATTGCACGTTTGCGGGTTTTCATCTTCAAAATACGGGACGGTCACTGTCCATGCATCGCTGCGTTGTGGCCGGTTCGACGCTTGGCAAATGCGCCAAACCGGAGATGCAGTTTGCAGTACACGTTAAATGGACCGGTGACCACAATGTTTATGACATTGCGCAACTGAGCTTCGAGAAGACGTCTTATCCCATCGACAAGTTCGCGGTTTATCAATCAGTGCGGCGACAAGGTTTCAATTCGCGTCCAGCGTCAGTCCGCTTTGCTGAGCCGTTCAATGGATTTGTCGTCGAACCACGAATGCTCTTTGACGTCGGCGCCTCGCACTTTCGCCTGCCGCGCCCGCTGTGGGCACGGCTGGGACCGAGGAACGACTTCGTACATGGCCAGATCGGCGACTTGCCGCTCATCATTTCGGCGCCGCACGGTGGGCGTCTGCCAATTCCGAACGTCAACGAGCGAAAGGGTGAAGAGCTGGCATCGGGCGTGGGAGGCTTCACGAACGTTCGAGACCTCAACACCGAAAAACTGGCGCATACCCTTGCGAACGACATTGAGCGGCGTTGGGGTAAGAAGCCGTACTTCGTAATCGCTCGCTGGCACCGCCGTTTCCTGGATGTCAATCGACCGCCGAGAGTGGCCTATGAGGACTTCGATGCCAAGCCCGTCTACGACGCGTATCACTCGGCGCTGACCGACGCGTGCCGCGCGGTGAAAGCCCGGTTTGGCAAAGGACTGCTGCTGGATATTCACGGGCAAGGCCTCGCCAAAGACACGGTTTTTCGCGGCACCCAGAACGGCAAGACGGTATCGCTGTTGAAGGAACGTTTCGGCGATGCCGCGCATCACGGCCCGACCAGCCTGTTCGGTGACCTTCGCAATCATGGCTGGAAGGTACAGCCGCAGACTTTGAACGGGCCGGAGCACAGCTCCTTCATGGGCGGTTTCATCGTTCAAACCTACGGCAGCCATCAGGGCTTCGGTATCGACGCCATGCAGTTGGAGTTCGGCCCTGACTACACCCGCGATCAAGAGACGCGCGAGCGGACGTCTGGCACTCTGACCACCGCTCTGGGTGCTTATGCAGATCGCTATCTGGATCTTAAGCTTGTCGAACGGTCAAGTTCTGGTCGCTGAAGGCATCCGGGTGACGAAGTTCACCTGTGGTGGTTGCTGGATGCGATCACTTCGAGGTGATGAGGGGCGTCATGATCGGTCGGTTGTGCGCAGTGGTTGCTCTGTGTTTGTGCGTTGCTGAAATTGCAGTTGCTCAACCGCCGGACGTGCCCGTCGTCAAACCCGACGAGGCCGGGTTTGATGCCGCCGCTTTAGCTGAAGTTGATACGGTGATCGCCAAGGGGATCGCTGCCGGTGAGATGCCAGGTTGCGTGCTCGCCATCGGGCGTCGCGGGCAATTGGTCTGGCTGAAAGCCTACGGACAGCGCCAGGTGGAACCCGTGCCGGAGGAGATGACGACCGACACGATTTTTGACCTCGCGTCGCTCACGAAACCGATCGCGACCGCCACAAGCGTCATGCTGTTGATCGAGCGGGGCAAACTGCGATTGAGCGATCGTGTTGCTCAGCACTGGCCGGAATTCGGAGTGCACAAGGAGTCGATCACGATCGAGCATCTGCTGACTCATGTCGGCGGGCTCATCGCGGACAACAAGATCTCGGACTATCTGTCGGGGCCTGAAACCGCATGGAAGAACCTGGCTGAGCTTAAGCCACAAGCTCCGCCGTACGATCGCTTCGTCTATAGCGACGTGGGTTTTCTGGTGCTTGGTCAGGTCGTGGAACGCGTGTCAGGCCGCACCGCGGCTGAATTCGCGAAGTCTGAAATCTTCGCTCCGCTCGGTATGCAGACCACGTCCTACGTGCCTCCGAAGGAATGGCGTGCCCGTATCGCTCCCACTGAGAAACGCAGCGGCGAATGGATTCGTGGTGAGGTTCATGATCCTCGCGCCTACCAGCTCGGTGGAATCGCGGGGCACGCCGGGTTGTTTTCATCAGCTCAGGACTTGGCACGATACGCTGCCATGATGTCGCAGCGCGGGCAGTGGGCAGGCGTGACGATTCTACGAGAGGATACTTGGTCGGAGATGACCCGCCCTCGCGAAGTTCCTCGCGGACGACGCGCGCTGGGTTGGGACAACTACTCGCCGTATTCAAGTAATCGTGGCGGTTGGATGTCAGCTTCGGCGTTCGGTCATGGGGGGTTTACGGGCACCGCTTTGTGGATTGACCCCGACACTGGACTGTTCGTGATTTTTCTTAGCAATCGTCTGCATCCGGACGGGAAGGGGACGGTGAACCCGATCGCGGGGCAGGTGGGGACAATCGCCGGCAAGGCGTTTGTTCGACCCTGAGGGAGCGCGTTTGCCCCGCAATTGCACTCTAAGGCAAGCTCATTTTGCAGGTTGAACCGCGCGAATTGTCAGGTGATGTCACCGGTGCCGGATGCGCGTGCTTGCGGCGAACTGCTGACGGCGGGCAGTAAAGATTTTCCGCAGTTGAGTTATCAGATCACTCCACGCGGTCCTGATCGCCAACTGTGACCTAGAGATCATCTCGAGATGCCAGATTCTCGCCCGGTTTTTCGCAGGGAGAAACCACGTTGAGCAACGGCATACGGGAGAATGCAGATGGGCTTCAAGACTTCGTATCGTCGCTTTGTCGAACGGCAGGGACAACGAAAAGGGGCGATTCTCGCCCTGGCGGCACTGTTCCTGATCGTGATTCTGGCCTTCACGGCTCTGTCCGTGGACGTCGGCTTCCTGACGCTCACCCGCACTCAGATGCAGGCGGCAGCGGACTCCGCAGCCTTGGCCGGAGCCATGGAACTCACCAGTTCCAGCGATCCCGCCACCGTGCGAGCGAATGCAGCGGCTGCTGCCAGTTCGGTTGCGGCGACGTTTGAAAACGGCGACCGCTCATCAATCGCCCTGCTACCTTCCCGAGACATCTTCTTCGGAAAGCAGACGCCGACTGGCAATGGACAGTTCACTACGACCTGGGGCAACGACCAGACGCCGTACAACGTCGTGCGGGTCAAGATCTCCCGCTCCATGCAGAACGGAGCCGACGGCAAGGCGGTTGACGATCGCGTGCCGCTGTTTTTTGCTCCCATCATGGGATCAAAGACGGCTGACATCGGCGTCGAAGCAATCGCCTCGTTCCAGCCGCGCGACATGATGGTCGTGCTCGACTTCTCGGCATCGATGAACGACGACAGTTGCCTCGGCGCGATTTCGAAACTTGGGCGCACAGCAGTGGAAGACAACCTCAAGAAGATGTGGCAAGAACTCGGCTCACCGGACTACGGCGAATTGGAATTCAAGCCCGAGTACGCAACGTTCGAAGGAGATGCAGCGTCGTCTACGAATGCTCACAACGTGGTGACGTATCGCCGGAAAGCCGTTGACATCGACTCATCAGGTCTGATCAGCATCATTACCTTGAAGTTTACGAACGGTAAAACGCAGACCTTCACCGGACTATCTGTGTCCGAAGGGACCTACGCCGGAACGGGAAGCAACAACAATTCAGACATCTCCAGCGTTTCGATCACGTCTGTGCTTTCATCGACTGTCCTGAAGACAACCACTACCGGCAAAGGCAAAAAGAAGAAAACCATTACCGTTCCTACGACAGTTGTGACCAACGACACGGAGACTTTTGAGTTCACGCGGGCGAACATCAAGGCCGAACTGGGACTCACGATGGCTTATCCCTATGCCGGCGGAAGCTGGGATGAGTACATCGACGCTGTTCAGGATGATGACGGCCCGATCGCCGACGCAGGTTATCGGGACCAGTACGGATACCTCACCTGGCTGCACTATCTGCAGTACAAACGACCCTCTTTCGCCGACACTCCGGACTTGTGGAAGACCAGCGAACAGCCAGTCGGAGCAGTGAAGGATGGCGTGGATCTGTTGATCGATGAACTGACTGCGACGTCCACCGGCGACTACGTTGGTTTGAGCATCTACACTCACACCAACAGCACTGGTGCGATCCTCGAACACGGATTGAGCAGCAACCTGTCGCAGATCAAGACGACAACACGTAAGCGTCAGGCTGGACACTACACCGGTGCCACAAACATTTCCGCCGGCATGAAGGTGGCTCGTGAGGAATTCGCCAAGAACTCACGCAATCGAGCGCTGAAGTGGATGGTTCTGATGACGGACGGCGAGGCAAATCTGCCTTACAGCGAGTCCTATGCGAAACAAGCAGTGCTTGACGAAGCCAAGGCAGCCAAGGATGCGAACATCAAGATCCTGACCATCAGCGTTGGATTGGGAGCGGACAAAGGATTGATGAACTCTGTCGCCGCGATCACGGGGGGCGAGTACTTTGAGGTGCGCGGTGATCAGTCGATCGAAGACGTGAAGGCCGACCTGCTGACCGTATTCCGCAAGATCGCAGCCAATCGCCCACTCAAGTTGCTGAAGTAGTTCTGCATTCGATCAACAAGACGACTGACCTCCGGGGAGTTCACACCCTCGGAGGTTTTCTCGTTTTATAAGACACTCACAACAGTGGACTGAACAACTTCGCAACGTTCACGCTGAGCTTGCGATGCCACGGCAGTGCGTACCAATCCTGTCGCGTGAACTCGACCGAGCAATTGCGGTACTCATCCTGAATCCAACGCAGTTCCTTGTTGGCGTGCTGGTCGTGAACGGAGACGTTGAGTTCGAAGTTCAGATGGAAGGACCGCACGTCGTAGTTCGCAGACCCGAACAATCCATAAGAGTCGTCGACGGTGATCGTCTTGGCGTGCAACAACCCGTTTTGATAGCGGAAGACCCGCACGCCGTATCTCAGCAGATAACCGAGATAGAACAGTCCCGCGGCGTCTACCAGATGTGAATCACTGCGGTCGGGCACGATGATGATGACCTCGACGCCACGCAGAGCAGCAAGACTCAGTGCAAACAGCAGCGGTTCATCCGGAACGAAGTAAGGCGACGTGAGCACCACTTGCCGCTTGGCCGTGTGAATGGCCTGCACCAGCAGATGTGTCAGCAAGTCCGCCTTCTGGTCAGGTCCGGAAGGGAGCACCTGCAGAACGGCCCCCCCCGCCATCGGGGGATTTGGAAACAGGCCTTTGTCGAGCGGTACCTTGCCAGTGTCCGCGTGCCAGTCTTCCAGAAAGATCTGCTGGAACTGGTGCACGGCCGGGCCGGTGATGCGTGCCATCACGTCACGCCAGCAACCGGCTCTCCGATGTCCGTACGTGTCTTCCACCACATTCTGAGAACCCGTCCACGCGATAGCTCCATCAATGACGGCGACCTTGCGATGGTTCCGCATGTCGATACGTGCCAGACCACGCCGCAGCAAACTCACTGGCAGCGACGCAGCGAACTCAACACCGTGCTGCGTCAACTCGAACGACAGCGGACGAATCACTGGCCAGGAACCGACGTCGTCCACCAGCAGGCGGCATTCCACGCCGCGTTTGCGAGCCCGAATCAACGCATCGGTGACGCGCCGTGCGACAAGGTCGTTGGTGTAGATGTAGAAGAGCAGGTGAACGTGATTCTTCGCGGCGTCGATGTCTTCCACCAGCCGCTCGATAAACGTCAAAGCCTCGGCGAAGAACTGAATCGAGTTGTCGCCCGCAACGGGAAACCCACCAAATTGTCCAGTGGGATCAATCAGCAACCGATCGTCCAGCATCACAACGCGTTTTGAGTCACTCGAGAGAGCCGGAGTAAAAACGCCGGAAGCTTCCAGCAGTTCGTTATCGCGGACACGACGTTTAAGCCGCTTCCGCACCAGGCGGTCTTCACCGATCAAGAGATACAGACTCAGGCCAAGCCACGGTTCGAAGAACACAATCATCAGCCAGGCCAGGCAGGTCGCGGGATGCTCCTTGCGCATGACGATGATGGGAATCATCACCAGGGCGACAATCCACGTCGCGGCAATGCCGATCCAGGACCAATAATGCAGTTCCATTGAGATCTTTCAGGCTCTCCGCTTGGCTCAAAGAGAGAACACCCGCTATATCGCTGAGGTGACTCAGGCAAATTTGATTCCGCTGATGATGAATCGTCACCAGCTGGAGCCTCAATGTTGCCGAACACTCGCACCCGACGCTCACAGCATCGCGGGCCACGCCCGCACTTGAAAGGACTCTGGATACATGAACCCTTGGCACGACGTCACTCCCGGAATCTCCCTGCCGTCTGAGTTTACGGCGGTTATCGAGATTCCGATGGGTTCCAGCATCAAGTACGAACTCGACAAAGAGACGGGCCTGCTGAAGCTCGACCGCATCCTGTATTCGGCGGTCTATTATCCGGCCAACTACGGTTTCATCCCGCAAACGCTGGCGGAAGATGACGACCCCTTGGACGTCCTGGTGCTCTGCCAGGAACCCGTCGCGCCGCTGACGCTGGTCGCCGCTCGAGCGATCGGTCTGATGTCGATGGTGGACTGCGGTAAGCCCGACCACAAAATCCTGGCGGTTGCGATTCATGACCCGGAATACAACAGCTTCCAGGACGCTCGCGAACTGCCCATCCACAAAATGAACATGCTGCGGCGTTTCTTCCAGGACTACAAACAACTGGAAGGTAAGTCGGTCATCGTCAACGAACTGCAACCTGCGGAATCGACTCATCCCATCATCGAAGATTCGCTGCGACGCTATGACATGGCTCGTCGCAAGGGAATCCGATTCAAGATCTAGGCCGCATTGCCGCGCGTCAACCCGATTGTCAGAGGAGCCTTCTCGTGCCTGCCTTCCTGAATCGACCTGCTACGTTGTGGAAACGACTTTGTGCTCTGCTGTGCTTCGCTGTGCTCGCGCAGGCTGGAGTGGCTTTCGCTGGTGACGTGGTGCCCGTCGATCAGGCGAAGATCGACGGCGACACAGCCTGGTACGACATCCGCTTGCTCGGCGTCGAGGGGCAAGGTTTTCAAGACACGGCTGCACCGTTCGATCGCTTGCCCGCGCGAGCTGAGAAAGTGGTGCGACCGCCAGTGTGGTCATTGAGCCGAAACTCGGCCGGGTTGTGTGTCCGCTTTGTGGCAAACGCCACCGATATTCAGGCTCGCTGGAAACTCACATCATCAAATCTGGCGATGCCACACATGCCTGCCACTGGTGTGAGCGGACTCGACCTGTATGTGAAGTCAGACGACGGCAAGTGGCACTGGCTGGCCAACGGCAAACCGACCGCTCAGGAAACGACAGCCAAACTGATCGGCGGAATTCCCGCAGGCGCTCGCGAGTTCATGCTGTACCTGCCGCTTTACAACGGTGTGCAGAGTGTGGAACTCGGGTTGGCGAAGAGCATCAAGCTAGAGAAAGCTGATCCGCGCAGGTCAGGCTTGAAGCCGATCGTGTTTTACGGGACGTCAATCACTCAGGGTGGCTGTGCTTCCCGGCCCGGTATGGTGCACACAGCGATTCTCGGACGCTGGCTCGATGCGCCGGTCATCAACCTGGGCTTCTCAGGCAACGGACGATTGGAACCGGAAGTGGGGCAGTACATCGCCGAGATCGATGCCTCAGTGTTCGTCCTCGACTGCCTGCCGAACATTGAAGCGAAGGACGTCACCGAGCGAACCGAACCACTGGTCGCTCAACTTCGCAAGAATCATCCGACGACTCCCATCGTGCTGGTCGAGGACCGGGATTACTCAGATTCGTTCCTGGTGACGGGCAAGCTGAAACGCAATCGCGATTCGCAGGCGGCTCTCAAGGCGACCTATGAAAAGTTGAAGGCCGCAGGTAACAAGAACCTCTATTACATCACGGGCCCTGACATGCTCGGTGCAGACAACGAAGGCACTGTCGACAGTTCACATCCGACCGACCTCGGGTTCTTCCGTCAGGCCGAAGCATTCCACAAAGTCCTCGCTCCGATTTTAAAGTAAGACGTGAGGACGACTCGTGCCGCATTCCGAAGACGAAGAGCTCGTCGATCTGCATACGACCTCGGCAATTACAAAACGCATCGAAGCAGCGACGCAGCATAGCTACCTCGGCGATTTCGTCCTCGGCGCCGTCGATGGCGCGGTCACAACCTTTGCGATCGTGGCGGGATCAGCGGGCGCGGGCTTCAGCAACACCGTCGCTGTCGTGCTGGGATTGGCCAATGTCATTGCTGATGGCTTCAGCATGGCGGCTGGCAACTATCTGAAGGTTCGAGCTGACACATCCGTCGTTGATCGGCACCGTCGCATTGAAGAGATGCACATCGAACGCATCCCGGACGGTGAGCGTGAAGAGATCCGGCAGATCTTCGCCAGCAAAGGATTCTCGGGTGAGTTGCTCGATCAAGTCGTCGAGGTCATCACGCAGGATCGGCAGCGCTGGGTGGACACGATGCTCACGGAAGAACTCGGGCTGCGTCTGGACAATCCCAGTCCGGTGCGCGCTGCTGCGTCAACGTTCACCGCTTTTGTGCTCGTTGGCATAGTGCCCCTGCTGCCCCTGTTTCTTGCAGGGTGGCTGTCAGCCAATCAGATCTTTGCGACCAGCGCCTGCCTGACCGGTGCAACGTTCTGTGTTGTCGGCTGGTTAAACGGAGCGATCAACGACCGCAAACCGTGGCTGACTTTGCTGGAAACACTGGCGGTCGGAGGCACAGCCGCAACCCTGGCGTATGTCGTCGGCGTGTGGCTAAAAGGCTTGGCCGGCTAGTTGCCGTCGGACGGCGAATCGGCAAACTCAGTACGACCGTTCGCCAAACTGCCCGGTTGTCCCGCGCATAGGTTGAAGGCGCCCGGACGCGGCGCCAGAATAAAGTCGCCTTCCCGGCGTCGCGCGGATCGCTGACTTCCTGCGAATCTTCGAAACGCCAACATTGCTGCCCGCTGTTTGAAACTCACGTCCAGGCCACGGCTTGCCTCTGCCAACCGACTCGGAGTGCTTGATGTCTTCGTCCAACTCGCGCACCTTCGACATCCCCTTCGCAGTGCCGTTTACGCATCGCCTCAGATTCACAGACGACATCCTCGGTTCTGACCAGCAGGTATTGCTTGATGTTCTGGAACCGTCCGGCAACCAACTGCCGCGCGTGCAGTTCTGGGTCGATGGCGTCGTGGCCGAAGCGATTCCGAATTTGATCGAACGTATTGAGCAGTTCCGGACTCATCACCAGGACCGCTTCCTCAGCGTGGGCAATGTTCAGACCGTCGTGGGCGGCGAGGCCATCAAGAACGACGTGCATGTGCTGGAGTGCATGCTGAAGTGCATCAATCACGCGGATCTGGACCGCCGCAGCTACATGGTGGTGATCGGCGGCGGAGCCGTGCTGGACGCGGTTGGCTTCGCGGCGGCGATCGCTCATCGTGGCATTCGACTGGTGCGGCTGCCTACGACGACGCTGGCTCAAGCAGACTCAGGCGTGGGCGTGAAGAACAGTGTGAACCTGTTCCAGAAGAAGAACTGGATCGGAACTTTTGCGGTGCCGTGGGCGGTGATCAACGACGCCTCACTGCTGCACACGTTGCCCGATCGAGACTTTGCGTGCGGTTTCTCTGAAGCGGTGAAAGTGTCGCTGCTGAAAGATCGACCGCTGTTTGAATCCATCTGCCAGAACGCCCGTCGCATTCGCGAACGCGATCCCGAAGTGACTGGTCCGATCATTCAGCAGTCGGCACTGCACCACTTGCATCACATCACGCGCGGTGGTGATCCGTTTGAAGCCTTGGAAGCGCGGCCACTCGACTACGGCCACTGGTCAGCTCACAAGCTGGAAGTCATGACCGGCTTTGCTCTGCGACACGGTGAAGCCGTCGGCATCGGAGTCGCCGTTGATACGGTGTACTCTTCACTGGTGCATGGCCTGCCAGTTGCAGACTGCGACCGCGTGTTGCACTGTCTGGCGGATCTTGGTTTGCCGCTTGACCATTCGTCTCTTCACGACACCAATCTACTGTTCGAAGGCCTCGAAGAGTTCCGCCAGCATCTGGGCGGGCGTTTGACTCTGACGATGCTGCGCGGCGTGGGTGATCCCATCGACGTGCATCAGGTCGACGCTCCGAAGATGCGTCAGGCGATTGAAACCGTGGCCGAGTTCGCGAAGGCCTACTGCCGCTGCGATGAACCAGCCACGTGCTGAAGTTCTGGCGCGTTCCGGCTGGCAAGTGCGCGCTCATCATCGCGTTGCCGGGTTCCTGAATTGCCTTTCGGTCCCGCAATGAGGAATTAGCCACGTGTCGTGCTCATGACATAGGTTGAGGATGCGCGCTTTCTCAAATTGGGTGCGCGCCGGTCTTGCGTGGTAAACCAGCCTTGCCCTCCCCATGCGCTGCAGAATAAAGTGACGGACGAGTCCGATAAATAATCAGTCGTCAGTCAACGGAGGCTGTGATGGCCTTGGAAGTTTCAGCACCGCGCGGGCCGGGTAGGCCGAAGGATGCGGAGCGTACAGAACGCCGGCAGCGCGAGATTCTGGACGTCGCAACGCGCGTGTTCGCAAACTGTGGGTACGCTGCGACCGACGTGCAAGTCGTTGCCGATGAGTTAAACGTCGGCAAAGGCACGGTGTACCGCTACTTCCCCACCAAGGAACAACTCTTTCTGGCGGCAGTTGACCAGGGGATGCAGAAGCTGACCCAAACCGTTGATGCTGCCGCTGAAAAAGCCGAAGCGCCAATTGAACGCATTGAATGCGCCATTCGCGCCTACCTCAGATTCTTTGACCGGCACAGCGACATCCTTGAACTGGTGATTCAGGAACGGGCCTACTTTCGCAACCGCAAGCAGCCCACTTACTTCGCTTATCGCGATGCCAACATCGAGCGTTGGAAGGAACTGCTGCGGGAGCTGATTCAAGCAGGCGTGGTGCGTGATGTCCCCGTCGAACGTCTGACGGATGTCATCTCAGATCTGCTCTATGGAACGATTTTTACGAACCACTTTGCCGGTCGCAAAAAGTCACTCGCCAGCCAGTGCGAAGATGTGCTGGACGTCGCCTTTCACGGCATGCTCGTTCCTCGAAAGCGAGGCAAGCATGTCTAAGGAACCAGTCACTTTGGACGAGGATCTATTGCGAGTGCCAGTCGTGATGCTCACTGAGTGCCCACAACCAACCCGCGCCCATTCAAGCCCCCCTCGCCTCGGTACTCCGGGGAGAGGGGGCGGG
>JAKFWA010000086.1 GCA_021732995.1 Planctomycetaceae bacterium | reverse complement strand
CAAGACCAAATGTGCGTCTCAGCGTGCCGCCAATAGCGCACGACGTCAGTCCCGCGTGCAAGATCCCAAAGTCCGCGTCGCTGATCAATCCTGAGACACCCATACGTTCCCCAGTTCCCCAGTTCCGAAATCGCGAGTTGCGGTGCGACGAGAAGTCGCAACGCCGAAAAGCAGAGGTCCACGAACGGTTTCCAAACCGAGGCACGACACACGAGACGGCCAGCGGCGCAACCCGTTTCTTCATCACATGAAAACAAACGCTTCATAAATCGCTCCTAGCGTTCGGCCGCTGATTTTCTGCCGCTGAACACTCACCAGGAGTTGCCACATGTTGCTGAACTGGAAGACCGGTTGGACAAGATTCGTTGAAACACGAACGCTTAAAGCTGCTCGCAGGAAAAGAGTCCGACACGCAGCAGTCAGTCAACTGGTTGCCCGGTTCAATTCAGCTGAGTGTTCGGTCAGTTCAGAGACACTGGAGCAGCGAGACCTCTTGTCCGCAGTTCCCTTCATCTCCGAGGTTCATCCATCCGGCAGCGGCAACGGAACCTACGGGGCCGACTGGTTCGAGATCACGAACACCGGGACGACTGATCTGGATATCACCGGCTGGAAGATCGACGACAGTTCGAACGCGATCGGCACCGCAGTCGCCTTGCGTGGGGTGACGACCATTCCCGCCGGTAAGTCGGCCGTCTTCTTTGAAGGCAATGCCACCGGCACTACCGACGCAACAATCACAGCGAATTTCTCAACCGCCTGGTTCGGCTCTTCAACTCCGCCGACCGGCTTTCTGATAGGTGCCTACGGTGGTTCTGGCGTGGGATTAACCACGTCCGGCGACGCCGTGAACCTGTTCGACTCCAGCGGCACCCTTGTCACTGGCGTGACGTTCGGTAGCGCAACGGCCTCTGCCACCTTCGACAACACCGCCCAAGGCACTAGCGTCTCGAAGTTGAGCACCGCAGGTGTTAACGGAGCGTTTCTCTCTTCGAATGGCGCAGAAACCGGATCGCCGGGGACGCGGCTCAATGCGTCACCTCTGACAGGAGTCGACCTGTCTAACTACGTCCGCGTCGGGCGTTTTGATCTGCCGGAGCCCACGCGCACCACACCGCCAGCGAACAGCGTGCTGGCTCAGGAAGTTTCCGCAGTCACATACAACAAGGATACAGACACCCTCTTTGTTGTCGGTGATGGCGGAACCTCAATCGTGCAGGTGTCCAAGACAGGTGCCTTGATTGACTCCATGACGCTGGCGACAGGCAGCAGCCCGCAAGGGACTGAGTTTTATGACCCGGAAGGCCTGACTTACGTTGGCAATGGTCAGTTCGTCATGGTTGAGGAACGCGATCGACTGGTCAGCCTCTTCACTTATGTGCCCAATACGACACTGGATCGCGCCGACGTCAAAACAGTGGCGCTCGGGACGAATGTCGGCAACATCGGTATTGAAGGCATCTCGTACGACCCGACGACAAGCGGTTATATCGCCGTCAAAGAGACCACTCCCGAGGGGATCGTCCAGACGAACATTGACTTCGACGCTGGAACAGCCACCAACGGTTCAGCCTCGACTGAGAACTCGACGGACCTGTTCGATCCGACACTCGCCGGAGTGGTGGACCTGGCCGACGTGTTCGCGCTCTCAAACCTCACGACACTCACCGGTGGCCAAGCCGACAACCTGCTCCTGCTGAGTCAAGAATCCGGCAAGATCGTGAACATTGATCGCTCGGGCAACATTTCGAGTTCACTCAGTTTCGTTGTTGATGCGGGCAATCCATTGTCGGTGCCCGAGCATCAACACGAAGGTCTAACGATGGACGGTAACGGCAACCTGTATGTCGTCAGCGAGAACGGCGGCGGTGACTTCGATCATCCGCAGTTGTGGGTGTTCGCTCCGGCGACCGCACCAAATCAGGCTCCTACTGGCCTGACCTTGACCAACACGACGACATCACTCGACGAAAACACGAATACGACGGCGCGTAGAAAAGTCGCCAGCATTGTTCTCACGGATGACGGTATCGGAACCAACAACATCACGGTGAGCGGGACTGACAAGAACTTCTTTGAAGTGATTGCTGACGGCCTCTACCTCAAGGCGGGAACGGTTCTCGATTTTGAAACCAAGTCCAAGTACGACATTGTTGTCGAAGTGGATGATCCTGCTGTCGGCAACACGCCAGACGCAACTGCCAGTTACTCGCTGACTCTGAACGACGTCGTGAACGAAGACCCGGCTCACCCGACGCTCTTCATCTCCGAAATCGCTCCGTGGAGCAGCGGCAACAGCCCGATTCACGTTGACTGGTTCGAAGTCTCCAACACCGGCAGCACCGCTGTTGATATCACCGGTTGGAAGATCGACGACAGCTCGAACTCATTTGCGTTGGGCGGATCACTCGGTGGAATAACCAGCATCGCTCCCGGCGAGTCGGTGATCTTTCTGGAGACCAGTGACCTGGCAGGAAAAACGACTGAGTTCCTGACCAACTGGTTCGGAGCCAACGCACCAGCGGGACTGCAAATCGGCAATTACACCGGTTCCGGCCTGGGCCTCAGCGCAGAGGGTGACGCCGTCAATCTTTTCGATAGTACCGGCGTGCGGCAGGCCAGCGTGACTTTTGGTGCATCTCCGACAGGAACGTTTTCTACGTTCAACAACGCCGCTGGTTTGAATGCCTCTGCCATCACGACGCTCAGCGCGGTGGGCGAAAACGGTGCCTTCATCGCAGCGAACAGTGCCACCGAAATCGGCTCACCGGGCTCCATCGGTGAATTGTTTATTTCCGAAGTTGCCCCCTGGTCCAGCGGCGGCACTGTGGGTGCGGACTGGTTCGAAGTCACCAACAGCACGGCGAACGCAATCGACCTCACCGGCTGGAAGATGGACGACAACACGGGTTCGTTCGTCGGTGGCGTTTTCCTGAGCGGTATCACCAGCATCGCTCCCGGTGAGTCCGTCATTTTCCTCGAAACAGCTGATTTGGCAGGTAAATCGGCCACATTCCGCTCGAACTGGTTCGGGACAAATCCACCCACGAACCTGCAAATCGGTAACTATACCGGATCCGGAGTCGGGCTGGGGACGAGTGGTGACGCAGTCAATCTCTACAACGCAGCTGGTATCCTGCAGGCCAGCGTCACGTTTGGCGCATCGCCCGCCGGACCGTTTGCGACCTTCGACAATGCGGCAGCCCTCAACGGCACCACGATCTCGCTGCTGAGCGTCAACGGAACCAACGGAGCCTTCGTCGCCGTTAACAACACGACTGAAACAGGTTCTCCAGGAACAATCGACAACGTGGCCCCCACAGCCTCAACAGACCCGGTGGCGACGAACGAAGATACCTCGGTGACCTTCAACGTCCTCACTAACGATTCCGATGGCAACGGCGACAGCCTGACCGTGATCAGCTTTACGACACCGGCGAACGGTGACCTCACGGATAACGGCAAGGGCAGTTTTACCTACAACCCGGCCCTCAATTTCAACGGTAGCGACAGCTTCAACTACACCATCAGCGATGGCCAGGGACGCAGCGCGTCGACGACGGTCAACATCACGATTACGGCTGCAACAGAACTGGTTGAAACTGTTGACGTCAGTGGCGTTGGGGGCCTGACGAAGATCAGTATCGTCAGCGGCAAACTGACGATCACGGATGCGAATTCCAAGGTCGTCTTTAGCCGAACAGCCGCCGGTAATGACGGCAAAGTCCAGATCACTGGCT
Source organism: Planctomycetaceae bacterium (assembly GCA_021732995.1). Taxonomy (GTDB): domain Bacteria; phylum Planctomycetota; class Planctomycetia; order Planctomycetales; family Planctomycetaceae; genus AM-0621. Next base: position 232,234 of record JAKFWA010000086.1, on the reverse strand, counting down.
CTACGTCCGCAGCCACGCCAGACGTCTTCCGCATTGACTTTACCAACGGGAACCCGATCCCGCTGGAAGGCCTGGAATTCATCGGCGGAGATCCAGAGGCCCCGAATGGATCGGATGAAGTGCAACTCATCGGCGGCGCTGTCACATCCAGCAAGCACACGTTTGATGGGGCAACCGCAGGCGCGATTGCCGTCAACAGCCTGACCCTAAGCTACACGGGTATCGAGATCATCAGCGATGAACTGGATGCCGAGAATCGTACCTTCACATTTGGCGGTGCAGGCGATGCCGTAACGGTCGCCGACGACCAGAATGGTCCCACCGGCGCGTTTGAGCTGACGTCGCAAACGAGCCCGAGTGTTTCGTTCTCGGCTTCAACGGGACTCACGATTGGCCTCGGCGCTAATAACGATTCGTTGAACTTCACGACTTCCCATTCGGCTGGCGCCCTGACGGTTCTTGCCGGAGACGGAGATGACGTCGTCATCGGAAGCTATGCGAACGACCTGATCAACGGTGAAGGCGGAAACGACACCATCAGTGGTGGTGCTGGTGCCGATACGATCAGTGGCGGTGCCGGTAACGACGTTCTCAACGGCAACGCCCAGGCTGACCGGATTGAAGGTGGCGAAGGTGATGACGGCATCAATGGAGGCACCGGAGCGGACACGATGGCCGGTGGCAGCGGCGTCAACGTGCTGCGGGCGGATCTCGATACGGATGTCGTGGAAGTCACCGACGTAAACCTGACACTCTCAGCCACCTCAGTGCTGGGAACGGCTACGGATCTCCTGCGCGGAACTCCTACGCTGATACTCACTATCAGCGGAACAGCGGGCGGCTCAATCAACGCCGGAAACTATCGCGGATCGACGATCCTGATTGGCTCGATTGGCAACGACACATTGACCGGCAGCCAGGGCAATGACTTCATCGTCTCCGGTGCCGGCAACGATGTGGTGAATGGTGGCCCAGGAGCTGACTTCATTCGCGGATTGGCCGGAAATGACACGCTCAGTGGTGGTGCCGGTAACGACACAATTGATGGTGGCGAAGGTCACGACTCGCTCGCTGGTGATGCCGGCAACGACACCCTGAAGGGCAGCAATGGCAACGACGTACTGCGAGGCGGTGGCGGCAACGATCAACTCTCTGGCGATGCCGGCAACGACACACTGAACGGCGGCGATGGCAACGACTCCCTGGATGGCGGCGATGGTCATGACGGCCTCAGCGGGTTCACCGGCAACGACACACTGATCGGTGGGAATGGCCGAGACACCCTGCTGGGTGGAGACGGCAATGACACCATTCGCGGCGGTTCCGGAGACGACATTGCTCTCGGTGGAGACGGCAACGATGCCATTAACGCCGACGCGAATCTGGATACCGTCGCAGGCAATGACGGCAATGATCGCATCACCGACCCGCTTGCGGAAATCGACGAGACGTTCACGTTCACCGCCGATTGGGTCGATGCGGTCTAAACCACTGCGGCGCCCCGCCTGATCTCAGGTGAGATACCATGTCGTAATAGTCGATAGCCGGAGTTGCCAGTCGACTATTTCGACATGGACTCTAAGAACGCTCCAGTTCAGCAAGCCGCTCCAGGGATTCTTCCAATCGCCGGTAAAGATTCGTGACTTCTCGAACTTGAACAACGGCATCATTGCGCGCTTTCACGAACGCCGGACGCTCGCTGACGCCGTTAGCCACCTGCCTTCTCAACTGGGCAAGCACCTCCGCTCCCGTGCCCTCAAACCACTCAATCAGTTTGTCGGCCTGACTCGCGATGTCACTGGCGTGCCGTCGGATATCAGTGATCTGCTTCAGCGTCCAGGCGACTTGCTTCGGAGGCGGTACGATGGCCGACTGCTGCGGCAGATCAATCGGGGATACTGCGTTGGCTGCTGGAGTTGGCACTGGTTGCGGCTGTTTCTCCGCGTGCGCGTGATCTCGCAGTGTCTTGGTACTCAGAATCTCATCCAGAGAACGACGCGCTCGGGCATGCTGAGGATCAAGCTCCAACACCTTACGAAAATACGCAATTGCGACCGGAGTGTTCTTGGATTTCCACAACACCTGCGCAAGCCGGTAGTAGGCCGCGATAAAATCTGGTTTCAAGCGGATCGCATTCTGAAAAGCCGCCTGCGCCTGGCCCCAGTCTCGCAAGTCCTGGTACGCAATTCCCAAATTCTGATACACATCTGCCGAATCATGAGTAAACTGCAGCGCCTGCAGCAGACACTCGACGGCGGCTGTTGGATCACCGATGCGGGATAGATGAGCGCCGAGATTGACATAGGCAGAAACGCGGTGGGGCGATTGTTCAATGGTGCGCCGCAGCAACGTATTGGCCCATTCGGCATCACCTGCCAGTGAATAGGCCACACCGAGCGTTTCCAGTACGCGCGGTTCCTCAACTCCCAGCACCATCAGTGATCGAAGCAGTTCGATCGCATCGGCAGTTTCCCCTAGTCTCAGATGGTTCTTGGCCCGAGTGATAATCGCGTCCGTTTGCAGCGTCGTTGACATAGATGAGCCTTCTGGGCTTCAGCGCGTTGATGTGCTCGATGCATTCGCCGCCTTGCAACACAATCGAAGTTGAGATTCAGACCATCCGCCAATTACGGCTCTTCAGTGAGTATAAAACCAGTATCCGCCACACTATGATCCAATCTCGTCCGTCCGGTATCATCCACAGAAGGAGGACTGCGCCGCTTGGCGAGGCGTACCGAATTTCCTAGTGCGTTAAAGGTTACTTGGTCCATGACCGACTTCATCAGCACGATTCCACGCCCGAAGGGCTGACTCATCACACCCGGATCATTCGCGAATCCGGAATGCTTGAAGCCCGGACCTTCATCGGTGATCTCGAAGCAGACTTCCTCTCGCGCCAGGCTTATGTGCACTAGGACCTTGCGGCTCACATGCGGATACTCCGCCGCGCGTCTGCGAGCCAGCTCGTAGTATAATTCCAGATCGGCGTCCCTCAGCCGGGTGCTCAATTCCAGATTCCCGTGATAGAGCGCATTGAGCAGCGCCTCTTCCAACGCCATGCGAATCCGCAAGACTTCTCGCGGAGCCCAGTTCAAGGTTGATTGAAGCGGTGCCGTGATTTCACCCGCCGCCGAAATCAGCAGGCTGGCTTCGTTGTCAAACGCGTAGGTGGCATCACACCGCAACATCGCATCCCGCAACCGTCCCGCATCGGATTTGGCGTGACTGGCATCCAGAACTCGCGCGATCGTAGGAAACAGATCTGTAGCCAGGCGGGCTTTAGGCACATAACTGGCGGCTCCCATCGCAAGCGCTTGAACGGCTAGCTCTTCACTACCGCGAGCGGTCACGAGAATGACCGGCAGTTCGGGATATTTCTCACCGATCGCCGACACGAGTTCCAACCCATTCATCCGCGGCATTTGCAGATCAGTAACGACGATATCCGGTTTGTGCTCCGCGAGCTTGCTCAGCGCATCTAAACCGTCTTCCGCTTGAGACAGCTCCATGCCGCCAACTGAACTCAACAGCTCCGTGGCGATCTTCCGATCAATCGGAGAGTCATCCACCACCAGAATTGCCGGCATCCCGCATCTCCTTCTGAGATCCTAGTTCAACAACAATTACGCCACAGTCACCAGACAGCGGAAGAGTTCCTCGTATACGTCTCGCGTGTCACGTCAGGTCGTCTTCCAATCCGTGAGTTCACCCACCAGTTGATCGACCTGAGAGGCCAATGTTGTGAGTGTCACACTGGCTTTATCAAACTGCTCCGAGCGAGCCTGCGACTCCAACTCGTAAGCTGTCTCTGCCACAGTCTTGGCGCCCACCGTTTCTGCGGAATTCTTCAAGGTATGTGCCAACCTCTGCACAGTAGCACCGTCACGACCGGGCAAACTGTCCTGCATCTCGCGCACCCACTTGGGACACAGGTCCGTCACCAGCGCGAGAACTTCCTGTAAGAGATCATGGCTGCCGCCCATACGATCCAGCGCGGCTTTGCGATTCGCCAATCCCGGTCTGGTCGGAACCGGACTCGCCTTGCTGCTCGACTCCTCACGAACTGCCGTAATAACAGCCAAATCAGAAACCGCAATTCCATGCTTCTGACGATACTGCTCTGTGAGCTTCTTAATGAGGGTGAACAATTCCATTCGGCGAATTGGTTTCGGTGAGTAGCTGTCACAGCCAGCATCCAGACATCGTTCAATATCACTCGCCAAAGCGTTCGCGGTCAGCGCGACAATCGGGCCCGGGTACTGCCGCGAACGGAGTTCTATTGTGGCGCCAATGCCATCGAGCACGGGCATCTGCATGTCCATGAGGACAACGTCAAAGGGACGATTGGCCTGCCACGCGTTCATGGTAGCATCAACACCGACTCGACCGTCCTCAGCCACTTCAACTTCGGCGCCGCATTTCTTCAGTAGCACCGTGACCAACAGGCGATTGTCCTTGGCATCGTCAACCAGCAGCACTTTGATACCATCCAGCCGAATATCACTGGTGGTAACCTTCTCGAGGTCATCACATGCGATATTCGCTACCTGACACGCCGCGATGAACTCGACGTCATCCAACGGACCGGTTGCTACAGTGAAACTGAATGTACTGCCCACTCCGGGCGAGCTTTCGACGGTCAGATTGCCGTCCAGCAGATCGGCCAGACGGCGACTTATCACAAGCCCCAGGCCGGTGCCGCCATACTTACGCGTGGTAGATTCGTCCGCCTGCGTGAACGGCTTGAACAGTTTGGCAATCTGCTCGGGAGTAATACCAATTCCCGTATCAATGACATCGCAGCGAAGACGAGGTTCCAAGCCACCTGTACTCGACCTGGCGAGCGACAACCGGATTTCGACACTGCCGCTCTCCGTAAACTTGATCGCGTTGCCCACGAGGTTGATCAGTACCTGCTTCAGGCGAGTCGGGTCGGTTACCAGCGTCTTCGGTACCGCGGTCGCGAAGCTGATCTTGAGATCCAGGCCTTTCTGCGTCGCCCGAAGTTTCATAGCCGCGGCGACGTCGTTGACGATCGACAGTAAGGCGATCGGCACTCGTTCCACACTGAGTTTACCGGCCTCGATCTTGGACAGATCCAGGATGTCATTGATCAGTTCCAGCAGATGACGACCATTGCGAACAACCATCTCAACGGCCGTAGCATGCTCTTCCGCCGTGATCGTCGGATCGAGCAGCTCTTCACCGAAGCCGATGATCGAGGTCAGCGGCGTGCGGATCTCATGGCTCATGTTCGCTAGAAACTGGCTCTTGGATTCGTTGGCCGCGTCCGCTGCCGCCTTTTGCTGACGTGCCTCCGCATTGGCGAGCTGCAGCAGCTTCGTCTGAGCGAACATCAACGTCCGCACGTCGAGCAAACGAAACTTTCCGTCGCAGTCTACGACGATCGGCTCGTAGACATCGTTCCCGACACGCTGCAGTGCAACCTCAGCCACGTCGGCGATCGGTGTTTCGTGAGATACCACCAGCGTCGACGACGGAATTGCCTGCAGAAGATCCCCCGCCGGGCGACGCAAGTATATCTCCGGCCAGAACTTGTGGCTCATACGTTCCATGAAGCGGGAACGCGAGATCATGCCAACCAGTTGGCCATCGTTGATGATGGCCACGCCCGGAGCTTCTGGATCTCCGTCAAAGAGCTGTGCGACCGAGCTGACGGGTTGCTGGGTGTCGACCGTCAGTTCAGCCAGACGCAGGCTTCGCACCAGAGACTCACCGCTGTCGAAGGTCAAAGGCTGAGGAGTCATGGATTCCGGAGTATTCTTTCAATACGTTCTTGAATCGCGTCGCTGTAGGACTTCCAGCGATTGAGCAGTCGCTCGCTGAATTCCCGGCTTTGCCAGAGTGCTTCGTGTGACGACGCGGGGTCTGCGGACAGCGCTTTGGCCTTGACGACCAGATCGTACTGCAGGTGCTCCTTGAGCCTTCGCCCGGCGAGTTCGGCTGCCGTCAGAAGCTCTGGCAACGTCAATCCGTCGATATCCGCATTCGCATCAATCGTCATGGCGCACCTCCCGCTATTCCGGAAACTTGGCCGTGGGACGATGACGGAAGCGTTGTCATTTCTCTGTGTGGAAATTGCTAAGACTTTGTGAAGTCGCAAAACACAGCCAGCACGATCGATTGAGCTTGCAAGGACTGCGCGCAGCTGTCTGGAACTCGCTCGAATCGCTGGCGAGTTCTTCATCGCCTCCAAACGGAAGCTTGATGGTCCTGAGAAGACTGACGAACCGATGTAAGTCTTGAAAAGTAATTATGACCGGCGGCGCGAGTTTCAAAGGTTGTCAAACTTTCTCAAAGGCTTTTTCAAAGCTTCACGAGCACGTCGTTGAAATTGTGCACTCAGACAATTTGAAACAGAGCTGTGTAATCAGCGCCCAATCAGGCGGATCGATCGCCTGGTGAAATGTCGCGGCATCAGTCGAGCTGTCGCCTTTCCACCTATGCCAATCAGCTACGATGTCGGGTTCGCGGAGCGACTCCAGATCTGCCTCTTTCATATCGCCAAGGAGAAGGCATGAAGACGGTGCGATCCATCTTCGTCAGCCACCTGCACCTCGGTTGTCGCTACGCCAATGCCGCCGCATTACTGAATTTCCTTAAGTCACATCAGCCCGAGTATCTCTACCTGGTAGGCGATATTATCGATGGCTGGCGCCTGCAGCGCGTCTGGTACTGGACCGATTCCTACAGCTTCCTGATCCGCAATATCCTCGACCTGCTGAAGCGCGGCACGGTTGTCCGTTATACACCAGGCAATCACGACGAGTTCCTGCGGGACTTCATCGACAGCCTGGGCAGTGTCCAGATCGCGGATGAGTTCATTCACACCACGGCCGACAATCGTCAGTTGCTCGTGATGCGCGGAGATCAGTTCGATGCGATTGATCGCACCTGGCAGATCCTGAACCCGGGTAGAGTATTCGGTGTCGTTGACTTCTACGTATCTCGAAAGCACGTCGAGTCTTCGTATCGAGCTCACGGCCGCTTCACTCGCACCTTCTGGCCAGTGTGGTTCGCCGCGGACAATGTATTTCTAGGCTCGGGTCACGTCCGCTATCTGCAGCATCGGTTTGATACCGTCTATTTTTCGGAGCGCGTTACGCGGCTGCCCTACGTTCCATTGAGCCGCGTGCCTTACTACCTGTTCGTAGGTCGCAAACCACTGCTTGATCCTAGAAGTGTTGAATCAGGTGTGCGAGCGCTGAAACAGACGGGATAATGTAGTGGGCGCCGAGTTCGTGGAATTCGTCCTCTACTTTTCTGAGTCGGTCTTGAAGCTGATCGCTTTGCTGAGCAGTATACTCAGCCAGACTGAGCCCCAACGCGTTGCCGGTTCGGCTGACCGCGACTGTGATCGCCCCCGCATTCAGCCCGGCTTCAATTCCGACTGGCGTATCGTCGACGACAACAATCGAACTCATCGGATAGACACCCAGTTGCTGAGCGGCGAGAAAGTTCATCCAGGGTGCTGGCCGGCCGTCCGGTACGTCGTCTGCACAGACCGTAATGTCTGGTGAATACCCCGCAGCGGCGGCTAACGGCGCGACCACTTTCATCAGTTCGCGCGTGTAGCCTGTAGTGGAGCCAATCTTCACGCCCATTGCTCGCAGGGTATCAATCGCTTCGGGTACTCCCGGAATAACATCCGAGTAATCCGCCAGCAATTGTTTCTGTAACGGCAAGAATTCCTCATACATCGACTGCACGTCGAAGTCACTGGGTACGCGGCCGATGCGTTCTGTCCACAGTGCCCTAATTCGAGGCAGCGCAATGATGGCAGCAATGTGCTGCCGCTTGGCCTTACCCATCGGGCCGCGTGCTTCATCGACGGTGATGTTGATACCGCGTCGGCGAAAGATTTCAAGGATGACCATGACCGGTGCGCGGCTCCCATGATCGATGGTCGTGCCGGCCCAGTCGAGCAGCACCGCTTTGATAGAACTTCCGCCGGTGATTACTGCCATTGTTCCCAGTCCAGTTCAGCAAGGCCAAAAGACATTGTCATCCCGGCGCCACCCGTGCCAGTCCGAACGAAAACGCCAGGCAAGGGCTCGGCACTGAAAACGGGTGCCGTTGGGTACTTGGCATAGATGCCGTGCCAGCGTTCCGCGATCGTCCAGTCAGGCAGCCGGATGACGGCACGCAGTTCGCGCAGCATGAGTTCGTCAATGACCGACTTATCAAACGGTTCGATCTCGGCGTCGTACTCGTGCGAGTCGCCCAGGATCACTTCGCCCGCGTCATTCTGCGAAGCCATCACATGAATGCCAAACCGATCCAATTCAGGAGTTTCTTCCGCGACTCGTCGCTTGAGTGCCCCCAGGCTCCCGCAGATATCAAAGTTATGATAATGCCGCATCGTCAGCCCGCTTGCGAGGTGAGGCCCTATGCGCCAGCCGAGTAGCTGGCTGTTGGTCTTCATCATCTGCAGCTTGCAGAGCTTGATACCGGATTCACTCAGCAGTTGCGGAAAGAGCGTCTGCACCTCAGCACCGCCACAGACAATCACGCGGTCAAAGTTCCAGCTTCGCCCGGCAGCGTTATTGACCCGCCCGGATTCCACTGCGGTGATCGTGATTTGAAACTCGAAGCGCACATCGAATTCAGCGGACAGCCAGCGCGGCATGGCTCGAATTGTTGCCGGCGGATTGACACACAGTTCGGTGGGGCTGAAGAGGCCGCCGAGCAAGCCCTCCGGATTCGCGGCGGGAGTTCGCTGCAACACCTCAGTCGGTGACAGAAACTCACACTCGTATCCGTGCTGCGGAGCAACTTCGTGAAACTCCCTGAGCACGTCCCACTCATCACGTCGATGGGCGAGATGAATTGATCCGCAGGGATTAACCCAGATGCGAGCGTGGTGCGCTAGTCGCAGCCAGCGTTCGCGGCTCAGCATTGCCGTGGAGTAGCAATCACCTGCCGGTTGACCGATCGGCCAGACCATGCCGAAGTTGCGAATCGAAGCACCGCTGGCTCGCGGGGAGCGTTCGAAGACCGTGACGTGATGACCGCGCTCTGCGGCCGACCAGGCATGAGCCAATCCCACAATCCCAGCGCCAATGATTCCTATGTGGAGTGGCATGCCGGACTCCCGGACTGAGGCGTCTGTGCAACGAGATCAACATACTGTGCGAAATGTTCCAGCGGCGGCGTCTGCAATGCTGGCACCTTGGCGGCCTCATCCCAGCGTCGCAGCGCGATGGCGGATTCGAAGCATGACCGTTGTTGAAAGTCGCAAACTTCGGCTGCGGTCATCGGTCCACCTTGCAGCTCCAGACTCAGAATGGAGGGTGGGCTCAACTGGCTGAGATACGTCTCGTCAGTCGCGCACAGATAACGTTTGGCGGCGACATGCAGGTGAACAGGAGCGACGACTTCCGCCGGAAAACGTTTCTCCAGCCATCGCGCTGCCAGGACTTCGTGGTGATCGTCGATGCCAGATTCCGGAGCGCCGTCAGGCAGTCGATGCAGTAGATGTCCGACGTCGTGCAACAGCGCGGCGGCAATCAAGCTAGCCGGCGCGCTGGCTTGCTCAGCGAAGAACGCAGCCTGCAATCCATGCTCGATCTGCGACACTGCCTCGCCGCCGTACTGAGAATTTCCGCGGGCGGCAAACAGCTCAAGGATTTCAAGAGTCGTGGGGTGATGTGTCATCAATCAATCAGCTTCGGCTGCGGTGATGTCTGCGGCCGGCAACCACCATTGAGCAGACCTGAAGACGCAAGCTTAGCCGCACAGCATGAAGGCAGAACCGATGGGCCTGTCCATTAACGCAAACTTCACAAGCATCGAGCTGGATCGCTCATGATTCTGCGTAGAGTTCCTCACCGCGAATTGTGCAGTTCTTCACACAGCAAACCTGCGGCGGAGGCGGATTCCCAACGTGAGCAGCATGTCCGCCCACAATACACAGAAGCCAGCCTCGACCAGTAACAACTGGGGCGACGCTCTCTGGGCGGTACTGGCGGCGTTCGGCTGTTACTTCTGTATGTACGCGTTCCGAAAACCGTTCACTGCCGCGACATTCGCAGACTCGAACGTCGGCGAAATGAGCTTCAAGACGGTGCTCGTGATCGCTCAAGTCTCCGGCTACATGCTGTCGAAGTTCATCGGTATCAAGGTAATCGCGGAGATGCCGTCACACCGCCGCGCCTGGACGCTGATGGGGTTAATACTGATTGCTCAAATCGCGTTGATACTCTTCGGCCTACTGCCAAGGCCCTGGAACGCGGTGTGTCTATTCTTGAACGGTCTGTCGCTGGGTATGGTCTTCGGACTGGTACTCAGCTTTCTGGAGGGACGCCGACTGACTGAAGCTCTGACTGCGGGACTGTGCGCGAGCTTCATCCTCGCCGACGGGGCCACCAAGTCGGTGGGTGGGTGGCTGTTATCACTGGGTATTACCGAGGACTGGATGCCGTGCGTGACAGGCGCGTTGTTTTTGGCTCCACAAGCTTTGTTCGTAGCCATGTTATCCCGCATTTCTCCGCCGAACGATCAGGATATTGCCGCGCGATCGGCACGAGCGACGATGACTCGAACGGAACGGTGGGAACTGATCGTTCGCCACGGAACCGGGATCTTGCCGCTCGTTCTGATGTATCTGTCCGTGACGATCGTGCGAAGTCTGCGAGCTGACTTTGCTCCTGAACTCTGGCGTGAGCTGGGAACTGCGGCGGCGCCGAGTGCGTTTGCGCGAACCGAACTCTGGGTCGCAGCGGGCGTGCTGGTGGTTAATGGGACGTCAGCGTTGATCTGTGACAACCGCCGCGCATTCCTGGGATCACTCGGAATCTGCGCGGCAGGTTTCGCTCTATTAACTGTGGCGCTAATCGGCCAGGGACGCGGCGGGCTTTCCGCCGAAGCGTTCATGGTCCTGATTGGGTTGGGGCTCTACCTGCCTTACGTCGCCATGCATACCACGGTATTTGAACGCTTGCTGGCGATGATTCGCGAACGCGGCAACATCGGGTTTCTGATGTATGTCGCGGATTCGATCGGGTACCTCGGTTATGTGTGTGTCATGCTGGCTCGAAACGCGACGTCGCAGGCGAATAATATGCTCCCGCTGCTGGTCTGGGTGTCGTGGCTGACCGTCGGACTCTCAGCATTCTGTTTGGTCGTCGCGGCCTGGTACTTCGCGCGTGATCCCTCGCATTCCGTGACCGCATCGCACCGAGCCTTGTCGCTGAACGAACAAAGGACTTCCTGAGGTGCATCGCCAGCTCGGTGCCTCTGCTTTTCGACGATTGAATTCAGCATGAGCTACGCGCAAGCCGCCGTCTTTGAAGGTCATCCCGGACAACTTGTCCTCAAGAGCATCCCGCTACCTTTACTACGTGACGATGAGATTCTCGTGCGTGTTTCTGGCTGCACACTTTGCGGCAGCGATCTGCACAGCATCGACGGACGACGCGCTGTACCCGTGCCGTCGGTACTCGGGCACGAGATCGTGGGCGAGATTGCCGATTTCGGAAGGCTAGCATCCAGAATGGACTTGAGCGGCCAGCCCATCCAGGTCGGCGATCGCGTCACATGGGCGATCGTCGCTCATTGCGGTTCGTGCTTCTTCTGCCAGCGCGGGTTGCCTCAAAAGTGTTTGCGTGGAGTGAAGTATGGTCACGAAGCAATGCGCCCCGGCTTAGAACTGCGCGGTGGCCTCGCTGAATACTGCCTGCTGGCCCCCGGTACTTCCGTCATCAAGCTGAATCGGGATGTGCCGCTGGAAGTCACGTGCCCGGCGAGCTGCGCCACAGCCACGATTGCAGCCGCCCTGGATGCCATCGGTGATGAACTGCAATCGCGGAACGTCTGCGTATTCGGTGCGGGGATGCTGGGGCTGACAGCGTGCGCGATGCTGCGATGCCGGGGAGCGAGTGAAGTCGTCTGCGTCGATCCTGTAGCGATGCGCCGTGAACTAGCGACTTCGTTCGGAGCCACTCAGGCGATTGCTCCGGAGCAGTTGTCGTCGCGCGACCATGCCGCTGAGGCACCGCTCAATCGTGGTAGTAGCACACCAGCACCGATTATCAGCAACCTCGTCCCGTTCGGGTTCGACGCCGTTATTGAACTCTCTGGCAGCGTCGCCGCGATTGAAGCTGCGATTCCGCTGCTGCGCATCGGTGGAACGCTGGTGCTGGTGGGATCGGTCTTCCCGACACCTGCAGTGCCTGTGCTGCCCGAACAGATCGTGCGGCGACAACTGACTCTGAAAGGCGTCCACAACTACGCGCCTCGCCACTTGCTGCAAGCCGTCGAATTTCTGGCGACCAACCATCAACGCTATCCCTTCGCGAGTCTGGTTTCGCAATGGTTGCCGCTTGCGGCTGTGCCGGAACATTTCGCAGCGGGCGCACTCAAGAACTCCATTCGCGTCGGGGTCAAGTTAGGGTGATCATTCGCGTCTCGCCGGTGACACAAACAGCCCTGTTGAGGTTACTGACGAGCGCAGTGTGAAGGGCATCTTGAGAGACCGTGAACTTCTCGCGAAGAGGCTCGCCGCAGCTTGATGTCATCGGCGGATTGGACTCAGCTTCGCCATCTCAACTTCGAGTTCATTGCGTTCCTATGCGGGCAGATCGGTTTATGGCAGCAACAATGGAGTCCCTCGTTGAACTCACTCGCGCAGGCGACGTCACCGTCGTTCATGTCCGGCGCACGACATTGATGGATGAGTTGACCGTGCAGGCGCTGCACTCGCATCTGACTCAAGGCATTGAACACGGACACTATCGCAAACTGGTCTTGAACCTGACACATCTCAAGTTCATTTCGAGTTCCGCGCTCGGCATGCTGGTTGGCATTCGCATGCTCGCCGGAGAACGCGGCGGACAGCTCCGCGTGTTCGGACTGAACAAGATGATGCAGGATCTCATCGACGTCTCGAATCTGACTTCGATGCTCGGCGTACACGATAGCGAGGCCTCGGCACTGGCGTCGCTGCAGGTGAGTTGAGCTTCAATTCAACCGCTCAATCGCGAGGCAGGACATATCGTCGTTCGGGTTCCTCGGATGACACCACGCGGTAATCGCGTCTCGGGCGACACTCAGGCTCGTCGCCAGACTGCTGGCACGAGTAGTCCCGAACTGCTGCATTAACCTCTCAAAGCCGAACGGTTCATCATCCGCGTTGACGGCATCGGTCAGTCCGTCTGAGAAGACCACGAAGCGATCGCCTGGCTGCAGTTCGACGGTGTGCGACTGATAACGCGCCGCGGCATCAAAGCCGATCGGCGTACCGCGGCCATCCAGTTGCCGACTGCTGCCGTTGCTGAGCAGGATCGGTCCCGGATGTCCGGCCGACGCGTAAGTCAGCGTTGACCGGCTCAGACACAGCACTCCGCAGCACAGTGTGAAGTATTGGGGAGCGCGCGGGTTCATCTGAAACCGCACGCTGAGGCGTTCCAGGACTTCGTGCGGCGGGGCAATCCCGCCTTCGGCGTTGAACAACAGAGAATCGCGCATCGCGCTGGGTAATAAGATACGGCTCAGAGATACCGACAGCAGCGACGCCGCCACACCATGTCCGCTGACATCCAGCACAAAGAAACCGATATGGTCTTCGTCCAGAGCGAAGATATTGAGGCAGTCGCCCCCGAGTTCGTCGCACGGCTGAAACTCCCAGGCAGCGGCGAAACCCGGCATGGCGGGTGACTTCGCCGGCAGCAAGGAGCGTTGAACGCGAGCCGCTGCTTCCAGATCTCTCCTCAGTCGTTCATTGATCGCGCGCAGTTCGTGATTCTGCTCTGAAAGCTGTTGCTCAAGCGATAACCTTCGCTCAGCCGCGCGCAACCGCACCCGCAGTTCCTTCTGGTCAAACGGCTTCGCCAGAAAGTCATCCGCGCCGGCATCCATGCCGATCACCAGGTCTTCCATTTCTGACTTGGCAGTCAGCAACAACACGTAGACATAGTCAGCAGCGGCACCACGAATGCGTCGAATCAACTCAATGCCATCCATCACCGGCATCATCCAGTCCGTGATAATGATGGCGAAGTTGCCGCTCTGATACCGCTCCCATGCCTCAGCCCCATTCGATACGAAAGTGGCATCGAGATTCCAGCTTGCCAAATGGCTCTTCAGCAGGAACGTGGACAGCGGGTCGTCTTCGGCTACCAGGATCTTCATGAATCTCCCTCGGACGTAACTCGAATCTCAATCAGATCGAACCTGACTTCGTCACCACCACGTGCTTCTGAACCGCTCAACCAACACTCTGGTCTCAGGTTACCTACCGCACTCTTGGAGCGAGAATGCGGCAAATGGCGGCTCATTGAGTTTTTGCCAGAACTTAATCATTTGCCACAGTCAGACGATCGAAAGTCGATGGTTCGAACATCGAGTGTGCTAAGCGGAGTTTCTGACACCAATGTCGCGATTGCCGGTATCAAGGCCAGCAAGGCGAGATTAAGCGTCGACACGGTTTCCGCCATTGGCACGTTCAAATCCAACGGCGTTCAGCCAAAACTCCTGTGGCGCGCGTCAGGCAACTGTGCCTGTCTTCCTCGTCGGCGCGGCGGGCAACGATGTCCTCGATGATGACACGCAGATCCGAGGGTATTCGGCACCGCAGTATAGCCAGAGAGGTGGACGAACAGGCCGATTGATCCAAAAGTGCGGGAGGGGGGACTTGAACCCCCACGTCCGAAGACACCAGATCCTAAGTCTGGCGCGTCTGCCAATTTCGCCACTCCCGCAGAGAGGCGCTTTTTAGTCGAAGGACTTCGTAACGCCAAATGTGTCATGAACCCGGCGTCTAGAGCTGTGCGGAAAGCCTGCGATCTCTCATCCGTTTAAGCCGAAGTGTTATCTCGACAAGCCCTAACAGACGCCAGAAACGGCGTGCAGGCTCGCAAAGACGGCTAGATTCTTGGCAAGACGTAGCTGTCACGCTCGCAGAGCTGCCCAGCTCCACGCGGTTCTCAAAAATCTGGTCAGCGGAGATCAGTGCAAATCAGTGGTTGATGATGAACTCATTCGAATTCAGCAGAGCCCAGAAGACGTCCTGCAGACCGATAATCGGGTCTGCGTAACCGCCTTTCTGGAAGACGCCATTCAATGACTGCAGTTCGGTGTCTGTGGGCCGGCGCGACAGCGTGACGAGGAACAAAGCCTCGATCTTTTTGGGAATCGTCCCCTTGGCAGCGGAGCCACTCGATGCTTTCGGAGCAACACGCGGCGGAGCAGCCTTACCCTTAGCATTCGAAGAGGCGATGCCCTTCTCTGCGGGCAGACCCGCAGGAGCTTCCAGCACGCGACGCAGGAAACTGCCCTCGGAACCGCTGAGAGCGTTCTGCACGAGTTGACCGTTCATCAGCGTCAGGGCTTGAGGGATCGTTCCGTTGAAGGTGGTGCTTTCGTCGTTCTCGTCGGTGCCGAACGTGGTCACAAACTGCTGAGCCCACTGCCTTCTCTGCCCCTCGGCCTGCTCATCGTTCCGGCCTGCTTTGTCGGCGGTGGTGGCAATAAGCAACGAGTCATAGAGCTGTTCCGCTCGAAACTGCTTCAAGTACATGTGGCTGAACAGCGGGGTTTCACCGGAAGCCGGTTCATCGATCTTGTTTCCGTCGTGCGTGCGGCTGCTGAGGTTGTAGGCCTCGGAGCCGGCAATCCAACGAATCAGTCGCTTGGTGTCATACCGCGAGTTCTGAAACTCGGTCGTCAAATACGCCAGCAGGGCTGGATTCGAAGGCTGATTGTGCGGCCCCATGTCATCGACCGGTTTCGTGAAACCGTAGCCAAAGAACTGTCCCCACATGCGGTTGATATATGCCTCGGCCAAGTAGGGCCGCTTCGGATCGAGAACGAACTCAGCCAGTTGTTTGCGAGGCGACTTGTTGAACTGATCGACAATCGTGCCATCGAAGAACGTCGCAAACGCAGCTTTCTCTTCACCGTTGCGTTTCTCGAAATAGACGATGCTGGGCGCCATATCGTCGCTGAGCGACACCTCGCCGCGACCGCCTCCGCGCCTCGTCCCGCGAAAGAATGCATTCATGCCCCAGAACTGAGACTGCTGCCAATCATTGAACGGATGGTTGTGGCACTGAGTGCATTGCACTTGCCGTCCCAGGAACAGCCGCGATGTGATGGATGTCGCGGGCACTTGCATGTCGTTGAGATGACTCGCCAGAAAAACAACCGCGCCGTTGTCATCGGCGTCGCCTTCAGCCGTCAGCAACGCTCCGACAAAATCGTTGTATGGAATGTTTTTGTAGAGCGACTGACGCAGCCAGCGTTCCAGCGGCTCGCGCCCGCCTGCCCGACGATTACCGCGACCGACCAGCCAATTCGCCCAGAGCGTGCTCCAGTTGCGGATGTAACTTTCCTCTTCGAGCAGCTGATCAACCAGTCTGCGGCGACGATCCGGCGACGAGTCGTTCAGATACTCCGTCAGCATCGTGTGATGGGGAATGTGTCCGACGATGTCGAGAGCCACCCGCCGGGCGTACTCGCCGTCCTCAGCGCGATCCGAGGGCTTGATGTCGTTATTCTCCCAGTTCGCCCGGATGAGTTGGTTGATCTTCTCAATCACCACTTCGTCCGAGTCTGCGGCGTACGACCGCAAACCGCTCCAGGTGATCATCAATCCCGCAACCAGCCAGACAACGCAGCGCCAGCGTGAACACATTGCTGTTCCTTCCAGTCATTGACTTAAAGCCTGTCAAAGACGCGACATCCCGGACATTGTGGGACGCGAACCAGCGACAGCACAAGCAAGCATTTCCCGGAAGTTGTCTCCATGAGTTTTTCAGGAGCTGCAGCGCCTCTACTCTATGCGGTTCACCCCGGCAAATTGTGCCCGCAGGGTGGAGCAAACAACCTCACAAGCTACGTACGACTGATTCGAGAACGAGACGACTGATGCAAATTCTGCCTGCGATTGATCTGCGTGGCGGCCGCTGTGTGCGACTGCGCCAAGGTGACTACAACCAGGAAACCGTGTTCAGCGACAACCCGGTGGAGATGGCTCGCAGCTTCGCCGATGCCGGGGCGGAATGGTTGCACCTCGTCGATCTCGACGGAGCCAAAGTCGGACGTCCTGTGAATCATGAGGTCGTGAAAGCCATCACGTCCGCCGTGAACATCAAGTGCGAGTTGGGCGGCGGTATCCGCGATGAAGCCGCGATTCGCCTGATGCTGGAAGACGTTGGCGTGCATCGCGTCATCATCGGAACACAGGCTTTGAAACAGCCGGAATGGTTCCGCCAGATGGCCAAACTATTCCCCGGTCGTCTGGTCTTGGGAATCGACGCCCGCAACGGCATGGTGGCGACTGAAGGCTGGCTGGACGTCTCGCAAACGTCGGCCCTTGAGCTGGCGAAGCAGTATGCGGACCTCGATCTGGGTGCGTTGATTTACACGAACATCGCCAACGACGGCATGATGCAGGGCGTTGACGACGGCACCATTGCCGACATGGAACGACTGGCGAACCTCGGCTTCCCGGTCATTGCATCCGGCGGCGTGACCACGGTTGCCGACATCACGAAGCTGGTCGCCGCCAGTCGTCGAGCACCGAAGCTGGTCGGCGCGATCGTCGGCCGAGCCCTCTATGAAGGCACGCTGACGGTTGAGCAAGCAGTAGCCGCTGCGCGGTAACTTCAAGCTCAGTCCACGTACAGAAATCGATTCGAACTCAACAGCGCCTGACAGTAGCTGGCCAGGGCCTTGGTCGTGGGACTTAGTTCCGGAGTCTTTGCTTTCTCGTTGACTTTCACACCACCAAGCTCGGCGGCTTGTGCGTCCAAAAACTGCAGCGCCGCTTGCAACTGAGCTTCCTGCGGGAAACGGCCAGCGGTGAGCAGCCAAGCCTGGGCGACCTGAGCCGTTCGGTCTGCGGTTCGTTCCTCGAGACGACGAGCCATTTCGGCAGCCTGTGCGATGATGAATTCGTTGTTCATCAACAGCAGCGACTGCGGCGAGACAGTCGACGAGTTCCTCAGTTCGCAGTTCGGTCGCATGTCTGGCGCGTCGAACGCTTCCAGCATAGACAGCGGAGTCGTGCGCCGCGTCTGCACATAGAGGCTCCGGCGGAATTCAGCCTGATGCAGTGCAACAACTTTGCCAGTCGGTCGACCAGCGGTATCTCGAGTGTCGACGCCGACGATGATCTGGCCAACCTCGTCCGGCGTAATCGGGACCGGCGGTCCGAACATGCCCTCGTACAACTTGCCCGACACTGCGAGTACTGAATCTCGCAACGACTCGGCATCCAGCCGCTGCACGTTCATGCGACCAACCAGCCGGTTCTCGGGGTCGATCGCATCCTGCTCGGCCGACCGCCGTGACGACTGTTGGTAGGCCGTCGAATTCAGAATGAGTCGGTGCAGATGCTTCAGTGACCAGCCGTTTGACATGAACTCAGCGGCCAGCCAATCCAACAATTCCGGATGAGAGGGTCTCGCGCCGAGTTGCCCGAAGTCGGCGGGCGTCGCGACTAGCCCTCGTCCAAAGTGGTGCAGCCAGAAGCGATTCACGAGCACTCGCGCCACCAGCGGATGCTGGCCATTCGTCAGATGCCGTGCATAGGCCAACCGACGACCGCTCGTCGGCACCTGCGGATCGTCTTTCGGGATACTGATCGCCGCTGTCCCGTTGAGAACCGCCAGTTCGCCGGGTTCAACATCCTGGCGCGGTGAATTGAAGTCGCCTCGAAAGAACAGTTTTGTGGCCGGAATCTTTCCCGGTACTTCTGTCAGACATGGAACAAAGTCTTCGGCGGGTCGCTTCGCCTTCAGTTCAGCCTGGCGCGCATCGAATGATTTGTTGTGTTCATCCACCCGCTTGCGTTCGTAGAGATACACGCTGCCGCGATCGACCTTCAGTGAAGGGTACTCCTTGAGCAGTTGCTTCTGCTCGGGCGTCCGTTCTTTGTCCGGCGTGTCGCGAGCCGCTTGAGCGAGCGGGCGACGTTCCTCAGGCAGCTTGGCCACTTCGCGATCGAACACCTCTTTGACGAAGCCGTCCAGAATCTTGAGACGCTCAGCGGCGAGTTCCTTGATTTCGGCATCAACCGCCGCAGCCTGCTGGCGCGTTTCATCCGTCCACAGCGACACCAGCCGCGCGTTGGGAGCACGCCAGTTCTTCCAGTCATACGCAGGCTCGAAGAGTGCTCGAATGCGGAAGTAATCCACCTGTGTGATCGGGTCGTAGCGATGGTTGTGACACTGGGCGCATCCGACCGACAAACCGAGCAGCGAGGTGCTCATGATCTTGATGGCTTCCGCGACGACTTCATTGCGGGCGGCGTTCTGATCGACTCCACCAATGCCGGTGCCGTCCGGCCCCATCCGCAGGAAGCCGGTCGCGATGAGTTGTTCAGCCTGCTCCGGCGACAGATTCGAATACGGCGGCTGCAGCAGTTCATCACCCGCAAGTTGCTCAACAATGAACTGATCCCACGGCTTATCGTTGTTGAACGAGCGAATGACGTAGTCACGGTACTTGTAGGCGTACTTCCGCTCAGGATCCTGCTCGTTGTAGCCGTCGCTGTCCGCATATCCGGCGATGTCCAGCCAGTGACGTCCCCAACGCTCGCCGTAACGTGGCGATGCCAGCAGTTCATCGACCAGCCGCTCGTACGCATCGATCGACTCATCCGCGACGAAGCGTTGCACGGTTTCCACATCAGGCGGCAAGCCGTGCAAATCAAACGACAGCCGGCGCACCAGCGCGTAACGGTCGGCAGATGGCGCGAACGACAGCTTGTGCTGCTCAAGCTTCGCCAGCAGGAAGGCATCAATCGGCGAGCGGACCAGTTCAGCGTGAGCAATTGTGGGCATTGGCGCCCGTCGAATCGGCTGGAACGACCAGAAGGAACGCTCCTCTTCGGTGAGATCATCTGCCGTGCTGGGAGCCTCGGGTTCAGGGCGAGCGGTCTTCGCGCCGTCATCAATCCAGCGACGGATCGTGGCCAGTTCAGCGGAAGTGAGCTTCTTTTTTCCCGGCGGCATCTCGCCAGACGAAACACGTTCCACCAGCAGGCTCTTACCGCCCTGCCCTGCGACCAACGCCGGACCGGACTCACCGCCCTTGAGCATCCCGCGCACGAACCGCAGATCGAGCTTGCCTTCAATCTCATCCTCTTCACCGTGGCACTGGAAGCAGTTCGCCTTGAGGATCGGACGCACGTCGCGTTCATAGACCAGCGGATCCGCGGCTTGAGCGAAGAGTGGCATCAAGGCGATCAACACGGTGCTGAGGATGCGATGCATGGCAGGTCTCAGACGAATTGCGGCGAGGTATCAACGTAGCGAAAAGCGGTAACAGACATGCAGGTTAGAATCATGACGAGCAGTGGCGGGAAGTTTCTATCGTTTATTCGAACAGCTTCTGCTGCCGCTTGGGCGGAGCAGTTTCCAGCGGCACAACCTGCAAGCGGTAAGACTCGGTCGCGATAACGTCGCCGCGACGCAGCTTCTCGGCCACTGTTGAGCCAACATTGAAGTGGCGCGACAGTTCCTGAATGGCCTCTTCGGTCGTCTCCGTGATGAAACGACCACGATTGTCTTCAGGAGTTTCAACCAGCGTGAGATAAGGCATCGACTCCGCTCTTCACAACAAGGAATTAATCGTAAGCGCGGCAAACGCCAGACGTGGAAACCAAACAAGCATGCGTTTGCTGGCCAACACTTTAACGCCGGTTTGACGAAAAGAGAGGCTCTTCCAGTCACACGCCGCCCGGCATGTGGTTTATGCTCTCCCCGCATGAGGCGTCAGAATCGCCCAATCCAACCACTCGCGTAAGACACGCTCGCAATGCGTGAGGTCAGAATTCACTTATGTTGCTGGCGGCTCTGAAGAGTTACTGGGGATACGAAAGCTTCCGACCGTTGCAGGAAGAAGCGATGACGTGCGCTATGCAGGGGCGCGATTCGGTCGTCGTGCTGCCGACTGGTGGTGGAAAGTCGCTCTGTTATCAGGCACCGGCGGTTTGCCAGGGTAGACTGGCCATCGTGGTTTCGCCGCTCATTGCATTGATGAAGGATCAAGTCGACAGCTTGCGTTCCTGCGGCATTCCGGCGGCATTCATCAACAGTTCGCTGACCGCCTCGCAGAAGGTTGAAGTCGCCAACGACATCCGGGCTAACAAGCTGCGGCTGGTGTACTTCTCACCCGAACGACTTGTGCAGCCCAAGACCATCGAGTTCCTGCATGGCATCGACCTGTCTTTCATCGCGATCGACGAAGCCCACTGCATCAGCGAATGGGGGCACGACTTTCGGCCTGAGTTCCGTCAGCTGCGCATTCTACGGGATGAATTTCCCAAAGTGAGCCTGCACGCCTTCACGGCGACGGCGACGGAACAGGTGCGACTGGACATCATCAACCAGCTCAACCTGCGTGATCCGACAGTGCTGGTCGGTTCGTTTGATCGACCAAATCTCGTGTACCGTGCAGAACGTCGCGATGATCCCATCAGGCAGATCTGCGAAATCATCGACCGCTACCCGCGCGAGTCCGGCATTATCTACTGCACGACTCGCAAGGACACGGAAGAGATCTCAGCCCAGCTCAACGCGCGGGCCTATCGGACTCGCCCCTACCACGCGGGCATGAGCGATCAGGCTCGGCATGAGAGCCAGGATGAATTCATCGAAGACAAAATCGACATCATCGTCGCGACGGTTGCGTTCGGGATGGGCATCGATAAGTCGAACGTGCGTTACGTGATTCATCTCGGCATGCCGAAGGCCTTGGAGAACTATCAACAGGAAGCTGGCCGTGCCGGACGAGATGGCCTGCAGTCCGAGTGTTGCCTGCTGTACTCGATCGCCGAGTTCATGCGCTGGAAGAAGATGATCGAAACCAGCGGTGCGTCTAACACAGTGACCGCGATGACCTCGTTGCAGGCCATGAATGAGTTCGCGGCCGGCGTCGTCTGCCGCCACAAACGGCTGGTCGAATACTTCGGTCAAGCATTCGAAAAGTCCAACTGCCAGGCGTGCGACGTGTGCCTCGGCGAAATGGATGAGGTCGAGAACCCGCTGATCGTCGGCCAGAAGATCCTGTCCAGCATTGTGCGACAAGGCCAGGGACGCTTCGGTGGCGAGTACACAGCGTTGGTCCTGAAGGGCTCCAAGGATGAGCGGGTCATCCGCAACCAGCATGATCAGCTCAGCACGTACGGACTCCTAAACGATCAACCTCTGCAGACGATTCGCGAATGGATTGATCAACTGGCAACGCAGGGCTTTCTGCAGCGGGTCGGCGAGTACAACCAGATTGAACTAACACCTCAGGGCTGGCAGTTGATTCGCGGCGAAGCCACTCCGCGACTGCTCCGCGCGACGGAAGCCAAACAGCGCAAGAAGAAGCGTGCCGAAAAGACTGCAGCGAGTTGGGATGGCGTCGATCGTGAACTATTCGAAGACTTGCGAGTGCTGCGGCACGAACTGGCGGTCGAGGCCGATATTCCCGCCTACGTAGTCTTCACCGACGAAACACTGCGCGAAGTCGCTCGAGTGCGGCCATCCACGCTGGACGGCATGCGACGTATTCGCGGCGTCGGCGACAAGAAACTGGCGGACTACGGCCAGCTCTTTCTGGATGTCGTGATCGAGCACGGCGAACGTACCGGAGTGGTGCTCGACAACTGGTCGAACGCGGGTCGCGCCACCGCTGATCAGGTCACGGACGACTTCGCGTGGTGAGCCAGTTCACGGCGCCCCATGCCTCGTTCGCGGATAAACGATTTCGCGCCGCCAGGCAACTGGTTTGTGAGCGCGAAGCCGCCCTTGCGATCAGCGTGCCGGCGTCCGGCTATCACTTCAGGATGGACCGCCTACAATCCACCCGCCTCGCTGCCGAGTCGCGACAGGGCAGTTCAGCGACTCCAAACATGGTTGCCCGCAGAAAGTGATTCATGGTTACTCCGGTTCCAATGAGCGAAGTGCTCGCCACGTTGGAGCAGCTCGATGCGAGCGTTGAATACGACGAAAATGGTCAGGTTTCCCGAGTCGTTCTGGTGGGTCAGCATGTAGGCGACGCTCAACTGAAGGTGCTGGGTTCGCTCTCCGATTCTCTGCGCCGTCTGAACTTGATTTCTACCAGCGTGGAAGGTCCTGGCCTCGCTCATCTGCGCGGTATGGCACGGCTCGAACGGCTCGACCTCGGCGCCAATCCTGAGCTTACGGACCTCGGGCTGGCGTACCTGAAAGGGCTGACGAAGCTGGAAACGCTCCGCCTGTGGGACACCAACATCTCCGACAAAGGGATGGAGCTCATTTCAGAACTGAAGCAACTGCGCTGGCTGTACCTAGGCGGCACGACCATCACTGATGCGGGCTTGAGTTTCGTCAAGAAGCTGACGTTGCTGCGCGGCCTGGATCTGCGAGCCACCCACATCAGTGACCGCGGCCTCAAACCGCTGAATGCACTGCAAAACCTCGAGTGGCTGGACCTGTCCGAAACACCCATTGATGGTAGCGGGCTGAGCTACATCAGCGGCCTGCCCTACATCGGACGTGTGCATCTGCGGCACACACAGCTTGAGCCGAATGCCTTGCTTAAGTTCAAAAGGCACCAGCCCAAGTGCGTTCTCGACACGCTGGAAGCTGCTTCCGCGCAATGAGTTCCGGCGAATTCACGCCCCTTCTTTGAATGACTGTCGGCGCCGTGCTGGCGATTTACCGCTCAGTGGACCGGGTCACTCCATGATCGGCCCGCGGCTCTCTACAATGAGCGGCCTGGGCGGCTTGACCTTCCCGGAACCAGTCTGCGATCCGATTTCGAAGAGGAGATAACCCATGCGAGTCAGTTTCAACGCACTTGTGCTGTGCATTGTCGCTTGCGGCGTGCTGACCACAGTCACGGCTGACGATGCCAAGACTCCGGCCGCTCCGGCCAAGAACAAGCCGCTGGTGATGTTCGATGGCAAGACCCTCACCGGCTGGAAGTCCACCAACTTCGGCGGCGAGGGCGACGTCTCCATTGACGACGGCGCGATCGTAATGGACTTCGGCTCGGATATGACCGGTGTCACCTGGCAGAAAGAGGAAGCTATCCCGAAGTCGAACTACGAAGTGACGTTCAAAGCGTCGCGAATTGATGGCGGCGACTTCTTCTGTGGTCTCACTTTCCCCGTCAAGAAGGAGCATTGTTCGCTGATCCTCGGCGGATGGGGCGGCGGCGTTTGCGGACTGTCGAGCCTCGACGGTCTGGATGCGTCCGAGAACACCACGACGTCCTATCGCGAGTTCAAGCCCGGCCAGTGGTATGACATCAAGCTGCAGGTCCTGGACAAGCGAATTCGCGTGTGGCTTGATGGCAAAGAGATCATCGATCAGGACATCAGCGACAAGAAGATTTCTGTTCGCGGCGAAGTCGAACTGTCGAAGCCGTTTGGTTTCTCAACATGGCGCACTCGTGGCGCCGTGAAGAGCATCGAGCTGAAGACGCTGACCGAAGCTGATCTGAAAACTGCCAACGCCCCCGCCAAGAAAGCGTCCTGAACATTCGCCGTACCGGATTCATGACTGGTACGACCCAGCAAGCTGCCTGCTGCCGTGAAGTGCATAGAAAGAGTGCTATGAGTGCCCCCTACCTCGTGAAGCCCGTCACCGGGCCCATTCGAGGCACCGTGCGACCGCCCGGATCGAAGAGTCTGACCAATCGCGCCTTGATCACAGCCGCCCTGGCTTCCGGAACGACAACACTCACCGGAGTGCTGGACAGCGACGACACGCGCGTGATGGTCGACAGCTTGCGGAAGCTCGGCATGCAGGTGGAGCACGACCTGTCAGCCAATCGCATGACAGTCACGGGCTGCGGCGGCAAACCAGGTTTGCCCACCGGCGATCTATGGCTGGAAAACAGCGGCACCAGCATCCGGTTTCTCACGGCCCTGTGTGCGTTGGGCGAAGGCACTTACCGACTCGACGGTAACAAACGCATGCGTGAACGCCCCATCGACGATCTCGTTGAGGCGTTACACATGCTCAGCGTGGACGTGCAATGCGAACTCGGAACACGTTGCCCTCCAGTCGTTGTCCACGCGAAGGGACTCGCAGGCGGTAAGACCGAGATCGATGGCGATGTCTCCAGCCAGTTCCTGAGCGGCCTGCTGATGGCTGCTCCGTGTGCTCGGCAAGGCCTTGAAATCCATGTTCGAGGAGAACTGGTCTCGCAGCCTTACGTGGACATGACACTGGGCGTGATGGCTCAGTTTGGAGTCACCGCAGGTCTGCCGCAGCACAACATCTACCGCATCCCACCGCAGAAGTATCGGGCGACTCAATACGACATCGAACCTGATGCATCTGCCGCGAGCTACTTTTTCGGACTCGCGGCCATCACCGGTGGATCGATCACCGTTGAAGGTCTGTCGAACTATGCGTTGCAAGGCGATGTGGCTTTCGTAGAAGCCCTGCAGCAAATGGGTTGCAAGGTGGACTATTCCGAAAACAGCATCACCGTGCATGGTGGTGCGTTGCGCGGGATCGACATCGACATGAATGCCATCAGCGACACAGCGCAAACGATGGCCGTGGTCGCGCTCTTCGCTGATGGACCGACAACCATTCGCAACGTCGGCCACATGCGTCACAAGGAAACCGACCGCATCTCCGCTCTGGTCACCGAGATTCAGCGGATGGGCGGTCGCGCCGATGATAATGGCGATGGGTTGACCATCCATCCGACCGAACTGCACGCGGCATCGATCGCCACCTACGACGATCACCGCATGGCCATGAGCTTTGCTTTGGCCGGACTCAAAGTCCCCGGCATCCAGATTGAAGATCCTGCCTGCACGGGCAAAACATATCCGAATTTCTTCGACGACATTGAACGCATCTGCGCGAACTCATCGTCATAAAGCCACACACATGCCTGAACGTCATCCGTTTCGACGTCGCAAAAGCGTCGTCTTTCAACCGGCAGAACCTGCTCCCGATCACGGTCCGGCAGATCGTATCCCTTTGCCGAAGGCGCGCACTGCGCGCGAGTTCGCGTTTCGCATTCTGGATGAGCACTACCTGACGCGCGAATTCGTCTCGGATCTGATCGATCATTATCTGGATCGTCCTTACTTGAGCGTTATGAAGCGGCCGCCGCTGAAGAACTTCCTCGGCAAAACCGACGACGCTGCGGAAAGCAAGACCGAGCGCATCAGTTCGCTGGACCGCCGGTTCATCACCGAACTTTCCAACGGCGTGATTCGCCGGATGAATACGGTGGACACGGTCATTCGCTCCTTCATCACGCGGCCGCAGGAACGTGTTGAGAATCGCTTGTGGACGCTGCTGCAAATCGGTGTCTATCAACTGCTGTTCATGACCTCAGTGCCAGTGCATGCAGCCGTTGGCGAAACGGTGGAGCTCGCCCATTTTTGCGGCCAGCCTCAGTGGGCGGGGTTCCTGAACGGTGTGCTGCGTTCGATCTCCCGTGAGATCACCCAATACTTCATGGATTTCCCGGCTCGTGATCGCGTGCCGGTGCAGCCGCAGCGTCTCACCGATGCCGCCTACGAAAATCGCATCGTCTATCGCACGATTGGCCGCGAGATTTTCCCGGACCCGGTCACCGAAACGCATCGCTACATCATCGAAGCGTTCTCGTTGCCGAAGTGGCTCGTTGACCGCTGGGCGACGCGATTCAGTTCTGACTCGCTGCTAAAGCTGGCGGAATGGTTCGCCGCGCGGCAGCCGCTTACGTTGCGAGTGAACCGTCTCAAGACCACGCGGGAGGCATTGCTGGCCGAGTTCGAAGACAAGCTCGTCAACTCTGCACTGGGCTGTTTCGGTCCCGGTCGCAGGCCGGAATCCATCTGGTACGACGGCCCGGTGCGCATCGTGGACCTGCCAGGGTTTGCCGAGGGGCTATTCACCGTTCAAGACGAAACGGCAATGTCCGCCGCAGAACTGCTCGCCCCCAAGCCGGGTGAGCAGATCCTCGATTTGTGTGCGGCTCCGGGGACGAAAACAACGCACATGGCCGAGTTGATGAACAACGAAGGCCACATCGTCGCCACCGACATCGACGCCGACCGCCTGCAGCGCGTCACTGACAACGCTCATCGACTGGGCCTCACAAACATCGAGCCGGTCGTGATTCCAAGAGACTCCACGGAACTGCCTTACGGCCCGTTCGATGGAATTTTGATTGACGTCCCGTGCTCAAATACGGGCGTGCTGGGCAAGCGTCCTGAAGTTCGCGCACGGCTGCAGGCACAAGACCTGATCGAACTGTCGATCATTCAAATGCGACTGCTGCGCGCCGCATCCACGCGCGTGAAGCCAGGCGGTCGCATTGTCTATTCCACATGCAGCATCGAAGTTGAAGAGAACTACCAGCTCGTTCAAAGGTTTCTCGAGGCGAACTCGAACTTCTCGCTCGTTTCACAAACCGAGTTCATTCCCGGCCAACCAACAGACGGCGGGTTCCAGGCGCTGCTGCGACGTCAGTCGTAGAGTCGTCAACTTAGACCAGTTCGCGCATCGGCTGGAACTGAGCAGTGTCGATCAAGTAACGCGGGCGGCCGGTGAGGTCATTCACCGTGGCCGAACTCACGTCGAGACCCATGCGGTGATAGAGCGTCGCGAAGACTTCCTGGAAATGCACCGGGCGGTCTTTCGCGTATTCACCAAGTCGATTGGTAGAACCAATAACCTGACCCGTTCGCAAACCGCCACCTGCCAGCATCGCACAGGCGACTTGAGGCCAGTGGTCACGACCACCATTCGGGTTGATTCGCGGCGTCCGGCCGAATTCGCCCCACACCACCACCGAAACATCATCCAGCATGCCGCGAGTTTCCAGATCCTCAATCAGCGCACTCAGCCCGATGTCTAACATCGGAATGTGCTCGCGGGCGTTCGAGAAGTTGGTGCCGTGCGGCAAGCCATGCCAGTCCCAGCGACCGTAGGCCAAGGTGACAACTCGCGCGCCAGCTTCCACGAGTCTTCGCGCTGCGAGGAAATAATCGTTCAATAACGGGCCCGCGTCACCATAGCCGGCCGGCTTACTGGAGCCTCGGCCATAACGGTCGCGCAGCTTCACATCTTCTTTTTCCAGATCGAGTGCTTCGGCCAAGCGACTGGCCGTCAGGATGCCGAACGCTTGCGACTGGTACGTGTCGAGCCCTGACATCATGCCGCTGGCATCGGCTTCACGACGGTACTGATCCAGCTGCTTGAGCAGCGAACGTCGGTCACCGAGTTGGTTCACGGTGACACCGTTCAGCACCATGTCATTCTTGACTTCACCGTTGGGCTTGAACGGCGCATGCGCAGAACCCAGGAAACCTGGTTGCCCAACATCAGCCCAGGTGGACGTGATCATTGGTGGCGACAGTCCGACGAAGGACGGCGTTCCCGGATCTGACGGTCCTTGGAGTTTGGAGATCACAGAACCATAGGACGGCCAACCACCTTGCGGCTGGTTGTTGACGGTCTGTCCGGTCATGCATTGAAAGGCCGCGTGACGACCTTCAGAACCGACGAGCGACCGGATGATCGCCAGCTTGTCAGTCATCTGAGCCAGTCGCGGCATGTGCTCACAGATTTCGATGCCCGGGACGTTCGTCGCAATGGGTGCGAACTCACCGCGGATCTCCGTCGGAGCGTCCATCTTCAGGTCTACCATGTCCTGATGCGGAGGACCTCCGGACAGGAAGATCATGATGGTCGCTTTATGCGATTTCGGAGCCGCCGCTTGCGATTCGGCCTGCAGCAGTTGCGGCAACGTCAGGCCACCGAGCGCCAATCCGCCGATCTGTAGAAACGATCGACGCGAAAAACGCTGCGTTTGCAAAGCAGTAGAGAACGCGGAACTGAGCATGAACTGGCTCCTCGCAGGAACTCAACAACTTCGTTTGGACTCCGTCTAAACCACGCTAAGCGCTGACAAGCTATCAGCACAATTCAACTTGTCGACGTTCGTTCGATCGGAACTTTGAGTTCATTGTGGTTCGTCACGTGTTCTGGAGATGTCCTCGCAGAATTGCCGCGGCAGACACTTGATACCGATTGCCGGTGCGATTGCAGTGACGTCTCACCACGCAGAGTCATCCAATGCAGACAAGGATCAGGTCCATGCGATGTCGACGCCGGTTTATTGTTGCCGTTCTTACCTTGCTGATGATCGCCCTGCGGCGGGAGACAGTCGCGGCAGATAACAAGCCGAATCCCTTCGAGTTCGAATGTCGTTACGCGTCGGCTCCGATTGTGGTGGATGGCAAGCCGGACGACGCGGCCTGGCAATCCGCCGTGGTCATCAACAAATTCGATCTTCCCTGGCTGCAAGAGAAGAATCGACCCGCGAAGACAGCGACCAAAGCGCGGCTGCTGTGGGATCGCGAATACTTCTACTTCTTCGCCGAGATGCAGGATTCGGACCTGTATGCGGACATTAAGGACCACGACGGCATGACGTGGTTCAACGATGTCTTTGAGATCTTTCTGAAGCCCGCTGAAGACAAACCTGGTTACTACGAGTTTCAGGTCAACGCGGCCGGCACCGTAATGGACATGTTCATGCCGCAACGCGGCAGTGGCGGCTACTTGCGTTACATCAAGGCCGATGAGTTTCACATCGACGCCAAAGTCGCCACACGTGGCACACTCAATCAATGGACGGATCGCGACGAGGGTTGGTCGGTCGAAGGCCGCATTCCGTGGCGTGATTTCATCAAGACCGGCGGACGCCCGGCTATCGATGAAAAGTGGAAGTTCGCGTTGTGCCGCTACGACTACTCGGTGGATATCGACGGCCCCGAACTGTCGAGCTGCGCGCCGCTGAAATCGAAGACGACGGCAGATTTTCATCTGCACGAAGACTACGCCACGTTGCGTTTCAGCGGGCCAAAGGAGCCGCCCGGGCGTCAGACCACAGACGCGAAGAGCAATCGACTGGAGAGGCTCAAGGACCAGTTCGGCAAAGTACCCTCGCGCGTAACGGGATCGCCGGAGCCCCCTGCCCCGTATCAGACCGCGCGCGTGCTACCAAATCTGAAGCTCACCTTTCCAATCGTCGTGGCGAACGAACCCGGTACGCGCCGCCTGATCTTCGTCGATCAGACGGCAGCCTACGGAGCGTCGCGACTGTGCATCACGACGAATGAACCAGAAACCGGCGAGCATCAGGAGCTCTTCAAGTTCGATGGCGGCGGCATGGGATACAGCATCGCTTTTCATCCGCAGTTCGCGACGAATGGTTATGTCTACATCGGGATGAATACCAAGATCGGCGAGGGCAAGAAGCACACTCGCGTCATCCGTTACACGATCGGTCGACAGGCACCGTTCGATTTTGATGTGAAGTCCGCGAAGGAGATCATCGCCTGGGAGTCCGATGGCCATAACGGCGGAGCGGTCGCCTTCGGCGGCGATGGGATGCTGTATGTCACATCCGGCGATGGCACGAGCGATTCCGACACGAATCTCACCGGTCAGGGACTGAATCATCTGCTCGCCAAGTTGCTGCGCATCGATGTCGATCATCCTGATGCTGGTAAGGAGTACTCAGTTCCCAAAGACAATCCGTTCTTGAATGTGAAAGACGCTCGCCCCGAAACTTACGCCCTGGGTTTTCGCAATCCGTGGCGGCTGCACATCGACACGCGGAAGAATCACATCTGGGTCGGCAACAACGGACAGGATCTCTGGGAGCAGGTTTACCTCGTTGAACGTGGAGCCAACTACGGCTGGAGCATCTATGAAGGTGGTCACATCTTCTACGCGAATCGCACGCAGGCGCCCGTGCCGATCTCCAAGCCGATCTTCGATCATCCGCATTCGGACTTTCGATCTCTGACGGGCGGCGTCACTTACTACGGCAAGAAGCTGCCGGACCTTGTGGGAGCCTACATCTATGGTGATCACTCCACGGGCAAGATCTGGGCGGCGAAGGTTGAGGGCCAAAAAGTTGTTTGGCATCGCGAACTCGTCGACACCACGATGCACATCACGTGCTTCGCGATTGACGGCGACGGTGAGTTGCTCATCGCTGACCATCGCGGCAACAACGAGGGTGGTTTCTACACGCTGGTACCGCATCCCGTTGACCCGGCGAAGCCATCGACGTTCCCCCGACTGCTGTCGGAAAGCGGATTGTTCGCGTCCGTGAAGGAGCATCGCTTTCACGATGGCGTGCTGCCGTATTCCGTGAACGCTCAATTGTGGTCCGATGGAGCCCACAAAGAACGGGGCATGTCCGTCCCGGCAACGACCAAGTCCGCGAAGGGCGAGGACGTGCCGCTGCTGTTTGACCTGCACTCGACTCAAAGCTGGAAACTGCCTGACCAGACGGTGCTGGTGAAGTCGTTTGCACTGGAATTCGAGGAAGGCAACGCGGCCAGTCGGCGTTGGGTCGAAACGCGTTTTCTGACGAAGCAGGAAGACGAATGGTTTGGCTACTCGTACCACTGGAACGACGAGCAGACCGATGCGGCACTCGTCACGGCGTCCGGCACCGATCGCTCTTTTGAGATCAAAACGAAAGACGGCCAGACGCGGACACACAAGTGGCATTACCCCAGTCGCGCCGAGTGCATGGTGTGCCACAGCCGCGCGGCGAACTTCGTGCTCGGACCATCGCCTCAGCAATTCAATCGAGAGCACGACTACGGTGGCGTAGTCGCCAATCAATTCGACGTGCTGGAATGGCTCGGCCTGGTTCAGCTGAACTGGAGAAACGAGTTCAATTCAGTGGTGCGGAAAGAACTCGAAGCCAAAGGGCTCGCGAAGGAAGCGGTCGACGCTCAAGTGGCCCAGTTGACGGCCACTCGCAACCAGCGAGCCATTCCGCCACAACCGACTAAGCTGTTGTTTCATGCCGCCAGCAAGATGCCTGCGTTCGCAGATCCCTACGACAAGACCAAGGACGTTGCTCTGCGAGCGCGATCATACCTGCACGCCAACTGTGCTCACTGCCATGTCGAAGCCGGCGGCGGAAACGCTCAATTCGACATCAACTTCAAGACGGAACTTGCCAAGACGAAGCTGCTGGATGTCGCCCCGCTGCATCACAAGTTTGATCTTGCCGATCCCAAGCTGGTTGCCGCCGGTCAACCGGATCGGTCGATTCTGCTGACCCGTCTGGAGCGACGAGGTCCGAACTCGGGCCAGATGCCGCAACTTGCCACCGATATCGTGGATCAGGCCGCGGTGGAATTGATCCGCGAATGGATCACCAAACTGCCGAACGTGCCTGCCAAGGCTCAGCCCTGATTACCGTTCAATCCCTGCCAGCCGGGACCAGAGTTCTTAAGTTGAAAACAAACAAATTTGATTGCGGCAAGTATCAAATGCGGCGTAGTGGATACATCACAGACAGCCGCACCGTGGTGCATGAATTAGAGAAACGATGATCGCAGGTCGCCGTCGCCGACGTTAATCTGTGTTCATCTGCGACCCGTCGCCTGTTCCTGCCACGACATCGATGGAAACTCGCCTGACCAGCGATCCGCGGAGCCGGAAGGATTTCAACGATGCAGACTGATTCGCGACGAGTTGACGACTTGGTGCGACAGTGGGAAACACAATTACGGGAAGGCCAGTTCCTTTCGACCGAAGAACTCTGTTCAGATTGCCCCGAACTGATTTCTGAGGTCCGGCAGCGTATTGAGGAACTGAGACTGACCGCCGAAACGCAGATGCCCAATCCTGATGACCCGGGCGCTTGCGTAACGGTCATGGAACCGGCGGGAAACACGGTTGATCTCGATACGCTGGTCATCAAGCAGACGTATCGCAAAATGCGGTTCCACGCGCGCGGCGGGCTGGGCGAGATCTATGTGGCGGACGATGCCGTGCTGGAACGCGACGTCGTCGTGAAATTCATGCGCAAGCGTCACTGCGGCAAAGAGAGCCACAACGAACAGTTCGCTCTCGAAGCCGCCGTGACTGCCAAGCTCGACCATCCGGGCGTCGTGCCGGTCTACGGTTATGGTCGCTCTGCGGACGGTCGCCCTTGCTATGCGATGCGGTTCATTCAGGGCGTGACACTCGAAGAAAAGATCGCTCGACTGCATAGCCCTAGCGAGCCGCTCTCTTCGGCAACCAAATCAACGTCGCGCAGTGGCAGTCGGCCGGACTCGCATGCCGGCAGTTCGGAAGCGGCTACCACCGAGCAGCCGCAACCTGCACCAAAGACCGCTCACGGCACTCCATACTCTGCCAGCCGCAGTTATGAGTTGCACAGCCTGCTCGCGCGTTTCGTTTCGGTCTGCAAGACGCTGGCCTACGCTCATAACCGCGGCATCGTGCATCGGGACATCAAGCCCGAGAACATCATGCTCGGCAAGTACGGCGACACGCTGGTCGTCGATTGGGGACTCGCCATTCCCGTTGATCGCGATGAGACCGCGAAAGCCAGCGGTGAAGAAACTCTGATGCCCAGCACGGGCAGCAACGAAAGCAGTTCTCACGGCCCCGTCGGCACCCCCGCCTACATGAGCCCCGAGCAAGCCAACGGCCTGCCGGTGCGTCCCAGCAGCGACATCTTTTCGCTGGGAGCGACGCTCTACAAACTGCTGACTGGGCATTCTGCTTACTCAGGCGATTCCGTCCGCGAAGTGCTCAAGCAAGCCCGCTGCGCGTCTTACGAACGTCCGCGAGCGATCATCCGACAGATCCCGCGCCCGCTGGAAGCGATCTGCCTCAAGGCAATGGCCGCCGTGCCGGCGCACCGCTATCAGACCGCAATGGAGTTGGCGGACGACATCGACCACTGGCTGGCTGATGAACCGATCGTGGCTTACCGCGAATCTCCCTCAGAACGATTGGCCCGCTGGATTCGTCAGCATCGCGTGCTGACCCAATCCATCGTCAGCGCGCTCTTCGCGCTGTCAGTGGTCGTGATGATCGCCGCTGTCGGACAGACGAAAGCCGCGAAGACAGAACGTAGCGCGAAACTGGCCGCTCAAGCCGCGCATCGTGAGAGCCTGCAACTCGCCGCACAGTTTGTGGCCAGATCGCTCACGAAGGACATTCAGTCACGCTGGCTGATGCTGGAGAAAGAAGCCGCGTCGCCCGTGCTGGCTGAGCGACTGGCCGCACTGTCCGGCGCTGAAATCACGGCCGATGGCGATCCTCTGCTGCAGAACTGGTTGCATGATCGGCGAGATAAGTACAAAGACGTCGCGCCGGGCAAGACCTGGTTCGTGCTCGATGCCACCGGGCGCATCGTTGGTGGCTCGCCCAAGATCACCACGATGGGCGGCAACTTTGGCTATCGCGACTACTTCAACGGACTGGGCAAGGATCTGCCTCCCACAGAAGCCGGTAAGACTACTCCCATCAAGCGACCACATCGCTCGATCACGTATCGCAGCAAGGACGCATCCAGGGAATGGGTGTTTGCGCTGTCGGTACCTATTCTTGCCAAGGGCGAAGACGGGAAACCAAAACCGATCGGCGTTCTGGCCTTGTCCCAGCGAGTCGGTGATTTTCCCGAGTTGAAGGCCAGCGCCGATTCAGAAGAGGGTCGTGTGATCCTGCTCGTCGATACTCGGCCGGATGAGAAGGGTCAGGCGGGCACGGTGCTGCACGACACGCGCATACGCGCCACGAAGAACGGGGTGCAGGAAACGCACCACATCCCGGCTTCAGCGATCAAGCGCATTCAGTCCGAGAACGCCTCGCGGCAAACCAATCGCAACGAGGCGTATCAGTACGTTGACGACTTCAACGGCGAAGGTACGGCTTGGATCGCCGAGTTCGAACCAGTCTTCGTCAATCACTACTCAGAAGTGATGAACGGTGCCGACCGACATGAAGACACCGGCTGGGTAGTGGTGGTCCAGACGCAGGCTCAGAAGCAACCCTGACAGTACCGCGACCGTGAGGGAGCGAGCTCTGGAGCCGCAACGTGAGAGCTTATCGTTCAACGTGCTGAGTGCTTACCGCGCATTGGCGGTCGTCGAAGAGATTGATGTAGAAGACTTTTGCTTCCGCAGGAATCTTGGCGGTGACTCGGCTGGAGCCGGCGTCGATCGTTGCTGGCGCCGTATCCCATTTGCGGTCCTGCCACTTGCCGGAATCCTTCGTGAAGCACAGCTCGGCTTTGGTAATCGGCGCCTTCGATTGAAAGGTTGCCCAGGCTTCTTCGGCGGATTGCCCTTGATCGGTGATCTTGGCGAGAGGGTCACCGCCCTTCAGGAACGAGTTCGCATAGATGTGAATCTCTTCAGGATTCTCGCCTGCTGGTCCATGCCCGTGCGGCATACGAACTCGCAAGCACAAAGTCTGTGGCGTACGCGGGAGTCGATACGACTTCTGCCACGAGTCCATCGGATACGCGAAATCGTTCGTGCCGTTGACCCACAGCACCGGCATCTCAGCCCGGCCAAGGTAGGCTGATGGATCCCATTGCTTCAGCCACAGCCCCGCCTTCTCCTTGCCGAGGCTCTCAAACTTCGGCACCCAGACCGAATTGTCCCCTAAGAATCCGCAGCCATAAACCGGCGCTGCGAACTTGAAGCGCGAATCGACGCCGGAGACGACGCTCGTCAGGTAACCGCCCCACGAAATCCCGGTAACGCCAATACGCTCAGGATCGACTTCGGGATAAGACCGGATCAGTGAGTGGCCCAAAGCAACCGCGCTGACCGCGTGATAAGTCCATTGGTCCTCGATCTTGTCATCCAGTTGCCCAAAGCTGGCATCCCAACCGGCCGGGCCACCGAGGTCATGTCGCTTCCACTTGCCATAGGTCCCCACGGGAACACAGCCGCAGAGATCCATCGCAATGGCTGCATAGCCGCGCGAGTTCCAGACCTTCACCCAACGATCGAACGCCGTTCCGCCGCCACCGTGAATCAACACCATCGCCGGGAATTTTTGGTTTGCCTTGGCAGCATCCTCGGCAACCTTCGGCACGCCGTAGTAGGCGAAGACGCGCGTCGTTTTGCCCTTATACGGCAGCCCTTCGTAGAAGAATGTTTTGACGCCTTCGGCCTGAGCTTCCTCGGTGGGAAACACGGCGGGCACTTTGGAAAGCGCTGCCAGGTCGAACTTCACACCCGAGTCAGCAGGCTGAGCATCCTTCTTCGCAGCAATGTCCTGCGCCAAAGCAGATACCTGGCAACTGACGACCATGCCCAACCAAACCGTCAGCAACAACGCACGCTGGATGCGGATGAAAAAGTTCGACACGAGGTCGTTCCTTATGTCAGAGGTCGCAAGTTGTCGGATTCCACGCAGACTTCCTGCCGGGAGGTGTATCGGGATCGGCATCATCCGTCCAAGCGGACGAAACTGGAAAGGATGGAGCCGCCAGCCTGATTTGGTTTTTGCCGAGGCCAGCTCAGCAAGCTAGGCTCAGCGGCGAAAATTCAGTCCGCAGGACCTGTTCCGGTTGTAACGATGCTGCTGATGGATGTTACCCCCACGAGCCCGCAAGACACACTCGCCACGTCGAGTGCCGGCGACCTCGTCGAGATCTCCATTGCGGCGACACCGCCAGTAGAGCGAGCGGCTAAGAAGCCCAACTGGACAGCTCTCGTCGTGTCATCGACGCTGCACTTCGCAGTTCTGCTAGTCTTGGCGTGCTGCGGCTGGCAGCGAATGGCGTCCGAAGAGAAGCCCTTCGATGTCGTGGTCGATGCGACCGACGATTTCGAACCAGTGATGCTGACTCGGTTGGATATCGCTCCGGAGAACGTGATTCGACCCATCGAAGGAGAGATCACTTACGGCATTCCCGGCGGTCGTTCGAGCGGCAGCAAGGCGGCCGTGTCAGTTATGCAAGGGCTATCCGGTCCCGCATCGTCAGCCATCAATGTCCCGGCAAAGTCGAACGCCGTGTTCGCACACATCTTGAGCGATAGCTGGGGCGGCGATGGCTCCCTCGCCGATCGTCACGAAATGGTGGGTCTCGGCAACGGCAAGCTGCGCGGTCAAGGCTCAGGCACGGGAACCGGCAACGGCATTGGAGACGGCGACGCAACCGAGTTCTTTGGTCTGGCTCCGCTTGGCAAGCGGATTGTCTATGTGCTCGATGCGTCGCTGAGCATGAATCGTCCGCATGACAGCGAAGCAAACACACGCTTCAAACGCGTGAAGATCGAACTGGTGAACTCGATCGGCAACCTGCCTGCCGAGTCTCAGTTCTTCATCATTTTCTTCAACGACTACAGCGTCGCGATGCCCGCTCCGGGTCTGGAGCCTGCCACGCTCGGTGCCAAACAAAAATACCTCACCTGGATGCAGGGCGTCATGACTGCCGGAAACACCGAACCGACGCTGGCATTGGCTCAGGCTCTGAAGATGAGACCGGATATCGTCTACTTTCTGAGCGATGGCGACTTCAACCTGCGAGTGAAATCAGAGTTAATGGACCTGCCGGTTGGGCACTCGAAGTTGCAAGCAGTCGCGTTTGAAGAACCAATGACCGATGCCGGCCGCGACGCCTTCGACCTGATTGAAAAAGGTAAGATTGCGGCCGCTCAGAAGCTGGTCCCATCCAAGGACTACAAGCGCATCGCGATGGCGTGGCGCGGCCAAAAGTTCCTGCGGGAACTGTCGGAACGTCACAATGGGAAGCTCGTGCTGGTCCCATAATTCATTCGACACGTGAAGCTCCACAGACACGCAAAACCCACCCAGCGCGTGGTTGCCAGACAACGTAGAGACCACCATCCTCTCGCCACTTAAGTTGGTTTCATTGAGGAGTGGATATGTCCGAACGTCTGCGGGTGTTGAGCTTTGAGAGTCGCAAAGGCAGCGAGATGGGTTCGCTCATCGAACGTCACGGAGGTCACGCGACTGTCGCAGCGGCCATGAAGGAAGTGCCGCTCGGGATGACTCCTGAGATTCAGGAGTTTCTGGACGGCCTGCGAGCAAAGTCCTTCGATCTGGTCATCTTCATGACGGGCGTCGGCGCGGAAGCTCTGGCGACGGCCATTGAAACGGTGGAGCCCCGCGAAGCGTTTCTCAACCTGCTGCGCGAACAACGCGTCATCGTGCGTGGCCCCAAGCCCGCCGCCGTGTTCAAGAAATGGGGAGTGCCATTCGCAGGCAAGGCCGAAGAGCCGAACACCTGGCACGAAGTACTGGATCTCGTGCTGCGACTGACGGGCTCGGATTCTTCGACGCCACTCGCGGGCATGACCATCGCCGTGCAGGAGTATGGAGCGCCGTCAGCAGACCTCTATCTGGAACTGCAACGTCGCGGCGCGAGAATCAAAACCGTCAGTGTCTATCAGTGGGCTCTGCCCGATGACATCGGTCCCCTGCAATCCGCCATCGCAGACACCATCGCTGGCGCCTTCGACGTGATCATGTTCACGACGGCTCAACATCTGACACACGTCACGCAAGAAGCCGAACGACTCGGAGTGAAAGACGCGTGGCTGGCAGCCGCTCGCCGCTGCGTCGTCGCATCCATCGGACCGACGGCGTCCGAGCGACTGCGTGAGCACGGCCTGCCCATCGACGTTGAACCGGAGCACCCCCACATGGGCCACCTGGTGCGTGAGGCGTTGGAGAAGGCTCCCACACTCGTCGCACAGTGCCGCGATCGCGGATAGACGGCAACCGTAGAAGATGAATTTCCCGCAGAGGCGCGGAGCACGCAGAGACCGGATGGAAGCAGCCGCAATACGAACTGCTTACTAGATCTTCTTTCTCTGCGAACTCCGCGCCTCTGCGGGAAATCAAGACCACAACCAACCGACTGTCTAACCGCGAGAAGCGACTTCAATTCGCCGTTGGCGCCGCAACGGTTGTCGGAATCGCAGCAGGCGCCGCGGTCACCGGTTTGAGGATGATGATTGACAACGGCGGCAGTGTGATCGAGATACTGTTCTGCATGCCGTGCGAGCCGATCGGCTCGCTGTAACGGCCGCCGGTGTTGCCCTGGTTTGATCCCGCATAGATCGCGGCGTCGCTGTTGAAGATCTCGCGGTAGAAGCCCAGCGCGGGGACACCAATCCGGTAGTCGTGACGGACCACCGGAGTGAAATTGGCCACGCAGATCACGCACTCGGACTTCTTCTCGGCCCAGCGAATCCAGGCATACGTGCTGCCCTGCCAGTCATCGCACGAAATCCACTGGAAACCTTCCGAGCTGAAATCCATTTCATACAGCGCCTTGTTTTCCTTGTAGACGCGGTTGAGGTCCGTAATCAGGCGATGAATACCTGCGTGCCACGGCTCATTCAGTAATTTCCAATCGGGCTCGGCATCGTGATTCCACTCGCCCCATTGGGCCAATTCACCGGTCATGAACAGCAGCTTCTTGCCGGACGACGTGTACTGATACGAGTACAGCATTCGCAGGTTGGCAAACTTCTGCCAGTCGTCACCGGGCATCTGGCTGATCAGCGAGCCCTTGCAATGCACCACCTCGTCATGCGACAGCGGCAGCACGAAGTTCTCATGGAAGGCGTAGATCATGCGGAAGGACAGTTCGCCCTGATGATGCGCGCGATGAATCGGTTCATGACGGATATAACGCAACGTGTCGTTCATCCAGCCCATGTCCCACTTCATCGTGAAGCCCAGACCGCCATCGTAGACGGGTCGAGACACTCCCGGCCACGCGGTTGATTCTTCGGCGACGGTGATCGCGCCGGGGAAGTCACCATGAATCATGGTGTTGAAGTCTTTGAAGAACGAAATCGCTTCCAGATTCTCGCGACCGCCGTATTGATTGGGCTCCCATTCGCCGTACTTGCGCGAATAGTCCAGGTAGAGCATCGAAGCCACGGCATCCACGCGCAGACCGTCAACGTGATACAGGTCACACCAGAAGCGAGCGCTCGACAGCAGGAAGTCGCGAACTTCAAAACGGCCGTAATTGAAGATGTACGTGTTCCAGTCGGGATGGAAACCACGGCGGGTGTCTTCATGCTCATACAGAGCCGTTCCGTCGAAACGTGCCAAGCCGTGCGGATCTGTCGGGAAGTGCGCCGGCACCCAGTCTGTGAGCACCGCCAGTCCGGCCTGATGGCACTTGTCCACGAAGGCCATGAAATCCTGTGGCTCGCCGAAGCGGCTGGTCGGGGCGAAGTACCCCGTGACCTGATAACCCCACGAACCATCAAACGGATGCTCGGTGATGGGCATCAATTGAATGTGGGTGTAGTTCATGTCCAGACAATACTCGATCAGCATGTCCGCGAATTCGAGGTACGAGTAGTACGTGCGGCCGTCCTTGGGGCGACGCCACGAACCGAGATGCACTTCGTAGATTGAAACCGGTTGCTTCAGCCAGTTGGTCGCCTGCCGACGCAGCAACCAGCCATCATCGTTCCACTGGTACGTGCTCAGATCCGCCACCACGGAAGCTGTTTTGGGGCGCATCTCGCTGGCGAAGGCAAATGGATCTGACTTCTCCACACGCTGACCGTGGCAATTGGTGAGCGAGTACTTGTACTTCTCCCCGGCCTGCACGCCGGGGACGAACGCACTCCAGACTCCGGAGTCACTGCCATTCAGCCAGGTCTGTCCGTGCTGCCAGCCGTTACTATCCGTAATCAACGACACTTCGCGGGCGTTCGGAGCCCAGACGGCGAAGTGCGTGCCGGCGATACCATCGCGTTGTGTGACATGCGCTCCGAGGTGCTTGTAGAGAGTGCTACGCATTCCGAGTGGCTCATCAGGCTGGGCCACAAGCACTTCCAACGGCGAGCGTTCGTGCTTGGGCTGACTTAAAAAGCGGCGATGCAAAACTGACCGAGACGAAGCGGATTCCGGCCGCATCATTTGTCCCATGGCGAATTCCTAGTAAGTGGCCCGCATGCCAGCCACGAGTGAACTGGCTTCGCAGTTGAGCACTGCAAAACCCTCTCGCGGCTGCCTCCATGACTCTTCCCAGGCGGAAGAGTAGCGTCTGACTGAATAGGAACTAAGACGTGGGTTTTAGCATACCCATCCGAAATTGACCCTCCACTCTTTGTCTGCCCTGCAGGACGCGATGAGCTGAACAGTGCTGGTCAAAATCGGCGTGGGCGATGTGGTCAAGGTCTGTCGATTGATCCGCAACTGCCGATTCGTCGCGCGGAAGTCGAGTCGCGAGTTGAATTCTCAGCATTTCAGTTCATGTGGGTCGTCCCGGGCAGTAGTAGGATTGCGGAGGCACCAATGCGCCTGATGCGCAACGCCGTGCTTGAAGTTCACTGACGTCGGAATCTGACTAGATATCCATCATGTGGCGGTTTCTCATCCTGCTTGCCGGTCCGGTTTTCCTGGTGTGGGGCAGTTATGCTCTCACCGTGGGCCGGTCCGTCGCGCAGACGGTGAATGCCGCGCATGACGTTCTCAACGCCTCTGCCGACTTTGACGTCCGGGATCTGCGCAGCCGCGTGGAAGACGGCCTGGCGGCTTTGCCAAAGTTCAATGATCGCGCCGACCGCCAACGCAAACTGGCGATGGCCTGCGACAGCCGAGCCGCCGAACTGACCAAACACCTCGACGCATCCTTCCAGATCATCGCGCGGCCGCCTTACGTGCTGGCCAGCGACGACGAAGAAAGTTCGCTGGACCGGCATTATCGAGACACAATTCAACCCACCGCCCGCGCGCTCTCGCTGATGCTGTTCGATCATGAGCCCGATGAGCCCATCACCATCCTGCTGTTCGCTTCCGAGCGCAGTTATCAAGACACGGCTCGGCGGCTGGATCGTCGGTCCACGGCAAGCTACCACGGTTATTACATTCGCCCCGACCGGCGGTTGATGATCAACGCTTCGACGGGTGAGGGCACGCTGTCACACGAATTGACCCATTCGCTCGCACACTTCGACTTCCCCAACATGCCCGAATGGTTCGATGAGGGCCTGGGGTCGCTCTACGAAGAAAGCAGCTTCAGCAAAGACGGGCTGCGCCTGCTGGGTCAGTCGAACTGGCGGCTCAATCATCTGCTGCACGCTATGCACCATCGCAAGCTGGGGTCGCTGGAAGCCTTGCTGGCATCGCGTTCGATTCGATCGGAACAGCAGGCCACGGACTACGCTCACGCGCGGTACTTATGCCTGTATCTGCAAGAGCGAGAGCTGCTGCCGCTCTTCTATCGCAAGTTCCGCGCGAACGCGGCCTTCGACCCCAGCGGAGTTCAGACTTTACGAGAAGTCTTCAACGCCCCCTCCATCGACGCCATCGATCGCGACTTCCGCAACTGGGTCGTTGATGTCTACGAACGCACCCGCAAGGTCGCTCGCAAGTAGAAAGAACACTCTTCCCTCGCCCCGCCGGGAAGAGGGACCGAGGGTGAGGGGCTAATCCAGCACCGTCACCGCACTACTAACAGCGTTCACTGCTCCACGCGCGAGCGAGTTCAACCAGTACATCAACCGCGCGTTGCAGTTCCTCGCGGCTGGTCCATTCGAGCGGTGAATGCGGATTGTGCTCGCCTGTCGACAGATTTGGGGTCGGCAAGCCGCGTTCCGTGAGCAGTGAACCGTCGGTGCCACCGCGGATGATCGACAGCTTGGGTTCGATGCCGGTTGCTCGAGTCGCCTCAACCGCCTTCGCGACAGCACGCGGCTCACTCTTCAGACCATCACCGAGGTTCCGGTACTGGCGTCGTGTCTCAACTTTAATGGTCGCACGCGGGTATTTCGGGCGCAGGTCGGCGGCGATGCCTTCGAGCATGGCTGCGTACTCGGCGAGGTTCGGCGTATCAAAGTCTCGCAGGATGATGCGAGCAGTCGACAGCGCCACGCCGCCTTCAATCGAGTACGGATGCAGAAAGCCTTCTCGCTCGGCAGTGGTTTCCGGGCTGAGATGATCCTGAGGCAAGCGAGCCAGAAACTGCGACAAGATGCGGATGGAGTTCACCATCTTGCCTTTGCCTTCCGACGGGTGCGTGTTGATGCCCTCAACCGTGATGATGGCCAGATCCGCCGAGAACGTTTCACAGTCGATGTGCCCCTGCCCGTCTCCGTCGA
Source organism: Planctomycetaceae bacterium (assembly GCA_021732995.1). GTDB lineage: Bacteria > Planctomycetota > Planctomycetia > Planctomycetales > Planctomycetaceae > AM-0621. Next base: position 189,375 of record JAKFWA010000086.1, on the reverse strand, counting down.
GCGTGTAGGCACACACGGCATTCAACGCCTCAAGATCGAGCTTATCGGTGCCGCGACCGATCTCTTCGTCGCACGTGAAGCACAATCGAATCGGGCCGCGCGGGATCTCTGGATGAGTCATCAAGTACGCCGCTGCAGCCATGATGGCGGCCACGCCAGCTTTGTCGTCAGCACCGAGCAACGTCGTTCCGTCCGTCGTCACGATCGAAGCACCCATGAGATCCTTCAGCGCCGGGTTAGCGTCAACGCGAATCACCTTGGACGGATCGCCCGGAAGCACGATGTCTCTTCCGTCGTAGTTCGCGTGCACGATCGGTTTGACGTTCGTACCGGAAGTCTCGGGTGAGGTATCCACGTGAGCGACCAGCGCGATAGCTGGCGCAGAGTGCGGCACATTTGCAGGCACTGTCGCCATCACCACGCCGAATTCGCTGAGGCTGACGTCCTTCAGTCCCATCTGACGGCATTCGTCCGCCAGCAAACGACAAAGATCAAACTGCTTCGCGGTACTCGGGTACGTTGTGCTGTGCTCATCAGACTGAGTGTCGATCCGCACGTAACGCAGAAACCGATCGAGGACTGATTCCATGAAGCACGCACTCCAGAGGTCGATGTGATGCGAATTCCGAATACATACCGCAGTCGAAAAAAGACCGCGCGAACTTGAGATCAGCAGGCGAGGTTCGCACATGCAGACTCAGGTTCGCGCGGCAGGTATTCACTGGCGAGCGATCAGGCTGGGGCTCTGCCTATCGATCGTCATCACTGCGGGTCGCTCCGAGTATTCGAAAGGCGTAGTACAAGAACTGCAACAGTGTTTGCAGAGTTCCCGCGACGTAGGTCCAGCCAGCGGCGTTCAGGACATCCCGCACGGCTTCAGAACCACCACCATCGACGATCCCGTACTCGACCAGCAACGCCTTGGCACGGTTGCTGGCATCGAACTCGACGGGCAAGTTCACCAACTGGAAGAACAGCACCCCACCGAACCCAGCCAGGCCCGCCCACAGCAAGCCTGGCTTGGACAGCACAGCGCCGAGTGTGAACAGGATCATGAAAACCCAAGGACCGAACCGTGCAGCCGGAACGGCCGCATTGCGGACCACCAGAGGAAGATACCCCTGCCCGTGCTGCAGCGCATGGCCAGCCTCGTGAGCCGCAATGCCAACTGCGGTTGCCGTCTGCGTGTGATAAACCTCGGAACTCAGGCGAAGCACGCGCCCCGACGGGTCATAGTGGTCCGACAGGAAGCCATGAGTCTCCTCAATGCCCACGTCATGCAGACCACCCTTATCCAGAATGTGGCGCGCAGCGGCGGCGCCCGTCAGATGAGCGTCGATCTGCATCCCACGCGCATACGCCGAATGGATCCGCGCTTGTGCCCAGAGCATCAGCAGCACTGCCGGAGCCGTCACAATCAGCAAAAATGGATCGAAGAACATTTCAGTCACTGCCTTGTAGTTACTGGCGAACGAATCGAGCGGTGCTGGATAGACAGATCACCAGTCGCCAACTCGATCCATTAACCTTACGTCATCAAACGTTTTCCTGCTAATTCGGATCACGGGACCCGGGCGATTACCGCCACGGCAACCGCCTTGGCCCCGGCCGCCCGCAACGCCTTGGTGCACTCATTCGCCGTCGAACCGGTCGTCAGGATGTCGTCTACCAACAAGACGTTGCGTCCACGAACACGAGGCCAGCGCCGCACTCCGAAAGCCGCCGTCAGATTCTTGAGGCGTTCAGAACGCGGCAGATCAGACTGATCGCGGGTGTGCCGCTTCTTGACGAGCAGCCATCGAGCCAGCGGCAGCCGCAACCGCTTGGCCAGAATCTCAGCGACAGTTTCGGCCTGATGGTGGTGCTGCACGAGACGCTTGCCCCAATGCTGAGGCACGAACGTCACCAGATCGACATTGGCGTCCCTCAACCGTTCGGCCTGCATGCCATAGAGAAGTTCCCCCAAGGCGGCGCTCAGCGGCAATGCACCGGGAGATTTACCGCGAATCACTGCCGTCCGTAGTTCGTCTTCGTAGAGGCCCAGACGAATCACCTGCTGGAAGCGGAAGTCGCGCGTGCGGCACTCCAGGCACTCGCTCTGAGCCGGCAGGTTCGGACCGACGGCAGCTCCACAAGCAAAGCACACTGCGGCTCCTTCGTCGGCGAACTTGGCCTCACAGTCGCGGCAGAGACGCACACCCGGCGAACGGGCAGTCGCCTGACAGAGATCGCTGGTGCAGAAGACGCAGACTTCGGGATAGACCAAACCCGCGACGGCTTCCCAAGAAGAAACCGTCGCGCGTTGAATCTGATGCAGGAAGCGATGCACCGCGCCTCCTCCGGTGAGATCTAGCCCCAAGTCTTACGCAGGAAGTCGACAAAGTTGCGCCACATGATGCCTTGTATGTCGGCTTCTGAGTAGCCTCGCTTCCGCAGTAATCCGGGCAAAACCTGCAGGTCGGCGATGGAATTCATGTCCATCGGCGTCTGCTCGTTGCCATAGCCACCGTCGAGATCGGTACCGATCCCCACATGCTTCGCATTGCCCGCGATCTGGCAGATGTGGTCGATGTGCTCGCAGATGCGCTCAATCTTCAACTGGAAATCAGCCGGTTTGCTGCGGAGATGCATCCACCCCGGCACCATCATAATCGCGTCGAACGCCATACCGAGAATGCCGCCACGCTCGACGACCGCCTTGATCTGATCGTCGGCGAATTGACGGTTCCACGGAGCCAGCGTGCGGCAGTTCTGGTGACTGGCCCACAGCGGTCCGTCATAGACGTCCAGAGCATCCCAGAAGCATTCGTCACACAAGTGAGTCACGTCCAGGATGATCCCCAGTCGCTGCATCTCCTTCAACAAGTCCTTGCCCTCGGGGGACAGCGGACCTTGAGCGTCGGTGCCGTGCGCGTAGCGTCCAGGTCCATAGTGAGCGGGTCCCAGCGCTCGCAGTCCGTCGGCGTAAGCACGTTCCAGATGCTTCAGTGTCACGATCGAGTCCGCGCCCTCAAGGCTGAGGATATAGCCGATCGGCAAATGCGCTGGCTGTTTCCTCGACTCCACGACGTACGCCGTGCCATCGTCACACGGTGATTTCATCCACAGGTCGAGGTGCTTGTTAAGCTGCTCGGTGTTGCGGATCTGCACCATCTCGCCTTGCGCTTCCATCTCGCGGTACCACGCGAGCTGGCCCTGCGTCTGAGCCCAAGCCTGCTCGGGCGAATTCCAGCCGGGCAGCCGATGAAAGTACGGTGAATACCGGCCAATCTGAGTCGCGACGCACAGCCCGATTCGTCCGCGGCGCATCTCGGGAAAGCAGACCGTGTTGTTACCACGATCGACTTTGTCCTTCATGAACTGCTCCCAGCGCCGAATGCGTTCCTGTGACCAGCGCTGGTCGCGATTCCATTCCAGAGCATTCATGCTGAGATCGAGATGCACGTCGAAAATGAAGCTGGGCTCGGACATCAGAATTCCTTATTCCGCTGAGACCTCTGATCGCTTTGCGCTGCGATAAGAGTTGGCCCGGCACGCAGCCTTCCTGAGTTTGGCTACGGCCAGAAGCACTAATCAACAAGTGCTTATTCTTATGAGTCCGCCAGAATCTGACCAGCATCTCCAATTCGAACTGCCGCAACCTCACGGGGTTTTCACTTCTTCAAACCGCCCAGAACCCCGCAATGCACCAGAGTCGGAACGACGGGCTGCGGATCGAGCCCTGCGGACTTCAGCCAGCCACGGTACTCAGCCGCGCTGTAGGCTCGGCCTTCCGTGAGTGAGAACAGCGATGCCGAATACAGCGCAACCGGCAGCGGACCGTCCAATTCATCGTTCAGGAAGACGTCGTGAATGAGGACTCGTCCACCCGCTGAAGTCGCCAAGGCAGACTTTGCGACGAGCGCTTCGCATTCCGCGACATCCCAGTCGTGCAGCACGTTGGAAAGCAGCACGAGGTCTGCGGACGGAAACTCTGTCTGGAACATGTCACCCGGTACCAGCGAAACGCGATCCGCGACCTGCCACTCTTGAGCACACTCAGCGGCCGTCTTCAGCACTTCTGGTCGATCGAGCACGATGGCCTTCAAGTGCGGATACTTCGCCAACAGCGCGTAGGCGTAGATTCCGGTGCCGCCCCCGACGTCCAGGATGGTCGCGGCAGTGCTGCCATCAACCGCTTCAGCGAAATACGGAGCAACGTTCTTGGCTCGACCAGCCAACGACATCGTCAAACGGCGCGCGGAGGCCTCTTGCTCCATCGCCGATGTTGTTCCTTCGCGAAAGATGAATGCCGTACCTGAATCGGACTTGGGCTCGGCGCCATAGGGACGATTCGTACGCAGTCGTTCGACCATGCCGAGCACGCTGGGATTCTCTGCGGCTAGCCCAACATAACCGCTCACGTCGAAGGCCAGGTTGGGAACAAGGTGCTCCTCAGCCAATTCGGTAAGCTGGAAGTTTCCAGTTGAGTTCTTGCGGACGAGACCCATGGCCCACAGGGCCGTGGTCAACACGACGAAGGGCCGTGGGGCGAGGCCGAGTTCATCTCGCAACTGTCGGTCCGGTAACGGGCCGTGCCCAAGGACTTCAAAGAGTCGGAAATGAGCAACGGCGGCAGTCAGCAGTTCGGTCGCATGAATGCCGCGAAACAATTCAAACAGCGGTGTCGGATCGGTCTGAGGAAAAGGCGTCGGCATGTTATGGTTCACAAATCGTGCATTTCGATGAAACGAAACACTTCACGCAGGTGTTCCGGAAACGCATTAGTTCGCAATGACTTCGCAGATGGAAGTGATTCATGCCTCTGAAATTTCTAGTGACGAACGATGACGGAATTGATGCTCCGGGCATCGAAGCATTGGCTCGAGCAGCGGCTGAGTTCGGCGAAGTCACCGTGGTCGCTCCGGATAAAGCTCACTCCGGTTGCGGGCATCGCGTCACCACCGACGAGCCCATCCATATTCAGGACGCCGGGACGGGACGCTGGTCGATCAACGGCACTCCTGCGGATTGCGCACGTCTCGGGCTCTGGCACGTTCTGCCGGACGCAGACTGGGTATTGTCAGGCATCAACAGCGGAGCCAATCTGGGCGTCGACGTCTTTATGTCCGGCACGGTCGCTGCCATCCGCGAAGCGGCCTTGCACCGTAAGCCGGGAATTGCGTTCTCGCACTATCGCAAATCCGGCGGGCAGTTCGATTGGAGTCGTGCCACCGAATTCGCACGGCGCTCCATCGGGGAATTGATTCAGCAACCGCTGACCGAAGGTGAGTTCTGGAATGTGAACTTCCCCGACCTAACTGGTCAGCCGGAGCATCAGCCGCAGTTCGTGCCCTGCACACTCAACCCGTTGCACCTGCCAATTCACTTCGAGGCGGAAGCAACGGGCGGCTTTCGCTATCGCGGCGTCTATCACGATCGGCCGCGAGCCACAGGTGATGATGTCGACGTCTGTTTCTCAGGAAATGTTTCAATCACCCGACTGAGTGTCTGGCGACCCTGATGAAGCTGGAGCCGAGTCCGCGGTGGCCAGTGCGCGTTCCAGAGCTTCACGCAGCGATTCTTTGTCGCTGGCGGCCCGATTCCACAGGATTTTTCCGTCCCGACCCACCACCCAGTAGCCGGGGATCAACTCAGCCTTGAACTCAACCAGAGTGTCCATCGCGCCGTACGCCATCGGCCACTCGGCGTGGTACTTCGAGATGTACTTCCTGATGCCGGATAGCTCCGCCGTCTGCTGGTCTTCGTCCCGGCCTTGGTCCGCATCGGGCGTTACGCCGACAAAAACCACACCCTTGTCTTTGAACTCTTCATGGAGTTTCACCAGATCGGGCATGCCGTCGTGACACTTGGGACAGAAATTGGCCCAGGCGTGCACGAAAATCACTTTGCCGCCCCACTTCTGAGCTTCTTCCTCGGAACCGTTGAACCAGCCCGCCCCGTGGATTTTCGGCATGCTGGCACCGATCTCAAGCCCTCCCACGCGAGGGTCTAACTTACTGAGGCTCAGGCTGGCCTGATACGACCACATGAACGGCACGCTGGCGACAATGCAGCCCAGTGCGACTAACAGGGCGATGGTTTGAAGAGTTGTCTTGCTCATGGGGAAGTCTGTCCGACTTTAGAATTTGGCTGCCAGCGACGAAGAATGAGACGAAGGTTGAATTGTGCGCCCAAGTTATATCACAGGTGCTGTTTGACTGGCTCTGCAGGCAGAATCTCTGCCCACAACTAGCTTACAGGCACTGCAGACGACGCAATCCGCAAGAGTTACCTCACCCTTACGAACTTCACAACTCCCCACACTGAAAGTAATTGGGTACTTGACATCTCGCACTTTCTGCGGTTTCCTACCCACTACATCAATCAGATCCGATGAGAAGGACTGGCTGGTGCCCTCCTAGCTTGCCTACCTCTACCCCGCGTGATTCAGTCGCAGTCTGCGACTTCTTACCTTTTTCTAACCACCAAAGCTGCTCGCTATCCCTCGTTTGCACCAAGGAGATCGTTGAATGGGCAACACAACCCGTCGTGGGTTCATCCAAGCCGGCTTCTGCGGCGGAATTGGACTGACGCTCGCCAATTACTTTGGCATGCGCCAGGCTCAGGCCGACCAGAAGTTCTACGAGAGCAAGGAAGGCACCGCGAAAAACGTTATCTATATCTACCTGCCAGGTGGCAGCGCTCATCAGGAAACATGGGATCCGAAGCCGTATGCTCCCATTGAGTACCGCGGGCCGATGAATTCCATCGAAACCAACGTGTCTGGCGTTCGCATCAACGAGATGCTGCCGAAGACCGCTCAAGTGATGGACAAGATCACCATCTGCCGTTCGATGACGCATGGCGAAGCGGCTCACGAACGCGGCACTCACAACATGTTCACGGGCTATCGCCCCAGTCCGGCTCTGCAGTATCCGAGCATGGGTAGCGTGGTCAGCCACGAACTCGGCCCACGCAAGAACCTGCCGCCGTACGTCTGCATTCCGAGCCAGCCGAACGAATACGCTGGCACCGGTTACTTGAGTTCCTCGTTCGCTCCGTTCAGCCTGGGTTCTGACCCCGCCGCGAACGGCTTCCGCGTGCAGGACCTGGCCCTGCCGGGTGGTATCGACGACAGCCGCTTCAGCCGTCGCCGCAACATTCTGGACAAGGTCAACGACCACTTCGTGTCGAAGGAAAAGTCCGACGGTCTGAACGCCCTGAATACGTTCTACGATCGTGCTTACTCGCTGATCAGCTCACCAGCCGCTCGCGAGGCCTTCAACATCGAGGCTGAAGCAGCCCCGATGCGTGATCAGTACGGTCGCAACACAGCCGGTCAGCGCATGCTGATGGCTCGCCGCCTGGTCGAAGCCGGTTGCCGGTTTGTCACGCTGACCTACGGTGGCTGGGACATGCACGACAACATCAACGGCGGCATCCGCAGCCAGGTCCCGGCGTTCGATCAAGCCTACGCGGCGCTGATCAACGACCTGGAACAACGCGGAATGCTCAAGGACACGCTGGTCTGCATCGCCTCTGAATTCGGTCGTACACCGAAGATCAACGGCACCGCCGGCCGCGATCACTGGCCGAAAGTGTTCAGCGTTGTGCTGGCCGGTGGCGGTATCAAGCGCGGTACGGTCTACGGATCTTCGAACTCCACCGCGAGCGAACCCGAAGACAACCCGCTGGGTGTCGAAGACTGGGCTACAACGATTTACAACTGCATCGGTATCACCGCCGACAAGGAGCTGATGGCTCCCGGCGATCGTCCGATCGAAATCGTTGACGGCGGTAAGGTCGTCAAGGAATTGCTGGCTTAAGTGTTTTCAGTTTGCAGGCCGCATCCTTTGATGCGGCCTGCTTCATATATCATCAAAGCGGCTTGCTCCCCAAAAGTCGCTTTGGCGTCGCCCGCAGGATGGGTGACGTGGTCATTCGGTTTGACAGGGATGTTCGCCGAATCGTCCAAAATCGTCCTCACCGTCGCTCGAAACGGAATTGCCAAGAAAGGCAATTAGGACCATCCCACCAAAACTTTGATTAGGCACCGCGTCTGATCTTCATCCCATAATCGAGGCACGGTTGCCTTCGTCCGTTAGCCTACGGAAATTGAGTGCAGTTACCGACGAGTAGCTGACCTGCCGCCTGGGCTTTCTCTCATTGCGACTGACTATCACTCGGAATTCGGAAGAACTCTATGGCTCGTTTCCGATCTCTCGCACTGGCAGTTCTCCTGATGTGCTCCACCGCCGTCAGCATGGCTGCTTCCCCCCGACTCAACTCCATCATGCCGCGCGGGTGTCAGCGTGGCGTGGAAACCGTCCTGACCTTCAGTGGCTCGCAACTGGCTGATGCGGAAGAGATCTTCTTCTACACGCCGGGCTTCAAAGTCACGAAGCTGGAACCGGTCAATGCGAACGCTTTCAAAGCGACCGTTGCCGTCGGCCCTGAAGCCCGGATCGGCGAGCACGTCGCTCAAGTACGAACCAAGAGCGGCATCTCGGACTATCGCACGTTCTGGGTCGGCTACCTGCCCGTCGCGGAGGAAAAAGAACCCAACAGCGAATTTGCGGTGCCGCAAGCCATTCCTCTGAACGTGACGGTGAACGGCATCGTGCAGAGCGAAGACGTTGACTACTACGTCGTCGAAGCCAAGAAGGGTCAGCGGATCGCCGTCGAAGTCGAAGCCATGCGACTCGGCACGACGCTGTTCGATCCGTATGTCGCAATTCTGGATGCCAAGCGTTTCGAACTGGCGGCGGCTGACGATTCACCACTGGTGATTCAGGACGCCGTCACCTCGGCCGTCGCACCGGAAGACGGCAAGTACATCATCGAAGTTCGTGAGAGCGCCTACGGCGGCAACGGCGCCTGCAACTACCGCCTGCACGTCGGCACGTTTCCCCGTCCGACTGCGGTCTACCCTGCCGGCGGCAAGATCGGTTCCGAAGTGGAAGTGAAGTTCATCGGCGACGCCGCTGGCGATTTCGCCCAAAAGTTCGCTCTGCCCGCTCAAGTTGATCCCGACTACGGTGTCCTCGCAGGCACTGACAACGCATGGGCCCCATCGTCCAACGTCTTCCGCCTGAGCACCTCGGATAACTCTCTGGAAGCTGAGCCGAACAACGCGATTCAACAAGCATCGCCAGCCGCTCTGCCGAACGCCTTCAACGGCATTCTGCAGGAGAAGGGTGATATCGACTTCTTCAAGTTCACCGCGACTAAGGGGCAAGTCTACGAAGTCGAGTGCTACGGTCGTCGCATCCGTTCCGCGATCGATCCGGTCATGGTCGTCTACAACGCTCAAGGCGGCGGCATCGTCTCCAACGACGACGCTCGCGGCCCGGACAGCTACTTCCGCTTCAGCGTTCCGGCTGACGGCGATTACTACCTCTCCGTCACCGACCACCTGAAGCGCGGCGGACCGGACTTCGTCTATCGCGTCGAATTCCAGCCGGTTGTCGCCTCACTAGCCCTCAACATTCCTCGTCAGGAGCGTTACGGCCAGTATCGCCAGCAAATCTACGTGGCCAAGAACAATCGTTTCGGAGCCATCATCAACGCGGGTCGAACCAACTTTGGCGGACCGCTGGTGCTGGAACCATCCGCTCTGCCGCAAGGCATGAAGATGCACGCAGACCCGATGCCAGCCAACATGTCGCAAATGCCGGTGGTCTTCGAAGTCGCTGCGGACGCTCCGCTGAACGGCGGGTTGTTTGACTTCCTCGCTCGTCACGAAGACCCCAACCAGAAGATCAGTGGCGGCTTCAGCAACTTCGCCGACTTCGTCGTCGCCGAACCCGGCCAGTCGCTGTACGTCGGCAAGACGGTGAATCGCCTGCCGATCGCCGTCGTTGACGAACTGCCCTTCAAAGTAGATGTCGTGCCGCCGAAGGTTCCGCTGGCTAAGGACGGCTCGCTCTCGCTGAAGGTCGTGGTCGAACGTAAGCCAGACTTCAAAGCTCCGGTAACCGTGACCTTCCCGTTCGCTCCTCCAGGAGTTGGTGCTCCGCCTTCTATCACGATTCCTGAAGGTCAGACAGAAGGCATTTATACGATCAATGCGGCGGGCAATGCGGCCGTTGGGCCGTGGAAGATCTTCGTGCTGGGACAAGCGGATGTCGGTGGCGTTGCCTATTCGGCATCTCAACTGGTACCGATTGAGATCTCCGAGCACTTCGTCCTGTTCGCTCTGAATCGCACTGCCTGCGAGCAGGGTCAGGAAACTGAGATCGTTTGCAAGCTGGATCAGAAGAAACCGTTCGAAGGCGATGCAACGGCTCGCGTGTTCGGCCTGCCGAACAAGGCCGTCGCGGAAGCAGTGACCTTCAACAAGGAAGCCAAGGAAGTGGTCTTCAAAGTGAAGACCGAGAAGGACACACCGGTCGGTCGTCACGGCACCGTCTTCGCGCAGATCACGATTCCGATGAACGGCGAAATGGTCGTGCACAACGTCGGTGGCACGGAATTGCGAGTCGATGCGCCACTGCCTCCGAAGGTCGAAGCGCCAAAGCCTGCGGCGCCGATGCCGACCGCTCAAGCGGCTCCCGCACCAGCAGCACCGGCAGCAGCCCCTCCTGCTCGACGCCTCACACGGCTGGAGCAGTTACGACTCGATAAAGCGAAGCAAGAAGGCAAGTAGCCGATCGGCCGTCACGCGCTGGAATGCGGCCGACCTGATGCGACTTCGTAAGACACTCAAAACAAATCCGCTTCAAGGACTTAAATATGCTTCGTCTGAAACTTTGGACTGCAGCGATTGCGGCGCTCACTGTGGCGTCGAGCACTGCTCGCGCTCAGGACGCACCTACATCGCTGGAGGTCTATCCTCCGGATATCAACATCAAGACGTCGCGCGATCGTCAGTCGTTCGTCGTGCAGGCGACCTATGCGACGGGCCTGACGAAGGATGTGACCGCCGAGGCAACTCGCACGCTGACCAACCCCGCATTGACCAAGCTGGAAGGCAATATGCTGACTCCAGTGGCGGATGGTCAGTGCGAGCTGAAGATCGACTTCGGTGGTTTGTCGAAGTCGGTTCCCGTCAAAGTAGAAACCGCGACGGCCGACCGTCCGATCAGCTTCCGCCTGGACATCATGCCGATCTTCATGCGGTCCAATTGCAATACCGGCAGTTGCCACGGTGCCGCTCGCGGCAAGGACGGCTTCCGCCTGTCTCTGTTCGGCTTCGATCCCGAAGGCGACCACTTCCGCCTCACGCGTGAACTGCCCGGACGCCGCATTAATCTGGCGATTCCTCAAGACAGTCTGCTGATCACCAAGTCGATTGGCGAAGTCCCGCACACCGGCGGCAACCGCTTCGACGAAGGCACTGAGTATTACGACACGATGATGCGCTGGCTCAAGGGCGGCGCTCCGAACGATCAGGGCGAAGTGCCCAAGTGCGTGCAGGTGGAACTCTTCCCGCCTGGAGGCGTACTCGATGGTACCGGCTCAGCGCAGAAACTAACTGTGCGAGCCAAGTACTCAGACGGCACTGATCGCGACGTTACCAACCTCGCCGTGTTCCTCTCGAACAACGATAACTCGGTCACGGTTTCTCAGGATGGCGTTGCCACCGCTCAGAATCGCGGCGAAGCCTTCGTAATGGCTCGCTTCGAAACTCACACGGTCGGCCGTCACTTCATCACGTTGCCAAAGGGCCTGCAGTACGCCGACCCGAAGACTCCGGAACTGAACTTCGTCGACACGTTGGTCTACAACAAACTCAAGAAGCTGCGCATTGTGCCTTCCGGAGTTTGCTCGGACGAAGAATTCCTGCGTCGCGCGTCACTCGACATTTGCGGCGTCGTGCCGACCATCGAGGAATACAACAAGTTCATGGCGGATCAAGATCCGAAGAAACGCGAGAAGCTGGTTGACGACCTCATCAACCGCAAGGAGTTCGTTGAACTCTGGGTGATGAAGTGGGCCGAACTGCTGCAAGTTCGGACGACCAATCAGATCAGCTACAAGTCGATGCTGCGTTACTACAACTGGCTGCAAGAACGCATCGCTGACAATGTTCCGACCGACCAGATGGTGCGTGAGCTGCTCGGCTCAAGCGGTGGCACGTTCCAGAACGCTGCGACCAACTACTACCAGGGCGAGCAGGACACTCTGAAGGTTTCCGAAAACGTTGCCCAGGTCTTCATGGGCATGCGAATTCAATGTGCTCAATGCCACAACCATCCGTTCGATCGCTGGACGGTGGACGACTACTACAGCTTCGCCGCGTTCTTCGCTCAGATCGGCCGCAAGCGTGCTGAAGATCCGCGTGAACTGGTGATCTTCAACAGTGGCGGTGGCGAAGTCCGACACCTCGTTGATAAGCGAGTCATGCAGCCCAAGTTCCTCGGCGGCGAGCAACCTGACGTCGCTGGCAAGGACCGTCGCGTAGTGATGGCTGATTGGCTGGCTTCGCCTCAGAACCCGTACTTCGCCACGAACCTGGCGAATGTGGTGTGGTCGCACTTCCTGGGGAAAGGCATCATTGAGCCTGTGGACGACGTCCGCATTTCAAACCCGCCATCCAACAAGGAACTGCTGGATGAACTGGGTCGCCGCTTCACCGAGTACAAGTACGACTTCAAGCGTCTGGTTCGAGACATCTGCACGTCTCGCGTCTACCAGCACACGACGGCGATGAATGAAACCAACGAGATGGATACCCGCAACTTCTCGCACGGCACGCTGCGTCGAGTCCGCGCGGAAATCCTGCTGGACGCGATCACTCAAGTAACCGACACCAAGAACAAGTTCCAGGGCCTGCCGCTGGGTGCACGGGCCGTGCAGATTGCCAACGGCAACACCTCAACTTACTTCCTGACGACCTTCGGCCGAGCGACGCGCGAGACCGTTTGCTCGTGCGAAGTGAAGATGGAACCGAACCTGTCGCAAGCTCTGCATCTGCTGAACGGTGACACTAGTAACTCCAAAATTGCACAGGGCAACCTGATCGGTCGCCGCATGCAAGAGGGCAAACAGCCTCAGGAGATTCTGGAAGAGCTCTACATTCGTTGTCTTTCGCGCAAACCCACCGAGAAAGAACGGGCAGCACTCGAACAAGTGCTGGCCGCCGAGCAAGACAAGAAGCAAGTTCTGGATGACGTCTTCTGGGCGATGCTGAACTCCCGCGAGTTCGTCTTCAACCACTAAGACGGCGAGAACATCGAAATCAAGGTGCCACTGGCTCTCCAGTGGCACCTTGTAAACTCAGTCTGTTGAAGCATTAAAGACCAGATCACAACGCTCGTGCCTACCCCACTTCTGCTAACTAACCTCGTCTTTCGAGTGCATCACATGCGTAATAAAGCTTTCCTTGCGGTCCTGTTATCCGCTGTGGCGTCAGCATCGGCGGTTCAGGGTCAAGATGACAACAAAGTCACCTACGCCGATCACGTGCAGCCGATCTTCCGAGCTAAGTGTTTCGCTTGCCATAACTCGGACAAGAAGAGCGGCGGCCTCGATCTGACGAACTTCACGTCCGCCATGCAGGGTGGAAGTTCGGGACAGGTTATTGACGGTGGTGATGGCGATGGCAGCCGGTTGTACGCCGTGGTGAGCCATCAGGCTCAGCCCTACATGCCTCCGAATTCCGACAAGCTGCCGCCCGAGATGCTGGCGGTAATCAAGAAATGGATTGATGGCGGAGCGCTGGAGACCAAAGCCAGTACCGCAGTCATCAAGAAGAAAGCGAAGATGGAGTTGTCTCTGTCGTTCGCTCCGAACGGTCGCCCCGAAGGCCCGGCTCCGATGCCGCAACGACTGGCGTTGCAACCGCCCGTCGTTACTCCCACAACCACTGCTGTGACCGCGCTGGGAACGAATCCTTGGTCTCCACTGGTGGCCGTGTCAGGTCAGCGACAAGTGCTGCTCTACAACACTCAGACGCTGCAACTAGCAGGCGTCCTGCCCTTTCCGGAAGGCGTTGCTCGCACGCTGAAGTTCAGCCGCAGCGGCCAACTCCTACTGGCCGGTGGCGGTAAGGGTGCTGATCTCGGCAAGGTCGTCGTTTGGAACATCAAGACCGGCGACCGCGTGATCGAAGTTGGTGATGAGACTGACGAAGTCCTCGGTGCCGACATCAGCGCCGACCAGAAATACATCGTGCTCGGCGGACCGTCCCGCATGGTGCGGGTTTACTCGACCTCGACTGGCGAGAAGCTGTTCGAAATGAAGAAGCACACGGACTGGGTGACCGCCGTCAGCTTCAGCCCTGACGGCGTTCTCTTCGCAACTGGCGACCGCAACGGCGGCGTGTTCGTGTGGGAAGCCGAGACCGGCCGTGAGTATCTCGCCATGCGAGGTCACACCGCTGCAATCACTGGCTTCGCCTGGCGCAAGGATTCCAACGTCCTCGCCTCCTGCAGCGAAGACACCACGATCCGCACCTGGGAACTGGAAAACGGCAACCAGCTCAAGAGCTGGGGTGCTCACGGAGTTGGTGCGTCCTCGATCTCGTTTACGCGCGACGACCAGATCGTCAGTACCGGTCGCGACCGTACTACAAAGCTGTGGAATCAGGACGGAGCTGCCGTTCGCAGCTTTGAACCTTTCAACGATCTCGCTCTGCAGGTCACGTTCTGCGACGAAACCAAGCGAGTCATTGCAGGCGACTACACGGGCCTGGTGCGAGTCTGGAACGCGGCCGATGGTGCTCGCGTGGGCGAGCTTTCGACCAATCCTCCGACACTCGAAAGCAGGCTGGCTCTGGCCAATACCGAACTGGGCCGTGTGCAAGGCATGCAGAAGCAGGCGAACGATGGCTATGTCGCTGCCGATGCCGCCCTGAAGCAAGTGATGGCCAACCTCGACGCTAATCAGAAGAAGGTGGTCGAACTCACTCAACAAGAACAAGCGGCTGCGACGAAGTTGACCGAGGCCAAAGCGACCGCCACCGACGCGATGGGTAAGCTGGACGCCGCAAACAAAGTTGTCGCGGCTCTGACACCCGTAGTCCCCGGTCTGAAGGAAGCTGTCGCGAAGGCGGCGGACTCTAGCACCAAGGCTCCCGGCGATGCCGAACTGGTGGCCGTGTTGAATCAACTGAAAGCGATCACGACCGCTCGCGAAACCACTCTGATCACCAACACGAAGGTGGCGACGGATGAAGCAGCTCGCCTGAAGGCAGCTCAAGAAGCAACCGCCGCTAACGAGAAGCTGATCGCTGATTACAAAGTTGGCATCGACGCCACCAAGAAGCAGGTCGAGGCACTGACCGCAGCTCAAACCGCTGAGCAGCAGAAAGTTGCCGCGGCGAAGACGGCTCTCGATCAGGCGAATGCCGCCTTGGCAGCAACGCAAGGCGATGTGAATCGCTGGACTGCCGAGATCGCGTTCGCGGCCAAGCTGGCTGCCTTCCGCATCAAGGAAGCTGAAGTCAATCAGGTCGTTGCAGCTTTCGAGCAGGTCAACGGTGAACTCGGCAAGATGCAGCAGGACATGGCGGCCGCTCAAGCAGAAGTCACGAAAGCTCAACAGGTCGAAACAACAGCAACGGCCGCAGTGAACGAAGCCAAGCAGAAGCTGGCGACCGTGACCGCTCAGCGTGATGCTCTGATGAAGACCGTCACCGACACTGAAGCAGCTCTGCCAGCTCTGAAGGATGCCGGCGATAAGGCCGCTGCTGCCGCCGCGTTGATGCCGAACGATAAGGATCTGGCTGCGGCTGCCGCTCAGTTGAAGACCTCTCTGGATAACAACACCAAGGTCGTGGCGGACGGCAAGACGCAGCTGGCGAACTATGCCAAAGAACTGGAAGTGGCGACGGCAGCAGTGGCTGCAGTCGAACCGAAGCTCGTTGAAGCCAAGACTCTGGTGGCCAAAGCCAACGAAGTCGTCGCAGCCAAGCAAGCGGCCATGAAGCCTGTCGCAGACAAGGTCGCTCAAGCCAAGCAGACTGCAGAACAGGCTCGCGCGGCATTGACCCAAATGCAGCAGGAGGTTGACGCCTTCCGCCAGCCGAAGGCGGCATAACGCGGGTTCGCCCGACTTCAGGAACTCTGAACGGCACTGATCTTCGCTGCTACAAACAGTGAAGATCAGTGCCGTTTTCTTTTTGGTGGACTGAACTCTTCGCCAGATTGAGTGTCGGAGTCGAGAAACAGGGAGATCGCCGATGCCTCTCCGATTCAATGCGGATCAACTCGACCAAGCGGCGGCTCAATTCGTCGAATGGCACAATGAGGCCACATCAACGGTTGCTTTCACGGGCGCAGGAATCAGCACGGAAAGCGGTATTCCCGACTTCCGCTCACCGGGAGGTGTGTGGGCAAAGAATCGCACCGTCTACTTTGACGAATTCATCGCCAGCGCCAGTGCCCGCCACGAGTACTGGCGTCAGAAAGCGGAAGCTCATCGCGACTTCATCGCGGCCAGCCCCAATATCACTCATCTCACGTTGTCACGCTGGGAGCAGACCAAGCGCCTGCGAGGAGTCATCACCCAAAATATCGACGGCCTGCATCAACTTGCCGGCAGCCAGCAGGTTCTGGAACTGCATGGCACGGCTCGCCAGATTGCCTGCCTGAATTGCTCGTGGCGAGACGTCGCCGACAAATGGGTGCAGCAGTTTGTGGAACTCAACAAGGTTCCCGATTGTCCGCAGTGCGGCGGCAAGCTGAAGCACGCCACCGTTTCCTTCGGTCAGGCGCTGCCGGAAGACGTCGTCGAAGCCGCTATCGAGTGGTCTCAAGCCTGCCAGTTGTTTCTGGCGTTGGGATCATCCCTCGTCGTTCAACCCGCTGCCGGTTTGCCGCGCATCGCCCGCGATGGCGGTGCTCGGCTGGTGATCGTGAACCGCGATGCGACGCCGCTGGACAGCATCGCCCGCATGGTCGTCAACGCACCGCTGGGTGCCTTCTTTGAGGCCGTTGAGCGAGCGGAAACCAAAAGTGCCTGAGATGCAGGTCTGTAGGTCGGACAATCCTGTCCGACAGCCGGACAGGATTGTCCGGCTTACTTCTCATCCCAGTTCGACGGCCCACTATCCTTTCAGCTTGGCGGCGATCTGCGCAACGTGCTTACCTTGGAATCGCGCCTGGGCGAGTTCTTTCTCGCTTGGCTGGCGAGATCCATCAGCGCCGGCGATGGTCGCCGCGCCCCAAGGTGAACCGCCCTTGAGTTCGCTGATGTCAGCCAGTTCGGGACAAGAATACGGCAAGCCGACGAAGATCATGCCGTGATGAATCAGAGTCGTCGCGAACGAGATGATCGTGCTCTCGTTGCCGCCACCCGTTCCGGTGCTGGTGAAGACGCCCGCCACTTTGCCGACCAGGGCACCCTTCACCCACAAGCCGCCGGTCTGGTCGAGGAAGTTGCGCATCTGCGCCGTCATGTTTCCGAAGCGAGTCGGACTGCCAAAGATGATCGCGTCGTAGTCACCGAGTTCTTTCGGATCAGCGACAGGAGCAGCCTGATTGGTCTTGCCGCCGACCTTGGCGAGCTTCTCATCGCTCATCAGTTCGGGCACTCGTTTGATGATCACCTCAACTCCGCCGACGCTGCGGGCGCCTTCGGCAATGGCCTGACTCATGGTCTCAATGTGACCGTACATGGAATAGTAAAGGACAAGTACCTTCGTCATGGTTTGAACCCAGTGTTTGACGGTGAAAGCGCGATGTCAGAGGCAGCCCAGCAAAGCGCTGGCAGCCTGCCCATCGCACAGGAACTAGGAAGATTGCTTCGCTTCCATGCGGGACCGCATCATGGCGTCGTAAGTAGCATGCTTGTAGAGATCACCGAGCGTCGGATAGTTAAAGCAAGCGCGGTTGAAGATGTCTCCATTCGCACCGCACAGCATGGCCATCATGCCGATATGCACCAGTTCGGTGGCCTGCTCGCCGACGGCGTGGACGCCCAGCACTTGCCAGTCGTCCTTGCGGAAGATGAGCTTCAAGAAACCGTTCTCATCACCAATGAGCTGCCCGCGATGGTTCTGACAGTACGACGCCACTCCGACGATGTACGGCACGCCCGATTCGCGGACGGCATCTTCGGTCTGGCCAACCATCGCCGCTTCAGGAATGGTGTAGATGCCCGTCGGTAACACCGGCGAGAGTGTCTTCTTATACAACGAGAAGGCATGACACACGGCGATACGGGCCTGTTCCATCCCCGTCGCTGCCAGAGCGGGAGCACCGATCACGTCGCCCGCTGCGTAGATGTGTGGCACGCAGCTCTGAAAGGACTCATTCACGGGAATTAGCCCGCGCGTTCCCACCACGACGCCTGTCACTTCGAGGTTCAGCTTGTCCGTATTGCTGTAGCGACCGCCGGCCACGAGCACGTCCGTAACGAACAGTTGCTTGCCGGACGACAGGCTCAGCTCGACACCGCCTGCGGCCGGAGTCACGCACGACAGCACTCGTTCTTTCCAGTGGAACCGAACGCCCGCCGCTTCCATCGCCTGATAGATCACCTTGGAAATATCGTCATCCAGAAATGGCAGCAGCGTGTCGCGTCCATCGATCAAGTCGACCTCAACGCCAAGAGCCGCAAACGTACAGGCATACTCCGACCCGATGACACCCGCGCCCACAACCGCCAACGTCTTCGGCAACTCGACGATGTCCAGGATCTCATTCGAGTCATGCACGCGCGGGTGCTCAAACGGAAACTCGGGTGGCCGGACGGGCGAAGAACCCGTAGCGATCAGGATGGCTTCACCGGTCAACAGCGTCTTGTTCCCAGCGATGTCGATGACGCTGACTGTGTGTGGATCGACGAACGTAGCATGCCCCTGAACTCGGTCGACCTGCCTTTGCTGTAACCTCGCCGCCAGTTGGTCGCGAATCGTGGTGCGACAATCAACTTCGTGGCGCGTGAAGTCAGCAATCGTGGCCTCAGTCTTTAACGTCACGTCAACGCCGAGCAGCTTGCGGGCTCGCCACCCGGAGATCACCAGCGCGCTTTCCCGCAGAGCTTTGCTCGGAACTGTGCCGGTATTGAGCCCCGCACCGCCCACATGCTTCTCGACCTCGACGAGCGCGACCTTCTTACCGAACGCCGATGCTGCCAGAGCACCGCTGGTCCCGGCCGGGCCGCCGCCGATCACCACGAGGTCGTAAGTTTTCTGTGCCATACTCGCTCCCTCTCTCCGATGCAGTGCTTGACTGGCGCTTCTTCTACTGGCCCGGGCCCCGCTTGTGTACGATTTTTGAATCGCTCTGAATGAGATGGAAGTTACCGAGCTGCAGATTAACGGACAGGGTTCGCGTCCCAGCCAAGCGGCTTCCCCTGCCCTGTTTGAATTTCGTCCGCAAACCGACGCAAGTCAGCCAGCTTGGGCTCCGTCACCAGTCGATCACGCAGTGCCACAAAAATGCACGCCGTGACAAGATCCGCTGTCGTCCCCGGATTGCGCAGCGAACCGTTCGCCCGCAACCATTGATCGAATTCGGTGAAGAGCCGCTGTGACTCAGGCGTTGTCGGCCAACCAGCGTCTAGAACAGCCTGTGCTCGTCGCGCAGACTCTTTGGATTCTTCGCGGCCGCACTTCCGCGCGATGTCCGTGTCCGGCTGCCGAGCCATCAGCGCCAGTTGCGTGTGAATCGTGGCGGTTTCCCAACGTGCGTTGAAGTTGCGGTAAGTCATCAGCACAGGCAGGCCGACATTCAAGACGAGATGAAAGCCGTTCGCATACTGGGCAGCCACACTGTCACGGTTCTTCGCCAGCCGCATCAATGCCACCAACGGCAACGCTGGCGGAGGCTCGTTGACGTCACCTTCTTCGACGGTTCCCAATCCGCGCGGGTTCGCGGCCTGGATCGCCTCATAGACCAGGTGTGAGTCACGTTCGCCCAGATCGCGCAGCACGAACCGCAGACCGTTCTTGATGGACTCCTTCACTGGCACGGCAGCCAGCGGGGCCAGTAGCAGAATGATGCCGAGATTCGTGTTGTACTCGCAAACGCGCCGGGTGGATTCGACAGCCTCCAGAATTGTACTGCCGACGTTCTCGGGATCAGTTTCCGCCAGAATAGGAGCAACAGCTTCGGCGGACCGCACGAAGTCTTCATATGCCACGTGCTCAAAGCGGGCGCCGGGGTGGACGTTCCCGGCCTTGCGAGCAGTCGCTTCGATGAGACAGGCGAGGTGAATCAGAGGAGTGTTGAGGCTCATGAGGTCCTGTTAGGTTCTAAGCACAGCATCAACTGGCACTTATTGGTGAAATCCACTCACGATTCCAATCCGCAGGCCAGCGGCGCGCAAGGTCGCGGTTCTGCCTCTTCATCGCAAGTGCGTTGAAGGCTGTGCATGCTTGTGCCACAGTCGCCACACTGTCGCGACCAAACAGCAGACCATCTTCTCCGAGGGCGGTAATGAAACTGGGATTGATCAATTCGGCCTGGGCGCAGGCCGGGCGAGACACCGGCTGGGGCATCCGCAAGACGAAAGAGCTGGGCTTTGACACCATCGACATCTTCACCGATCCGCTGGATATCGACGTTCGCGAGCGGCGGTTGATCAAATCGGAATGCGACAGAGTTGGCCTCCCAATTGTTTCGATCGCCTGCGTGGCCCTCGGCCTCATTGATTTCAACCCCAGTGTTCAGCGTTTTCATGTGGAACGCGTGAAACGCTACCTGGATCTCGCTTACGAGTATGAAGCACAAAATGTGCTGCTGGTGCTGGGCGAATACATCTGGAATCAGGAAGTGATCCCCCCGGCCGAGCAGTGGCGAGTTGGTGTGGAAAACTGTCGTCGACTGGCGGAATACGCCGAAACTCTAGGCGTGCAGATCGCGTTAGAACTGGAGCCGTTTCCGCTGTCGCTGCTGAACAACGTCGATCGCATGGTGCGGTTCATCGACGACGTGAACCATCCAGCACTGCAGGCCAATATCGACGTTTCTCACCTGCTGTTGGCCAAAGTGGCGCCGCCTGAGCTGCGACGCCTGAAAGGGAAAGCCATTCACGTGCATATCTCCGACTGCGATGGAAAGGTGCACGGCGATCTGCCGCCGGGCCGGGGTGTCGTCCCGTTTCAACCGTACCTGAAAGAAATCAAGGACCTGAGAATTGAAGGTACGGTGTCGATCGAACTCGAATACTCTCCGCAGCCCGATCAGATCGAGCAATGGGTGGCGGAAGCCTACCGATCGACGGACCGGCTGATGCAGGAAGTCGGCCTGCGGTCGTAGAAGGTACTCGACGTGCGGTGTGAGTTCCGCACAAGATTGACTGCTGTTCTCTTCAGACCGGATGAGGAATGCTGTGAGTCGGGATACGCGTTACGAACTACTCGAGCGGGTTGGGCAAGGCAGCTTTGCCACGGTCTATCGTGCGCGCGATAAGGAACTCGGTCGCGAAGTTGCTATCAAGCAGATTCACGAACAGTACCTGCGGCAGCCTGAGCAGACCGCCCGCTACTGGCACGAAGCCCAACTGCTGGCCTCTCTGCAGCATCCAAACATCGTCACGTTCTATGATATCGACCGCGAACGCGGCTGGCTGATCATGGAACTGATGCAGGGAAATCTGGCCGAACGCATCCGGCAGGAACCGCTCGATCTCACGTCTGTCCGCACCACGTTGGCACACACCCTGCGGGCTTTGAAGTATCTGCACGCGCGCGGCATCGTGCATGGCGACGTGAAACCCAGCAATTTGATGGTCGATGCCCGCAAGCGCATCAAGATCGGCGACTTCGGTCTGGCGCGGCGCGTCAGCGATGAAGACGGCAGCCTCTTGAAGGGGACCACCAAGTACATGGCGCCGGAAACCGTCTCGGACGAATACGGCGACGTTGGCCCGGCGAGCGATCTGTATTCGCTCGGCTTCTCCGCATACGAACTGATGTGCGGTCCGAACTTTGAAAGCCTCTTCCCGGGCCTCAGCGCGTTCGGTCGTGATAAGCAAATCGCCTGGATGATGTGGCACGCCGCGCGAGACCGTCGGTTGCCGGAAGTGCGTCGAGTCCTTCAGGGCGTTCCTGACGATCTGGCTACGGTCGTCAACAAGCTCTGCGAGAAAGATCCCGCGAAACGCTATCCGTCGGCTGACGAAGCACTGTCCGACCTGAATATCGACGTGAAGATCATCAAAACTGGCGGCGACGACAATCTGCCAGCGCAGCCTGACAAAAAGAAGCGGGCGATTGCGATCGCCGCGTTCTCGCTCAGCGCGCTGATGAGTATCGGCATGTTGTTCATGCCCAGCGGGGAGAAGCCGAAAGACAAGTCGGTTGAAGTCACGATGCCGGAGCAAGGCATCCTGCGGCATGTGATCGTCGAAGAGAACATGATCGTCGTGGAAACCGGCGGCGAAGGCATCCCGACGGAAATCAAACTCGGCAGCTCGCCGAAGATTCTGCTCAACGAAACCGCTTACATCACACCGCGCGAACTGAAGCCCGGCGATCGACTCGTCATCAAGCGCACCAAAGACGAAGAGGGCCGCTCGCGAATGGAGATTGCGGTCGCGAGACCTGATGAGAGCACGGGCGACGTCACGGAACTGCAACCTGGGATTGGGCAACTCAGCATCGCACAGACGTCAGGCGCACAGCGCGGTCTGCTGACACTGCGCACCGACGGGCGCACCGAAATCACGATTAACGGCGATCCTGCACGGCTCGACGAACTCGGCAAGGATGATCGCGTTGTCGTTCAACACATCCCCGACGCAAAGCTGGTCGGAGCGCGAGTCGCGACGCGTATCGAGGCCCTGCAACGCCGCAAGCTCGATGGCTTCTTGAGAGACGTCACGCCGAGCGAAGTGACAATCGAAGTGCAGCGGCAGGCCAAAGCGGAACTGATGAAGCTGGATGCAGCGAAGGAATGCGAAGTCACCATCAACGGCAAGAAGATTGTCGAAGGCAAATTGCTCAAAGTTGCGGATCTGCGTGCGGGCGATCGAGTCACGCTCACGCATCATCGGGAAGTTGTTGAAGTCCACGCTCTGCGTTTGTCGCTCTTGAAGGGTTCGCTGCTGGATCTCAACCTCGCCGCGAACTCACTGACTATCAATGACGAAAAGGGCAGCCGCAAATCGTTTCTGATCGAGAACGAGACCGCCGTCACCATTGATGGCCAACCTGCCAGAGTGACCGACTTGCGACGCAACGATCAACTGCAGCTCACGTACGACAGTGCGGCCGAACAGGTGAAGGTGTCAGTCGTCGATGCGGTCCGCCCGGTTCACGACAATCGTTTCGCCATCGTGATCGCCAATCAGGCGTATGACGACAATACGCTCTCCAAACTGCCGCATGCAGTAGCGGACGGGCAACTGGTGCAGTCGACTCTCATGAATCGATATGCGTGCTCGCCCGAGCACACGTTATTCCTGTCCGACGAAACCAGCGTTCGGATCACACAAGCACTGCCCGACTGGCTGAAGAAAACCAACGCCCAAAGCGAACTCATCGTGTATCTCGTGGGCCATGCGTACGTCGACGATCAAGGCCAGCCGTACTATGCCGCGAAGGATTTTTCGTTAAGCCGCCTGCGTGAGTCGGGTATCTCTTTGAGCTGGCTACGCGAACAACTCGAACAATGCCCTGCCGGCGAAAAGCTACTGCTGCTGGACTGCAGCCATCTGGGCGAAGGTCAGGATCTGAAACAGCAGCCGGCCTCCGCGACGTTACTGGAAGCCGTGAAACCAAAGACCGATCCGGGCGTATTCCGCAGGACCTTCGCCATCGCCAGTTGCGAAGCCAGTCAGCGTGGGTTGTTCCTCTCCGAACGCAAGCACGGGGCCTTCGGCTGGTTTGTGGCTCAGGCCTACTCGGGCAAGGGTGACAAGAACCGCGACGTGCATCTGGAGCCGACTGAGCTGTTCGACTATCTCAACGGGCAGATGGCCGAGATTCAGTTGACGCCGAAGGGCGGCCGGATGCCGCTGACGCAAACTCCGGTGCTCTTCGTGCCTGACGACACACCGCCGCCGAAGAGCCGCATCAGCCCGCAAGGTAGAGAGGCTGTCCAGAAGATTCTGGCAAACAATTGGTCGCTGACGAAGTTCACTCCCGCCGTTGATGGGGCGCTGGCGAGCCAACTGCTGCAAGCCAATCAGATTCTCGGCGAAGAACCAGAAGCGAAGCTGGCCTACGCCGTCGTTCGCCTGAAGGTGCGAAATGATGACAAAGAAGCCATCAAGTATTTCGAGCAGGTGAAGCTGTCCCATCCGGACCGCAGACTGAGCTACGAAGCTCTCGCGTGGCAGCACAGCTACTCGGGACGTTATCGCGACGCCATCAACGAGCTAACTCGCCTCTGCACAAAACTTAAATCCACAGATCCCGAGATGCCCGGACTGGATACCTCGGCCAAGCGGGCGCTGGAGTTCGCTGGTCGGCTGCGCGAGTTTGCAGTGTTGATCGGCGACGAACCGCGCCGCCCGGATGCAGCGTCTCTCAAGGCTCTTGATGCTGAAGTCACGGCACTCGGCGACGAAGCAAAGGCTGCTTTCGACGCGGGACGCCAGACTGTGAAGGACAAGCAGACGGAGTTCGAGCAAAAGATCGCGGCGAAACCGAACTCGCCAGAAGCGACACTACTCAGCCTCGAACAGAAGCGGCTGCCGCACTACGCCAAGTTCGACCTTGACGAGGCCCGCAAGTCGATTGTCGCCGACCTCGAAAAGTAGAACCGCGATCAGAACTTCTCAGCGACCAGTTTCGCAGTGACCTTGGCCAAAACATCCGCTTCCAAGGGATGCAGCGTCGCGTTCTTCAGACCGAGCTTCTCAGCCTGGTCGAGCGACGCACGGGCTCTCAGGTACTCACCTGCGTTGCAGTGCGCCGCAGCCAGGTGCAGATGGGTCGTCGCCGACGGACTCTCAGCCAAAGCCGCCTGCAGATCCTGGGTCGCTCGACGCAGGTTGTGCTGAGCCAGATAGACGCAGCCGCGCGTATCGAGCAGTTGACCAACTGGCCCCGCAACAGAAATCGCCCGTTCAATCAGCATCAGCGCTTCGTCGGTATGCTCATTCCGTAGAGCCAGATGCCAGGCGAGATTGTTCAGAGCTGGCAGGTTCTCAGAATCGTTCTCAAGGACCTCGCGGTACAGATTCAGGGCTTCGTCGACCTGACCGCGCAGCGACTTCAGATCAGCCAGGCAGACCTTCAGAACCTTCGACTTCGCGCTCTTCGCCAATGCACCAACCACTCGCGTTTCAATGGCTGCAACACGATCCGCAGATGGCGGCAATTCGGCGAGCACGCTCAATGACACGCCGGCGGCAACTTCAGCCGAACCCTGCTGCCAGAGCGGATCCAGCTCGGCGAACGCATCTGATACACGATGCTGACGAACGAGCCATGCAATCAACGCCTGAGTTTGAGGGGGATCAACGGCAACCGCATCACGCAAGAACTTCTCCGAACTGGACAACCATGCCTTCGCATCGGCTTCGTGTTTTTGGCTCAGCTCTTCGGCAACTTCCGACGCCAGAATCAGTCGCCCCGTCTTCTTGGCTGAACCACCAGTCGCAGCGTGATCCGCAAGGGTCTTCAGAGCTGCGGCATTATCGCCCTTCGCGGCCAACCAGCGAGCCGTCAAGCGCACCGTTTGAGCATCCGACGGTGCCAGCTCCTGCAAACGCGGCAGCCGTGCCTCGACTGCGGCGAGGTTGCCTTCATTGAGCTGATAATCGAGATACTCGCGCAGGCATGCTGTGTTGTCGCCGGCGGATTTCAACAACCGCTCAAACTGCGTCGCCGCCTGACTGGCGTTGCCTGCCTCATCATAAAGCCGCGCCAGCAACCAGCGATCTTTCTGCAACAACAGATCGTGATCGTCGAGTCTTTCAAGAATCTGAATCGCGCCTGCCCGATCAACGTCATTGCGACGAGTCGCCAAAACAGCAGCTCGAGCCCGCTGATCTTCAGACGTCCCGGCGCCGTCCGGCGAGTTCGCATCCAGTAGCTTGAGTGACTCCTGAAACGCCCGATAATCGCCCTGCCCCGCGAGCGAGACGGCCAGTTGACGTCGCGCAGCCTGCAACGCTGAAGCCGGGAACTGAGTTGACTTCGCGATAATACGCCGCAGCAACGGTTCCGCACGACGGCCAGCACCGTTCTTCAAATAGAGGTCCGCTAACCCCTGCAAGACTTCGAGCCTCTCCGGGCTATCAGCCAGTTCCTTCTGGTACAACGCCACAGCTCGGGCCAGATCGCCGAAGAGCGCGTAGGCACGTGCGACTTCCAGACGACTGAGTTTGGGTCCGACTTCTTGGAACAGCTTGGCTGCATCTGCCTCGCGTCCCTGACGGATCAGGAACTGCATCATCGCCAGTTTTGACGGATTCTCGACGCCGCCCAACTGCATCGCCTTGCGCAACGCGAGTTCAGCCTCTTGAGAGTTCCCCGCCGCATCAAATGCTTGGGCGAGCCACAAAGACGCCTGCTGTTGATCTCCAGTGTGCTCGGCAATGCGCGCCAGTGCCACCAAGTATTCCAAGCGACTACCTTGCTCCGACCGAGCCCGTTCCAGCAACTGCCGCGCATCCTCAAACAGACCTTTGCCCGCGAGCATTTCCGCTCGCAACAGTGTTTCCTGAATCGGGTCATCCTGAGCTTTGCGAGCGTCGTCCAGCAGCATCTCCACGTCGCGCCAGTCACGATCGATGTCAGCCAGCCGGAGATTCTGAATCGTCAACAATCGTGCCAGCGACAGCCGCACCTGCGGCATGTGGGCCAACTGACGGTATTCAGCGATCGCTTCAGGAACGCGATCAACCTTGTAAAGGCAAGCCGCGATACCAAGGCGTCCAACTAGCGAAGTCGGGTTGCTTTTCAACAACCGTCGGTAGGCATCGAGTTCTGACTCCACTTGCTGCAGCGCCTCGTGCGACCGCGCCAACGCAAGGTCAACACGTTCCAGCATCGTCGGATCATCAGCGAGGTAGCGCTGGGCTTCACTCAACGCGACGATCGCCGCGTCCCACTTGCCTTGAGCCATCGCGATGCGACCGTCCAAGAAGAGCCGCAATGCATCGGCCTGCGGGGTTCGAGGCAGTGCATCCAACGTCTTGCGAGCACGATCAAATTCGCCGCGTTCAATCGCCAGATCCGCCAGCAATGTCTGAGCCCGCGTATCCTTTGGATTGGCTTTAATGATCGCTTCCAGGCGCTTCAGCGCCGATTCGTGATCGCCGAAGTGCGACTCGAAAAGAACCAACTGCAACTCAAGATCAAGATTGTTCGGCTGATCCTGTAAACCATCCAGCAGCAGCGTGCGAGTTTGAGCAACAATGCGTTCAACCTGTGCTGGTCGACCATCAGCTCGAGCACGCAGCACACGGTCGTAGGCCAGATTCGCCGCCGCCAACAGCACTTCCGGGTTCTTCGGTTCGAGTTCCGTCGCGACCTGAATGTCTTCCAAAGCCGAGTCGAGGTACCCGATCTCCTGACGAAACCGGGCGCGAGCAATCCAGGCCGCAGCCGATTTCTCGTGCCGCGAAACCAGTTGATCGAGGAGTTTCGTTGCCACCTCCCGACGGTCCAGCTTCACATGATTGAGCATCGCCAGACGACGATAAGAATCGACCAGTTCCGGCGAGTGATCAATTCCCAATTGATAGGCTTCGGCGGCAGCATCGAATTCCGCGAGCTCTTCCAGGCATTGCCCGGCCAGCAAATCCAGCTCGCCATCATCCGGCCGAGCCTGACGCAGCACTTTCAGATGCGCGAGCGCGTCGGTGTAACGCGCCATCTCCATCGTGACTTTGACTTGTCTGCGACGGATATCCTCCCGCGTCGGATCAGCCAGCAGCACCTGCTCAAACAAAGCAAATACTTGCCCGATGCCGCGACGCCCTTTGCGTGTATCATCCAGCAGTTCGCCGAAGTCGGCGGAAGCATTCAGATCCAAAGGCTTCAGTGCCACGTAGCGCGCGTAGAAATCGCTGGCTTTCGCGAGGTCACCCGCAGCACGCGCTTCCTTGCCTAACGTCAGCAACACTCCAGAATTTCTCTGCACCTGCCACGCATGTAGCACATACGTGCCTCCGAGGCAGATCGCCCCGGTCAAAGCCGTAATGCCCAGAAAGCGGTAGTTAAGGATGCGTACCTTCCAGTTCTTCAGGAAGCCCTCAACCTGATGATCACGGTTAAACCCCACGGACGGTTCGGCAATTCCTTTATCTGCAACTAGGCCAATTTGCCGCGCGGGAAAACTTGCCGCAGAGACATGAGCCAGTCGGCTCGCGGGGTCGCGCGGATCGTAATCCTGATCTGATCCTTGAATCGCCGTGCCACGCTGAGCCCACAACACCGGTTCGGGATCGTCGCGTAGTACCAACCGACGTCCCAGCAAACCAAGCGTTGTGCCGAGCGTGATTCCCAACGAGTTCGCAACGAAGTCTCTCCAATCCGTCGTGCGATCCGGCACGTAACCCTGCAGAATCTCCGTCACGCCGGCATGCAGAATGGCGAAGCTGACCAGCGTCACCACGAGCCAGCGAGCGCGTGCAGCCGCGTACCACATGAAAACCAGCGACAACGTGAAGTAACCCGTGAAGTGATAAACCTTGTCGGGGATGCGGTCCGGCAGATCCGTACTGGGGCGAACAGGAACCCACTTGAAGATCTTCCACGGATCATCGGAGAGCAGAACAAACGTGAGCGCCATGCAGACGCCCAGAGCGACCACCAGTTTCACGGGGCTCGGGATAACTTTGTCACCGAATACGGCCGCGATGAGATGCTTTAAGGACCAGCGTGACTGTTTACGGTCGGTCATGGCTCGAATGTCGTTCTTAAATGGTGCCCGCGCAATGACGACTATACTCAACGATTTTCGCGAACCTGTTTACGACAGGAACACGGGCGGGCTGATGAAAAACAACAGCCGCAGCCCCGAAAGTTATGTCCCGGGCTGCGGCATGGATCGCGGTTCTTTTCTAATCACGGCAAATGGAACGGTCAGACGTGCACTTGCACCGGCAAACTCGGCTTTGGCGTTGCGACCGTAACAGTTGGTTGAGTCTCAAAAAACGCCGCCAACGTATCCTCGCAGCGGCTTTCGTACCGTTTGAACCACGCATCGTCGGCATAATCCTTCCATTTGCCAAACGGCGGTGGCTGGATCACCGACAGCAACGGCTCGATCTGACCCGCATCAATCCCGCAGACTTCAAACATCTCAAAGAGCGTGCGCTCCGGCTGCAGACTCAAGTCTTCAAAGCGGATTGAGCAGTGCGAATACTCTTTCCCGTAGAGGTAGGACAACTTCCACAGGTAGTAGTGCAGCTCGTAGGGATGCTCGACCAGCCGTTCATCGAGGAACGGAAACTGGAACTTGAGATCCTCTGCCCAGGGGCGAGTATAAAACTTGTCGGCCGCCCAGAAGTCCTTCATCTGACCGCTCGGCGGAAACGCATCTTTACGCGACAGCACGGACATCCATTGATCGCGCGGATGTCGATACAGATGAATCAGTTTGGCATTCGGGAAATTCGCTCGCAGCCACGGCACCCGTAGATCAACTCGATTGAACTGCAACACGGGCCGCCCCGCCGCGTGCTCGCACAGCAGTTCAATGTAGCGCTTCAGGTTCGGCTGCCAGGCATCAGCCGGCAAATACAAGCTGTGCTCTGGCCATGAGTCATCCCAGACGTCATTCAGATGCTCAAGCCCCTCGTACTCACGCCAATACACATCGACTTCGCGATGCGTGTTATCAATATGGTCGCCGCGAGTGGCCGGGTTGAACCACTTTCGCTCGTTCAGCGGCTCGTAGTACGACACACACCCCGGGATGCGGCGAAACAAGTTCCACAACAGCGTTGAACCACTGCGAAAACGAGCAGTGATAAAGATCAAATCGTCACGTTGCGAAGTATCGCTACCGGCGCGAGATCCGAGATCCGCATACGGCTGCGCGACGGTGCTGGCAAATTGTTCGACCGGCCGCTGATGCAGCAGTCCACCGAGCGAGTCTCGAATGGCGCGTTTGCCATCGTCGGCTCGGACAGTTTTGTTCCAAATTGCAAAGAACAGGCTTCGAACAGCCATATATGGACCATTCAAAGCGGGATGCAGATCAGCCATACGAGCCCCAAGATGACCTGAAATACGTATCCACTTGCACGGTGGTTCAAGCAGGTCGTCAGTAACAACTTCTCCTGTCAAAAATTATTACTGGCATTCAACTATAGCACCTGCATGCGGGCTCAGTGTCTGGTTCACGCCAGTTCTTAACGCTCTGCGACTGATCGCGAGTTGTACGTCTGGAGTGCCTGACGATTCGCAGCGAGCTGACACTTCGGCAACGTCGGATCGATGAGTGCGGTTGTACGCAAACAGAGTTGTTCCAGTCGTGAACTAATAGCTAATAGCCAACTGCGAGGACTCCCCATGCACGGCTTCGGACTCCTGCTCATAGGCATCAATGTCTTCGAAGGGTCGACGCACGCTGTGCACCTTGAGAGCCCCAGCCGACAACAGCACGACGTAGTACGGAAGTTCCAACAACTCCAGGCTCACGAACTGCGCCGACACAACGAAGCCCGTCAGACCAGCTACGCCCATCTGAGCGCACGTCTTGATAAAGGGATCCTGCACGATGGTACGTTTCCAGCACACAATCCAGCTTTTCCACATGCACGACAAGTAGAAGCTGGCCAGCAGCCCAAGCCCGACGAAGCCCAACTCGGCTCCCGTTTGCATCCACAAACTGTGCGCCTCTTTGCCAAGAGGCCACCCGTAGTTCGGAGCAATCAGAGGCCATTGATTCGGACCGCACCCCATCACCGGCTGCTTCTTCATCACATCCCAGCAGTCGCGCCACAAGTCCAAACGGCTCTGAGCGGACGCTTCGCGTTCTCCGTCCTTCTTTGAGAACGCTGTGCCAAAACGCGCCCGCACTTCGGGACCTGCCGCTCCAAGTACCAACACGAGCAACAAGGCAAAGCCTAAGTAATGCTTCGTTTGCTTCGGGATAATGAGAAACGCTGTGGCCCCGCTGACGATCATGGCCGTCATGCCGCCGCGACTCATGGAGAACAGTACGGCGTGAGCCATCAAGGCCGCACTGCCCAATGCGATTGACCTTTGCCAGAAACCTTCTGATCGCAACCCCAGAAAGGCGGCAACGCCCAACCCCGTCACCAGACCAATTGCGGCGCTGTTGTTGTCCAGCGCACCGAAACCGCTCGTCGCCAGACTGTTGTAGCCGCGGAAGTAGTCCATGTTCAGTTCGAAGGCCACGTAGCCCTGACTGAGCACCATGACCCAGGCAAGTTGTTTCAGCTTGGCAACGGAATCAATCGTGGTAAGCCCCACCACGAACGGGACCACGATCTTGAACAGTCCTTCGACGAAGTCCCAACCCTCCTTCTGATTGGGAGCGACGATCGCTCCGATGATCGACCAGACCAGGAACGCTCCCAACGCCGTCACGATGCTCCAGCTTTGTCCGAGCTGAAACGTCGCGCGCTTGGTGTAGGTCCAGCCGATCAACATGGATAAGGCGATCAGCAGGCTATATCGCCCAGGAGGTACTGCCCACGGCCACATGGCCTCCGGTTTGACGATCGCAAATCCGACGTACGCCAGTAGTCCATGAAACGGACTGATGAACGAGATCAGCGAGCCGCAAGCTGTCATCAGGTACGTGAAGTACAGACCTTTCATCGGGCAGCCTCCAACGCGACTTGACCTGGCTTTGCGGATGTCAAATTCAAGAAGCTCGATAGCGAAGCCAGGCACTGATCCCAGCGATGATTGGCAGTCACGTAAGCCTGACCCGCTGCACCCACGTCGCGCCGCAACTCAGCATCATCAAGGAGCCGAATCAGCGTGTTGATCCACTCGCCCGGTTCTGTAGCGCTGAACAGATGCGTGCCTTCCACTACATCAAGTCCAACAATCGGCTCGGGCGATGCCACTACGGGCTTGCCCATCGCCAAGGCTTCCAGCACTTTGTTCTGGACGCCGCGAGCGATGTGCAACGGCACCACCGCGACCGCAGCCTGCGACAAGTAAGGCCGCACATCGGGCACTGTTCCGACAACATCAACTCCAGCAATCTCAGTCAGTGCTTGCACGGCCGGCGCGGGAGAACGGCCAACGATCCGCAACCGCTGATCGGGACGCTGCCGTTGCACATGCGGCCAAACTTCGCGCGCGAACCAGCAGATGCCATCGACGTTCGGCTTGTAGTCCAGCACACCCACGAACACACAGCCGTTCTGAGGCTGACTCGAAGGCATCGGCTGGAAGTAGTCCACATCGACGCCATTGGGAATTGCCCGAATCAGATCTGTCTGCCGGAACGCTCGATAGATGTTCGCTTCAGGTTCGCTGACCACGGCGATCCCGCGCGCCCAATCAGCGAGGTCGGATTCCACCTGTCGCAACCGACGCGCTTCGCAGCCGTAGACAAACTTCTTCCAACCGCGAGACGCCGTCGCGTAGTCCGCCCACTTCTGGCTATCGACATCAATGAGATCTACGTACGCCGGAGCGTCTCGCAGTTCAGGCAGTTGCTGATAAGTAGCCATCACCGACGACGACGAGAGAGTTGCTGTGAACTCAACGCTGCGTCCCCACTGTTTCAGAACCTGCGTCAGCTGAGGCGATGCAAAGGCACCCGCGGAAATCGCACGACCGCTCAAGAACGAGACGCCCGCCCGTACCCAGCGCAGTCGCGGTTGCACCGGAATCAAAGCCACGTCCTGGCAGAGATGATTCAAGACCCGCAACGACTCTTTCTCAACTGGTTCGTCCGCCATCGCCGCCAGCCAGACATCGGCATGCTGAGCCAGATGCCGCAGGAAATGAAACGTGCGGATCCGATCTCCGCGATTCGGCGGATGCGGTACTCGGTGAGTGAGGAACAGGAGCTTGGGTCGAGTCACAATAGCGATCTGTCTTCAATTACTGGCTGATAACTAAGACTAATGAGCAGCGGCCAATGGTCGAGTATGAGCACGATCGACGCCCGCGTAGAGCCCTTGCTCCAGCGAGTATTCGCGCATGAGCGGTTCGCATTCCGTCAGTGCCTGCCCCATCGTTCCAAACCTGAACTTGGGCAGCAGCCAATCCAGTTTGGGTTCCGTCGTTGCGAGGTTCTGATAGTGCCGGAACCGCGACTTCCACGAACCCGGCATGCGGGGCTGATCGGGATCAACCTCCCACGGATGAATGTAGAACATGAACGGCCGCTGCATCCGGCGTTGAAAGCGGCTTAGGCACTGCTGAGTAAACCAGCCCGGATACAGCCGAAAATAACCGCCGCCGGAGATGGGTAGTCGGAATCCACACAACCGCAAGGCCGAACCAGGAAACTGCGTAATCAGCCCGCTGGGTGTAAGCACTCGGTGCGGATCAGGGTCCGCTTCCGGGTAGCCGTACCGATCGTGATACACCGGATAAATACTGCTATCACCCGTGAACCCTTCATCGGCGAGAACGTCCAGCGCCCATGTGGAATCGCGAGTAATTGAAAAGCTTGGAGCTCTATACAGAGTCACGGGCTCACCGGTGATCTGCTGCAGGACGTCGCGAGCCTGCACGAGATCTGCCCGAAATTCATCGGGAGTCAGGTCGTAGACCAGCCGATGCCAATGGCTGTGGCAGCCAATCTCATGACCGTCGCGCTGAATATCACGCACCAGTTCAGGATGACGCTCTGCAACCCAGCCCAGAATGAAGAACGTAGCGCGGGTGCTGTGGCGCTCGAGCAGCTTCAACAAACGCTGCGTGTTCGCAACCACTCGACTCGGAAAATGCTCCCAGTCGCGAGGCCGCACGCGGTCCGCAAATGCAGACACGTGGAAGTAATCTTCCACGTCGATTGTCATTGGATTAGTGAACATGAACCCGTGCTTCATGGGGTCGATTGAATCGAGTGAGTAGTGGGGTTGTTCTGTGCTGCTGTCTCTGCGGAGGGAGCAACTCCGAAGACACGCTCCCGCAAAACCGGGAGCGCGACATCCAGGAACGCAGCTGCGGGTGACTGGCTGTTCAATTTCACGCCCGCGTCAGTTTCAAATGCCACATAGGCTTTGAACAGCACCGGCGAGCCGACAAATGCCAGCCGTGGAGACTCAGGGGTCTGCCAACGACCGTCCGTTGACCAGGCCCAATAGATGTGTGGTTGAATCGTGTCACCGCGACGAGGACTTTCGAACCGCGCAGTCTGGAATGCATCGTCGACTGCAGCCGTACCATCTTGAGGAACGCCATGATAAGGCGCCGTCTCGCCCACTTGCTGATAGCCCAACCCGGTGTAGCACGCTGTCGGCGGATGCACAGCAATCGGCCCTGCCGGCCCGCACATCAGGACGAACTGAACAGCTTCATTGGTTCGGCGATTGCGGTAGTGCCGTGACACATATCCGGCGACTGAAGCCAGATCGAGTTCTTCCTGAGTGAGCTGATTCTCTCGAACACAGTCCCAATCACCAATGGTCTTCGGCACGTGCTTTATGGCCTCGGCCGCGTGAGCCAGAACTTCCGCCGATTGCCAACGGCCCGTCCACGCTCCGTGGACGTATCCCGAAATCGCCACAAGGGCGATCGCGAGCAAGCTGGCAATGGTCGACAGAGACTTCACGTTCAAAGACCTAACAGTAAGAGGAGAATTGGATCAAACGATTGTTTGCGAACGACTCCAAGCGGCACGCTGTTCAACGACTAGGCCATCTGCGGTTCGTACTGGTATCCATAGCCAGCGAAGTCAGTTTGCACGCCGACCATGACAGCTCCAATTAAATCGATGCCCAGCATCTCCAAGCGTTCGCAGGCGACAGCCACAACCGGCAGGCGGCTGGTATGTGATCGCACAGCGAGAATCACGCCATCAACGTTACGTCCAATCGCTCCACCGTCTGCGGCATAGAGCACCGGAGCACAATCAACGATGATGAACTGGTAGTCCTTGCGAAGTTCCTTAAAGAGCCAGTCAGCACCGTCCTTAGCCAGTTCCTGCAAGGCGTCCTCAGACACCTTGCCAGCCGGAATGACGTCCAGATTGGCTTCCGCCGTGCGATGAATCACGGTTTCCAGAATGAGTTTCTCGGTCAGCAACTCGCAGACACCGAGCTCAAGCGGCGTCTGCATGAGTTGATGCACTCGCGGACGGCGCACATCAAAGTCAACCAGCAGGGTCTTCTGACCAGCACGAGCGAGGCTGCCAGCCAACTGACAAGCGAAGGTCGTCTTGCCTTCACCCGGATTTGCGCTGGCAACCAGGATCACCTGCCGACGAACTCCGCCTTCGCCATGCATCAGAATGGCTCGCACAGAGTCGACAGATTCAATCAACGCGTTGTTCCACATCGCAACGCGTGCTTCCTTCGGCTTGGCCCAGAACTTCAATCCGCCAGTCGGCATCGCGGGCAACGTGCCCAGCAGGTCCAGTGCGAGAGTCTGCGACACATCGCGAGGATCAGTAATACGACGGGTGTGGAACTCAAGCAGCGCGAAGATCAGAATCACGATGCCAGCCGCACCGAACCCAGCAACCGACGCCAGCGACTTCTTGCGTGCCATGTCACGCACCTGAGGCACATCAGCTTCCTGCATCAGCGTCACACGTGTCGGACATTGCAGTTCAATGCGTAGAGTTTCCATTTCGGTGCCAACGCGATCAGACACTTTCGCCACTTGATCGATCTCGGACTGCATCAATTCAAGCTCGTAGGACGAAGCTCCCATCTCCTTCACGGTCTGGGAATACTTCTCAAGTTCTTCGCGCAGCATCTGCTCCTGCTTCTTCAGGAAGTCCAGCCGCGTATGCGCCACTTCTTGCTCACCTTCCTGGCTGGTTGCAATGCCAGATGAGAGCGCCTTCTGCAACGTCGCCAACTCCTCGCGATAATGCAGCAGCGAAGGATGGTTCCCATCGACGACTTGAGCTTCGTACCTCGAAATCAATTGCTTCAATGAAGCGATCCGGCGTTCGACAGCGAGGACGCGTGGGTCACCGACCTCGTCATCTCCCATCAGCCCCAGCGAGCTGCTGCTGCCGCTCGACGACTTGCTGCTGCTCTTCTTGGACGAACTGCTTTCGCCCGTCAGAGCGCCGAGCGGAATGTCACCGCCAAACGAGCCGCGCAGTTGTTCGCGGCGTACGGCAGCTCGCACTTCCGCATGTTCACGACGCAGACGGGCAATGTCTTCCAAGGCCATCTGCTGCTTAATCGTCAGAGCTTTTGAGTCGCCGCTACCAAGTTGCTTCGCCAGGTTGCGACTACGTTCTTCCTTCGTGCGGACTTTCTTTTCCGTGTCGCCATAGATGCGTTCCAAGTCGCTCAGTCGCGCAATGCGTTGCTTGCGTTCGGCCAGCACGCACTCTTCCATGTACGCGTCCTTGATCGCATTCACCACTTTGGCTAGTTCATCCGGACGATCTCCGGACAGCGATATTCGCAAAATTTCAGGGCTGTTGTAGGTGTCTACCCCAACAACTTTCTCCAGCCATTCCAGCGGGAACTTCTGATCGCGAACGATCTGTAGATCCGCAATACCAGGTCGACGCAGAGCTGCATTCAACACGAAACGGCTCTTGATGAGCGCCTGCTGCGTCTTCACATAAGTCGGGAAGTCGGAAGATTCCTCTGCAGTCTTAAACACCATTCGTGGTTCAATCGCTGCAACGCGCAGCAGTGCGAAGGCGCTGTAGTGAGCCGGCAGTATGAACCACGCGACGGCCATGGCCACCAGCATCACGGGAATAGCCGTGACAAGCGCTGGCTTCCACACGCGTTTCAGCGACAACAGCAGGGCTTGCGGCGAAATCGGCTCGGCAAACTGCGCCGCACGGCGAACCGGGTTCGCCTTCTTGGGATCCGCCTTGGGCCGCGCAGCCGAGCGTCCGACTGGCGCTGCAGCGGACACAGATGCTGGCGGCGGATTGAATCCACCGATCGGCTGAAATGGCTTGAAGTCGTAGTCTGACATAATGGCTTCAAATCTCAGTGAAGAGTTTCAGTTCCGAGTGTTGAATCTCTCACTCGGACAATGAACAACTCAGTGACTAACCAGGCATTCGGCCTCAGCGCGTAAGTGCTTCTGCGGCTGTGACCCAACGGCACGTTGAGGTTTCGCGTTGGCAGTTCGTTGATGAACCGTGACCTGTTCGGGTTCAGGCGGTTCAATCAGCAGACGCGACAAGTACCACATTTCGAGCTTCAGGAATCCGATCGCCAGCAGCATCATCAGCCAGCCAGCGAAGTCATGCAGAACCAGTTTGCCGATGGCCTTGCCAACGGTTTCGAACAGCACTCCGGTCGCAGTGATACGAATGACGTTGCAAACCACAGCGATGGGAACGGCGCTCCCCAGAATGACCACGCGTTCCCATACCGGTTTGCGACAGCAAAGTGACACAACGGCCGTCGTCGCAAAGAAGACCATCAGCATGCGCAAGCCGTTGCACGCTTCGGCCACGCCGATGCGAGACTGGTTAATCACAATCACGTTACCTTCCGCAGTCGCTGGGAAGCCGAGCGTCTGGAGCGAGTACGTGCTCGCGAAGGTCGCGATAGATTGCAAGGGGCCGCTGAGAACGTTCTCCAGCCGGAACGGCAGCGGCACCATGAATGCCAGATAAAGCACTGAGGGCCAACTCGCTCGCAACAGCGACCAACCGCCGATTAGCAGAGTCAATCCCGCCATGCACGGAACGATCGACAGTGCGTCTATGAACTCGATGTAGAGCTTCGCCCCGGCCAACCGAGCCCCGACAGAAGTCAGCACCAAGCCCAGACCAGCGATGACCGAGCCACGCGAAGCCTCGCCGTCCGACCAGGCAGCCCCAACCAGATCGCGGCGCCACCACAACATGCCTAACGCCACAATTGGAACAACGTAACCGTGTGCGTAGAGCGAATCGACATCCCAGCGTTCACGCAGAGCCCCGCAAGTGGACCAATACGACCACGCGACGCCGACAGCCGCCAGCGCAATCAGCAAGGTCGGCATAAGCCGATCAGCGTGTGGTCTCGTAGCGGTCGACATGATCTGCGCGACTTGCCTTTTCAGGGATGGCTCTGGGAAGCGGTTTGTCATACCTCGCCGAATCTGCCGAAGCCGAAGCAGCGGAACTCGAAACAGAGCCTTGAAAGGATCTGTTCTTTGATGCTCAGTCCGACAAACTGGGCGTCGCTGGGACACATCAATAGACAGAATCCCAACACTGCGTGTGCCAAACATACGCCCTGCCAGGAGGGAGTCTGTCGGTTTCACGGCAAACGATCGCGCAGCGGGAACGCGGCGCGTCGGTTGTACCGAGGTCGCACGAGAAGCCATGTGACCGGACTGCCACGGATGAATCGGCATGTTGCATTCACGCCACACGCCGATGCTCCACGGCAACAGCAGTGGTGCTTCACACGGCGATGGAACGTCGCAATTACAGGGAGATTCCTGCAGTCGAACCTGCCTGCGGGAACGCGGCATGGTGAATGCAACAGTATGAGGGAGTGGGTTCTTGATATCTGCTGAGCTGACAAGTCGGCTCGGCTCGACAGTTAAGAGTATCACTTCAGAAGTTCAGATTGAGGCGCACAACCCGTGCGTCTATGCGTGAATCAAGTCGTAGAGTTGAGTTAAGTCGGACTCATGAATGCAGCGAGTACGATCTAAGGAAGTCTTATGCGAGCTTTGAAAATCACCTTGTTGGCGTTAGTCGTCAGTTGCCTTTCCGCTTCCGCAGAAGCTGGCATGCAATACGGCTTCTGGAGCATCTCCAACAACAGCACCACGAACAGCACTGCAGGCACGAATCAGCTCAAAGTTGATGTCAGCGACGCAGGATCTGGCAAGGTAAAATTCACCTTCAGCAACACCGGATCAAAGTCGATGTCGATTACCGACATCTATTTCGACAACTCGGTGAATGTGCTGACGAGCCTGTCGTCGATCCAGAACCCATCGTCCGGTGTGTCGTTCAAAACCGGAGCCAGTCCGAACACTCTTCCCTATGCGAGCAACGTCGGTTTCTTCACTTCTCAGGGTCTGAACTCAGAATCCTCGACGATCACTTCGGGCGTTAATCAGGGTGAATCCGTCGGCCTGACCATGACACTCGCCAGCGGGCGTTCCTATCTCGACGTGCTGAACGCGATGGCGAGCAGTTCACTTCGCGTCGGCCTGTACGTCCGCGGGTTTTCGAACGGCGGTGCTGAATCATTCGTCAACAACGCCAGCAACGTTGGTGGAGTCCCAATCGTTCCGGAGCCATCCTCCATGGCACTGGCAGGTCTCGCTGGTGTCGGTCTGCTCTTCTGCCGCAGGAAGAAGACCGCGCCAACACCAGAGTAGCCATTCGATTCTAGACCGCGATTAGAACTTGCCGACGAGTTGCCGCGAGCAGAGCTGCGAGATGGCAACTTCGTTGTCGATGTGCCGCACAGCAACGCCTTCAGCGTACAGTCGACCAATCTTGTCGAGCATGCCGTCGGCGTCCCGGAAACGAGCCCCGGAGTCTTGTCCGAACTGCGTTTCGCCCTCGGACAGGATGACAATCGCAGTCACCGCGTAACCGCTGCGACGCAGGTTACCCAACGCTATCGCCGATTCGGTGGTGACATCTCCCAGAATCGCAATGACGGTCGCATCACGCGGCATGCGGCTCGCACCCTCCACGATCAACTGAGCGAGCGTCAAACCGTCCGTCAGTTCCAGGCGTCCCAGCGTTTCGCGAATGCGCTCGAATGTTTCGACGCCCCGACGGGTCTCGACGATGACCGGCCGCAGCCGGATGTTCTCATCTAGAACTCCGAGCGTACTCTTCGCTGAGTCGCGCGACTTGAACTCGCGTCGATGGCCCTCTTCTCGAATGCGGTCAACGGCATCACGTCCGTTTGTAATCAGTCCGATCTGCTGCCCCATCTGG
Organism: Planctomycetaceae bacterium; assembly: GCA_021732995.1. Taxonomy (GTDB): domain Bacteria; phylum Planctomycetota; class Planctomycetia; order Planctomycetales; family Planctomycetaceae; genus AM-0621. Next base: position 149,590 of record JAKFWA010000086.1, on the reverse strand, counting down.
CACAGCGCATTCGCAAGCGAAGCTGCAGTCGTGATACCCAGTTCCGAGCGATGCGGCTCGCCCTGCAAGGGGTACATGTCGCGATGGAAATCCAGCAACAACGTCGCGCCAGCCACAGTTGACGGGTCGAAAATACGGCTGTGCAACTTGCCGGTACGGGCTGTCGCCTTCCAGTGAATGCGGTTCAGGGCATCGCCGCGCTGATATTCGCGAACTCCGGCCACGCGAGTGGGATCTTCAAACAGCCGATGCGTCATCTTGATCTCGCCAATTGGCCGACGCGAGGCAAGTTCATACCCCACCAGCGGCACAATCTTGGGATAGACGAGAATGTAACCCGGCTCGGTGACCACCTTGAAGCGACGATGCAGCCCGAACAAGTCGCCGCCTTCGATCAGCAGCGGCCCCAACTGGTAGTAGCCGCGCATGGCGAATGTCAGTTGATACAGCAGCGCGTTCTGACCGTGGCCGCCGAGTTGCAGGAGCGCCAGGCGACGACCATCCACTTTCAAGCGCGGCGGACGCTGAGCGAGGGCTTCGTTCGAAAGAGAATCTTCGAGCAGCAGCCACGGGATGGGAATCGCCGAGCTATTGGTCAACGTGACCGACACTGCCACTTTGTCACCGACCTCAGCCGTGTCCCGGTTACACTCGCGCACCGCGACGACGCTTTCGATCCAATGCTTGGCCAGGTAGCGGCTGATCGCGATGACGCCGAGCAGCGCCCACATCGCGTAGACCAGCAACCCCCACTGCATGGTGAAGCCCACGATCAGCAGAATGATCGCGCCGAGAATCCATCGCATGTGGAAAGACCAATCGTCAGGCGGGGAAACAGAAACTTTGCTCGAATAGAAAAGTCGTGTCGCGCGTCCGCGTTTATATTCTCAGACGCGACTTTGTCTGTCGCGGCACCGGTCGCTCGGAGAACTCGATCATGTCGAATGCCGTTTGTTTTGACGCCCAGACGCTGCGAGACTACCTGCTCGGCAAGCTGCCTGACGAGCAAAGTGACCTCATCAACAGTCATCTGAACGAGTGTGGGACTTGCGAAGCGACCGTCGCAGGATTGGACAGCGCCGTCGATACGCTGACTAGTGGATTGAAAGCCCCTGCCCCGACAGCAGCTCCTCAAAGCTCTGGCGTGAATCCGGAACCCGAACTGGCTGTCGCACTGGAACGAGTGAAAGCCCTTGAAGCGTCGGGTTCATCCCGATCGGTCAAGCAAGACCCATCCGCATCGAAATCGTCCTCAGAGCAACCGCCCGTCGTCCTGCGAGACTATCGGCTGCTGGAGCCCATCGGAGTTGGCGGCATGGGCACGGTTTTCAAAGCCGTGCACACACGATTGGACCGCCTGGTGGCCGTGAAGCTGTTGCCCGCGCGGCGGCTCGGTGACGGACAAGCCGTCATCCGCTTTCAGCGCGAGATGCGTGTCATCGGGCAACTCAGCCATTCGGCGATCGTGCAGGCGACGGATGCCGGCGAAGTTGATGGTACGCACTTTCTGGTGATGGAGTACGTCGAGGGAATGGACTTGAACCGGGTCTGCCGTCTCTGCGGTCAGTTGTCCGTGGCGGACGCCTGTGAGATCGCGCGGCAAGCGGCCCTGGGGCTCGAATACGCCCATCAGCAAGGCGTCGTCCATCGCGACATCAAGCCGTCAAACCTGATGCTCTCGGTCCTGGGTACATCGCAGGTCTCGGTAAAGCTATTGGACCTTGGTTTGGCCTTACTCAGCGGCGTACAGGCGCCTGTGGATGACCTCACCACCGTGGGCCAATTGATGGGAACGCTCGACTACATGGCCCCGGAACAGTTCGAAGACAGCCATCAGGTTGACGTCCGCGCCGACATCTACTCCCTGGCGGCGACGTTGTATCGGTTGCTAACCGGCGTCCCTCCTCATGGCTCCCATCCCAAGGACTCACCGCTTAAGAAGCTCAAGATTCTGGCGACGGAGGTCCCGCAGCCAATCCGCCAGCGCCGGCCTGAACTGCCATTGGAACTTGGCGAGTTGATTGATCGCGCGCTCTGCCAAAAAGTTGAAGCACGGTTCTCGTCGATGAACGAGTTCGCGGAGAAACTTGCTCCGTGGTGTGCGGCGCACAACTTGAGTGCACTGTGGCAACAAGCCTCAGCCGCACGTGCCACGGCTCTGTCTTTCGCAGAAACGCTTGATCGCAGTTCGTTACCCGAACCCCGGACGGCAGCCATTCTGGCCGCCTCGACACCGCCAACCGCTCAGCAGTTCGCGTTGGCGGAGTATCCCGCCCATTCCATGCAGCCCGCCTGGAACAGCCCACCAATCCGTCGATCACGTGGCATGAAGGTCGCACTCACGCTGTTCAGTTTGATCCTGTTCGCTGCGCTCGGAGTCGTCATCACGATCACGACGAATAACGGCGAACTCGTTGTCGAAAGTTTGAAAGACGGTGTCGAAGTTCGCTTGAAGAAGTCAGGCAAGGTCGTGGAGCAGATGGAGGTCACTCACGGCTCCTACAAGACACGAGTCACCGCAGGCGAATACGAACTGGAATTGATCAGCGACGCCGACAGTCTGCAAATCGACCGCAGCAAGTTTGAACTCAAGCGTGGCGACACAGTCGTCGCCCGCATTACCGAACGCCCAAAGGCCTCGACAACGCCTTTGGCGACGACAGAACCGAGCGCCACGGCAGCAGTAGTTGAAGTGAAACGCCCAGCTCAACTGGTCGATCTCAAAGCCGCTGGCATGGACTCGTTCGCGGAGACCAACGTCGGTCTGGCCAAAGAACTCAAGATCCGCGCCGCATTGGAGAAAACCACCGACATCAACTTTGAAGAGACGCCACTCAGCGATGCCCTCCTGTTTCTCAGCGAGGTCAGCGGCGTTGACATAGTGGCCGACAAAGTTCGCCTGACTGACGAGGCGGTCCCTCTGGACAGCCCGATAAGCCTGAAGTTGACTGCAGTGCCCATTTCAACCGCCCTGCACTTCACAGCCGACGCAATCCAATTCACATGGACCCTTGATGATCAGCGCGTCGTCTTAACCACTCACCACGAGGTCACTGAACGACGGCTGGTGACACGGTTCTATCCCGTCGGGAGAATCCTGCCCGGCATGCGTTACACGTATGACCTGAACCAGGCTCAAACCGCGGAAGCGCTGAAGAACATCCCGCTCGGCGGGATGGGCGGTGGTTTTGGCGGCGGCGGAATGGGAGGCATGGGTGGCGGTGGCGGGTATTTCTCGGTCAAGGACGGAGTTTCCCTGCTGACTACGTCCGCCAAGTTGTGCCCCGCGTCTCTGACTCAGTTTGGAGGCGGAGGCTTTGGTGGCAGTGCCGGTGGCTTCGGGATCATGCCCTCGCCCAGCGTTGAACAAGTTTTTCTGCAGATGTTGATCTGGTCTCACGTCAATGGCTGGGAAGCCCAGGGCGACGGAAACGGCACGCTCAAACTCCTGAATAATGTTCTGATCATTCGGCAGTCGCTGGCGGCACACTGGCAAATCGAATCGCTCTTGAAAGCCATCGAGGCCGGCTTTGCCAAGCCGCTTGCGCAGCCAGTTTCGTTGAACACATTCGAAGACCCGCAACCTCAGACCGCTCATATAATGCAGAAGCTGGGCAATCACATCGACGTGAACTTCATGGAGGCACCTCTCAAGGAGGTGACGGAATATTTGAGCGGCGTACTGGAGTGCAACGTGCTGATCGATCAGCGCAGACTGCAGGAAACAGGTATTACAAACGACGCGCCGGTCACCGTCCAATTGAAGGCAACATCGGCGCATGTCGTACTGCGAGCCATTCTGGAACCGCTCGGGCTGGATTCATTCGTCAACCAGGGCGTGCTGGTCATAACGAGCAAAGATGTCGTCAATGAGCGTCTCGTCCCCAAGATCTATGACGCTCGATCATTCGTGGCGAGGAAAGTGAAATCGGCAGTGCTGATGTCAGCCATCACGGAAGAGACCAGCGGCCAGTGGCAACTGGACGGCTCAGGTTCAGGAACCTATGGAGCGCTTGCGGAAACCTTGATTGTGATTTCTCAAACTCCGCAGGTGCATCAAGAAATCGAGCACCTGTTTCAGACACTTGATCGAGTGCTCGATCAAGGCGCAATCAAAACGCAGTCCAATCAGCACTAGCCGCTAATCACTTCAACCATGAGCGTTGGAGGTAGGACAACACCGTCATCAACTCCATGACGCGTGCGTCGAGCGCCGCAATCCATGCGATAGCTCCCAACATCCTTGGCGTCGCCTGCCGGAGCCAATGGAAGACCTACAGTGACAGCCGTCACGCTGCCCAAGATGTTTCCAGGAAACACCAGCAGCGATCAGAGGGCATCAATCCAGGCAGGCAGAGTCGCAAACACGTTGGCTACGGATGAATCACCTGCGCCCGACACAATTGCATCAGCAGCATCGGTCTCCAGGACATCCGCACCACCACCGCCGTCCAGCGAGTCAGTACCATCAGCACCTGTGACCCCGGAATCATTGCGATTGCCGCCCGAAAGCGTGTCTGCAGAAGTTCCCCCGATCAGGGTGTCATTTCCGGTGCCGCCAATCAAGACGACAGGAACACTCGCGGCCGATGCATTAAGCGTGTTCGCACTGTTGCCTCCGATCAGCACGATGCGTTCAGCATCAGCCACGGTCTCGCCACCTGTTGCAGCGGAGGAAACGGTCTGGCCTGTGATTGTGAAATTGGTATCTGCCTTCTCAAGCCAATAGTCGAAACCGCCGCCACCGAGAATGATGTCCCCTCCTGCTCCGCCAGAGACCACGTCATCGCCATCACCGCCGTCGATGCCGTCCGCCTTCGAACCGCCTAGAACGGTGTCATTGCCAAGCCCGCCCGAAAGGAAGACGGGAACGGTGGCCAGCCGCGCATCCAGCAGGTTGTTACCTGGTCCGCCGCTGATCTGAATGCGCTCGATCGCCACCACCGAATCATTTCCAAATGCAGTCGTGCTGACGGCGATACCCACAATCGTCACGTTGGTATCAAAGACCTCATTGATACGATCAAAATCTGCACCACCATCCAGTGTGTCGTTGCCGAGGTCACCTTGCAGAGTGTCCGTCCCAGCACCGCCGCTCAGAGAATCGTTACCAATCGCTCCCACCAGCGAATCCACTCCATCGCCGCCATTCAGGACGTCGTCGCCCTGCAATCCAAAGAGACGATCGTCACCAGCGTCACCATTCAAAGTGTCGTTCGCGGTGTTGCCCTGCACGGTGTCGTTACCCTCACCGCCGCTCAATAAGCCGGCCTCGGCCTGGCCAGCGACGAAGTCATTACCTGCCCCACCATTGAGGGTATCGATACCAGCACCGCCGACGACAACATCGTTATCCGCGTCGCCCAGGACCAGATCGTTGCCGTTTTGACCGTTGAGATTGTCGGCTCCATCGCCACCGCTGATGGTGTCGTTGCCGTTGCCGGAAACAATCACGTCAGCGCCACCCAACCCCGAAATCGAATCGTTGCCGGTCAGCGTGAAAATGACGTCTGGCCCAGGGGATCCGATAATGGTGTCGCTCTGACCGCCACCGTTGATCGTGGTGCCAAGACTCGCAGTGAAGCCGCTTAAATCAATCTTGTTGCGACTGACTCCACCGCTGATTTCAGCAATCTCGAAGGTGGTCAGGTTGTCGACGACGGTCGCTTTTGTATTACCAGAAGCAGTCAACGTGGTATTAGTGAGCGTGAGATCCTGGTCGACGGTTTCCCGCAAGGTGTCGTTGCCTGCTCCCCCCATCAACGAGTCTGCCCCACCGTTGCCCGTAACCGTGTCATTACCGCCCTGGCCATCAATGTTATCGGCCAGAGTTCCGCCGATCAGCAAATCGTTGCCGTTGCCGCCGAACAGCGTTACCGGAATCCCCGCCGCTGATGCGTCTAACACATTTGCGGTGGCCACACCCAGCAGCATGCCTCGCTCAAACTCGCCGTAAGAATCAACTTCAGTCGATCCTCCAGTGCCATTCGTCAGGGTTGTCGCACTCAATGTGATATTGGTCAAAGTAGATTCACTCACAGTATCTGCAGTGCCTGCACCGCCAGACAGACTGTCAACGCCGGCGCCGCCCGTGACCGTATCGTTGCCAATTCCGCCACTCAGCGAGTCGTTACCGTCCTCGCCAAAGATCTGGTCGCCAAACTGGCTACCGATCACAGTGTCGTTTCCAGTTCCGGCCTGAACGACAATTGCGACACCTCCGGTTCGAGAGAACGCAGTCGGCCCCACGTTGCTCAGATCGATCAAGTTGCTGCCTGTTCCGCCAACAACGGTGATACTTTGAACCGATGCCGCAGAAATCTTTGAGAAAGATGTATCCACCACATCGTCGATTAGAACCTCTAGATTCGTAGCGGCACTCCGCACAGCAACCTTCTGCGTCCCGGTCAGATTGATCGTGACATCCACGCCGTCAGTCGTATCAATCGTGACCGTGTCAGACCCAGCAACGCCGACGTTCCCGGGAGCATCGGTATAGCCTGTACCAACTGCGACAGATCCGGTTGCAGCCACGCCGTTGGTGGCAGTGAAAGTCGCTGTGTAACTCGCGCCAGCTCCGCTGAACGCCGATAACGTACCGCTGCTGACGGTGACATCGGCGGCGGTAAAGCCTGTCACGGCTTCGCTGAATGTGAACGTCACGACGGAGGCGTTGTCGGCATCTATCAACACCGTATCCACGATGTTCACCGTGACGGTGGGGTTCAACGTATCGATGACAACCGTATCCGAACCGGCTCCGCCGCTGTTACCAGCGGCATCCGTGTACCCCGTACCGACCGAAACGGATCCCGTAGTTGCGACGCCATTCGTTGCAGTGAAAGTCGCCGTATAGCTGCTGCCGCTACCAGCGAACGCTGATAACGCCCCCCCAGCAACGCTCACATCTGCCGCCGTAAATCCGGTCACTGCTTCGCTGAACGTGAACGTCACTGAAGAGCTGTTATCAGTGTCGCTCAGCGAAACGTCAACGACATTCACGGTTACCGTGGGGTTGGCCCGATCGACGCCGATAGTATCAGACCCCGCTGTGCCAACGTTGCCGACGGCGTCTGTATAGCCGGTTCCGACAGATACAGAGCCCGTCGTCGTGGAACCGTCTGTCGCCGTAAAGGTCGCTGAATAACTCGACCCGCTGCCGGCGAAGGCCGAAAGCGTCCCGCCAGCCACGGTCACATCCGCCACCGTGAAACCGGTAACGGCTTCACTGAACGTGAATGTGACGGATGATGAGCTATCACCATCGCTCAACGACGCGTCCACAATGTTGACTGTGACCGTCGGATTCAGCCGATCGATCGTGACCGTATCAGAGCCTGCGGTCCCCGCCGTACCGGCTCCGTTCGTGTAGCCGGTACCAACCGACACGGACCCGGTCGTTGCGACGCCGTCTGTAGCAGTAAACGTCGCCGAGTAACTGCTGCCACTTCCCGTAAAGCCGGACAACGTTCCGCCGGCCGCCGTCACATCGGCGATCGTGAAGCCATTCACGGCCTCGCTGAAGGTAAACGTCACCGAAGAACTGCTGTCAGAATCGCTCAATGACGCGTCCACAATGTTGACCGCGACTGTGGGCGCTACAACACCACCAACTTGCTTCAGCGTGTAACTACCCTGCCCACCGAAGCCGTCGACCACAAGGTAAAAGGTTCCAGAAGAGGTCGGCGTCAGAACCACCTTCGAAGACAGGTCGGTTTCGCTGACATCATCGCTGTAGGCGATTTCAGTTCCCGCCGAGTTCAGAACCTTCAGACTAGAGTCACCGAGCGTTCTGAGGATCGTCTGGAACGTATATGATTGCCCCGCCTGGAGGCTAACGGCGAAATAGTCACCGTCGTCGTTAATTGTAAGGCGTCCCTTGATATCCGCTTGACGATTCCAGCTAGATGCCGTCCCTATACTGTCACCAAAATCATCGACGAGTGTGAAACCGGCCAGCCCCTGCCCCGACGAACGGAAGATCTCTGCGTCACCAAAGCCACTAACTTCCCCGCCGAAATCAAAGACATTGAGACCGATCGGAATAATACCGTTCCCGGTTTTCGCGATGATCTCGTTGTAGATCGTCGGGTCGGCTCCGAGCGCCTGAGTGACTTGAATACGACTCTGCTGCGAAGTCACCGTTCCGCTGGTCGTTACGTCCAGACTAAGCTCAAGAAACTTGGCTTGAGCAACCGCGACACCGCTGTTGAAAATGGTGATCGTCGGAATATCAGTTTGCGCGTTCGCAGGAGTAAGTTGCCCATTAGCCCTATAAGTCTGATTCCCAAGCCCATCCGACAATCCATTATCGAACGTATCCAAAGTCACGACTTCCACAGGGGCAGCAGGATTCCTGGACCCAAACTCCATCGTAATGTTTTCTGGGTTGTTTCCAGCGGCCGCCAAAGTCTGAGGAAATCCGGTAATGCCCGACAACGTCATGGTGCCGTAACGAATGATCTGGAACGGCGCCGCACTCAGAGATGTTTGCCCGAAGTAACGCAATGTCGGGTGCAAATTGCTTCCAACAGCGGCGAAGTCAAAGCTGAAACCAGCGTTGGACGTGACCATCACATCAAACATGCTGGTGCTGGTCAAACCTTGCCCGTCGGTAACGGTAATCGTAATCGTAGCGGTTCCCGACTGATCCGCAGCGGGCGTTACGGTTACGGTGCGATTTGCGCCACTTCCCCCAAACGTGACATTCTGATTCGGCACCAGCGTTGTGTTCGACGAACTTGCACTCAGCGTCAAGCTGGCTGCCGGTGTCTGCAGGTCGCCAATCGTGAACTCAAGTGCTTCCGTGGCAGTGGAGGCAGAAGTCGTGACGTCATCAATCGCAGAGATCGTAGGCGCGTTGCTGGAAGCGGCGTCCTTGAGAAACAAGACGTAACCCGCCCCCGAACTGTACTCATCCAGCGTGAGACCAAACGGTGCGCCGACAAACAAGTCGCCAACTCCGTCTCCGTTCAAATCGCCCAGAAACGCAATTGCCTTTCCAAAGTCGATCTCATCTGTAAACGTCGGGCCTCCATTCAACCCGCGTGTAATCTTGCTGCTGCTTTTGACGGTTCCGTTTGCGTTCAACAGCAAGACGCTTACTGAACCTGAAAGGTACTGGTCGTCGCCTGGATCGCTGTCGAAGCTCGTTCCGACAGCAAGATCGGTAACACCATCTCCATCCAGATCACCCAAGGACGATACTGCAGCCCCAAAATTGCCGTAATTGGCAAGATCCGGCACTCCGCTCACGCCATCTGCGAGTTCAATACTGTTCTTAACGGTGCCGTTAGCGTTGAGAAACAAGACGTGCACTTCTCCGCCACCCTGGGTACGAGAAGCACCAACCGCGATGTCGGTGATACCATCGCCATTCAAATCACCAAGCGACGTCACACTGGTACCGAACGCTGCACCCGACTCGAACACTGGCCCGCCGTTTTCACCAGAGCCAATTCGAGTATCGGCCTTCACAGTTGCGTTGGAATTCAGCAACAGCACATGGACGGCGCCTTGGTAGTCTTCAAAATCGGCGCCGACAGCTAAATCCGTAACGCCATCGCCATCCAGGTCACCAACGGCCGCCAGTGCACTCCCGAATCCGGCATTGAGGCTCGCAGCGGTGCTCGGAATCATGGAGTGACTCTTGACGGTCCCATTTGAATTCAATCTCAGAACATAAACAGCACCAGTCGAACTGCCGGTATAGAAATATGGTGCCCCTACAGCGATATCAGGCGTCCCATCACCGTCAATGTCCCCGATCGGCGCAATCGCACTACCGAAGCCGCCATCTTCCTGTACAGGTCCACCGTTGATGCCGCTACCGATCTTCGAAACAGTTTTCACCGTTCCGTCGGCATTCATGAACTGCACATATACAGCTCCGGTTTCATAAATGTAGCTCCCATCGGACGTCGGGTCGCTGTCTGCTCCTACTGCCAGATCCACCACACCGTCACCGTTGAGGTCGCCAATCGCTGCGGCAGAGGATCCAAAACGTGAAAACTGCTCAAGGGTTGGGCCACCATTGATACCGTCGGAGATCTCGATCGTGCTGGGAGCATTCACAACCCCGCCACCGCGCTCAAAAACAAAGGCTTTGTAATCTTCGACCTCTCCTCCGGTAGCTGCCCCTGTTGAATTTGCAGCAGCAGTATCCGCACTCAGTCGGAATCGGGCGAAGGTCGCCCCACCGTCGGCACTCGTGGGCACCGTGGGAAAAGCCAACGTGAACGTGGACTTGTTTGATCCATTGGGCACGGACACCGAAGCGCGCTCGGTGGAGTTGTCAAACACGCCGTTCCGGTTGTAGTCAATCCAGCCGTAGAGAGTTGCGGCGGCTCCGGTGGTGTTGGTTGCTCTCACTCGCACCGTGGGCACCGAACCTGCAGTTAGCAGCAGATCCTGTGCGGGCTCAACCAGACCGTCTTCATCGTCTGGCAGCGTGGCAACGTCGTCTCCGATGGCGTTCGCGTTCTGCAGACCATTCGCCTCGCTGTCGACGCGGGCTCCCATGAAGAGCTTGGTTTGAGTCGCGTCGATCACGTGACTCGGTCCGCTGTGCGCCGAGAGCGTCTGGTAGTTCCCCGCACCTGTTCCGGGGCTCGTGTCGGGCGCGTCACCAAAGTCCGAGGCCAACACTGCCCTGATTTCCAGACACTCAAATCGCCGCTGAGCCATCGCCAAAGCTCTTGTTCGCTGAGGAGCAGAAGCTCGCCTTCCAAGGCGATTGCATCGGGATCGGTCGACAATCTGTTGAAGCCAGCTCGTCAGTTGCACTTCTCCACCCTTCATATGGCCCGACTGTTAACGCGAACAAACCAAACACCCCAAACCCACAAGCGTTAGAGGTATTCAGCGTGGGATACCAACGAACCGATCAACCAGATGCAAGGGTTTTGACTTAACACGGACAAACTTCGACCAGCGTTTGAAAGGAGCACACATATGGCGGAGCCGTGCACGAGCCATGCAGGTGCCACTTCTGTGCGGTTACACCGGAAAGATCGGGCACATTCGACCTCAGTCGCTTACGGAGACGGTGTCACCTGCCAAGTTCTCCCGCGACGCACGCGAACTGCGCATGCCTGCAACGGCTCCGGCCAACCCGCTGAGGTTGGCTTCCCCAGCCGCACCTCAAAGTGAACATACGCGACCAAATGCGAATCGTGACGCGATTGCGACGGCTTCCGGCGTTACGTGTCAAATCGAACGTTGGAATGACAGTTCGGAAGGTTGTTACGTCGTACGACCTGCCGATTCCGCGAATTACACACGAGGTTGCTCAAGCGACCTTGAGACGTATGCTGACGTCCCTGAGGATGATCTGTCTCATCGACTCATTCGGCTCGCACGGTTCGCGGAAAATGCAACGGTTCTGGTGGCTCTACCTCGTCTTCTTCTGCTCGGGCATGTCAGCGCTCGTCTTTGAAACCGTGTGGTTTCGACAAGCGGGGCTGGTCTTGGGCAACAGCGTGTGGGCCAGCAGCATGGTGCTGGCGAGCTTCATGGCTGGCTTGGCGCTCGGGAATCTCGCGGCCGGACTGTTCGGGCGTCGTTGCCGGTTTCCGGTGCGAGTCTACGGCATCCTGGAAGTGCTGATCGGGGCTGTGGGCGTGGGATTGGTGTTGGGCTTCCCGCACCTGAATTCGTGGCTGGTGCCCGTGCTGAGACCGTACGCTGATCAGTTGCTGTTGTTGAACTCGATGCGGCTGGCGGTGAGCTTCGGATTGATGCTGATCCCGACCGTCGCGATGGGGGCGACGCTGCCCTTGATGGTGTCGGGACTGACCGCTCACGACTCGCGCTTCGGCGAGCAACTGGGGCGGCTGTATGCGTGCAACACGTTCGGCGCGATGGCTGGAGCACTCGGCTGCGAATTGTTCCTGATTCCAACGCTGGGACTTCGCGACACGGGATTCACCGCCGGTGCCTGCAGCCTCATTGCGGGCCTGGCGGCAATCGCATTCGGCGGCGGCTTGAAGCGAGAATCGTCGGACCATCCGCAGAAATTCGACGCCGCTGAAGCTTCCGCGACGCCAGCCATTAGTCGCTTCCAGCAAGCTCGCTTCTATCTCGCCACGTTTCTGTGTGGCGGAATTCTGCTGGCTCTGGAGGTAGTCTGGTTTCGCTACATGGTGCTGTTCAACTTCGGGAACAGCCGGGTCTTTGCCGTCATGCTGGCCATCGTGCTGGCGGGAATTGCGATCGGCGGATTGATCGCATCCCGGCTGTCTCGTTCAGCGCGCGCCCCGGCTCTGGTGCCGTGGCTGGCACTGGCGAGTTCGCTGCTCACGCTGCTGACCTACGCCATTCCCGCGTGGATGACCGTGCGTGAAAAGGGGAACTGGGGCAGCGACCTGGAGGGCTGGTCAACGTTCTTTCGCGCGCTGCCAGTAATGCTGCCCGTTTCCCTCTTGTCGGGGGCATTGTTTCCACTCATCGGACAAGCGCTACGTCGTGAGCAGGAATCCGAATCCACTACCGCTGGAAGATTGACCCTGTGCAACACACTCGGCGCGGCCGTCGGCGCGTTGCTGGGCGGATTCGTGTTGCTGCCGTTCCTCGGGATGGAGAACTCGCTGATCCTGCTGGGACTCTTGTATGCGGTCGTGGCGGTGCTCTGCGTCTCGCCAGAAGAGCCTGGGCAGCCATCCAGCCGCAATCGGCTGATGCTGAGTGTTGTGGTCGTATTGTTAACCGCCTTTCTAATTCACGAAGTTGGAATCGGACGGCGAGTGCTGGATAAGGTGGCGTCGCGATACGTCAATCGCAACACGAAAATCGTCGCGCTGCGTGAAGGCTCGATTGATACGCTCATGTATGCGGAAACGAGACTGCTGGATCAGCCGTTGTATCACCGACTGATCACGAACACGCACTCGATGTCGGCCACTGACCCGACGTGCCAGCAATACATGCGGATGTACGCCTACCTGCCTGTTGCCCTGCACCCGGCACCGCGCAAAGCCTGCCTCATCAGCTTTGGATGCGGCGTTACAGCAAAAGCTCTGACCGATACCAAAGAGCTGGAGAGCATTGATATTGTTGATATCTCGCGCGACATCCTTGACCTGAATGAGGTCGTTTATCCCGACCCGGTAGAGCAACCGTTGCGAGATCCTCGCGTGCGAGTGCACATCGAAGACGGACGCTTTCACTTGCAGATGACCGAAGAGCGCTACGACCTCATCACCAGCGAACCGCCGCCACCCAAGGGGGCGGGTATCGTGAATTTATACTCTCGCGAATACTTTCAATTGATTCACGACCGACTGGCTGATGGCGGCATGGTGACCTATTGGGTTCCGTATCATGACATCAGCCCCGGTGATGGCCGTGCCATTATTCGAGCGTTCTGCGATGTGTTCACGAACGGCTCGGTGTGGGTGGGAAGCGGCGATAACTGGATGTTGTTTGGCATCCGGGGGGCTCATCCTCTAGTCGATGTTGCCCGCTTCCGACGACAGTGGGATTCACCACTGGTGGGGCCGATGCTGCGCGGACTGGCATTCGAGAGTCCCGAGCAGTTCGGCGCCTACTTCATTGCTGACCGTGACCAGCTCACCGAATGGCTGAGCACAACCGAACCCGTCGTCGACAACTACCCGCAACGCATCTCGCCAACCGACAAGGTGGTGTTTAAGGATGCCGACTACGTCGGGTGGCTGAAGTCCGACTCCGCTCGCGAACGTTTCCAGAAGAGCGAGCACATTCGAGGCGTCTGGCCTAAAGATCTGATTGACGCCGCATCCCCGCACTTTCAAGAGCGGAACTACATCCACGACCTGAACTGCGTGCCGCCGAATCGCATGAGCGAGTGGCGGTTCGGAAGCCTCGCGGCGATCCATCATCTGCAAACGAAAACGAAACTGCGCACGCCAGTGCTGTGGTCTCTGAATTCGAGTCACCAACACGAAGCCGCCGTGGCGAAACTGATGGAACGCGAAGCAGACAACTCGCAGGTGCTGACTCATCGAGCCCACTTTGCGTTGGCCGATCACGACTTCAACGGAGCCGCGAAGCTCTACGAACGGGTTCTGACCAAGCTGTCGCCGCAAACCGCCGAGTATCAACGTTGCTGGCTCCGAAACATCTATGCCTTGTGCATGGCTGCGAGAGCCGATGATGCGCGGCTCATCGTGACGTCCCACGCTCCGACCTCGGCCCTGAAGACGACTGCCGCAGAGGACTGGAAATACCTGCATGAGACGTTCGACTTACCACAACTCGCTCCTGCGACAGCCGAAGAAGCTGACGAATGACTACGGCTCCGAGCCAGTTTGAGCTAACCGACTTCATCAACATTCGGGGTTGGACAATCGCCCTCGATCGAGGGTGAAGTCAGGCAGCGGCTGCAATGCACCGCGCTGCAACAGTTGGAGAAGGTCTCGACCTAGTACATCGCCCAGTCCGCCCGGGATCACAGCACGCCAGTCGCGCTCGGCGACTTGGACGACACGATCTTGCAACTCGGCAACGACGGGCAGACATTCGGCAATCCAACTGACACGAGCCGAGCAAGCGTTCCACCCGCCAACAAATCTGCTGTCGTCACCGCCCACGATTCCTCAATCAAGTGGGCCGGCACCACTTGCTGTCAGGCTGAATCACTGGCCTATAGCCGCCGATGCCTCGCGCCAAAAGGCTGCGTCGTGCCGGCGGATGTCCCACTCGTCGCGACCCTTCAGGAATTGCTGCCCTGCTTCGAAGGCCTTTTGAGCAGCCGCCTTGTCACTGAGCCCGTGAGCAATCAGCACACTCAACGAGTGCTGGGGCAACGCCTTGAGGTCTCGCTCCAGCTTGACGGAGGTTTCGAGGTCCGCCTTGGCCTGCGCAAGCTCACCGGCTCGGTAATTCAGCAGCGCTCGCGTGAACCACACATCGCCGCGCTGCGGCAACAGATGAGTGACGGCTTTCGCTCGGGGTAAGAGATTGAGTGCGGTCTGCTTTGATGTCCGCCATTCGTGCGGAATCGGAACCAGGTCCTTGAGTTGATACTCGAGCGATCTCCGTTGTTCCCCCTCCATACCTTTCGGCAGCTTGTCGACGAGTTTGCCCGACCGCGCTCCCGCAGCTACCAACGTGGTGAATGCCGAGTATCGAACGTACTCGTTGATGCCTTGGTTCATGGAGAGTTGTTGCAACGTCTGGCGCTCAGAATCGGTCAACTCTTCGAGACATTGCAGATAGTGAGCCCACTCTTGGCGATCCCAGTCGGTAGACGGCACTTGACCGGGATCAGGAAACTGCGAAGTCAGCGTCGCATCCAGGAAGGCATCCATTCCGCTCCACTTGGCTTGATGCAGCCTGACCGCCAGAACGTTGCGGCCCGGGCGAACAAGTTCGCGAGGGATGCGATAATGCTTGGCCGCCGCGACCACACCATAAGTCTCCGCGTACTCCCGAGCAGGAGTCTGATCCGTCGTGCTATCGGGCAGTAGTTCGCTCCGCGCGACCTCGACTCCGTTCAGCCACACAACGGCAGCGTCGTCGGCTCTGACGGTGAGTAGATAACGCGCAGTGGTAATAGCGGCTTTGACATCAAACTCGATCCGGAACCATGAGCACACCGGAGCGGCTTTCATTTTTTTCTGCGGGGCGATCTGAGTTGCTACCTCCGGAATCCCGTAGCCCAAGGGTGACGATCCGCTTTTCCAATTCGACGTCGAGAATCTTGGCTGATTCCAATCGGCGGCGGGCGGAACACCTTGATCCCAGAACTGCCATTTGGCGCCCGTCGCCAACAGATCCTGAGCCAGCAGCTTCACCCGATTGCCCTCTTTCGAGAGGGCATATTCCAATTCAGGAGCGATCGGACGGAAGGGATCGGCATGGGTGATGATTCCACGCCGGTCAACGATGTAGGTCGCCCCGCGTATGAAGAGGCGATCGACCTGCCAGTCGACAATGGCACGGGCACCATCTTCGCCGACGATACAATGGCAACCATCCGTCTTCGGAAACACCTGCTGAGCCGCGGCAGGGGACAG
Organism: Planctomycetaceae bacterium; assembly: GCA_021732995.1. Classification (GTDB taxonomy): domain Bacteria; phylum Planctomycetota; class Planctomycetia; order Planctomycetales; family Planctomycetaceae; genus AM-0621. The sequence goes on along the minus strand of JAKFWA010000086.1, from coordinate 133,592 downwards.
TCCGGTGACTCCGAGCACGGCGACATCCTTCATTCCGACCTTCTGCGCTTGCTCCCGCACAGCAGCCAGCGCCTCACGATCCAACGGTGCCAGCCGACCTTGGCCTCCGAAGAACTTGATGACGACCCACTTGCCGCGCAGATCCGAAAGCTTGACGGGCTTGTCGCCCAGCGACTTGCCGGCGATCTCCATCGCGGCACATCCAACATCGAGTGACTCCATCTTTGTGCGAGCCCGTTTGATCGCAGCCAGTGCCGCCTCAGGAGGTATCGACAGATCAGCAATGTTGCGCGTCAACATGTCGCAGACTTGAATGAGTACCGCGCGATCGACTCCCGTCAAGCTGGCGTTCGGGGCCAGAGCACCGGCATAGAGCAATGACCAACCAGCCAGTGTCCGAGTCGCCGAGTCCGGATGTCGATCGATGATGTCCTGCAAGAGACCGGCGCTCTCCATCAAAGACGACCGCATCAGGAGCCCAACCACCAGACGCATTCGAGGATGATCCACATAGGCTTCGGAGAGACGTTCAAGCGCCTTGTCCTTGATCCAGCCACCCTTACCGAGAATCAGCGAGGCCTCCTGCTCGATTCGCAAGATGCCCGCGAGACATTCCAATTCAGTGACTGAATTGCGCTTCGACTGGCTGAGCGTCCAAAGTTCTTCGCACGCGGGAACAGCGACTTCAGCTTTAGCATCGCGCTCCGCCTCGTAGTCACGACGATCCTTGAACTCGGTTTTGATCCGAGCAAACTCTTTGAAGCATCGGTCCAGCACCTTGATGGTGTCGGCGTCCTCAAAGGTGATTGGCTTCGAGTCCTTCTTCAGAGGTGTTGATTGAGCCAATAAAGAGCCGCCACAAAACAAACTCATGAGAGCGACATAGCAAATTAATGTCGTGCTCAGGCAGGAGCACGGGAGTAGTCTCCTCAGGAGTCGACGCGTCGGCCGCAAGACTCCCATGACCTTCGTACGTACTGCGACGTCCGCTACCGATGTGTCATCTGGCCGCGACAGCTTCAGTCTTTCTGCAGTCATGATCTTTAGCCCTTTAATTCCGTCCGGTCGTTCGGTTTGACACTAGAGAAGACCACCGATGCACGCGAAGCCTCGAACAAGCTGTCCGAAAATAAGTCATCCGACAATTCAATGAGCCCCTCAGGAACCGCGAGCAACACGACAACCGCCGACATTAACGACCTGTTCTCAAGCGACTCGATCGGAGGAACCAAAGGCCGCAAATTGCGACGGCGAGTGCGTGCCTTAGAACGAATGAGCCGAGACAAGTTCTTGAGCCAACTTGCGAGCAGCATATTGTTCTCCAACTCCGTATGAGCCGAATCTTTCCGACTTCAGATCTAAACAGCCGCAGCTCTCGAATGAATACTGCAGTGCGCCGCGTTTACGTATAGATAGCGTCGATCTACCACATGCGGGCTGTTCGGCGACCGCCTTCGTCTCCAGATCTGCCCGCTTACCGTTCGACGGGAACAGCATCACGCATGCGATTCAATTAACGAGTTTTGCCAACCTCGCTGGGTGCACATTCCTGAATGCGCAATCGCATTTCGAGCAACATCTAGGACGCGACCAATGCGCGAATACGCCGGGAATTACAGCGTGGCGAACACAGAGAAGTTCGCGTCCCCAGCAATTTCGGTAACCACCGCAATCCCGCATGACGACCACTCCTCAGCCCAAAGGAAAGTCCGCGTCAAGCAAAACAGCACATATCCTCGCTCATTGACCTGCTACACTCCGAGCTTCGGAGCATATGCGCCCTACGGAACATGCGATCCAAATGAGCGTCTGATAAGTTATCGGCCTTAATTCATTTGTCCAGTCATTTTCTGGCAATAAGACAAAAGTGGCCACGTGTGCGTATTCCTAAGCGGCCAAACAATAACGCATATTCACTATGACGTGGTCGTTAGACGGGGAGCCGCGTGCTGCTCACCGCGAGTTCGCGTACTTGTCACGTCTCGGGGGTTTTGTCGCCTCTCCCAAAGGCGATGCACAGACTGTCCCGGACTCAACTGTCGAACTCACGTTTGGGCGTTACACCCATGCCGGTCTGCATGACCAGTCAACGGAAGTGGACATCATGCCACCAATTCCGATTCAGTCCAAGCGCCCCGACAGCGAGCACCAGACGCTGAGCGCTACAGGAACTTGTGGCCCCGGGCTGACGAAGGCAAAACGTCTTACCGTTCTGCTTACCGGAAGTGCCCGCCCATTTCCGCGCACTCTCAGCCAAGGTCAGAAGACGCGAACGAACCTCGACTCAAAAAACAGAAAACCCTTGAAAGACAGCGAAAACGCTGAGGTTCAAGGGGCTTCTGAAAGCGGAAAGGGAGAGATTCGAACTCTCGGTTGGGCAAACCCAACGCCGGTTTTCAAGACCGGTGCAATCAACCGCTCTGCCACCTTTCCGGAGCGTGCGGGCGGATGTTAGGCACAGGAATGCTTCAGTGCCAACAGTAGCTTCGAATTTTGAAACACGGGGCGTTTCCGGCACTTGAAAGTCATGTCAAAACCGGTTGGTCGACGCCTCAACCCGCTGCATCAGTGTGCGATCCAGGCGTAACTCGGACCAAGCATCGAAGGCAGCGAAAGCAGCGAAAGGCAACAACCCGAACGGTGCTGTTGAAGAAATCTATGGGACTGCCGATGCTGGTTTTGCGGTCGCTCGCCAGCCGCTTGCTGGTTGGATCTCTTGAGGTGGCACAACCACCTTCTTTCCCATGTTTTCGCCCGCTGGAACTGGTGGTGGAATCAGCGGCGGTGCCAGGTCCGGCGCCGCACTGACGGAAGGGATCGCGCCCGGATCGACCCACATACCTTCAGAGCTGAGCGACATTGTGCCGAGTTCAAAGTCCAGCAGCATGCGGAGCACTTCATAGCTGACCCACGCGTTGAGCATGTCATTCTGCGCGTCGAGCAAGTCATTCAATGCGGAAACGAGGTCGCGGGCGGTTGTCGGCGACACCGCTGCGGGGACGCCAGCAGCTTTCGCGGGCTCATTCAGTCTCATGCGCGCCAATGATACCTGTGAAATCGCGATGAATAATGCGGCGCGACGAATCTCAAAGTTGATCTGGCTGAGATCAATAATCCGCAATGTATTGCGTAGACTCTGACTGACTTGATCTTCAAAGAGCATGTAAGACCGACGGGCTCGTTGATAATCAATCAATGCCTCGCGGTAGCGATTGCGTTCCGCCAAGCGTGTAATTGCGCTATCAAACTGGAAACCAAATCTCAGGCGTCCATCATCACCACTGAAATCCAGCGGATTGTCGCCGCGAGTGCCGATATCGCCACTCACCAGCACATTGAGATTGCTCTGCAGAGCGTTGCCCGCGAATTCAATCTTTCGCCAACTGTCCACCAGGTTCGCACGCGCATTCATCCAATCAAGGCGATTGCAGCGGGCGATTTCAACTGCCGTAGCTTCCTGCATATCAACCGGCATCAGGCCGATACTTTCCAATCGCACCGAGGCTTGAGTCAGCATTGAATCCAAAATCACTCCGGAGAGCTTGACGGCATAATCCTCCAAGGTCTCGCGGGCCTTGGCTGGTTCGTTTTTGATCTGCTCAGCTTTGACGGCCTTGATGTTTGCAAACTGCGTAGCAACTTCCGCTCGATTGTCCTTGTAACGCTGCTTATGCTCGGCAATTCGCCGGCGGAGCAGAGCCGGATCAAATAACTCTCGATCAACACTGTGGTCGTTCTGATCAACGCGGACTTGAAGCTGTCGCAGTTCCTTGTCTCGCTGCGGCAACGCCGCTTCCACCTGCTCAAGCTCCTTGCTTGTCTGATCCAGATAAAACGTCAGTCGTTCTTCAAAAGGTAGCAACTCAGCAACACGCTCAGGCAAACCGATCATTTCCACTGGCGTGGACGTCGCACGCAGCACATCCAGGATGTCGTTAAATTCATTGAGTAATTCTGTCAGTGCAGGCTCAATCAAATTGAAACGGTCAATGAGAGCATCTTGCACTTTCAGCGGGAGATTGGGCGGCAGTCCCAGAGACATTTTGAACGCGTCAAGTCGGCTGGCATAACCCGCTCGTGAAGACAACTGATTGCTCTGAGCGTTGTAATAAGCCTGCCGAGTTTGATCGACCTGAAGTCGAATGGGGATACGGCCCGCCTGAAAATAGGCGTCCAGTTGAGTGACACTGTCTCGGAGTGCCACGAGGTTGGCATCGCGATTGCGAATCTGTTGAGCTTCCTGCAGCACACCGAGAAACCCGCCGACCGGCGCAGCTCCGGCGCGGCCGCTCGGTAAACCGGCGATCAGACCGAGGCCCGCAAGTCCGACATTTCCCTGACGGAGCGGACCATCGCCCGAGTTTCTGCCAGCTACAACTTGAACGTAGAAACCCTGCCGGAACTGCTCCATCTGCCGCACGTTGGCCAGCAAAGTGCGCTCACGTTGCGTCAGTTGTTCCAGCACGCGAGCCCGTCCCCCGAACTGCAACAGCGGCTGCACGAGACTGAAGTTTAGAACTGAGCCAAAGCTGTCAGAACCCTTGCCAGAAAACTCCCAGACCAGTGAGTTCGCCAGTCCGACGACCAATTCGCCGCCGCTGCCGGTCAGTCGCTGCATCTGGGCGGAGGTTGTGACATCCAGCGTGCTCTTGGAATGCGGCCCGTTCCGTACCGGGCCATCGAATGTCTGGAGCGTCGAGTTCCCCAGGAAGAACTGAGTATCGAATCGGAAACGCTCAAAGGTGACGTCGAGTGCCGAGAGATACAGATCTTCGAGTTCCGTCTGATACTCACGCGAATTCTTACGAGCAATCTTCACGGCATCGGCAAGGTTCACCACGACATCGCCGTTCTCATCGCGCGGCAGTGAATCCATCCAGGCCCCGAGGTCTACCGCCGGAGCGTCACCATTGTCGTGCCAGTGCTTCCAGCCCTTATGGCCATCGACCTCGTGCATCAGCTCGTGAGACTGCGGGTCGTCTGGCGGCATCGGCTCCTGATCAGCGAAGTAGGGATCAGCCAGCCGCGAGTCCGGCTCGACGGCCAAAGCTGGCCTCTCCAGATAGCCTAACTTCTCTGTAATCGCGACTTCAACTTCGCAATCCGCCTGCTCTCGCCACCAAGCGCGCGTGCACCCTGTGCAAGTCGCCAATGCAACCAATGAAACGGCAAGAGCGGCAAAATAGAGAGACTGACAATGCGGTTTGACGGTCAATTCGAGTGTCCCTGCGACGGAGCAAGTTCAACCTGCATCCGTCATCGACACTCTCGAATTCAAAGTTTGACGATTTCGCGGAGTTTGCCGCCAAGGAGAACCTTCCGGCCTCGTGCCCTCAGGCGGAACCGGTTCTTGCGTCTTCCCTCGCAGGTTATGCCTCGCAACGACCAATAACCGCCCTGACGAAACCCGTGATGATGGGGTGCGGGTTGGCAGAGGTCGACCGCGCTTGAGGCACAAACAAAGTGCCCACAAAGAACGGATGCTGCGGTAGTTCGATGACGCGAATCTCGCCTTCTGCATCTGATCCGCTGACAAGCAACGGTCCCTGCTTAAGCAGTGGGACAGCGCTCGGCTCCACGCCGAAGTTGCAGTAGTACTGCTCTTGTGCTTTGGTCGCGCCATACAGTCTCGCCGCCAATGAATTCTGCTCGAAACGTAGCTCCAACGTGCGACCGACCAGCGAGCAATCGAGGCGCGAGACGAACAGACGCGACGCATACGGGTTGTACTCACCGTGGTCAGCGTCCTGAAAACTCAGCACGTTGCGAGCGTACTCGATAATCATGTGCTGAAACCCACCGCAAGTCCCCAGACAAGGCAGACGTTGCTCACGAGCAATACGGATCGCTTCTAACGCGCCCACCATGCTGTTGTATGGACTGCCGGGTGCGATCCAGACTCCGGAATACCCTGCAAGCGACCCTGCAGCGAAATCACTGGTGCTCATCCACTCGTAGTTCAAATCGACATTCAAAGCACGACGGGCGTGTTCGATGGCGGAATTCGTCGCCGCGTGAAGCTCAAGCTCGGGATTGAACTCTCCAACCAGTAGCAGCCTTGGCTTCATCGGGTTCCTTCACGCAAGAAAGGGAAGATTAAGTTGCTCGTAGCAATCGCAGGACACGCGCGGCACAGCATTGGTTCTGTTCGCTCCCCGAGTCCTCTAAGGTAAGCAACCAGCTAATCGGGCTCTCTACGACAGCCCCGTGTTGTCGTCGTCCTCAAGCCAGGGAATCACCATGCGAGATATTCGCGTCGCGACTGCTCAGTTCGAACATCGAGACAACGACAAGAGCTTCAATCTCGGTCGCATTCGCGAGCTAACCCGGAACGCTGTTGAGCAAGGTGCAGAGATCGTCAGCTTCCACGAATGCTGCATTCCGGCCTACACGTGGGTGCAGCCGCTGAGCTACGAGCAGATGCTGGACGTGGCCGAACCCGTGCCGGACGGCCCATCGACGCAGAAGCTGATCGAGATCGCTCGCGAGTTCAAAGTCGTCGTCATGGCGGGTCTGTTCGAGAAAGACTCCGCAGGCAAGCTCTACAACACCTACGCGATCGTCGGCCCGGATGGCTTCATTACGAAGTATCGCAAGCTGCACACGTTTGTGAATAAGTATCTGACACCCGGCGACAGCTACAACGTGATCGACCTGCTCGGTTGCCGCGTCGGGTTTCTGATCTGCTACGACAACAACCTGCCGGAAAACGTCCGCATCACGGCGATGATGGGTGCCGAGATCATCTTCATGCCGCACGTGACGTGCGGTTTGCCCTCACCGATGCCGGGGCGAGGTCTGATCGATAAGAAGCTGTGGGAGAATCGACATCGCGATCCTGTGCGTTTGCGTCAGGAGTGCGAAGGGCCGAAAGGGCGTGGCTGGCTGCTGCGCTGGCTGCCGGCCCGTGCGTGGGAGAACGGAGTCTATGCCGTCTTCAGCAACCCGATTGGTGTCGATTACGACACCATCAAACCCGGCTGCGCGATGATCTTCGACCCGTTCGGTGAAGTACTGGCTCAGAATCACACGCTGGAGGACGAGGTCGTTGTGGCCCTGCTGACTCCCGAGCCATTGCAGCAGTCTTCCGGTTGGCGTTACCGCAAAGCTCGCCGACCGGAGCTCTACAGCAAACTTGTCGAGCCCCAGGAATCGGTGACGCTGCCGGGCTGGGATCTCAAGTACGGCAAGTGATCTTCAATGACGCACCGTTCCCATCATCTGACTAATTTCGAAACGAAATGCTTGAACTGACAGCTCACGCGTTAGACATCTGGAAATCCGCCGTTGACGCAGTGTCATCATCGCAACTGGTAAAAAATGTCCTGCAACGTCAGGGAGATGAACTGACCGTCTGCGGCAACCGTTTTCGCCTGAGCGACCTGCAGCGCATTGTGGTCGTTGGCACCGGCAAAGCCGGAGCGGGCATGGCGTCCGCTGTGGAGGAAGTGCTCGGCGCTGATGTGGTCGATGCCAAAGTTATCGGATGGGTAAATGTTCCCGCCGACTGCGCACGCGAATTGCGACGCATCCGCCTGCATGCGGCTCGACCAGCCGGAGTCAACGAGCCAACCGTCGAAGGCGTGGGTGGATCACTCAAGATCCTGCAGCTTGTCGAGCGTCTGCGGGATGATGACCTATGCCTCGTCCTGCTCTCCGGCGGCGGGAGCGCTCTGCTGCCCGCGCCCTGCTTCGGAGTTTCACTCGACGATAAACAAGAGGTGACGCGACTGCTGTCACGAGGCGGAGCAACCATCAATGAACTCAACACCGTGCGGAAACAACTCTCGCTAATCAAGGGAGGCGGACTCGCTCGCGCACTGAAAGCAGGTCGTATGATCGGCCTGATCATTTCGGACGTCATCGGGGACCCGCTGGATATCATCTCATCAGGACCGACCGTTGATGATGACTCAACACCGGCGATGGCGTTCGACATCCTGAAGCGTATTGTTGGTCTCAACAATACGCCGAAGGCCGTGCTGGAATTGCTGAACGAGAAGATCGCACTTGAGGCGTCCAGTGCCGGCAACACACGACCGCGAATCGATCCTGATCGCGTCCAGAACTACGTCATCGGAAACAACGCTGTCGCGGTCGCGGCCGCAGAACAGCAGGCTCGTTCGCTGGGCTACGATGTCCGCGTCATCGGCGTGGGAATTGGTGGAATCGCCTCAGAAATCGGACGAGACCTCGCACGCCAATGCTTGGCCGCACGAGCGGAGGTCGTCGCATCCGGAAAACCACTCTGCCTGATTAGTGGTGGTGAACCAACCGTGCGGCTGTCAGAAACGAAGCTACCGCGCAAAGGTGGCCGCAATCAGGAACTGGTTCTGGCTGCGTGCGTTGAGATTCTGAACGCTGGCTCGATCAGCCAATCGAGTGCGGGGGGAAAGATCACTATTCTGTCCGGAGGCACGGACGGCGAAGACGGCCCAACAGACGCTGCGGGCGCGTGGCTGGACGCGGATGTACTGCAGTCCATTCAAGACCAGCACCTCGTCCCCGAGGACTATCTCGCCATCAACAATGCCTACGAGTTCTTCTCCAGGGCGGGCGGCTTGCTCAAGTCAGGCCCCACGCACACCAACGTGATGGATGTACGCGTCGCCCTGATTTCTCCGTAAGCGAAAATCGCAGCTCACTACGACAGACTCAACGGTGCCGTCGCATCGCCGAACTTCTCGAGCTTCACGCCCATCGCATCCATCATCGTCAGGTACAGACGACAAATCTGACGATTCGACTGGCCCATGAAGTCGTAGGCCTTGCCGCCAGCGATCTTGCCGCCGCCGCGTCCCAGCATCACAACCGGCAGTTGAGAGGCATCGTGATGGCCCGTCATCATGCTGGAGCAGAACATCAGCATGCTGTTGTCGAGAGCCGTGCGTTCGCCTTCCTGGATCGCATCCAGCTTGCGGGCGATATAACCAAGTTGCTCGGTGAAGAACTGATTCACCTTCAACCAGTCCGCACCGTCCGAGTGCGACAGCAGGTGATGGATCATGTAGTCCACGTTCAAGTGTGGGAAGCGCAACGACGAATGGTCGTTGTTGAGCTTAAGCGTGCAGATGCGGGTAGCGTCCGTTTGAAAGCCCAACACCAGAATGTCACACATCAACTTCATGTGCTCAGAGATGTTCTGAGGAATGCCATCCGCCGGGCGCGGCATGTTGGGCTTGTCGAGCGTCGGGCGCCAACCTTGAAGTTCGCCCCTCTGCCCTGCCCTTTGAATTCGCTGTTCGACGTCGCGAACGGAGTCGAGATACTCATCCAACTTCCGCTGATCCGCGGAACTGATCTGGCTGCGGAGACTGGAAGCATCGTCCAAAACCGCGTCCAGCACGCTCTTGTCGCCGCGTTGTACTTCGTCCTTGAAGAGTCGGTCAAAAGCCAGAGCCGGATACAGTTCCAGCGGCGTGGGCGTTGTCGGCGAACTCCAAGAAATGTGCGAGCTGTAGATCATCGAGTAGTTTTTATGAACCGACGGATTCGACTGCTCGCAGCCCAACACCAGACTGGGCACCTTCGTGCTGCGACCGTACGTCTGCGCCAGCAGTTGATCGACGCTGGTCCCCGAGTGAATCTCGCCGCCCGCAGCCAAAGGAGCACCAGACAGCAGGTTGCCCGTCTGCGAGCTATGAATGTTGCCCTTCAACGCCTCAGAGTTATAGAGGCCGCGAATGAAGGTGAGCTTCTCGCGGAAGTCGGCCAAAGGCGCGAGCACCTGGCCGAGTTCCATATTCTTGCCTTCGCCCTTCGCCCACCACTCTTTGCTGTGGAAGCCATTACCCGCGAAGAGCACTGCCAGCCGCACCGGAGCTTCGCTGGACTGCTTGGCAAAACCGCTCACCTTCGCCGTCGTTTGGTCGCCCCAGACGGCCAGTGATTCCATCCACGGCAGCGCCATCGTGACGCCCAGACCACGCAAGAATGTTCGACGCGAAAATTGATTCTGCATGGGAAGCTCCCTCAGGGGCTTTAAGTGCGTGAGTTGAACTTGAGGACGCGGCAATTCATCTAATTGAAATCGGCTCCGCGAGTCATCAAGAACTGCGGGCTGACCAGAATTCTTTCGACTGCCACGGAGAAACGGTAGTCGTTCTTCTGCAGATGCTGCTGTATCTCTTCAAGCAGCGGTTCATCGGACAGTTGAACGGTTCGACCTAAAGCATAACCGAGGAGTTTACGGCAGAAGTGATGCACAAAGTCGTCACGCCGTTTCTCCAGAAAATAATCTCGCAAACCATCCGCTCCGCTGAACTTCACTCCGTTCTTCAGTTCAACGCCGACGTCGATCACCCGCCCACCCAGATCTTTCTCACGCTTGCGGCCGATGGCGTCGTAGCCTTCCAACGCGAAGCCTAACGGATCAATGCGGTCGTGACAGTGAGCACACGCCGCAACGCTGCGATGCTTTTCGACCAGTTGCCGCACCGTCTGTTCCGTGTCGGTCTCTGCTTCGGGCAACTGCGGGACGTCTTTGGGAGGCTTCGGAAGTTTTTCGCCGAGCAAGGTCTCAACAACCCAGTTGCCACGCAAGATGGGACTCGTACGCGAAGCTCCCGACTGCTGAGTCAGCGTTGTGGCCAGCGTCAGGATGCCACCGCGTCCGTGCTTCTGAACGCCGTCGACTCGCCGCCATTCGGGTCCTGTCACGCCGGGAATCCCGTAATGCTTCGCCAGCGCCTCATTCAGGAATGTGTGATCCGCGTTGAGCACTTCCAGAATCGAACCGTCGCGCTGGAACAGATCCACAAAGAACCGCACCGATTCTTCGTGCATGTCACCACGAATCTGAGTGAACGTCGGAAAGACTTGCTCACTCTTCTCACTGTGTGAATCGAAGGTACGGACCCCCAGCCACTGACAGGCGAATTCGTTGGAGAGTTCACGAACCCGGCCGTTCCGCAACATGCGCCGCGCCTGGCCCACCAGCGCGCCGGAATCGTGCAGCTTGTTCTCTGCCGCCAGCGTTTGCAGTTCGGCATCGGGCATGGTGGACCACAAGAAGTAGCTGAGCCGGTTTGCCAGTTCCCAGTCCGACACCGCACCTGGGCTGGTGCCGGGGCGCGGCTTCTCAGCTCGGTAGAGGAAGGCCGGAGACACCAGCACGCGAGCTAACGTGAATCGCCAAGCATCTTCATGCGGAAGCCCTTCACCGCGCAGCTTGCCGTAGAGACTCCTGAAGTTCGCAACTTCTTTCTCTGTCAGTGGACGCCGATAGGCGCGGGCTGCGAACTGAATCAGCTTCTCCAGTTGAAGGGGCTCGGTCTCGACCAGCCGCTTCTTGAAAGCCGCAGCTCGATCGTGAATCGGTTTCCGCAAAGGCTCGAACACCTTGGGATCTGCGTCCTGAGTGGCATACTCCATCAACTGGGCATAGGCATCCACGAGCGTCAGCGCGTCGTGGCTGACATAGTGCAATTCATCCCACAACCGATCCAACTGCGCTGCCTCAGCGTCATCCAGGAGCAGCCGACGCAGATGATCATCCTCACGGTAGAAGAGGGTCAGCGTCACCACCTCATCCACGGGGACGATGCGGGCGTAGCACAACGCGGCAGGAAAGAGATCACGGTACTCATTGAGCGACTTATCAATGCGCTGCCGCGTAGCACTTTGCTCGCTGACAATGATCGGCTGCCCCGGTTGCAGCGGAGCCGCAATCGCCTTGCCGATCACGACTTGAGCTTGAACGCTGCCATCGGCGCCGGTGAGAGGTTCGAGAGTGGCTGCGGTAACCAGCTCACACCCAGCAACCAGATCCGCTGGTAAGCGAACTTCGACCACCGACGGTGCTCGAACACACAAGCTGGCCGCGTCAATCTCCGAACCATCAGGACGCTTGCCGAAAGCTGCAGAGTCAAGGCCAAACAACTCGGCATCAGACTGAGCTGTTGAAGGCGCTGGGTTCGAAGCTGCGTTTGTCGCTTTGCGAGTTGCTCTCACGCGAGAGAACAGCGGCCCACTGAGCGATGTCAACTGGCGATACAGAATGGTATCCGGAGCATCTTTCGCTTGAGGCGCAGGAGAAGTCAGCAGTGACTGCAGTTCCGCAGCCAGCTTCTGACGTTCCTCGGGAGCAGTTGCCGTCAGCCACTTCGCGAGAATCGAACCCGTCGGAATAACAGTTCCCTGGCTCGCGTTGCCAGTTTCCGGTTCGGTGTAGAAGTGCCAGACGCTCGCGTTACCGAATCGATCCGCGTGAGGATTGCCTGCCAGCACGTCGCTCGACACATCCTTCGCCAAGTCCCATTCACGCGACTGCTCACCAGCACTTGTGAGTTTCAGGTCGACAGCCGTAAGGTCGCAAGAATGGTTCCCGTCACGCGGCCCGATCACCAGCGATACGACATCTCCTTGTTGCACAGTGACGTTATCAATCGGCCCGGCGTTCGCGACACTGTTGCCCTGAGAAATCCCGCCAGCCATCCGCTGCCGGGTTGCTCCGCGTCGGAGTTCCAGCCACCACGTCACGCCGTTCCCACACTCGGGGTGAGCGTGCGCAATCGAGGCTTCCACTTTAAGCTTCGCAGCGACCGGACTTTGCCAACCCACGACCGCTCGTAGCGTCGGCGAGGGATGCACGGCCACGCTGTGCGGCTTCATCTTGCCGGGAATGCGCACATGCTGGTCCGATGAATTCGCCGCCAGATTCGGCGTCTCGCCCGGCCCCCAACCTTTGATGAAGTCATAGCCTGAGGCGTTTGAAAACTTCTGCGTGAAGTGTCCGGTGATCTTCACCGCGCCGCCAATTCCCAAGTGCTCCAACCACGCCCGCAAAGGCTCTTCTTCGACCTGAAACTGCGCAGCCAGCTTGGCAACATCGACGGCATCGCTGTTCTTTGACACCTCAGCCGCAGCGGCCAGGAACTGAGTTGTCTTCGAGAAGATCGCAACACGCCGAGCGGACAGGTCACGAGTCAACTCACGCACTTCGCTGAGCGGCAAATCCGGCCGCCCCGGAGCCACCAGTCGCGGCTGTTGCCAGACCACAACATCGTGTTCGTTACGGTCGCCGAGATCCGAAGTCACGAACGACAGCACGACTTCATTGGACTCCGTCGCGGCCGGTAACTTCAGGCGAATCTCCTGACGCGAAGTCAACGGCGAAACAGGCTCCAGCCAGCGTTTGGGACCACCAACCTTGCCAATGTGGCCCACGCTGGTGAAGCGGAACAGTGCCTGCTGCCAGCGTGCGATGTCCGCCACGAGCGCCCCGGCATCACCCGGCTTCGCGTTTCTCCAGCGGGCTCGTAAGCCATCCAGCAGCAATGAAGATTCACTGCCGGTTAGTGCCTGCCAGAGCGTCCTCAGATACTTCGCCTTCAAGTGTCGCTCTTGAGCAACAGCATCAACGCTCTTGGAGCCGCTCAGTAAAGCGTCGCGTTCGGCTAATGTCGCAGTCAGATAGGCTTCCAAGGGCAACCGTCCGCCGCCGTTCGTGTCGAACACAATCCCCTGCAGGTTGACCTGCGTACCACCTTGAGCCGACGTGTGCTGGCCGTAGAACTGCCGAATGGAGGCCAGAGTTTCGTTCGTCCAGTCACTGCGTGAGGTAGCCGCCGAAAACCGAAATCCATCCGGCAGCAATACCGCATGAGCAGCCACCTCTTTTGCGGCGTCGAGGTACTTCGTTACCAGCGATGGAGACATCGCCAGTGCTCCGCCCGTGTTCGTGAAGCCCTCACCAGCAGCGCTGTCGATCGGAAACTCACGCGCTGGATTGAGCGACTTCAAACCCGTCAAATCGCGGAGCGTGTTCGTGTACTCGACGTTGTTCAAACGACGCAGCACCACTCGACCCGGGTCACCTGCTCGAGCGCGGGCTTCAGCTCGGAGATAACCGCGCACCCACTGCTGCAGCTTCTTGAACTCGGCAGGACTCGGTTGCTTCGCATCGCGCGGCGGCATCTGTGCACTGTCCAGCATCTCGCCGACTTTGATCCAGACCTCCGGCTGCTGCTTAACCTCGGACCATGTCGCGAATGCCGTCAGATCAACATCAGCTTCAGCACGTTTCGCGGAATGACACTCAACACAGTAAGCCTTGATGAGCGGTTGAATCTCCGGCCCATAATCCGCTTCGATCTGAGCAATCTCAACGTCCGCAGCATCGGCATACCCTAAGCCAAATCCCGCAGCGAACAGACTCAACAAGCCGCCCGAGAGAACCAAGACGCGGACGCGGAGCCACGCAACAGAAGCAATCATTCAGCACCTCAGGCTGTCAGATGAAGTCGTAAGACGCAGTATATTGCAACCGTATTGTTCGAACACATCGCTGACCACTCAAGGCGAACTGCACGATTCGCATCTACTCCCCGCCTGCTGATGGCTAGAATCAATTCGAGGGACCGACCTCGACGATCGCGCCATCGGGAGAACGTGCGGACCATGCGAGACAAAAACAAGGCGTCACCGTGGTTGCTGACGATCACCCTGCTGATCGCAGCAATCGGTGTGCTCCACTTATGCCAATGCCACGCTCAGGATGTCTCAGCACCGGCCAGCGCAGAGGACAAGACCATTCGCTCCATTGACGAACTGCTGCTGTTCTTTCCCTCGAAGTATCCCGCCGGAGATTGGAATCCGTCGGGATTGAAGTACGAAGACATCTGGTTCAAGAGCGACGACGGAACGCAACTTCATGGATGGTACTGCCCGAGCGAGAAACCACGAGCCACGATCCTGATGGCTCATGGAAATGGTGGCCACTTGGCCTCCCGCGCTGCATGGCTCAAGTATTTGCAGTCGAAGCTGCAGGTGTCGACCTTCCTGTTCGACTATCGCGGTTACGGCCGCAGCGAGGGCACTCCGACCGTTGAAGGAGCCATCAACGACGCCAAGGCTGCGCGAAAGAACCTCAGCCAACTCGCGAACGTCAAAGATTCTGAGATGCTGCTGATGGGCGAATCACTCGGAGGCGCCATCGTCGTCCAACTGGCCGCTGAGTCCGCGCCGCGAGGCCTCATCTTGCAGAGTACATTCTCGTCATTGCGAGACATTGCGGATCATCACTATTCCAAACTGTCCTGGTTGGTCCCCAAGAACAAGCTGGATTCCTTGAAGGCAATCAGCTCGGTCCGCGCACCAGTCCTGCTCAGTCATGGCACAGCGGATAGCACGATCCCATTAGCCCTCGGTGAGAAGCTCTTTGCGGCTGCCAATGAACCTAAAACGCTGGTGCTTGTCCAAGGAGCCGGCCACAACAATTGGCTGACCGAGGACTACATCCGGCACCTAGACGCTTTCATCAAGGCTCGTCAGCAACCTTCGCCATAGGACCACTGCTCTCCTCAATGTCGATTTCACAGCGAACAACCGCTATTCTGCAGCCAATAAATAAAAATGATGAAAGTGAGAACACAAGGAGTAAGTGATCCATGAAGGATCAGATTGTGACGATAAGCAAGTTCCTCAGCCTGATACTGAGGCATCAACCGGAAAAGATTGGGGTAGAGCTGGATTCAAACGGCTGGGCAGACATCGACGAACTGATTCAGCTGGCCAACGCGAAAGGCAAGCGACTATCACGGCAACTCATTGATCGAGTGGTTGCCGAAAACAACAAGCAGCGATTTGCCATCAGCGAAGACGGCCTGCGAATTCGAGCCAGCCAAGGCCATTCGATCGAGATCGACCTCGCGCTGCCGCCATCTGAACCGCCAGAAATCCTGTATCACGGCACCGCAACGAGATTCCTCGAAAGCATTCAAGCCGAGGGACTACATTCGGGAAATCGACAGCACGTCCATCTCTCGCAGGACAAAGCAACGGCCACCAACGTGGGTCAACGTCACGGCAAGCCAGTCGTGTTGACGGTGCTTTCGGGAGAAATGGCGCGGTTCGGTTATCAGTTCTTTCTGTCCGCCAACAACGTCTGGCTGACAGAACACGTGCCGGTGAAGTTTATCTCCGTCGCTTCGTGAACGACCGGCGCATGCGTCCGATGGCTCATGTGCTACCGAACCTTCAACACTTCGCGCGCAATCTCTTCGAGACGATCGACGACTTCGCCCTGTGAATAACCTGACGTGTCGACTTCGATAGCGTCCGTAGCTTTCACCAAGGGAGAGATCGCGCGGGTCTTGTCGCGATGATCCCGGTCGTAGATCTCCGCCAGCACTCGATCCAGTGTGCTCGGATGACCGCGTTCTTCGAGTTCGCGCAAACGACGTTCGGCGCGCTTTGTGGGGTCCGCTGTGAGATAGAATTTGCACTCAGCATCGGGAAACACCACCGAACCTTGATCGCGCCCTTCAGTAACAATGTTGCGTCCCATCGCAGCCTCGCGTTGCAGCCGCACCATCGCTTTACGAACTTCGGGGTTCGCAGCCACAACGGACGCTCCGGCTGACACCTCAGGTTGCCGAATATCAGTCGTGACATCGGTGTCGTTGCAGAACAGTTGGGTGCCACGCCACTCCAGCATCATCCCCGTCGCCACTGCTCCGACACCCACTTCGTCCTGCAGCTTCAAACCACGCGACAACGCAGCCCATGCCACGGCGCGATACATCGACCCGGTATCGAGAAACTCAAACCCCAAACGCTGGGCGAGTCCCTTTGCGGTCGTGCTCTTACCTGCTCCAGCCGGTCCATCGATCGTAATGATCATTGCGGTGCGATCAGTGTCTCTAAGAAATGAATCGGGGTGCCTGCGAACGAAAACCTATTGAGCAGCGTGCTTTATCGGAAGTTTCCACGAGCAGGTTGCTACAGTCCGAGACCATCACGTCTGCATAGCTTACTTTTCCATGAACTTCCCGGAAGCCGCGTCGCTAATCATGCCGATGTACCACAGCATGAAGCGGAACACGAAGAAGATTACGAAGGTCGCCAGCGTCAGCCAGACCACAACCGAAATCGTGCGGGTCAGAGCCTTCAAGCTGCGGCGTGCGCTCTCCTCAAACTTCGGACTCAGTCGCTTCAGAGCTTCAGGCACGGTGCCAGACTCCTCTGCCACGGAAACCATGGCGAGGTAATCGTCAGGAAACAGTCGTGTCGCTGTAAACGCTTCCGTCACCGTCGCGCCTTCTTGAATCGCCGCACACAGTTCGCCGCTCGCGTTAATAAACGCACCATGATCGGTCGCTCGCATACTTGCTTCGATCGATCGATTGACCGTCATGCCACTCTGCTGAGTGAGGAAGTAGGCCCACGAAAATCGCGCGATCGCGAACGAGCGCATGCACGTTCCGACAACCGGAACATTCAACAGAATCGGGTCAACGATCAGCTTAGCCGACAGCGCGCGACGAATGGCCATCCAGGAAAAGACAAGCCCGCCAAGAGTTCCGAACGTGCAGAGCAGCCAGATCGCCGCGCCACTCGGCCCGGACAATCCAAAGGTCAGATGCGTCAGATCTCCCCCTGCTCCGCTGCTGGCAATCCATCCCAGCACGAGGATCAGAAACGCGATCACGAAGATTGCCAGAAACAACTGAATCGCGGGCCACGCCAGAGATGAGATCGTCTCGTTCCGCAGTCGCTGATTGTTTTCGT
This sequence comes from Planctomycetaceae bacterium, assembly GCA_021732995.1. Classification (GTDB taxonomy): domain Bacteria; phylum Planctomycetota; class Planctomycetia; order Planctomycetales; family Planctomycetaceae; genus AM-0621. The sequence continues at coordinate 116,081 of JAKFWA010000086.1, read as the reverse complement.
AGTGTTCCGCCAAGTGCAGCAACACTTCGGGCAAGGCCCCCGTTTCTTCGCCGACTGACGTCATGTCGATGAACAGCGTCGGAAAGAACTCGCCGTGCGAACGCAGCGCCGTCGAGATATCCGTGCCTTCGATCACCTGCTCCAGAACATCCTTCAGAGCAGCTCGCGTGTGCGCGTGATTGGCCTTTTTGCTGACCAGCTCAATCGAGCGTTTCAGCGGCACGCCTGCTTCGAGCATCGTGCCCAAATCGCGAGACAGCAAAGCCAGCGTCTTCAGCGATACTCGCGGGGCGAACATGAGGACCTCGAACTCTTCGACTAATCAAATAGACGACTGATGGACTCGTTGCGGTGAATGCGACGAATCGCCTCGCCCAACATCGGAGCCACCGACACGATCCTCAACTTGGGCGGCATTTCCGCTTGAGGAATCGGCAAGCTGTTCGTCACGACCACTTCTTTAATGGGTGAATCCAGCAGCTTCTGCACCGCGTTGCCACACAGCACCGCGTGAGTCGCGCTGACATAGACCTCTTTCGCCCCGTAGCGTTTGGCGACGTTCGCCGCACCGACGATTGAACCGGCCGTAGAGATCATGTCGTCAAACAACAGCGCCGTCTTACCTTCGATCGAGTCGCCAATGAGATGCGCCTGATGCGTCTCCATCGCGTTGGCCCGCCGCTTGTCAACAATTGCGAGTTGTCCGCCGAGATTCTCAACATGCTGCAACGTGCGTTTGATGCTGCCTTCATCCGGGCTGATGATCACCAGTTGCTCAGACGGGATCCTCAGCGCCTTGAAGTATTCGTCCAGCACCGGCGCGGCATAGAGATGATCGACCGGCACATCAAAAAAACCTTGAATCTGAGCCGCGTGCAGGTCCATTGTCAGCACACGAGTCGCGCCGGCTTTCGTGATCAGATTGGCGACAAGCTTCGCGGTGATCGGGACACGCCCGGCATCCTTGCGATCCTGACGCGCGTAACCGAAGTACGGAATCACCGCCGTGATGCGTTCAGCGCTCGCCCGCACGCACGCGTCGATCATGACCAGCAACTCCATCAGGTTGTCATTGACCGATGGACCGGTGGGCTGCAGCAGAAAAACGTCACGTCCACGGATGTTCTCGTTGAGCTGACAACTAATCTCACCATCCGGAAAGTTGCCGAGATTCACGTTTCCCAACGGCAGGCCGAGGTACTGCGCGATCTGCTGGGCCAACGTCTGGTGAGCGCGACCGCTGAGCAGGACAAGTCCTTCGTGCATACCAATATCCGCCTGATTGAACTCTCAAGATGAAGCCATCAACGCCACGCTGCTGGCCCGCTGGCATCAGGCAATGTGGTGAGTCCGCAGCATGAGTTCAAGTTCCTCTCACCGTAATTGAGATGCTAGGCATAGATGCCAATGCCACCTTAACATCACCGTTCCAGGACAATCACAGCACTGGTTGAATGATCTTCGGACAAGAACAACTCATGAGCTTTTCTGAATATGTAGAGCCCATCGGCAAGCGCATCCTGATTCGGAAGGACGAAAGCCGACAACAAACTCGAGGCGGCATCGTGCTGCCCGACCAGGCCGAGATCCCCACGATTACGGGTCGGGTGGTGGAGATCAGCGCGCAGATCGCCAACGATTCGGACTTTCCCATCGCCAAGTACGACAAGGTTTTGTTTCATCCGAAGAACGCGATTCCGGTTGATCTCGAATCCGACAACAAGCTGTTCGTGGTCTCGATCGATGACGTTGTCGCGGTGTTTCGCCGGGCGTCGGCCCGCAAGAAGACGCGATCCAAGTCTGTCGACGAAGACGATAACAACCTCAACGCGGACGAAGATCAGGACGAGTAGAAATCACGCGTCCGTTGCCAGTGCTCTCTCGCAACTCAAACACGAAATCAGTGTATGCCGAGCCTGACTGTTGAAAATTACTTGAAGGCGATTCTGCAGATCGAACTGCAGACGGGAAAACGCTGTATCTCCGGCGGACAGTTGGCGCAGGCTCTTGGCGTCTCGCCGGGCACAGCCACCAGCATGCAGAAGACTTTGGCCGAAGCGAATCTTGCGGACTATCGACCGTATGAGGGTGTGACGCTCACCGAAGCAGGCCGCAACGTAGCCCTGCGTATGTTGCGTCGTCACCGCATCATTGAATTGTTCCTCGTGCAGACATTGAACCTGACCTGGGACCAAGTTCACGCCGAAGCAGAGAATATGGAGCACGCGGTCAGCGACTTCCTGATCGACCGCATTGACGAGTTTCTTGGATGCCCCGAATACGACCCCCACGGCGATCCGATTCCAGGAGCGGACGGATCGCTGCGAGGCCAGTCTCGCACCAGCTTGCGGTTGGTCTCCTGCGAACCTCAGATGCAAGTGCGAGTAACCCGCGTCACTCATCAGGATGCGGACTTTCTGCGATATCTCTCCGACACGGGCATTGAACTCGGTGCCACCGTTGTCGTGATCACCAATCAAGCCGCAGCCGGGACAATTGAAGTCGAGATCGGCAGTCGCCGCACCACGCTGGGGCATCAGGCCGCCGAGCACATTCTTGTCGAACCAATGCCGACAGGATCCCGGTCATGAGCGATGAGAGTTCGAAGCCGGCCGCCGAGACTGTTCCACATGAAGGCGTGCTGCTGGGCATGGACTACGGCACCAAGCGCATCGGTATCGCCGTCAGCACTCCCGAGCAAACTATGTGCGTTCCCTTGCAGACCTACTCGCGCCAGGGGCCTCAGGAAGATGCAGACTGGCTGAAGAAGGTCGTTCGCGAACAACGAGCGGTCGGGATTGTCGTCGGCCTGCCCGTCCACATGAGCGGCGATGAAGGCACCAAAGCCAGCGAAGCACGATCATTCGGGCAGTGGGCGTCCAACGTCACTGGCCTGCCCGTCGCTTATTGGGACGAGCGTCATACGAGCCTCGTTGCCCAAGCCTACCTGACTCAAACACTGCTCTCGGAAGAGAAGCGTGCTATCCGCCGAGACCGCGTCGCCGCGAACCTGATGCTTCAAGCATTTCTGGACGCACCGGATCGACAAGCCAAGCCGACAGATCTTCGCGGCACGTAACCATCTTTGGGGGCTCGCGAATCCTCGGCGTTACTGCTCATGACACCAACGCTGTGCGAGTGCCGCGAACTGCTCGCCACGGTCGATGAAGTTTCGGAACCAGTCGTAGCTGGCGCATCCCGGAGACAGCAGTACAACGTCACCTGCCGCGGATTGTTCGGCGCTCCAGGCAAACGCTTCGTTAAACGAGGGAGCGACAAACACTGCGGGACGCTGCGGAACATCAGTCGCCGCGATGCCCTCAGCCAGCACTGAAGCAGTCTGTCCCAACAATGCAACGGCCTTCGTTTGCCGAGCTATCGCAGTAGCAAACTCACCGAGATCAACATGCTTGTCGTATCCACCCGCCACCAGCACGATCGGTCGGTCGAAAGAATTCAGGCCGCAGATCGCCGACTCCGGCGTTGTCGCGATCGAATCATTGTAGAAGGCCCTGCCCTGCCCTTCGGCGACCAACTGCAGACGATGGGGCAACGGCTCAAATCGACGCAACCCGGCGATGATGTCTTCGCGAGCAACTCCCGCAGCGCTTGCCGCTGCAATGGCCGCTGCGGCGTTCATGCGATTGTGAGTTCCCGGCAGCTTGAAGCACGTCGCCAGATCAATCTCCCAGTTCGCGGTATTCGTATGCAGCGAGACGATCGATCCGGTCAGTCGACTGCGGGACGACTGCTCCGCCTGCGTGCCAAAATACGTCCGCTGTGCAGCCGTCGGCCACGCGACCACATCAGCATCATCACTGTTCAACACGGCACAATCAGTCGGTTGCTGCCAGCGCACGATTGCTTGTTTGGCGTATCGGTAGGCATCCAGCGTCTCATGCCAGTCGAGATGGTTCGCGCTGAAGTTCGTCACGATCGCGATCTCAGGCCGCGCGTGAATCAGATTCAACCACTCCAGTTGAAAGCTGCTGAGTTCCAGTACGACCCAGTCGCTCTCTGCAATCTGATCGACAAGCGGCAGCAAGCTCTTGCCAATGTTGCCGCCTAGCCAGCATTTTCGACCCGAGGATTCGAGCAGACAATGCGTCAGTGCAGTTGTCGTCGACTTGCCGTTGCTGCCAGTTACCGCGATGACTCGGCTGCGGTTTCGCTTCCAGAACAGGCTCATCTCCGTCGTCAACGGAACGCCAGCATCGCGTGCCAGTCGCAGGTATTCGTTGCGGGGCGGCACCGCAGGATTCACGACGAGCAGCTCGGTCTGTGTGAAGTCCTGCGGTTGATGTTCTCCAAGTCGGTATTCGATGCCTGGAACGTCGGCGAGCTCAGACAGTGATTCCCGCAGTCCGTCCGCCGAACGCAAATCCGTGACCAAAACACGAGCCCCTCGCTCAGCCAGGAAGCGGACCGCTCCCAGACCACCGCCGAACGAGCCGAGGCCCATCACCGTCACGCGTCGCTCAGCGAACTCCGAATCCATGACTCAATCTCTCACAGACGGTCCGACTGTCGGCGGAAACAAGAAAAAACGCTCACTCGCGTTAACCGCCACCGCGAAGGTGACGATGGCACGAGTGAGCGTCAGTTAAACGCAAGAAATCTGCTACTGGTTAGCGTTGAGCAGTCGATGCTCGCCGCAGGTACTCGACATAATCGCCAGCGATATTCAGCAGCTCGTCGTTGTACGGAGTCACCGGCAACAGAGGTCCGTCGGCCTTGGGATTGCCGTCTTCGTCCTCATCCTTGTTCTTCTTTTCAGACTTGTCCTTCTCACGCTCTTCTTTGAGCTTCTCTTCGTTCAGCGTGATCGTCTTGCGGCTCTTGCGATCAACGTACTCACGAATGTTCTCGCGAACCCGATCAAACTCGGTGTTCTTGGCCACACGATTCTGACTCTTCTGCTGCAGTGAAGAGATCAGATCCTGGTTGACGTAGGCCAGCATACCGTGTTCAGCAGGCTCGATCCGATCGAAGGCCAGCGCGTTCTCCATGGAGGACTCACCGATGTCCATGTGATCGAGCACTGACGGCAGCACGATGTCCGACTTCACACCCAGATTCTGAGTGCTGTCGCCATTCACGCGATAGAACTGATTGATCGTCAGCTTCAACGCTCCGCGATTCTTGCGATCGAAGAACGAGAACATTGACGAATTCACTTCCATCACGTTCTGCACAGTGCCCTTACCGTGAGTCGTCGTGTCACCCACGACGATACCTCGGCGATAATCCTTGATCGCGCCGGCAAAGATCTCAGAAGCCGACGCGGACAGTCGGTTACACACCACGATCAAGGGTTCGTTAAACGCTCCCTTGGTTTCATCAGAGTAGGTCTTAACCTTGCTGTTCGGCTCTTTGACCTGCACAACGGGGCCTTCATCAATGAAGAGGCCAGTCACTTCGATGGCTTCGCTCAGCGCTCCGCCACCGTTCATGCGGAGGTCCAGCACCAGAGCGTCAACCGGTCCCTTCTCACGGAACTTCGTCAGCACATTCTGCAGATCGCGAGCGGTGCTTTTGAAGTCGTCCTGGCCTTTCTCGGCCGCAGAGAAGTCACGGTAGAAGGACGGGATGTTGATGACACCAATCTTGGAATCACGTCCGGTGCGTCCCTTCGTATTGATGACCTCTCCCTTAACTTCAGACTCCTTCAGTTCGACAGTCTGACGGATCAGATCATAAACCCCCGTCTCGCCGGTATCCGCCTTAGCGACCTGCAGGCGGACCTTTGAACCGCGTTTTCCACGGATCATGCGGACGACCTTGCTGAGCTTCATCTCAACAATGTCGACCATGTCGCCGGTTTCCTGACCAACGGCGGTGATCTTGTCACCCACCTTCAAGCGTCCATCCTTCTCAGCAGCGCCACCGGCGACGATCTGGGCCACCACCGTCGTGCCATCTTCACTGCGGAGCGCGGCGCCGATGCCATCGAGCGCCAACCGCATTTGAATCTGAAACTCTTCGAGCGTCTCAGGGGACATGTAGCTGGAATGCGGGTCGAAGCAGTGACTGAGAGAGCTGAGGTACGTCTCCAGCACTTCCCACGATTCGGTCTCATGAATGGATCGAGCGAGCGTGTTGTAGCGCTTGTGCAAACGCTCTTTGATCTTTGCTGCGTCCTGACCGTCAATCCGCAGATTAACCATGTCCAGTTTCACGCGCTTACGCCAGCGATCGTTCAACTCATCAGCGGTCGCTGCCCAAGGCTGCTTGCCGGCTTCAACCGGAAACTCTTCATCAACAGTGAAGTCGTGCTTCGCGTCGATCAGTTGATGAGCGACCGCAGCGCGTTCATCCACGCGTTTCAGATAGCGACGGAAGACAGTGTAAGCGAACTTCACATCTCCGTCTTTCACCTGGTCGTCCAGTTGCATCTTGGAACGACCAAACTCATCAATGTCCGTCGCCAGAAAATACATTCGCTGCGGATCGAGGTTCTGCAGGAAGGCGTCAAAAAACTTCGGAGCAATCGCGTCGTCAATGTCTTTGTGGTTGATGTGATATCGGGTGATCATCTTCGCCACGGACTGGGCCGTCTTAGAGTCATCCTCCGTGGGGCCCGCCAGTTGCTGGGCGAAGATTGTTGTGACCACCAACAAGCATGTCCCGAGTCCGACCGCAGAGGCGGCTCGAGAAAGTCGCTTCAACTTCATGGTTCACCTAATTTGTGAGGTCGCTTCATCCTGAAAGCGACCGTTCGCGAGGTGCGAACGGCGGTGTTGTGAGCCGCGAGAAGCCTCCAATATCTGCCACTCGCAAACTCAATCTATAGATGCAGCGCGATGGTAGTTAAGCTGCCAACGGCACACAAGATGCGACTGAAACGGACTGTCCCGGACGCACTTCTAGCTGCGTAAACCACCGTAACGACGATCTCGTCCGGCGAACGCGCGCAACGCATCCAGCAGGTCAGGCCGACGGAACTCAGGCCAGCATTTCTCCGTCACCCACAGCTCGGCATAGCTGCTCTGCCACAACAGATAGTTGCTGAGACGGAACTCACCCGCCGTGCGAATCAGCAGGTCTGGATCGGGCATACCGGCCGTGTAAAGGTGATCTGAGATCAGGCTTTCGGAGATGTCCGCAGGCGAGAGTTCGCCCTTCGCCACGCGTTCCGCAATCCGCGTGACTGCGTCCGCGATCTCACTGCGAGCCCCGTAGTTCAAAGCGAGGCACAGCCGCATGCCAGAGTTCTTCTGGCTCAAATCCGTGGTGCGATCGAGTTCCCGCAAAACGCCATCGGTCAGTCCCTCGCGCCTTCCGATCATCGCGAATCGCAAACCTTCGCGCATGATCATCGACCGCTCTTCAATCAGGAACTGTTCCAGCAAACTCATCAAGCGGGAGAGTTCGGATTCGGGCCGCTTCCAGTTCTCACTGCTGAGGCAGTACAGCGTGAGTTGCTCGATTCCGATGTCGGCCGTCGCCTCGACGATCTCACGCACACTGCGAACTCCCCGACGGTGCCCTTCAATGCGGGGCAAACCTCGACGCTGAGCCCAACGACCATTGCCATCCATGATGATGGCGATGTGGCGCGGCAGAGGTTCGGGAAGCGGTTCAGTGTTGGCCATGACGATCGACTAGTGGACGCACTCCGGTTCGAGGTGAATCACTTCCTCGCGATAAGATGGTTCGTCAAACGGGGACTCGATCGCAATGCGGACACAATCTGGTTGAATCTCAAGAACGGTGACGATGATGTTCTGGTCAATGACCACTGATTCATTCTCGCGACGGGAAATCACGTGCATGTGAATGCCTCGAAGATGTGACCGAGGGAGATGTCAGGCCCGATGAGGTTCGCATTGTATGGATGAGGTCCATGTCCTCAAGCGGCAAAATAAACTTCTCTGTTGCTGGGATTCATTATGTCGCGCGGGTTGACAATCATCTATCGGAGCATCCCTCATCACGATGCGATGGCATCATGATGTGGACTGAGATCGCTCTCTGCGTTTGCCTTCCTGATAGAGGTCCTCCATCTCCAGCAACGTCGCATGCCGGATGTCGCGGCCCTGCTCTCGCAATCGATCTTCAATGTATCGAAAGCGACGTTCGAACTTCGCATTGCTGCGACGCAATGCCTCTTCGGGATTGACGCCCCAACGTCGCGCGATGTTAGCGATCACAAACAGAACATCGCCGATCTCGCCTTCAACGCGACCTAACAGTTCAGGATCAGTGATGTGCTCATCAGGCGTGTGCGGCAGATCCACGCTGGCCGGCATGTGAGGCACCTCACCATTCGGAAACAGCTCGGCCGCGAGTTCACCAACTTCTTCATTCAGCTTGTCAAACAGCATCGCGCGATGGGGGAAGTCATAGCCCACACGAGCCGCCTTCTTCTGAATACGCGCCGCCCGTGCAAGTCCCGGCAAGTCGACCGGCATGCCATCCAGCACCGATTGACGATCTTGCTTTTCTTGCCGCTTCGCCTTGTCCCAGTGCTGACTCACCTCTTCGACCGACGAAGCACTGACATCACCAAATACATGCGGGTGCCTGGACACCATCTTGTGCGTGATGCCCTCAATCACCTGCACAATGTCGAAACGCCGCTCGTCCTTGGCGATCTGCGAATCGAGCACGACCTGCAACAAAACATCGCCCAGTTCTTCGGCGATCGCGGCGTTGTCGTTTGAATCGATCGCCTCAAGCAGCTCGTACGTCTCTTCCAGCGTATAAGGCTTGATGGTGGCCAGCGTCTGCTCTCGATCCCACGGGCAGCCTTTCGGGGAACGCAGTGTCGCGATGGTCTCACAGAGCCGCACGAACGCGGCAGCTAACACCTCACGATCGGGCAACTTGCCGAACGTGCTGGGATCATGACTGGCCAACGACGGAGCGGGCTGAGGCTCTGACATAGTGAATCGGCTTCTGCGATACGGAATTCAGTGACGAACAGATCGAACTACGGTTCGAGATGCGAACCGTAAAGGTGCGACGCCATCGCCGCACCCGTCACGAGACATTCCACGCAGCGTTCAGCCAATTCTTCAGACAACCGCGACCAGACCAATTCAAGAAACCGTCGCGGCCACACGCTCAGTTTTCGCGGATGGCGTCGCAGCCTTCGTCATTGAAGGCAAGTTACCGGAATCCGAGAACTGCGTTCGAATCTCGGTGAACTGCGGTTCGATTTGCAGGAACGCGGCGACAACATCCGGATCGAACTGAGTTCCCGCGCCATCAACGATCATCGACCGCGCCACCGTATGGGTGAACGCGTCCTTATAAACACGCTTCGACGTCAGCGCGTCGTAGACGTCGGCTACCGACACAATGCGTCCGCTCAAGGGAATCTGCGTGCCGACCAATCGTTCGGGATATCCGTTGCCGTCGAAACGTTCGTGATGGGTTGCGGCGATCTCACGAGCCATCTGCAAGAACCGCGCCTCGGGATACTTCTCAGCGGCGGCAGCCAGTGTCTCTGCGCCAATAGTCGTGTGCGTCTTCATGATCGCAAACTCGGCGTCATCCAGGCGGCCGGGCTTCAGCAGTACGCAATCCGGAATGCCGACCTTACCGATGTCGTGCAGCGGGCTCGTCAGATAGATGAGACGAATAAACTCGGCATCGATCTGATTGGCGAATTTCGGATTGAGCGACAACTGCTGAGCCAAAGCACGCGAGTAATGCTGCACGCGTTCCAGATGCTGCCCGGTCTCGTTGTCGCGCGATTCCGTCAACTTGGCGAGCGCGAAGATGGCCACGTCACGCGTCTCCAATGAAAGCAATCTCGCTCCAGCACGAACGCGAACAATCAGCTCTTCAGGATGAAACGGCTTCGCGATGAAATCATCAGCGCCGGCGTTCATCCCTTCGACCAGTTCTGCTGACGAGTCGCGACTTGTCAGCAGAATGAGGTAGACGTAACCAGACGTGTCCGAATTCCGAATCGTCCGGCACAGGTCCAGGCCGTTAAGTTCCGGCATCTCCCAATCGGAGATCACAAAACGCACAGCACCCGATCGCACCAGGCTAAGCGCTTCGTGCGGATTCGTTGTGGTGATGACTTCGTAGCCGGCTCCGGTCAGCGCGTTCTCAAGCAGTTCCAGAGCAATGTCATCGTCGTCGACAATCAGGATCTTCATGAATGAGCCTCTACAGTTTCGAGTGAATGCCCCACTCCCGCATGCCTCAGCACCAGTCCACACACTTCCTGCCCGAAGGAACTCGCAGCCTCTTGCAACCGCTCAAGGTTGCTAGCGCATGTGATTTCATCTTTAGCCGCCACTGTCGCTTCCAGTTCAGCGGCACAGCGCCGCACTCGGTCAGCAGACACATTGCCTGCTGCACCCTTTAGAGCATGTACCAGCGAGGCGGCTTCGGCCCATTTTGTTTGCTCGACCGCCGCCGTGAGAGCAGCGACGTCGTTCGGGAGTCGATTGTGGAACTTGCTCAGCACACGTTGCATCAGATCTTCCTTCTGCAGACAGCGCTGGCGCAAGGTCGCAAAGTTGATGACCAGATCTACATGCCCTTCATCGTCTGTCACAGTGACAACGGGACGAGCTACAGCCTTCGAAGTTTCCGGTGCGGCCACGGGCATCTCTGAACAGCAAGCCGGCAGCGCCACCTCAGCAACTTCCGCCACATGCTCCATCGCCAACAGTGTGTGGAGTGCCTTGAACAAGGCTTCCGGATAGATCGGCTTCGTAACGTATTCATCCATGCCCGCGGCCAGGCAGCGTTCACGATCGCCCGAGATCGCATTAGCAGTCAGTGCAATGATCGGAACACGCTTTTCATTCTTCAGTTCGCCTGTAGCCTGCAGCTTGCGTATGGCTTGCGTTGCCTCGAAGCCATCCATCTCCGGCATCTGACAGTCCATCAGGACAACGTCATAGGCGTTCCGTTTCAAGGCTTCGATCGCCTCGCGGCCGTTGGAAACCAGCTCGCAGGCGTAACCCGCGGCCAGCAACATCTCGCTGGTCACAATCTGATTGATCTCATTGTCTTCAGCGACCAACACTCGCTGCCCCGAAGCTATTACGGGTTGGGCCGGCACACTCACCGTCTCGGCAACCGCACCTGGCATCTGATTGGCGTGCAGGACGTCAATTATGGTGTCAAACAATCGCGACTGGCGGATCGGCTTCGTCATGTAGCCATCCAGTCCCAGATCGCGCATCTGCTCGCGACTCATCTCGTTGTCGAGCGACGTCAGCATCAGCATCTTGGGAGCAGCATTCCACAACTCTCGCGACACATCCTTCGTCAGATCGAGCCCGTCCTGCTCCGGCATCTGCTGATCAAGAATCACCAGATGGAACACGTCGCCTTCGCGCTGAGCCGCCCGTAGAGCCGGAATGACTTCCAGCGGGTTGTTGAGGGTCGACAAGCGGAAACCCCAGCTCGTCAACTGATCCCGCAAGATGTCGAGGTTCGTTTCATGATCGTCGACAGCCAGCACCCTCAAGCCACGCAGGTCGCTCGGCAGATCGACCGGCCGCGGAGCGGGATTAATCGCCCGTGCGAACGGGATGATCATGGAGAACGTCGAACCTTCGCCCTCGCGACTTTCGAGCGACGCTTTGCCGCCCATCAGTTCGACGAGTTGCTTGCAGATCGCCAGGCCAAGTCCGGTACCGCCGTACTTGCGGGTGATGGAAGCGTCCGCCTGCTGGAAAGCCTCAAAGAGTCGATGCTGGCGATCCAACGGAATCCCGACCCCCGTGTCACGCACGGCGATCCGGATTGCGGTGCAATCGTTCGTCGCTTCGACGAGATTGGCCTTGATGGAGATCGAACCGCGCTCGGTGAACTTCAACGCATTGCCCAGCAGGTTCACAATGACCTGCCGCACGCGCTCCGGGTCACCGGCCACAACCGGCGGAACGTCGCACAGCACGTGACACGACAGTTCAAGCCCCTTGGACTCGGCGCGGTGGCTGAACATCTCGGTGATGTCTTCCAGCAACGACGGCAGATGAAAATCAGTCTGCTCAAGCTCCAGCTTGCCGGCCTCGATCTTCGTAAAGTCGAGGATGTCGTTGATCAGGCTCAGCAACGAATCCGCGGACGACTTCGCGATCCGCACATAACGGTCCTGCTTCTGCCCGAGCCCGGTACCAGCGAGCAGTTCGAGCATGCCAATCACGCCATTCAGCGGTGTGCGAATCTCATGGCTCATCTTCGCCAGGAACGTGCTCTTGGCGCGGTTCGAAGCATCGGCCGCCGCAGTCTGAGCTTGCCATTCCAGCAGCTTGCGGCGCTCGGTGATGTCTTCCACCGTGCCCTCGTAGTAGAGCACTTGGCCTTGTTCGTTCCGAATCGCACGTGCGTTCTCCGAGATCCAGACCTTCGACCCATCCTTACGGCGGACTTCAGACTGGAAGTCATGAATCACATCGCACTCTTCGATCAGCCGCACGAAATCGTCGCGCCGATTGGCTTCCACATAGAGCTGCGTGCGGATCTCGTTGACGCCGTGCATCAGGTCATCGGCGTTGTCATAACCGTAGATACGTGCCAACGCAGGATTGACGCTTAAGTAACGACCTTCGGGCGAGGTCTGGAAGATGCCTTCGACCGCGTTCTCAAAGATGCTGCGGTACTTTTCTTCGGCTCGACGCAACGCATCTGCAGCGCGCTCACGCTCGGCAATCTCCTGATGCACGCGTTCCAGCACATGGTTGTACTCTCGCGCGATCTGTCCAACTTCCGTGTTCGGTTCGACATGCACCGGCTTCGCAAACTCTGCGTTCTTGGAATGGTCCACCATGTCGGTGAGCAGGTCCACCAGTTCGGTGCTGGCTCCGTGCTCGGAGACGTTCAACCCTTGCTGCTCCGCATGAGCACTCACTCGCAACGGAATGACCTTGTTAATCAACCACAGAAACGGAACGCCCACCCCGAACGCCCAGCCGAAGCATGCGATGGCTCCGGTACTTTGAATCAGCAATTGCTGGCCTCGACCCATCCCGTGACTGAAGTTGGCAGGATCAGCCAACAGAGCAACGCAGAGCGTGCCCCACATACCGCAAGCACCGTGCACCGGAATCGCGCCGACGACATCATCAATCGTCAGTCGCTCCAGCCAGTAAGTGACGAGCACGCTGATGATGCCTGAAGTGACGCCGATGACCAAAGCCGCCCACGGAGCAACGATGTGACAGGATGCGGTAACTCCCACCAGTCCGCCCAGCACGCCGTTCATTGAAGCACCGACCGAAGGGCGTTTCTCGATGAACCACGCCAGGATCAGAGCCGCCATGCCGCCGCTGGCCGCCGCCAGATTGGTATTCATCAGAATCAGTGGAATCTTGGGCGACAGTCCCAGAGTGCTGCCACCGTTGAAGCCGAACCAGCCAAACCACAGCAGCATGACGCCAAGCACGGCTAAAGGCAGATCATGCCCGTGAATCGGCCGAGCGTTCGGGCCGAAGCGCCCGATGCGCGGTCCCAGCATCAGCACGGCCACCAGCGAAAACCAGCCGCCCAGCGAGTGCACCACCGTCGAACCAGCAAAGTCGATGAAGCCCAGTCGAGCCAACCAGCCAGCAGGTTGTTCGATCTGCGTGCCCGCCCAGACCCAATGTCCGAACACCGGATACAGGAAGCAGGACACAAACACGCTGATAACCAGATACGCCGTAAAGCTGATCCGCTCGGCGACCGCGCCGGAGATGATCGTCGTCGATGTGCCGCAGAACACGAGTTGGAACAGCACAAAGGCCAGCAACTTCGGCGAACTCTCGGCACTCAGTGCAAAGCTGTCGGTGCCGACGATGCCATACCAACTGGCCCCGAACATCAGGCCATAGCCGGCCAGCCAGAACAACGGCCCGGCAATGCAAAAGTCGATCAAGTTCTTGATGGCGACGTTGATGCTGCTCTTCGCCCGGGACATCCCGGTTTCCAGACAACAGAAACCCGCCTGCATGAGCATCACCAGCGCGGCGCTGAGCAATACCCACGCGATATCAACAGTTTCTTTATCCAGCGACATGAGTCTGAACTTTTCTTCCACCTGACACGCCGCGCAGAGACAAACCGAGCGAAGGTCCGAAACCACGGCGTCAACCAGGCCGCTGCCGAACCTTGAGTGAACCATTACGTGGTTCACACCAGATCCGGACAGCGTTGCGTCGACCAAAGCTAGGTCGAAAAGCAATATGCCTCTGCTGGCGGTTGCAAACATGGAGGCGTTTATCCATGTCGGTTGATTCAAGGACTTCAGGATGTTCGGTCTGTAGCGACTACAGCATCTGCCATTGCAAACGGATCGCGCAGCGTTTGCTCAGCTGTGGTGCACCGAGTACCCGCGAGTGCAGCCCGCGCTGGGATTCCTTATGGTCCTGCCCGCCGATTAGGGCCTGAATGAACTCAAGGAATTTCGAACCATGATCAAACATCTGCCGGGTTGGACCACTCTCTTGCTGGGCTTAGTTGCGAGTTCCGCGCTGGCGGGGGAACTGCCAACCGCGAAGCCGGAAGAAGTCGGGATGTCGTCCGAAAAGCTCGCCAAAGTCAGTGCAACGATGGACGAACTCGTCAAGGACAAGAAGCTGGCGGGTGGCATCGTGATGATCGCCCGTCGCGGGAAGGTCGTGCATCTGCAATCTCACGGCCTTATGGACATCGCTGCCAACAAGCCGATGCGTGATGACACGATGGTCCGCATCTACTCGATGACCAAAGCCATCACGACTGTCGCCGCGCTCAAGCTGCATGACGAAGGCAAGCTCGGACTCGACGATCCAGTCTCCAAGCATCTGCCCGAGATGAAGGAGTCCACAGTCGCCGGCAAAGATGGTCCGACCGCTCCTTCACAGGAGATGACCGTCCGCGACCTCATGCGACATACGTCGGGACTGACGTATGGGACTTCAGGCATTGCGGCAGCCGATAAAGCATTTAGGGAAGCGAATATCTTCAATCCAAAATCAACGCTCGCCGACATGACTAAGAGGCTCAGCCAAGTCCCGCTGGCATTCGAGCCCAGCAAAGACTGGCACTACGGCGTGTCCACCGATGTGCTGGGGCGAGTGGTGGAAGCAGCCTCAGGGCAGCCACTGGATGACTACTTCCAGCAGCACATTTTCAAGCCGCTCGACATGAAGGACACGGCCTTCTTCGTTCCTGAAGACAAGTTGGCCCGCTTCGCGACCAATTACGCGTCGGACGGCAAGGGCAAATTGACGCTGCTCGACGATCCCGCCGTCAGTGTCTATCGCCAGAATCCCAAACTGCTATCCGGCGGCGGCGGCCTAGTCTCGACGGCTCGCGATTACATGCGGTTCCTTGTCATGATCGGACGGGGTGGCGAACTCGACGGCAACCGCATCCTCGCGGCCAAGACCGTTGAGCTGATGAAGATCAATCAGGTTCCTGAAAGCGTCGGCTGGATCAAGTTTGGTGGCGAGATCCGCGAAGGAGTTGGCTTCAGCTTAGGCTTCTCCGTGCGTTCCAAAATGTCGGCCTGGGATCCCAAAGGACGACTCGGCGAATACGGCTGGGGCGGAGCTGCGAGCACGCACTACTGGACTTCCCCGAAGGACGACCTGACGGTGGTCACGCTCGAACAGACCATGCCCTATTCGTTCCTCACCGAGTTCGCAGTGAAGGGCCTGATCTACGACGCGATCGTGGCCGAGTGATTCATCCGGCTCGGCCTGACAGATCAGCAGCGGGCATCACGGATTCAGCGAGAGCTTGCCTTCGCGTTCGGCAAAAGCGAGCTCCGTACTGACAAGGAACGCCATCGCCCCGCCCCGATCGTCTTTTCCCAGGATTGCCGGGCGATCGAGATACTCTCGGAGCGACTTCATCTTGCCAGTGCCCGTGCAAACATCGACCAAACTGCCCTTCAGCCCGATCCGTTGATTGATGCTGGGCCACGCGCGCCGCACCACGGGCTCAAATGTTGCTCGATCCAGCCAACCCCGCCGCAATCCGCGCGCGATCGAGAACGTCGTCATGCACGTCACGGTGAATTCGCGATAGCTCTCAGGATGATCGACCACCTGATGCCACATGCCGAGTTCATCCTGATGCTTGAGCATCGCGGCCAGATGATCGCGATACAGCTTCAGCAACTCCTCGTACTCCGGACCGGACGCTGGCCATTCGGAAAGTGCCAACACCAGACCCAAGGTCACGAAGCCGTTGCCGCGTCCCCAAGCGGTGTGATCTGGAGCCACCGGTGAATGCTGATGCAGACCATCGGGCCGCTGGTTCAACTTCACCATGAACCGCAGGTGCTTGATGGCCATGTCGCGATACTTCGCATCACCCGACAACCGCGCGGTCTGAGCGAGTATGGGCGGCGCCATGAACACCGCATCGCTCATCTCAGAATGACTGGGCATCGCCTCGCGCATGTTTCCTTGATCATCAAAGCCCAGATCGGCCACCTCCTTGATCAGCGGCAAGTAGTTCTTGTCACCAGTTCGATCCAGCAATTCGCCGAAGACGAGATGTCCCGCATGCTGGCTACCGTTCGCCTTTGCAGGCTTCTTTTCGCCCGTCAGATACGGCTGCACGATGCGCTGCACGTCGCGCAACTGCGATTCGTCATTCGTCAGCATTCCCAAACGGACGCGTCCCACCAGAGACAACGCCGGGATATAAGCCACTTCATTGAGTTGCTGACCGTAAGTGCCGGCCAGTTCGCGAGCGACCTCAATTGGCGACCGTTGCCGACGTCGTGAGAGTTCAACGCGCGCGGGCGATTTCTGCCTCGCTTCCGCAAATGCGTTCAACACCGGCAGCAGTTGCTTGGCCTGAGCCAGTTGCACTCGAAGAGCACCAACGGGCGCCAGGTCACTTGGGGAATTCTGACAGAGCGACGCAATGAAACTCTGTGAGTTGGATTCTCTCTCAGGATGCAAGAACTCAATAAACTGAAAGCCGACACCCTGTGACTTCGCGGTCGTGACACTGAACTGCTCGCCGGGCACAAGCTCGATCACCATGTCGGGAGCCAGCATGCCCAGCCAGCGCCAAAGATAAATGGACTCAGGTTGAGTTGCATCGTCGTAAGCCTTGGCAGTCGGAGGAAACGCCAACGGTGCGGCCAATCCGTGAGGATACGGCTGCGTGATGGAGCTGATGCTGATCCGTTCGCTGATACCCTTCTCGTCTTGCACCAGCTTCTGCAGCTCAACGACCAGTTGGTTAACGATTTCTGTTGTCGTGCGTTTTCCGTCGGTTCCGCCAATCAGCAGGACGCGACTCTTCACACTGCCCACATCCAGCATGCTGCGATCAAGGTCAGCAATCAGCTTGGCCTGTTCGCGAGTCACTCCATATGGAACGACGACACGCTCTTGCGCGACTGCGTGAGAGGCGAGTGCGAGAACCAGCAGCAAGCCACTACTGAGCCACAATCGTGTCATGCCGGTTCTCCTCAATATTTACCGTCGAGTGAATCTATTCCCGAACCGCGTTCAAGTTGATGCCGCGTCAGCAATCGAACGAATGACCGCGGCAAGTTCAGAGATCTCCGCAGATTGAAACGCCGTTGTCAAAGAGATGCGAAGCCTGCTGGTGCCGCGTCGGACTGTCGGCGGTCGAATAGCCGGAACCAGAAGGCCGTGTTCGAGCAATTGTTTGGACGCGGCGGTGGCTACTGTCGGCTCACCAATCACGATCGGGACAATCGGTCCGACGGAGCCAGCCACAACAGACCAGCCACTCAACGAACTCAGCTCATCCTTCAATTGCTGCGAGATGGCCAGCAAATGCCGACGCCGTTGGGGCTCGGCCTGAATGATTTGAAACGCGGCGTTCGCGGCGGCACAAATCGCTGGTGGCAACGCGGTCGAAAACACCTGCGTGCGGGCTGCATTCCACAACCAGTCAACCAGTTTCCGAGACCCCACCACGAAGCCTCCCAGTGTTCCCACAGCCTTGCTCAACGTACCGATACGGACTGCAACGCGGTGCTCGGTCTGCGTCAGCTCGCACACGCCTCGGCCAAGTTCCCCAAACACACCAGTACCATGTGCCTCGTCCACAATCACGGAGGCGTCGAAGCGTTCGGCGAGGTCACACAAGTCGCTCAGTGGCGCCAAGGTACCATCCATACTGAAGACCGAATCGGTCACAATCCAGCGCCGTGCTGTCGACGTGGAACGCTTCAGCTCTCGTTCAAGAACATCCAGCTCCTCGTGTCGATAGACCCGCATTCGAGCCTGACTTTGCCGACAACCATCGATCAAGCTGGCATGATTCAGCCGGTCGCAAAACACCGTATCTTCCGGGGCAACCAGCGCTCGCAACGTGCCAACATTCGCCGCGAAGCCTGTCGGGAACAACAAGGCCGCTTCGGTCCCTTCGAAGTTGGCGATGGTCTGCTCCAACTCCTCGTGCCACGGTGAGCGACCACTCACGAGAGCACTCGCGCCAGCCCCCACGCCTGATCGTAACGCGTCTTGCGCTGCCGCAATCACTCGCGGATCGTGCGCCAGATTCAAGTAGTCGTTCGACGCCAGATTGCGCAAGCGACGCCCTTCAATCACACACCAGGCATCTGGCTCTGACGTGACAACGCGCCGCGTTCGCTTGAGTCCTTCACGCTCCAGATCATCCAGCTGCGTCGTCAGCCATTCGTCAAATCCACGGCTCATCGTCGACAGCTCATCATCTTGGGCAGCACTGACATCGGTAGTAACTCGCAAAAGGTCATTCGCCCGTTGGCAAAGAATCACACAACTGCAGCGCCAACAGCGGAAACGCGGTCCCACTGTAGGTGATGAAGTGCCACGAGTCCGTATTGAGCGACCGCGTCCACCAACGACCGGAAGCGCGCTGATTGGCCTTCAACCATGCCACGCCCTTCTGGACGCGAGGGTCACTCGCTGGAACACCAGCCTCGCGGAGCACAATGACCGCCAGGCCGGTCATGTGTCCGTCACTCGGCGGATTGGTGAATTCCGGTTCTGCCTTGAGTTTTCCGGCACGGTTACCTCCACCTCACGCTTCCGGCGCGGCGAAGGTGCGGATCGACCAGCCGCCATCCTCTCTCTGCTGCTTCGCGACCACATCAACCAATTCACGTTGCTGCGACTCCGGGAGCAGCCCCTTCATCCGCACGCTCGCCCACAACAAGAGCGTGCGTCCGTAGTCGTGCGGGGGCGGTTCAGATCGCAAGTAGTTCTGCAGCTTCGCAACCGAGTACAATAGCTTCTCATCCTTCGCAGCTGTGATCTTCTCCAGCCAGCCAGGTGCAGCAGCGACAGCCATCGCCGCTACGGTCGCCTCATGAAAGGCATCTGATTCATACGGCGGCCAGCAATCGAGCGTTCCCCAAGTGCCCTTGTCAGTCTGAATCTCGAACATCAGCGCGAGTGCCTGTTCGGTCTCCGCTGAAAGCTGCCGGGTTACGTGAGCATCCCACTCCGCCAATCCCGCAGCGGTATAGATGACCTGAGCCGGTCGTGTGGACTGCTTCAGTTTCTTGCGTTCTTCAGCGAGTTGCGTCTTCAGAGTCTCCGCGAAGAACGCCCGATGCGCTTCGTTCGGTTTGCCCATCGTCGGCGACAGCGCGGGTCGCACGGTCATATAGGTGCCGTTGGAATGGCAACTGACACATTTCCGCTGACCACTCCAGGCCTGTGCTCCCTGATCGAGATATTTCTCGGCCAGAGTCACCGAAACCTTCTCCAGTTTGGGCTCATCAGCAGCAGCCGGGGGAATGCTGATCTCCCCAAGCTCGTACTGCGGCTTGTCACCCGCCTGCGCACCAACAAGCGATGACAGCGCGATGAACAGACCTGCGGCAAGTGTCACATGAAGGCGCATCCTGATCTCCTGAATGACCAACGCAGAGCGGCCTGGATCTTTACCACTACTCAACCACAGAGAAACAAGCCGACATCACAACTTCAAGTCCACTCACCGATCAGCATGTAATGGACGTCGAGCGGCGGCAGATCGATCACGATTTCGCCGTTGGCGGAAGTCGCCTTGGGCAAGATTCCACCAGGCTCCAGATGAACCCGTGACGGAGTCTTACCTGAGAACGAGATCCGCAAACCGTGCACTGGAATCGACTCCTCGCGCAGCGGAACTTCGTTAGCCGGATTGCCCAAGGCGGCGGTCGTGTTAACGTTGTTAAAGAAGTGAATGACGAGCTGCTTTTGCTCGGCCCGCCCCTCCGCTGCGGGTGGATGGCGATCGTAGAACGTCGTCTGCACACAGCGCGGCGCGGTCACGCGAATCGATGGCGACTCCTTCGCACACCAAGCAGCCGCACGAGCGAAGATGTGTCGCTGGTAGGGATAGGCATAGTTCCACAGCGACGCGTCAAACGCCGCTGCAAAGTAGACCACTCGCCCCTTGCCGAACTCCCGCACGATCACTCCGGGCAATGAGACGCCCGGCGCAGCAACTCCGCCCGGTCCGTCCGGCAGAAGCCGAACAGCGACTTCAGTTGCAGCCTTCGGCTCACTGACCAAAACCTGAGGCCCCTTGAAGCGCGCCTGACGACCGGGAACCAGTTGGTTCAGAGCATCACTTTGCACAAGCTCGTGCTGAGCCCATGTGACACTGGCGCTGCCAACTCGCTGCTTCCAATAGTTGTCGTCGAGGGCGATCGCAAAGTTCGCATCGATCTCCGCGGCCCCGGGTTTGCCGACGACATCAGCCGGTCGCCCGCGATACGAAACTCCGAAGACATCACTCAGGGCGAAATCGCGCCGCGGTCGACCGAGTTCATCGCACAGCGACGTCTCCGTCGTTGCGACCAACCCGCCACCGCTAGCAACGTAGTCGCGCAGCGCTGCGACTTGCTGATCTGATAATGCCGCCGCGTTTGGCAAGATGACCACGCGATACCTGGCCAAGTTCTCCGCAGTCACGTCCCAATCATTGAGCAACGAAACTGGCCAATGCTCCTCCAAGCCGACGCGGTACGCCCCGAACACGTGCGGCAGGAACCGATCGGCAATGTCGCGATAGGCGTAGAACTGGCGAGTCTGCTCACTCACCAGAATGGCAGCCCACGGCAGCGGGCGGCAATGAGTCAGCCAACCTTCGCGGCGTTTCGTCTCGGCAAAGACTGGTGCGGCGGCGGCAACTCCACCCGGCCAGCCGACGGAATGAGCGGTTGTGCTACCATGAGTCAGGACGAGCATCGACCTCAGCAGGCGCTCGTGCGGTGGAAAGCTGTCGGGCGAGTAGGGATTGCCGCGCGACATGAGATACGGCTCACACCCGCAGGGTCGATAGCCGGTCACCGCGGCCAGATACTCCGCGCCAAACGACGGAGCAACGCTGGCCCCGATATTGGTCTCGTCCAGCCACCATTCCTGCATTGGCAGGTCGATGAGCAGATTCATGCGAGTCGGCATCGCCCGCGGCGAATGCAGAAAGTGACCGTAGCGTCCGGCGTTGACGGTCCAGGTCATCACCACGGCATCGGACTTGATCCCCTTCAGACGACGCTGCAGCCTGGCGTAGTGCTGCTCCAGCTTCTCACCGCGCCAGACCAGATACTCGCGATACGCGATGTCATCCAGGTTCACCTTTTCAGGCAACGTACGCTGTCGTTCCTGCTGGTAAGCCAAGCGGCACGCCCCGCAGTAGCAGATTGGCGGGTGATAGTTGCCATCAAACGAATAACCGTCGAGCCCGTAGTCCTGCATCAGTTCTGCGCAGAGTTCAATGAGATAGTCACCCCACGGCCCCTGATTGCAGGCCAACCGTGTTCCAAGATTCTTCTCATCGGGCTCAATCCTGAGCTGCGAGCCACTTTGGTCGGACGCAATTCGCCATTCGGGATGCGCTCGCATGCAGTCGGCTGATGGAAACGGCGGTAGCCCCAGCACCAGCCGCATGCCATGCCGATGCGTCTCATCCGCAAAGCGTTTGAGGTCCGCATGCTCACGGTCAGTCAGCTTGCCGCCATCCTTTCGCAACGGAAAATACGGCCAGACCGAATTCCCATGCACGACCTGCACGCCGATCTTCGCGACATCCGGCACGGCGTCGGGGGCGAGGAACGACATTCGCGTCACCTCGTGCACCCATTTCGGAATCGCAATCGGCTCGAACTCGGGAACAGCGTCGTCGGATAGCGCTTCGCCCAACGAATTCTGACAGGCTGCCAGAGCCATCGCTCCAGTGGCCGACGCGATGAACTCACGACGATTCAACGAAGTCATGAAGTGAGCCCTCGAGAAAAATGGCTTCTGTGACGCGTAGCCCCGCGTTATTGCGCCGGCTTAGTCACCATCTGCTGTTGCCAGCCCCAGCGATAGAGATTGCGGCTGTCAGCGTATCGAGCCTTGGACGATGACGAACCCAGCACCACGAGCATCAGCGACTTGTCACCGCGAGTCGACTTCGACACGAGACACGCACCAGCCGCATCCGTCGTTCCGGTTTTCACGCCGTCGTAGCCCTCAATGTCCAGCAGTTCGTTCGTGTTCTTCCACTTGATGTTTCGATGATAACCGCCGGGACCAACGACCTGACAGCCGTGCTGACGAGTCGCCACGATCTCGCGAAAGCGTGCCATCTGCATCGCTTCCCAGCCCAACTTCAGCAGATCCTTGGCCGTTGTCGCATGCCCGCTGTCCGGCAAGCCATGCGGATTCTTGAAGCGAGTGTCCGGCATGCCGAGTTCACTCGCCGCCTGATTCATCGCTGCCACGAACTCCTGCTGAGGATCAACCTTCGCTCCGTTCTTCTTCGCCGGAGCCTTCAAAGCCACGCGGCCGCCGAAGTGCTCAGCCAGAGCCACAGCGGCGTCATTTCCAGAAGGAAGCATCAACCCATACAGCAGTTCGCGAACAGGCAACTTCTCACCGGCGCGAACACCCGACGTCGTGCCGCCTGTTCGATCAGCTCGTTTGGAGAACGTGAGCGTCTCGTCGAGCACAGCCGGTTCTTTCTCAGCGAGCTTCAACACCAGCCACGCGGTCATGACCTTGGTCGTGCTGGCCATTTCGAGACTGTCGGTAGCGGCATTGCTCCACAGAATTTGACCGGTGCGACCATCGGCCAAAGCCCACGCCTTCGCGGTAACAAAGGGCTGACCATCAAGGGTGTCTTGTGGCTGCTTCGACAGGGTCTCGCTGTTGACGGTTTCAGGCTCTGCAACAGGGGCGGCTTCAGTCAGCAGCGGTCCGAGCGCCTTCCAGGTCGGCTCGTCCACGATGCCCGTCGCGGTCAACTTGCTGTCCTTTTGGAACCTCAGCACTGCTGCTTGAGTGACGCTACCGAATTCGCCATCCACTCCGAGTTCCGGCGACGGCTTCAACTTGGAATTCAGCGTGCGCTGCAACGCCTCGACCAGTTCGCCACTCGCACCGACCTTCAGGGGCTCGGCCGGAGATCCGACTGGTTCCTTCCAGTCCTCGTGAAAATGGAAGAACACTTCGCGGGCAATCTTGCCGATGAGCACACTGGCAGCGTTCTCGTCGGTCCAGCGCTTGTCCTGGTTGTTGTTCGTCAGCACGCAGATCGCGATTGTTCCCGATCCCGTTTCAATCAATCCCGCGTCACAGCGCACGGCGCTGACGGTTCCTGTCTTGTGAGCAATCTTCACGGACTCTGGCAGGTAGCGCGGTAGCATGCTGCGGTCCTGGCAAGCTCGCAGATGCTCGAGCATCGCGGCGCTGGCATCCTTGGAAACCAGTTCGCCGCGCTGCATCAGTTCAAGCAGCTTGAGCGTTTGCGCCGCGGTCGTACTGCCCAGCCCGTACTTCTTGCTGCGTTCAGGAGCGATCGAGGTATCTCCGCGAAACACCTTCGCATGCAGTCGAGTGTCCGGCAGGCCCAGCGTTTCCATCCGCGCTGAGATCGACTTCAGCCCGATTTCGTCGACGACCAGATTCGTCGCGGTGTTGTCTGAATAAGCAATCATCAACCGCACCGCGTCGCGCAACGACAGGCTCACGCCCGCCGAAAAATGGGGAGTCAGAATTCCCGACCCCTGAACTTTGTCATCCGCTTTCAAAGTGAGCTGTTTGTTGAGATCGATCTGCTTGGCCTCAGCTTGAGCGTACGCTTCGGCCATCACGGCGACTTTAATGAGGCTGGCCGTCGGCATCGCTTCGTCAGCTCGATGCTCAAAGTGAGTACCGCTCTCGAAGTGCTTCACAGCCACCGAGACATCGCCCGCGTGGCGCTCGATCAGCGGCGTCAGCTTGCTGGCCAACGAATCTTCCTGAGCACCGTTCGCCGCGCCGGCCAAGCTCAGCACAATCAGAGCCACAATCCGATGCGCCCACTTGTTCAATCTCGACGCCTCAATCGCAGACTTGAGTGGCAGACTTTTCATTACAACTGGCATAACTGGAACCTCGACGAGAGGGACGCCGCTGCAACCGGTTCTGGCTGCTGACGCCTTGGAAGCTGCAGATATCGAGCGACGCCAGTCTAGCGAGCGCTTGTCGCCGGGAAATCCAGCGTGCGGGTCAGAATCCCCTCAAGTCACACAAACTGCGGCGGTGTCCGGCACGATCGCTGCAGACGAAGAGATTTGTGAGTCGACGAAGTTATCTATGCGCTCAGTCTTCACTCACATCGTCGCCTCGTTCATAGTGTGGCGCTCGGATTGGTTAGGCGCTCTACTGGCGACCTGCGTCGCGGCTGAAACGTAATCCGTGCTGGTCGGAGATCTGACGATGATGGATGTGACTAGGCGGGCGTGGCTGAAATCATCCGCCTGCGGCTTTGGTTCGCTGGCGATGACAGGATTGCTGGGCAATACGTCGCAGGCAGGTTTGAACCCGCTGACGAGCCTGACAACGCATCATCAGCCGCGCGCCAAACGAGTCATCTTTCTGTTCATGCAAGGCGGCGTGTCTCACGTAGACTCATTTGATTACAAGCCTCTATTGGCTGAGAACGACGGCAAGGCCCTGTCCTTCGAAGACGGGCGCATGATCGCCAACTCCGGCCAGAAGAAGGGTTCGCCGCATCGAGTCATGAAGCCGTTGTGGAAGTTCGCTCAACACGGCGAATGCGGTCGCTGGGGATCTGACCTGTTCCCTGAAATGAACAAGCACGTCGACGACATGTGCTTCATTCATTCGATGCACACCGAAGGCATCGCCCACGGCCCCGCAACGCTGTTCCTGCACTGTGGCTCGACTCAGTTCATTCGCCCGTCGATCGGGTCGTGGGTGATCTACGGACTCGGTTCCGAAAACGAGAACCTGCCTGGTTTCATTTCGATTGGAGCATCCGCAGGCAACGGTGGACCGCGCAACTATGGCAATGCGTTCTTGCCTGCCATCTATCAGGGAACGGCCCTCGGCAAAGCCGGCGGTCCGGCGACTGAGGCTCGCATTCGGAACCTTAAGAACCCGCACCTGTCCGCGGCAGATCAGCGAGAACAGTTTGACTTGCTGCAACAACTCAACGCCGAACAACTCAAGCAGGCGACCGGTGACAGTGAACTGGAAGCGGTCATCAATTCGTATGAACTCGCTTGGCGCATGCAGATGCACGCGCCGGACGTGCTGGATCTCTCTAAAGAGTCCGCCGAAACTCAGGCGCTCTACGGCATCGGTGAGAAGCCAACGGACAACTTCGGTCGCCAGTGTTTGATGGCACGTCGCTTGTGCGAGGCCGGAGTGCGCTACATCCAGGTGACCTACGGCGACAACAGCGCCAATCCGGCGTGGGATCAGCACTCCAACCTGCCGAAGCATGGTGAGCACGCTAAAGCGGTTGATCTTCCGATCTCAGGTCTGCTGACCGACCTCAAGCAACGTGGCCTGTTGGAAGACACCATCGTCTGGTGGGGCGGCGAGTTTGGTCGCACGCCTTACGCCGAGAAGAACGGTACCGGCCGTGATCACAATACCGGTGGCTTCACGGTGTGGATGGCCGGCGGTGGCTTCAAGCCCGGTATTGAATACGGGCAGACCGACGACTTCGGCCATAAAGCCATCGCCGACAAGGTCCACATGCACGACCTGCATGCCACGGTGCTGCATTCATTGGGCCTCGATCACGAGCGTTTGACGTATCGCTTCTCAGGCCGCAACTACCGTTTGACCGACGTGTTCGGGCATGTCGTGCACGACGTCCTGAGTTAGCCAACGACGCGGCTCGCGCTGAGTTGTGAAACGTGGTGCACACGCCAAAACTTCCGGCGCGTTGCCGCATCGCGATCACCCCACCGGACCTGTTCGAGATCATGAAACAGCCGCTCGCAGTGTTTTTCGTCTGGCTCACAGCTCTGACAACGGCGCCTTCGGCCGCGGAAATTGACTTTGCGCACGACATCGCGCCCGTGCTCCGCGAACATTGCGGGAAGTGTCACACAGGCGACGCGAAAAAAGGCGGACTGTCGTTCAACACCCGGGAGTCGCTGCTCGCAGGCGGTGAGTCCGGTAAAGCGATCTCTGTCGGCAAGAGTTCCGAGAGTGACTTCATCAAGCGGCTGACCACGGACGACACCGATCTTCGCATGCCACCCGAAGGTCCGCGAGTACCCGCTGAGAAGGTCGCACTCTTGAAGCGTTGGGTGGACTCAGGTCTGAAATGGGAAGAGGGCTTCACGTTCGGCAAACGTGCCTACGAACCGCCATTGAAGCCGCGCCGTCCAGAACTTCCGCCAGCAGTCGACAATCGCACGAACCCCGTTGATCGGGTGATTGATGCGTATCTGGCCAAGCATCAGATCGCTCGGCCCAGAACAGTTGATGACGCCACATTCGCGCGGCGTGCTTATTTCGACTTGATTGGCCTGTTGCCCAGTCCGGACGAGTTGGAGACGTTCCTCAAAGACACTGGCTCCGACAAACGAATCCGGCTCGTCCAGAGCCTGCTCGCCCGTGACATCGATTACGCGGAGCACTGGCTCACGTTCTGGAACGATCTGCTGCGGAACGACTACACGGGCACTGGGTTCATCACCGGCGGTCGTAAGCAGATCAGCGGATGGTTGTACGCCGCGCTGGTCAACAACATGCCCTACGACCAGTTGGCGCGTGAATTGATCGCTCCGCCATCGGACGCCAGTCGCGGTTTCATCGACGGTATCAAGTGGCGTGGAGAAGTCAGTGCCGGGCAAACAGTCGAGATCCAGTTTGCACAGAGCGTGAGTCAATCGTTCCTCGGCATCAACTTGAAGTGTGCGTCGTGCCACGACAGCTTCATCGATCGCTGGAAACTGGATGAGTCTTACGGCCTTGCCGCGATTTATGCGTCTCGTCCGCTGGAGATTCATCGGTGCGACAAACCCATTGGAAAGACGGCCGAAGCGGGCTGGCTCTTTCCGGAACTAGGTCAGGTCGATCGGAAGGCCGCGCAGTCGGAACGACTGAAGCAACTTGCTGGTTTGATGACGCATCCTGAGAACGGTCGCTTCACTCGCACGATCGTCAATCGCCTGTGGCACCGACTGATGGGACGCGGCATTGTGCATCCGACGGACGCAATGCAGACCGAACCGTGGAGCGCGGACCTGCTCGATTACCTCGCGGTGCATCTCGCTGATCAGAAGTACGACCTCAAACAAACACTGGCACTGATCGCGACATCTCAAACCTACCAGAGTCAGACGCAGACCGTGGAACGTGGAACCGACGATGCGGGCTACGTGTTCCGAGGTCCGCGTGCCAAGCGACTCACCGCCGAACAGTTCATGGATTCCGTCTGGCAACTGACTGGCAGCGCGCCCGCACGGATCGACGCGCCCGTGCTGCGTGGGAAAGCTCGAACCGCAACTTCCGATCCGGTGAAGCTCAACGGCAAGTGGATCTGGGCGTACGCCGAGATTGGTCAGGTGCCAGCCAACGAGACGATCGTCTTCCGCAAAAAGTTCACGGTGAAGCAGTTGCCGCCGCAGGCCATCGGCGTCGCTACTTGCGACAACAGTTATGTGCTGTACGTCAACGGACAGCGTGCTCAGGATGGTTCCGCGTGGGACAATCCTGATGCCGTCCCCCTGACCAATCGGCTGAAGAGCGGGGCCAACGAGTTTCTGATTGTCGCCAAGAATGGCGGAAGCGGTCCGAATCCAGCGGGCCTGTTCTTTGAAGCACATCTCGCGCAAGCCGATGGAGCGATCGAGCCGATTGCGACGGACGCGACTTGGGAATGGACTCGCACCGAGCCGCAGGGCAACGGCCGCTTCAAGACCGAACCCACGGACTGGAAACCTGCTAAAGTCGTTTCCAACCAGGAGATCTGGTCCGGGCAAACGAGCGGGCGTATTGCCACCAGCCTTCATCAGGGAGCCTCTGCCGCCAGCTTGATGGTGCGCGCCTCGCTGGTGAAAAGCGACTTCCTGATGCGCTCGCTCGGTCGACCGAATCGCGACCAGATTGTCACCGTCCGACCAGACGAACTCTCCACGCTGGAAGCGATTGATCTATCAAACGGTCAGGTTCTCGCGGACGTGCTGAGTCGCGGTGCACAGAAGCTGGCAGCAACTCACTCAGAGTCACCGGCAGACTTCGTGCATTGGCTGTTTCAGTTCGCTATCAGCCGTGAACCCACACCGTCTGAACGAAAGGTTCTGCTGGAGTCCTTCGGCGACAAGCTCACAACCCAAGGCATCGAGGACGCTCTCTGGGTCGTCGTCATGCTGCCCGAATTCCAGCTTGTGCGCTGATTTGAACGCCCATCCTAAAAACCAAAGGCCCTGTTGAGTTGCGCAATGAGCGGCAACTCAACAGGGCCTTCGTATTGGTCGAACGTTGGAACTTACTCGTCGATGCCGAGATCGTACTTCAGGTTTTGGAAGCGACGCAGAAACTCTTCGCTGGAAGAGTGCACGTGCTCAGCTTCGGTGATGAACTTCAACTCCTCGGAGCACACGAGGCCATGATCGTCGAAGACGTTCTCAAAGCTCCGCAAGTTCTTGCCATAGCCGATCAGGATCTTGTGCTCGTCGAACTGCACTTCAACCGGGATCCGCGGATTCACAATCGCAATGCCCATGCAGCCGTCGTCCAGCAGCAGATCTTCATAGTCGTACAGAATGCTTTTCAGGATCGGCAGTTCCATGCCTTCGCGGGTCAGGTCGTCATGGCCGCCGTGTTCGCATTCGTGACTGGTCTCCAGGATGACGTCCACCTCGTCGCCGAGGTGATCCAGCATCTCCATGAAGATGTCCATGATGCGTTCGCGAGACGCCGCAGCCATTACAACCGGAATCTCTACCCCAGTTGCTTCATCCCGATACTTGTCATGGCGGAAACCAGCACCAGGTACGACTTGCAGGTCATAAGAGGGCCGAACCGCGTCAGTCAGCATGAAGCTGCCGTACCGCGCAATTCGCAGATGGGTCTCCAACTGATCCTCAGTCAGATTCGCAAAGCTGCTGGCGCCCCGCTGAGCCTGGCCATCGCGGTATTTGTTTTTAATGAACTTCTGCAGGTAACTCATCGGTCCCTACCCCGTCTCGGTCGGACTCAGTCCGACGGTGTCAGTGATCTCTCCGGCGAACCGAAGACATCGAGAACCTAGCACGTGATTCCTCGCACCCTTGCCGTGCGGAGAGAGGTCTTACGTTTTTCGAAGAACGGTGTTGCTGGCGCACCTTCCGGGGGAAACTGGGATAACCTTGCCAAAAGACGCGACCATCCGATTGCAACGGTGGTAACGTCGTGTCTACTAAAACTGCATTCCGGTCATGCCTGACTTGCCAAGGCTGTCGTGCACCCTGGTGCGCAAACTGGCGGAGTCGTGCGTTGGGGCGAAATCGCGGATGACTGCACTCGAAAGCGCAAATCACTACGCTACTTCCAGCCGGATTCGGCCATGTGTGAACCTGCCGGTTCAGGGACGAGCCAACATCCTCCCACCGTTACTGAGTGCCGCGACGTAACAGTCTCCGGCCCGTGTCATCCCCAGTTGGGTGCATCAACCCAAGGAGCAACCATGAAAGTGCGTCAGACCCTTGCGTGTGTTTTAGGAGTCGCGTTGATGGCTGGTCTCGTAAATGCGGAAGAGAAGGGAACTGCTAAGAAGAATCCCGTTCTCGACAACAAGATGAAGACGCTCACGGGCAAGACCGTGGACCTGGAAGACAAGTACAAGGGCAAAGTGCTGTTGATCGTCAACGTCGCCAGCAAGTGCGGCGCGACACCCCAGTACGAACAACTCGAAGCGTTGCACGAGAAGTACAATGACAAGGGCTTGGCCATTGTCGGCGTGCCCTGCAACCAGTTCGGCAAGCAGGAGCCAGGTTCCGATGAAGAAATCGGCGAATTCTGCCAGAAGAACTACGGCGTGAAGTTCGACATGCTGTCCAAGGTCGACGTGAACGGCGAAAAGGCTGCTCCGCTGTTCAAGTACCTGACCTCCGAAAAAGCTGGCATCAAGGACTTCGGTCCTGTGAAGTGGAACTTCGAGAAATTCCTGATTGCTAAGGACGGTTCCGTGGCCGCTCGCTTCCGCACTGGCGTCAAGCCGGATGCTCCGGAAGTCGTCAGCGCCATCGAAGCTGAACTGGCCAAGAAGTAATTGTCGGATCGGGCAAAAGGCCCATCGCAGATCGTCAATCAGACCGCGGTCACGAAGCCCGCGCGTCGTGAGTTACCGAACCGGGCAGGCATGCAGTGCTCTGCCCGGTTTCGCTTTTGGAGTCCTCGTTGTGGCAGACGCCAATTCGACGGGCGGGTCTCGGCTGCTGATCACCCTTTGCACGTACAATGAACTTGAGAATCTGCCGGCGCTGATCGCCGAGATTCACCAATTTGTCCCCGATGCTGATGTGCTCGTGGTGGACGACAATTCGCCAGATGGGACCGGGCGGCTGGCCGACGAGATGGCTGCGAAAGACGCGCGCATTCACGCTCTCCATCGCTCCGGCAAGCTGGGCCTTGGTTCGGCTACGGTCGCCGGGTTTCGGTACGGCATCGAGCACGATTACGACCAGCTCGTGAACATGGATGCCGATTTCAGCCATCATCCGCGCTACATCCCGGTCTTGAGGTCCTGCCTCGACACGGTCGATGTCGGCATCGGCTCGCGCTACATCCCCGGCGGCGGAGTCGTCGGCTGGAACTGGAAGCGCTACTTCATGAGTTCCGGCATCAATTTCTACGCGCGGCTGTTTCTCGGTTTATCTAACCGCGACAACAGCGGCAGCTTCCGCTGCTATCGAGTTTCCAAACTCGCCCTGCTGGACTTCGCTCAGGTCCGCTCTCGCGGCTATTCGTTCCAGGAAGAGATTCTGTACATGTGCCGCCGAGTCGGCTGCACCTTCCGCGAAGAACCGATCATCTTCGAAGACCGCCGCGCCGGAACGTCCAAAATCAATTGGAAAGAGTCCGTGGCCGCTCTGTGGAACATCTTCCGCCTCGGACTGGATCGACTCTTCCGCCGCCGCGTCACCCTCAATTAGGTCGTGACAGCGCCCCGGCCCTCGCAGATCATCTCTCCCTGGGATCCAAACACATCAAAAGTTGATCTCTCAAGGAATCGCCCTGCGCGTCTATAAGCCCCCGCCAGTCGTCAGAATCTGTCAGAGGATACGAAGGTAAACACGAATGAAACGGATTTCTTGGCGTGAGTGGTTCGGTGGAAAAGCACAGCGCAGGTCATCAATTCGAAGCAAGTCCCAAACGCCCGTAGCCGTCGAAGTCGCCGCACAGACACTGGAATCGCGGCACGTTCTGGCAGCTCCGACGCTGGCAGCAATCAGCAACGTGACGGTGCTGGCCGGTTCGCCGCTCATCATTCCGCTCAACGGTTTCGACACGGACAATCAGCCACTGACCTTCACAGCCACCAGCAACAATGCGGCCGTGGCCACTCAGATTCCGACCGGTAATCGCAGCCTGAAGATGGACGTCACCAACTTCGGCACGATGACGTTTCAGTTGTTTGAAGACCGTGCTCCGCGCGTCACCAACCATATCATCCAGTTGGCGAATTCGGACTTCTACAATGGCTCGAAGTTTCATCGCGTCATCAACAACTTTGTGATTCAGGGTGGTGATCCGTTGGGAAATCCGCCTGGAACCGGCGGCTCGTCGCTGGGTGACTTCGATGATCAGTTCGATATCGATCTGCAGCACAATCGCACTGGCCTGCTCTCGATGGCCAAAACGCTCGACGACACTAACGACTCGCAATTTTTCATCACTGAAGGAGCACAGCGGCATCTCGACTTCCAGCATTCGATCTTTGGAGTATTGACCACCGGGGAATCGGTTCGAGAAACGATCAGCAACGTCCCGGTGAACAGTTCCACGGACGCACCACAGACGAATGTCGTCGTCAGCAATGTGGAAGTCTTCACGGACACTCAAAACGGTGTCCTGTTCCTCAAAGCACCGGAAGGCACATCGGGCTCCGTCACGATTACCGTGACTGTCCGCGATCCAGACGGGAACACTGCTCAACGACAGTTCATTGCGTCAGTGACGCCAGATACCACCAACGGAAATCCTTTCCTGGCGGACATTCCGAAGCTGCGAACTCTCGTCAATACAGCGTTCACGTTCCCTCTGCAGGCAATTGATGTTGAGGGTAACGCGGCGTTCTACCTGAGTCAGACATCATTGGCGGCTAACAATCTCACCGTGCCAACCACGGCCCATCAAAACCTTGCCTATAGCGTCGACTTCAATACCGGTGTCGTGAATCTCACGCCGAGCAACGGTCTGACCGGCGACCAGCCATTCACCGTCGCGACTGGAGTTTCACCGTCGGCGATCGACTATCAAGTACCCAGACTGTCCATTCTTGCCGCGGCTTCACCTCTGACGATCTCCGGAACCGACCATCCGTCAACCAGCCAGATCAATGACGGCAAGGCTGACGCCTTTTCCATCGTCCGCAGCGGCAACAACATTGAAATTCGAATCAATGGGAAGGTCGCACAGATCGCGCTGTTATCCAGCGTCACCACTCTGACGATGCTCGGGTCGAATGATGCCGACAGCTTCGTTATCGACTTCTCTGGCGGGAATCCGATTCCGTCAGGTGGCATCAGTATCGCTGGTGGCGCCGGGGCTAACACCCTGCAGGTCGGCGGAAATTCTGCGGCAATTGCCGCCGTGACACACTTGCCGGCCAACGCTACATCCGGATCGATGACGCTCGACAGTAACACGATCTCCTATTCGAAACTGGAAGGACTGCTGGATGCCTTGGCAGCCACGAACCGTACGTTCCAGTTCGGCGCATCGGCCGATGATGTCATTATTGGCGACGATCCCACCGCAGCGAACTCAGTATCGCTGCTGACCAGTGCAGGGAATGTGCCCCTCTACTTCACCGCTCCCACCGCTTCGCTGGTAGTTAACTCCGGCGCTGGCAATGACAAACTGACCAGCACCCTGCTCGATTCGAAGTTCACTATCGGAGTCAAACTGCAAGGTGGCAACGACAACGACATCCTGATCAGCGGCGCCACAGGGGATGCTCTGGAAGGACAAGCTGGCAACGACACGCTGACGGGTGGTGGTGGCAACGACACGCTGGCGGGCGGTGCTGGTAATGACTCGATTGATGGCGGGGCGGGAACAGATCTGCTGAATGAAGTTGCTTACACCGACGAAGTCGCCGGGCAAACTCGCACGATCACGCTGACCAACTCCGCGCTGACCGTGACACAGGCCAGTTCAACCATTTCAGCGGACACATTGAGCGGCATTGAACTCGCCAGCTTGTCCGGCGGCGCGATGAGTGACGAGATCAATGCCGGCGGTTTCACCAGCAGCGGCACCACAACTCTCCTCGGTGGCAGCGGCAACGACACGATCACCGGCGGTGGAGGGAACGACTCGATCGACGGCGGAGCAGGAACAGATCTGCTGGTTGAAGTCGCCTACACGGACAATGTCGCCGGGCAAACTCGCACGATCACACTGACCAACTCTTCGCTGACAGTAACGCAGGCCAGTTCAACGATTTCTACGGACATGTTGAGCGGCATTGAACTCGCCAGCCTGTCTGGCGGCCTCATGCGCGACGTAATCAACGCCAGCGGCTTCACCAGCACGGGCGTTACGACTCTGCTCGGCGGCGGCGGTAACGATTCCATTACCGGCACGAATGGCCCTGACTCCATCCTGACCTTGGCTGGAGCGGATCTCGTCAATGGTCTGGCCGGATCCGACACGATTCTGACGGGCAGCGGCAATGACACGCTCAATGGCGGCGGAGACAACGACCAGTTAAACGGTCAGAACGGAGATGACTCAATCTCTGGTGACGACGGAAATGATGCGATCGTCGGCGGCGCGGGTGCCGACACGATCAATGGCGGAGCCGGAAACGACTACATCAACGGCCAGACCGAAGCGGGATCACTCTCCGGGGGTGCCGGAGATGACACGATTCAAGGCAACGGGGCGAACGACACACTTAGCGGCGACGATGGCGACGATAAGATCTGGGGCCTCGGCGGCAACGACATCCTCAATGGTGGTAACGGAGCCGATATCCTGTCTGGAGATGCAGGCAACGACAGCCTGAATGGGCACGCCGGTGCCGATATTCTGGCAGGTAGTCTCGGCGATGACGTGATCAACGGCGGCACTGATACGGATCGCATCAATGAAATCGTTGATGGGAATGTGATCGTGCTGGGTTCAACGATGTCTTCAGCGGCTCTCGGCGCGGACACATTTGCCAATGTGGAACGGCTGAATCTTGTCGGTGGTGCGAGCGCCAATCTGTTCGACGCCCGTCAGACGAATCTCGCCCTGCTCCTGTCAGGGGAAGGTGGCAATGACACGCTGCTCGGAGGCAGCAAAGGCGATGTCATCAACGGCGGCGGCGGTGACGACGTATTGTCCGGAGGCGGCTCCGCCGACTTGCTGGATGGCGGCGCAGGCACTGATTACTTCTACGAAAAGGCTGATTCGGATTTCGCCGTCAACGGCCTGCAAATCTCGTCGGCGGCAACCGGAACCGAAACTGTCACCAATATTGAACGCATCGCACTCGTCGGCGGCGCAGGCAACAACTCGCTGAACGCACAGATGTCAGCGGTGCCCGTCGTCCTTCTAGGCGGGCAGGGAAACGACACTTTGCTGGGCGGATCGCTGGCGGACACACTGAGCGGCGGCGGTCGTGGGAATTCCACCGTCGCTGGCGCTGACGGAGTCGATTCGCTGAACGGCGGAGGCAGCGCGGACACCTACGAAACGGACTCATCCGACACTCTGGTAATCGTGGCGAACGTCGATGTCACAACCGCGAACGCCTTCGCCTTACTGCCAACGTGGATCGATCAGCTCTGAAATCGCCAGATCGACTTGTCGTCCGCTTGACGCCTTCGTCCGGGTGACGAATCTGCGTGCTGAGGCCTTGATGCCTCAGACCCTGATCTTGTCCCCGGAACGGAACGATGCACGTGCAAGCCAGAGATCGAGACTACGTGGAGGGCGCGCGTGTGGAGCTGCCGCGCCGGCTTTGGCTCGGGCTCTCATCAATCGACTGGCTCATCATCGCACTTGGTGCCGCACTGCTGCTGGCCAACGTGTTTGCCGCCCGCCCGCTGCTGAGCGCAAACGATCGCTCGCGCTGGGCTACCGTCTGGGCGCTGGTCGAACGGGGAACATTCCAGATCGACGACATCGATCAGGTGTCGACCTGGTCCACGATCGACAAAGTGCAACACGAAGGCCACCTCTACTCGTCCAAGCCCCCCTTGCTCTCCGTGATGGTTGCCGGTGTGTACGCCGTGCTGCGTGCCACGGCGGACATGGATCTCTTCCATCAAACAGAAGACACCAGCCATCTGTGCCTGCTGGTCATCAACTGGTTGCCGACTGTCGTTGGCTTCGTGACTTTTGCGCGACTGCTCCGCGAACTCAGCCACGACGCCACAACCCGAGCGCTCATACTCACATCTTTGTGCTGCGGGACGCTAGTGACCAGCTATGCCACGACGCTCAACAATCACTCGCCCGCGGCCGTATGTCTGGTCTTCGCGCTCCGACCGTTGTGGATGCTGGCAACTCATCATGAACCGCGTCGATCCGACTACGCGTTCGCCGGGTTCTGGGCCGCCGCTGCGGCTTGCTTTGAACTGCCCGCGGCACTTCTGGGAGTCATCTGCTTCGTTCTAGCCGTTCGCCGTTCGCCGCAATTGACACTCAGATGGCTCATTCCAGCAGCGTTGATTCCGCTCTCTGCCTACTTCATCACAAATGGCCTGGCGACCGGTAGTTGGAAGCCGTTCTACGCCTCATACGGAACCGAGAAATATCTCTTCGTCCGCAATGGCGTTCCGAGCTACTGGATGCAACCCCGAGGACTCGACCGGAACTTGGACTCGCCGCTCGTCTACTTCATGCATTGCACGATCGGGCATCACGGCATCTTGAGCCTGACGCCATTCTTCCTGCTGACGATATTGACCTGGTGCCGACGCAAGCTTTGGAAACAGACCCTGCAAGAGCCGCTGGCGTGGATCAGCCTCGGACTGACTGTCGCCGTGCTCGGCTTCTATCTCACGCGCACGGAAAACTACAACTACGGCGGCAACACGTTCGGACTGCGCTGGATTCTGTGGTTGAGCCCCCTCTGGCTAGCGGCAGCGGTTCCGGCATTGCAGGTCGCAGTACGGCGCCGCATGTGGCTGACGGTCTGTCTGCTGTTGATGATGGGTTCGGTCTACTCATCTCAGTTGGCAGCTCGGAATCCATGGTCCGAATCCTGGCTGTTTCGCCGCATGACCGACGCTGGCTGGATCGACTACTCGGATTCTCCTCCCCAGTTCGCGTTCGACCGCGCCCTGCAAACATGGTTCGTGGAATTGCCCGAGTCCGCTCGCATGGAATTCGTCGCCCCGAGCGTCGATCCGAATGCTCCGCTGGACGTCGAACGTCTGATCGTCACGGCCCCAAAGCGCGAGAAAGTCGGCGAACGGACGGTGCAGTCAGTGACGTTCGAAACCAAATCTCACAAGTCGTCCCGATCACTCACCGTGCGACTGGACGTCGGCCGGTTCTATGCGGGTGACAAGGTCGACCGGTGCCTGGTTGACTTCCGCGCAGAGCCCACAATGAGTCGAGGCGACGTGCTGACATTCCTGCGGGGCGTGCCGCTGGATCGCAGCTATTCCCCCGGAGCAATTCGTTACCTGAAGATAGGAGACCGGACTGACGCCTATCGCACGCAGCGCGCGGCGTCTCAAGTGCGTTGGAAGAGTCCCACCTGGGGCGGCGAGATCTCCTTGCGCTGCGATTTATGGATCAGCGAAGAGACTCCGTTAGGCGTCATCCAGTTCGAGCATTCTCAGACTTCGCCGGCTGGCGAGGAACTCAGTCGCCGTCGTTACCGCTTCGTCCCGCCGACAAGCGAACAGTGACTCAAGCAGCCTCAGCTCTGCGAAGATTCGGTAGTCGCGGAGAACGCCTTCTTGCGTCGATAGGCCGCCAGGAACTCGAACGCCATCGGCAGCACGGACACAAAAACAATGCCGAGCACGACAATCGAAAAGTTGCCCTTCACCCACGGGATGTTGCCAAAGACATAGCCTGCGAAGGTGCACGACAACACCCACACGATACCGCCCACCAGATTGTAGGCCATGAACTTTTGGTAGCTCATCTGGCCAATACCGGCGACAAACGGTGCGAACGTGCGCACGATGGGAACGAAGCGAGCCAGCACGATAGTCTTGTTGCCGTAGTGCTGAAAGAACTCGCGCGTGCGGTCGATGTGCTGCATCTTGACGAAGGGAATTTTCTTCATCGCCAGGATGCGTTCGCCGAAGCGATAGCCCATCGTGTAGTTCACGAAATCGCCCAGGATCGCGGCCACACCAAACAGGATGAGCAACGTCGGCAGCGAAAACACCCCTGAGGCTGCCAATGCCCCAGCCGCGAACAACAGAGAATCACCCGGCAGGAACGGCGTGACGATCAACCCCGTCTCACAGAAGACGATCACGAACAGCAGCGCGTAGGTCCAGGCTCCGTAGTCCTTCTGGATGATCTCCAGTTGCTTGTCGAAGTGCAGCATCTGGTCCACAAACCACAACACAAACTCCATTGCACATCCCTTCTGAGTCGTCTTCTCAGTCGCAGGCGACCAACTCTCGAAACTCCAGCCTCAAGGTGAACCGGAGTCGAGTTCAATTTCTGATTCAGCAGCGTGAGCCCTACGCATGAGCGGTATCCAACTTGATGCGCCAATTGATGGATAGACCACTTCTGCGTTTGCGGCCTGGCACGGGCGGAAGCCGACGCGGCCTTCAGAAGACGACCTCAATCGATCATCACGTTCAGACGCAGGGTAATCGTGCGGCATCGAGCCATGAAACGCTCCTGCCAACAAGGAATGAGCTGTCATTTCGCACGAATTCGCACTCGAAACGGTCAAACCCGTGCATCGGACAGTCGGACCTGCAATCCGGGGCAGAAAGCGCGAAGCTCGCGAATTCCGATGGTGGACGGTCCTGATCGCTCCCTACCATCCACGCACCATCCGGCATTTCCTTCCTGACCAGTTTTCATGCAGCCCCTATGAAACCCGCATCTGGCGAGTCTGAGCCATTCGCGTACTGCGGCAACGAGTTAGAGCTGTTTTCCCGGGCTGAGAACTGGAAGTCGTATCTCCACTCCCAGATCGCTCCCTATCTGGGACCGAAAGTGCTCGAGGTCGGAGCCGGCTTAGGCACCACGGCGCGTGCCTTGTGCCGCAAGTCTCACGAACGGTGGACGCTGCTCGAACCGGACCCCGCTCTTGCACAGCAGGCTGCGCTGTTGTGTGACCGTGGAGCGTTACCGGCTTGTTGCGACGTGCGGATTGGCACAAGCGAGTCGATCTCGGAGTCCTTCGACACCATTCTGTACATTGACGTCCTGGAACACATTGACGACGACCTGACGGAGTTTCGTCGCGCCGCGGGATTACTTGCACCCGGCGGCTATCTCGTGGTCCTCTGCCCTGCCCATCAGTTTCTTTATTCTGAGTTTGATCGACAGATTGGCCACTTCCGGCGGCATTCGCGACGCACCTATCGGAGACTCATCGACGACCGCTTACGCTGCGTGCGGCTGCGATATCTCGATTCGGTCGGCGTCCTCGCTTCACTGGCCAATCGCATGCTGTTGCGTCAATCAACGCCGACCGCTCGGCAGATCGCTTTCTGGGACACCGTGCTGGTGCGATGTTCTCGCTTCACGGACCCCCTGACCGGATACCAGTTGGGGAAATCAATCCTCGGCATCTGGCAGCGCGTGGGTTAGCCGCTCAACGAGGCACCGCCCGATCAGCTCGTCTGCTGCGTGGCGCCACCACTTGAAAGCGGTTCAGCGGACGACGCCACCTGAGCAGACACATCAACTGGACTCGCCGAAGCGTAGAAGTCGGTCGGTAGTTCCTCGGGTACTACTTCTCCCGAAACGCGTAAACGGTTCGACTTCCGGGACTTCTGAATGAAAGCGGTTTGCAGGAAGAATCCCGCCACCACCACCGCCGCACCGGCAGCCAACGCCCCATACATCCAGCCGCCCATCGGAGCCGCCGCTTTTTTCTTGCGTGCCCCCTCCAGCAGCTTCAGCTTGCCGATCAAAACAGGGGAAGCCCGCTTGTCCTTGAAAGTCTCATAGCCCATGACCTTCAGGAAGTAACCTACGAAGACACCATCGGCCTCGATCTCAGCGCCTAAATCCAGACCGTCCGGCTTCTCGGTCAGAATCATGAAGTAGGGAAACGACAGCGACTCATCCGTAAAGCCAGCCAGTTCATAGATATCCTTGAAACCCGCTTCGTTCTCGGGCGCGGGATGGACCAACGCCCGACGCACGTGGACTTTCATCCGAATCAGCTTCCCCCGATATGTATCGGGATCCTGCCACATCTGAGTGAAGACGACGTCTTTCCGCGCTCGGGCTTCCAACTGATCGAACGGCTGCGTGCGGCTCCACTTCGCCAGCTTCCAGTAGGCGGGCATCTCGTAGTTCTTCAGCGGTTTCTTGTCTTCAATGACGCGACACATCGCCTTGAAGTCGACCATCTGGCCGTCATCCTGATCGTTCGGACCTTCAACGATTGTTTCACGCAGGAATTCGGTGGCAGGCTTCTTAGATTCTGCGGGAGCGGCCGGAGCACCGACGTCCGCCCGCGCTTCCCTACCTGGCGCCAACCAGCGCCACATGTTTGGGTCGCGAACCTGGTTATAGAGCGCGCCGAGCACTGCCAGAGTCATCAACAGCGACATGACTCGCGCACCGGAGAACGTGCTGCCATAAGTGCTGACGCGCCGTCGGCTCATGATGGAACTTTCTGCTCACAGAGAAAATCTGAGCGGAAGGAAGTCCTAAAAACGCTTTGATTCTACGATCCGCCCTGAGCCCCAAGCTCGACGAAGCTGATCTTCTGCAACGGTTTGCCACCAATTTTCTGCTGCGTGCAGGTGTCGATCAATCGCATCAACTCGTCATAACGCAGGTTGCGGTCAACAGCGATCTGCACGCGGTCGAACGAAGCACCGCCATCGAAAATGGCTTTTAGTCGGCCACCGATCTGAGCCAGAGACTTCTCGCCCAGCCCCTTCGCGACGACGTTTTTCTCGATCTTCACTTCCGACGCATCGCCTTTCTCGCTGGCGACGACAAACATGTGCAAAGTTTCAATCCCCGGAGGAGACGCATTCCCTTGTCCAGGTTGAACCTGTGCAGGATCTGCATTCGGCGTGATCTGCGTCGCTGGCGGCATGTTCAAAGACAACTGCCCTTCGATGGGCGCCGGCCTGAACGTCAGGATGAAGAATGTCAGGAGCTGAAAAGCCATGTCCAACATCGCGGCCAGGTTCAGCTCAACCCCGCCCTTGCTCTTTTTTCGGTGATGACGACGGTGACGGTATGAGGCCATGCTATTTGCCCTCCGCACGAGTCATGGCACTGAGTTCAAACTGGCGATAGCCCTGTTCCTGGCACACCTTGATGATGTGATTCAGCAGATGAAACCGGACGCCACGGTCGCCGCGCAGAATGACGGGCACTGGCAGTTCGCCTTCATCTTTCAGTTCCCCGGTCAGCCGCAAGCGGTCCTTCAGGAGTTTGGCCTCAGAGATGATGTAAGCCTCGATCGAGACCACTTTCCCGTAGACCTTCACCTGACCTTCTGAGTCGACGTTCAGCACAAGGGGCTCTTTGTCGCCCTTCCACTCTAACGGACGTGCCGAACCCAGCACTGGCAGTTGCAGCGACTGGTCGAGCGACTGGCCTTTGAAATTGATCACGAGCATGAAGAACGTGATCAACTGGAAGACCATGTCGAGAATCGGAGTCAGATTCGGTTCCGCCCCTTCGGACGATTGGCCGGACATACGCAGTCCCCAACGAGAATCAGGAAGAAGTGATCGATCTTCGCGGTCAGCAGAACAGTGCTAAGCGCCCTTCTTCACGGTGGCGTGCACTTTGCGAATGAATTCATCCGCTATGTTTTGCACGTCGACGGTCAGCACCGCAATACGATCTTTGAACATGCTGTAGAAATAGATGGCGGGCAACGACAGCGCCACACCTTCAAACGTCAGCACCAGAGCTTCCGAAATACCGGCCGCAACTTCACTGGCCTTCATCTGTGCTCCAGACGTCGCAATGACGCTGAAGCTGGCGATCATGCCTTTCAGCGTGCCCAGCAGTCCGATCATCGGGCCCAGCGAACCAATCACAGCCAGCAGCGTGATCCGCTTCTCCATGTGCACGACGACTGCGTCGCCAGTGCGAGACATCGCCTCGCGGGCTTCTTCCAAGCCGGACGACATCGAGACCATACCCACCGCCAGCAGTTCGCCGAGCTGGCAGTCACTGGACTGCGCCAGCTTATAGATGGCGTTGTAGTCGCGCTTCTGCAGCAATTGATCAGCCTGCTGCAGCAGATCCGCCGGAGCAACCACCTCAGGCCGCAGGTCCATGAACAGCAGCACCACGCGCTGCACGAACACAAACGAGATAATCAGGATCACCAGTCCGATGAAGCCGGAAGTCTCGATCAACCACATCAGAGCGTTCTGCTCTTGCGGCTGCTCCTCTCCCGCCGGTGCCGCAGCAGCGTTATCCGCAGCCGCGGGCTCGCCTTCCCCCTCCTGAGCAAACACCGGTGTCGCTCCGGACCAGGCGAACGCCAGCCCGAGCATCAGCACCAGCCAGACCAAGCAGGACGACGACAAACTCCAGCCATTGCGCAACATCGACACACTCCGGGGAAGTTCCGAGGACACTGGATTCACCGACTGAACGGTGAGCGGCAATGAAATCTACAAGCGAATCTGCCCAAGTTCCACTGCCGCTGCCAGCAACTCGGTCAATGGAATCCATGAAATTCCGAATGTCACGCCGACGAAAGCTGCTTCTGGAAACCCTGCAAATTGGCCATCAACACCGCCTGCGGGCAGGACCAGACGAGGAAGAACATCGCTTCACGCAACTGCCTTTCGGCGGGATGACCGGAAACAAACCCGGCCCCTTTGCTGACAGCCAGCAGCGCCTGGGCCGACCGGACCGCCAGCGAGTTCGCTCGCTCCCGCATCTCCTCAACCGCCAGCCGCGATTCGGCGGGGGATGTAGGATCAACTGAACACCGCAGTGCGCACCTCGCAGCTTCAAGTTCCTCGGCAAACCCTTCCGCGATCGGTCGTAATTCAACGCGCCGCTCCGCCTCAGCTCGAAAAAACTCAATTGTCCGCCGAGCGTGCCCGACGGCTATCGCCGATGTCGTGAACGAGCCGCTTCCCCCAACACCCACCTGCTTGAGCACCTGTTCGGAGGGCCCGGCAATCAGTTGATCACTCGCCACAAACACGTTTCGCAGATCCAACGTCGCTGTGCGTGAGCCGTTAAGGGCCAGCAATCGCGCCGGCGGCTGAATCTTGACACCGACCAACGACGTTGACACTGCAAGCAACACTTCCCGCCCATCTGGCAAGATCGCTCCGATGACGATGAACTCTGCAAACTCTGCCCCCGTCACCCAAGGCACTTCACCATTCACGACGAAGCCGCCGGTGGTCGGCTGAGCCGTCACGGTCGGCTGCTGCCAATGCCGCCGCGACGTCGTCAGATGCGAAATGCCCACCGTTGTAAATACCCGATTGGAGCAAAACTCCGGCAGCCAGCGCTGCTTCAAGGCCGAATTCGTGCTGTTCGCAATCCGCTGAATTGCCGCGTTGCGTTGAGTCAGAATGAAACTCGTGGTGAGACAGGCTGCCGTCACACTCTCGTAGCCCTCAATCAGCCAAAGGTCGCCGACCTCGGTCCCGCCATACTCCGTGGGAACAGTCCAGCCCAGAACTCCCTCACGCCCCAGGACATCAAGCCGGGCCTGCGGCCAGTCATCCTCGGCGACGACATCCCTGAAAAGACTACGGAACAAGTCGTCAAAACGCTCAAAGTTCATGATTGCTCAAAGATGCCGCCGCCAGAATGCGACGACCGGGTTGTCCGTCCTGCATTTCGCCTCAGTTTCGGCGTTTGCGGCTCCCGGTCAATCGAGAGATCCTCTTCTTTAAGCAGCAGCCACATCCCATGTGCCGTAGCCGTGGTGTGTGGCCGGGGATCAAGACGCAAA
The DNA here is from genome assembly GCA_021732995.1 of Planctomycetaceae bacterium. GTDB lineage: Bacteria > Planctomycetota > Planctomycetia > Planctomycetales > Planctomycetaceae > AM-0621. Next base: position 72,647 of record JAKFWA010000086.1, on the reverse strand, counting down.
TTGACGCAGCCGCAAGAGCTGGCGGACGGCACTCAGAGAGTGCCTGCCGCTTTGCTAGAGTCCGGCCGAGCGAGAATGCGAATTTCCACGTAGCTTCATGCTCAAGATTGCAACGACCTGCATGTTGCGCTATTCACTAGCACCGGTGCTGGCATCGCCTGCGACGTTTTGTCGCACATCCATCCTCCAGATTACAAACCGCAATGGCTATCGAGTTTCAGTGTCCGAGTTGTTCCGCAACAGTGCGTGTGCCTGACAATGCTGCAGGTAAGAAGGGGTCATGCCCGGCGTGCAAGACCAAGCTCATTGTGCCGATGCTGGAGGACGAATCACCGGCGCCTGCTCCGGTCACTCCACCACCCAAGTCCAAGGCGCCATCCAAGCCTAAGCCAGCACCCGAAAAGATCATTTCGATTGAAGAACCTCGCGCCGCTTCCAAATCGAAGAAGCCGGCTGAGGAGTTTGATCTCGGTCTGACGCCCGTTGCAGAATCCAAGCCCGCGTCCAAAGGGAAACATGCCGAGCCAGACTTCAGCTCAGTGTTGAAGATTGATGTCGGTGGCACTCCGACTCCTGCCCCGGCTCCGAAAGCGGCCCCCAAACCAGTGCGAGAGGAGCCTCTCGTCGACGCAGTGCCCACAGCCGAGGTTGATGAAGACATCCCCGAGTTCATGCAGCAGTTCGCTGCAGACAACGACGACACTCCCGCATTCGTCAGCACGGTGCCGCGCCGACCCGCCAAAAGCGGCTCCAACCTGGGTCTCATCTTCGGGTTGCTGTGCGGGATCGGCTTGATCAGCGGCGTGCTCTATCTGGCGATGACGCGCGACAAGAAGTTCAGCGGCGAGCGACTGGCCTATGCGGTCGAACGCGGCGCGACGCTGCAAGCCAATACGATCGAGCAGGACCAAATCGATCTTGAGCAAGACGCCATCGACAACGTGTTGAAAACTCTGGCGAAGAACCCTGTTAAAATCACGATGGAGTCGATGAAGCTGGAACTCGGGTCATCGCGAGCGGGTATGGAAGTCTCGTTGCGTGAAGGCGATACGACTCAGTTCTTCCGCTTTCCGCTCGATAGGGACATGCGAGCCTACCGCGACAAGCACAATGAGTCTCTGGATGCCGAACGCAAGAAGGAGTTCCAAGCCGCCCTCAAGAAGTTCTTCGAGAAGTGTGATGTTGCCATTCGCAACCGTGAAGGTGCTCTGCCACTGGATGCCAATGATCCGCGTCAAGTGGGCTTAAACGCCTGCATGAAGGGTTTCGGCTACAACATCTCCGCACTCGTGCCGCTTGACCGAGGCGTCATGCCCTACCCCTGCGTCTTTGAAGACGAAGCGAATATTTACTTCCTGCTGCCGCAAGGCACCAAAGAGTTCAAGCTCGTTGGCAAGAAGCCTGACGGCTCGGCGTCCGAGTTCCCCGGCGACTACCACGTCAAAGTTCGGTCACCCAAGGGAGACGATTCCGAGAGTGAAAAGCCCGCCAAGGCGTCGAAAGACACCGAACCCGAGATGATGGAAGACTCATCTGAGGGCGAGATGGTCAAGGACAAGTCGGACAGTACCGAAGGTGAAATGAAGAAAGAGTAACTCGATGCGTCTCTTCTGCATGACGTTGCTGTGTGTCGTCTGGCCAGTCTCGGCGTGGGCTCAACTGGATCGCGAGCGAGTCGAACTGCCAGCCAAAGACTCCTTGCAGATTGGCACCCCGCAAACGGACGACGAGCGTGATTGCCTGAAAGGCCTGGTGTGGCAACCGGGCGAGTTTCAGGTTGCCGTTCAGAAGACTCCCCGCAACGAACATGCGGCCTTCGTGACATTTCCCTCTCCCCTGCCCACCGGAGATGCCGCCAATGACACCGTAGTCCTGGAGTGGCATGCTGCCGTTGATGAGGCGGGCAAGCCGAAAGTCGCTCCGGCGGTTGTCGTTGTTCACGAATCAGGCAAAGGCATGACGGCGGGACGTTTCTTCGCCCGCGGACTGCAGCAATGCGGACTGCATGCGTTCATGGTGCATCTGCCGTACTACGGCCAACGGAAGATGCCGCAGCCGCGTCCCGATGCCGAGCGTCTGCTACCCACCATGCGTCAGGCCATTGCCGACGTCCGTCGAGCACGAGACGCCGTTGCCGTGTTGCCTTTGGTCGACGCTAAAATGATTGCAGTGCAAGGCACCAGCCTCGGCGGCTTCGTCGCGTCGACAGCCGCGGGTCTCGATGGAAAGTTCGACCGCGTGTTCCTGATGCTCTCCGGCGGCGACTTGTTCGACATCATCCAGCACGGTGCCAAGGATACAGCCAAAGTTCGTGAGCAACTCGAACGCGCCGGCATCACTGGTGAGCAGATCAAGACCCTGACCTGGAACATCGAGCCGACTCGGCTGGCGCATCGATTGAACCCGGACCGGACGTGGCTCTACTCGGGCATTCAGGATGACGTCGTCCCGATCCGCAATGCCGAGATCCTGGCTCGCGCCATCCCGTTATCGAAGCAGCACCACATCCGCATGAACGCGACGCACTACTCGGGCGCCCTGCTGCTGCCGTTCGTGATCAAGCACGTCGCCAATCACGTTACGGGCGGATAGATCGTTCCGCTCGGCAGGAGCCTCGTCCTCGCTGACTCAACGTCCGATTCCGCCGAGTCGCATCACTCCTTGAATTTCGGAATCGCTCCGGCAACGAACTCGCTGTCGTCAACGGGGATCAGGATGCGAACGAACGTCTCGCGCACAGGCGGTTGCTGCGTTTCATCGCCGAGGAGGACCTGGGTCGCCGGAACTTGAATGCGGCCCAGCAAAACGGCCCTGTCGAGGTCGATCAAATCGCCCAGCTCAAAGCCCTGCAACGCGGCATGATTGAGCCCCGTATAGCTGCGTCCGCCTGCCGCTTCGTGGAAGGAAATCATCCGCAGCAGATCGTGGATATTGAAGTTGGCCGGGTCATACTTGAGCTGCACATGCACGTTCTCATCGCCGCCTTCACCCTTTTTGAGAACTCGATTGCGATAGCTCGTGCCCGTCTGAAAGGTGCGCAGCTCACGATTCCGAACTCCGGTCGCATTGAGAAATAGCTTCTTGCCGGGAACGATTGCCGACTGCCCATCAGCCCCAGCATCAGCCACGCTGTGAAAGTAAATGCGACCAGAATAGACCAGCAGCCAGTCATCAATCGGACCGGGCAACGAATGACTCAGTGAGCTTTCGCCGTCGAAAGCACCAGCACCGGCACGACGCAGACGGCTGGTTATCACCTGCCCATCCAAAGTTCCGACGAAGCCCGAGCGCAACGTCTGAGTCGACCGAATCGTGATCGGCAGATTCGAGATCCCCGAGTGATCTGACAGCAGGTCATACTGCAGCTTGCCAATCTCCAGACCAGCCGCGCGATACATGCCGCCGAAGTTCTCTTCCGGAGTCGCCGACCAATTCAAACTGGGTTTCGGAGCGGTCTTCCAGTTGAACTCTTTGGTGTTCGCTGCCACCGACACACTCTGCCGCGAATTCGTTCCGCTATAGGCTGACAGCCAGCCCGTTGATCGGACGAAGCCGGTCTGGCCATCGATGTCGAGCACCTCGGTCTGCCGCAGTGTCAGCAAGTTGTTGCTGAGCCCGGCATTCGCGGTAAAGGTCGCCAACGCCACAGCAAGCAGAACCACAAATGGAAAGGAGACCCAAGTCAAACTCGGGCGTTTCAAGACGCGGTGGACGAAAAAATAATCCAGCGGGCCAACCACCATCAGGTAGACCAGGATGAGCCCCAGCACACCGTAGGCAGAATGCTCAGAGACTTCCGGAAACCGCGACACTGCCAGATGCAACTGACTGGCCAAGTCGGTGATACCGGTCCGCGAGAGACGATCGTAGTTTTGTGCCCCGGCAACTTCCTGAACTTTCAGCCCGGCCAAGGCAACTAGCAATGAATCCAGCCCGCGCCACACATTGAGCGGCTTGCGATCCAAATCGAGCCCCACCAGCGTCACATGACCAAAGCCGTGCGCGAACTGTGAGACGATGGCACCGTCGATACTCGGAACAATGACCGTTCCGTCCGAACCGGACAGCAACGCTCCGGAGACTCGCATCCCAATTAGAATCGGTGCCTGAGTCGTCGCAAAAGACTTGAGTCCTTCCAGGTCACCAATGTTTGCGGACCTGATGGTGCGGTTGCTGTTCAACATCCACTTGGACAGCGGTGACGAACTGAATTCAGCCGCCCGCGAGCCGACCGACATAACCAAGTGTCCGCCGCTCTGCACCCACTGCTCCAACGCCGCCGACTGCCGGTCTGAAAACCCCATGTCACCCACCACAAACACGGTGTCGAGCATGCCGAGCAACTCTGGCTTGGTCGGGAAATCTGCAGTCTGGCGAATGTCCGTACGATGCACGGCCTTCAGCAGACTCTCCACACTCGCGCGCTCTGAGCTTTCGACTTTCGCGGAATCCGTCGCGAGAGATGACGCCGGCAAGGTACCCACACTCAGCCAGTACCTGCGATCCAGCCTCGAAACCTCAAAGTCCGGGTCAATCAGATCGGTTCGTGCTGAACTCAGGCGACGTCGACCGACGACCTCACCCTTGCCGTCATCTTTGCGAACTTCAATCACCAGCGAGGTACTGAGCCGACCAAACGAAACAACCTGCTCGACGGTTTGAGGCTCGCCCGCCTTCAGCTTCACAGCAGCCTTCACGTTGGCGACGTTGCCTTGAGGGTCCGGAGTCGCAAACCAGACTTCACCGGTAAAATCGCTAGGGGAAGTGAGTTGCAGCGAAACGCTGGTCGGCACGCTGACTTTGGTCGAGTTATCGAGCCCTACACGGACCTGCGAAATCTCGACGGAGTCCTCAGCGAACGCCGCAGCCCCCGTCAAGAAGCAGAGCAAACAGGTCAACAGTCCCGTCAAACGCCACATCCTCATTCCCCCGCGGAGCTCATCAAGGCTTCGGTCACCCGTCGAGCGACATCGGTCACAGTCTTACGCCGGGATTGTGTCCAGTGCGTGCTTCATGTCAGCGACGAGATCGTCCGGATGCTCAATGCCAACGGAGACGCGAATCGTCTTCTCGGTGATGCCGCCCTGACGACGAGCTTCGTGCGTCATCGACGCGTGGCTCATGGAATCCGGGTACTCGAAGAGCGATTCCACGCCACCCAGCGACTCAGCCAGCTTGAACAGCTTCGCTGTCTTGAAGACGTGCTCGGCCTGTGGCTTTCCGCCCTTCACGTCGAAGGTCACCATCGCGCCGAAGCCCTTTTGCTGACGCTTCGCCAGTTCGTGGTGCGGATGCGTCTTCAAGCCGGGATAGTAAACGTGCTCCACAGCCTTGTGAGCAGCGAGCATCTCAGCCAAGGCTTGCGCACCGCGTTGATGAGCTTCCATACGCGGGCCGAGCGTCTTGATACCACGCAGCACCAGCCAGGCGTCGAACGGCGAGCAGGCCAAGCCCATCGCGTTCACGTAGAAGCCCACCTTTTCAGCCAGCGGCTTGTCTTTGGTGACGACGCAACCGCCCACGACGTCCGAATGCCCGTTGAGGTACTTCGTCGTCGAGTGAACCACAACATCGACGCCAAGCTCAAACGGACGTTGAAGATACGGCGACAGGAATGTGTTGTCGGCAATGGTAATCGCCCCAGCGGACTTGGCGATCTCAACCATCGCCTTGATATCAACGAGGTTCAACAGCGGGTTGCTGGGCGTCTCGATCCAGATGCACTTTGTGTTCGGCTTCACAGCCGCCTTAACGGCCGCCGGATCGCCCATCTTCACGAGCGTAAACTCAATACCCATCTGAGTATAAACGCTGACAAACAGACGGAACGTGCCGCCGTAAATGTCGTCGCCAGCGATGATGTGATCGCCCGGCTTGAAGAGGTGCATGGTCGCGGCGATGGCCGACATGCCAGTCGATGTGGCGCGGCAGTCGAGTCCGCCTTCGAGCTGCGTGATGTTTTCTTCGAGGGCGCGGCGAGTCGGATTACCGCTGCGGGTGTAGTCGTAACCGCGATTGGTGTTGAGGTCGTCCCAGGCGAAAGTTGAGCTGGGATAGATCGGCGTGATCACGCTGTTGAACGACGAGTCCTTCTCTACACCGACGTGCACGCAACGGGTCTGAAACTGCAAGTTGTTCGGGTCCATGAGCTTTCTCTATGAAAGAAACTTGATCTCGGACTGAGTTCGAGGCGTAGTCTACGGCTCTTGCAACGTCGGAACAACGAGCCTGACAGCTCGGATCCGTTCGAATGGCACGTGAGGATGCCTTGTTCGCTCAGTCTTCACAAAACGCAAATACGTTGACACGCCGGGGAATCGTTTCGATCGCTGCAATTTGTGCAAACTGTCGCCAGCATCGGCCCGGAATCTCCCCTTAGCAGCAGGTTGAGGCTCGAAAGCCCCCATGAGCCGAATTATTCTCACGCGAAGCGCTGGAGAACGAATCTGAGATAAGAACTCCGAACAAAACGATTCAACATTGGCTCTGAGTGCCGTAATATCCGGGACCGCGCCAGACTACTGATGGCGTGCCAGACGAACTTATCGAGGGAACTGAACGTGTCGACTGTCCAACAACCGAAGACTGCCAAGCAAACTCTGACAGGTGCGGACATCCTTGTGGAAGCCTTGATCCACAACGGTGGCCAGTACATGTTTGCTTATCCGGGTGGCTGCAGCATGCCGTTGCATCAGGCTTTACGAAAAGCCCGCGACCGCATCCGCACCATTCTGCCCCGCCACGAACAAGGTGGAGCGTTCGCAGCTCAAGGCGTATCGCGCAGCACGGACGGCGTCGGCCTGTGCATGGCCACGAGCGGTCCCGGTGCCACCAATCTGGTGACGGCGATCGCTGATGCGAAGATGGACAGCATTCCGCTCATCGCGATTACGGGTCAGGTTCCGCAGGCTGTCATCGGTACTGACGCCTTCCAGGAAACGCCAATCGTCGAGATCTGTCGCGGGATCGTGAAGCACTCCTACATGATCACGGCCGACGACTACAACGATCCGGAATCCGTGAAGGCAGCTCTGCTGTCGATTCCGCGGATCGTGAAGGAAGCATACTTCGTCGCGAAGACTGGCCGGCCGGGTCCGATTCTGATCGACTTCCCGAAGAATATTCAGCTCGCGTCGCTCGATGAGGAAATCGATTGGGATCCGCCGATGAAGTTGCCGGGCTACCGCCCGCTGCAACGCAAGGCCGCTCCCGAGCAGATCAAGCAGGCGATTGCTGCGATTCGTCGTTCGAAGCGTCCGATTCTGTACGTGGGCGGCGGCATCATTAATGCGGACGCTTCTGAAGAGCTGACCGCGTTTGCCAAGAAGTCCAACATCCCCGTCACGATGACCGCGATGGGTCTGGGCGCCTTCCCCGGCGACGACCCGCAGTCGCTGCACATGCTGGGTATGCACGGCACCGCGTACGCGAACTACGCCATCAACGAAGCCGACCTGCTGTTGGCCTTTGGCGTGCGGTTTGACGATCGCGTGACCGGCAAGCTCGACGAGTTCGCCAGCCGTGGCAAGATCATCCATGTGGATATCGATCCCTCGGAAATCCACAAGAACAAGGAAGCTCACGTCCCGATCGTCGCCGACGTGAAAGAGTTCCTGACGACCCTGAACGCCACCTTCACCGACGCCGATAAGCCGGACGTGGCGGAGTGGAACGCTCAGATCGCTGAGTGGAAAACCAAGTTCCCGATGAAGTACCGCGAATCCGATGAGTGGATTCTGCAGCAGTGGGCGATTGAAGAGTTCTGGCGTCAGACGAAAGATCAGGACACCTTCGTCGCGGTGGGCGTCGGACAGCATCAGATGTTCGCCGCTCAGTGGTACAAGTTCCGCAAGGCCAAACGCTGGCTCAGCAGCTCGGGCCTGGGAACGATGGGCTTCGGTCTGCCCGCCGCAATGGGCGTGGCCGCTGCGAATCCTGGCAAGCTGGTCGTCGACATCGACGGCGATGGCTCGTTCCTCATGAACGTGCAGGAACTTGCGACGCTGCACTGCGAGAAGCTGCCGGTCAAGATTCTGCTGCTCAACAACCAGCACTTGGGCATGGTGGTGCAGTGGGAAGACCGCTTCATGGAAGGCCGTCGAGCTCACACATACCTCGGCCCGATCGACCATCCAGAATGGCTGGGCGAAGGTGATGGCTCCATCGGCGACACCTACCCGAACTTCGTGCAAATTGCCGAAGGCTTCGGCGTGAAGGCTAAGCAAGTCCGCAAGAAGAAGGACTACCCCGCCGCGCTGGCCGAGATGCTGGCTCACGACGGCCCGTACTTGCTCGACGTCATCTGCCCGTATCAGGAGCAAGTGCTCCCGATGATCCCCGGCGGCAAGACCGTCCGCGACATGATTCTCGAATAGTCGTCGCAAATGATGTAGGGCGGACAATCCTGTCCGCCGAAGCGTCGCTGTCAGATAAATTGACTTTCAAAGGGCCTGCTGGCACGTATAGCAGGCCCTTCTTTTGCCAAGCGGCCTCCGTGACGGAGGCAACTCGTCACCCTCGCAAGCCATCGCGATTTCTACGTGAGGGTTCTGAACATTACAGCATCAGATGCCAGGCGGTGAGATGCTCCGGAATCTCCAAGAGCGCGAAGCTGCGGCTCTCAAATCCGTTTCCATCGCTGAAGAGTGGCGAATGAAGTCAGTCCCCCGCATGGAGCTGACTTGTCTTTCATCCGCAGTTCGCTCACTGTTGGGAGTCTCTGTAGTACTTCACGACAACCCATCCGATGGCATCGAGTATCTCATTCGGCAAGGCGTTGCCGCATCAATCCAGCGCATCGCCACTTTGAACGAAGGCTTATTCCGAGCCTTGCATAGCTCAAGTTCACCGCCAACGGCCGCCGTCGATAACAATATTACTCCAGTACATATCGCGTGGCTTGTTGGCGAGTGGGACGCAGCACGCTCGCTACTCACCATTTGCACGGACCATCGTGTTTCAGAGCATTTTCCGTTAACACGGTTCTGGTCTGAGTATCACCGCGCAATTGACTGCCTGACCTCGCAACAACAGTACAGTCCGCAAGTAGCAAACTTACGCGGCTACGAAAGGTACTGGAGTTACTATCTCGCGCTCATCTCTGATCTGACTCACGCACGCGACACCGCTGCTACGCTGCAAGAGATCTCACACAGCTTTGCAGTTCGGAATAAAGACACGCGGCACGTCGACCACGCGATGATCGATGGAGATGGAGAACAACCAGTCAAATGGGATTTTCGAACATGCTCAATCCTGAAGTACTGGAATACACACCATCAAATACATGCTTGAGCGATCCAGCGTGAGGGACCGGTGGAGTAGCGGTCGTCGCCCGATTAAGAAAACGGCTTCTCTGGGGATAGGACGGGATGAGTCGGGTTAAATGACGTTGCAGTGGCAGACTCGGCAACCGCAGGCGAACACGTTCGCTTAAGAAGCACATCGCGAGCTAATCTCCTGGCGCGTAGCTGCCGTCCCGCTTCTCGTGCTCTTGCTGAAGGACATCTATGAAGACGCTCTGGTCTCGCTGCTGCCGCCAAGGCGCCCTGCTCGCTTCGCTCTTAAGTGTGCCTGTTTCTGCCTCGATCGCCGAAGAAACTCGCCTGTCGGAAGCTGAGCAACGTGCCGGCTGGAAGCTTCTGTTCGATGGTAAGTCCACCGAGGGCTGGCGGAACTACAAGTCCGACAAGATGAACCCCGGTTGGGTCGTTGAGGACGGCCTTCTGATCCGCAAGGACAAAGGTGCTGGCGACATCGTCACCAAGGATCAGTTTGGCAGCTTCGAGATTCAGCTCGAATACCGTATCTCCAAAGGCGGCAACAGCGGCTTGATGTTTCATGTTGCCGAGGAATCCGGCCCGCCGTGGCACACCGGCCCCGAAGTGCAGATTCAAGACAACGTCGACGGGCACGATCCACAGAAAGCGGGCTGGCTGTATCAACTCTATTCACCACAGAAACCCGAATGGGCCATCCGCTTCGAGAAGCAGGTCGGCTTCAAGGGCGTTGATGTCGATGACGCCACTCGACCGGCCGGTGAATGGAATCACCTCTATTTGCGGGTCACACCCAACGATGGCGAGGTCTGCGTGAATGGAGTCAGCTACTACAAGTTCAACATGAACAGCAAGGACTGGGACGAACGAGTCGCCAAGAGCAAGTTCGCCAAGCTGGCGATGTTCGGAAAGACCAAGCAAGGTCACATCTGCCTGCAGGATCACGGCAATGAAGTTGCCTTCCGCAACATTCGAGCACGCAAGCTGACCGACGATGGCAAGGCTCCAGAGCCGGTCGATGGCACACTCGCGTTAAAGACCGAACTCGCGTTTCCGAACGTCGAGTGGGAAGGCTGGGACACTCACGACGCCGATGGACGTCCCAATCCGCCGTTGCGACCGATACAAATCACGCACGCCGGTGACGGCTCCAATCGAGTCTTCATCATCGATCAGAGCGGCATGATTCACGTGTTGCCCAACGATCCTGCCGCCAAGAAAGCCAAGCTCTACGCCGACTTCCGCAAGCGAACTCATCAATTCAAGATTGACGATGAGGAAGGTTTGCTCGGCTTCGCCTTCCATCCCGACTACAAGAAGAACGGTGAGTTCTTCCTCTACTACAACACAGAATCAGCCGCTCAGACCATCTATCTGTCGCGCTTCAAGGTGTCGAAAACCGACGCTGATCGAGCCGATCCCGACAGCGAAGAAGTTCTGACCGTCATCAAGCAACCGTTCTCCAATCACAACGGCGGTCCGATGGCGTTCGGCCCGGACGGGATGCTCTACATCGGCATGGGCGACGGCGGCGGACGCAACGATCCCACGCATCTCGGCCAGGCACGATCTTCCTTCATGGGAGCCGTGCTGCGGATCGACGTGAACCACAAAGACGAAGGCAAGAAGTACGCGGTGCCCAAAGACAATCCGTTCCTGGGCATCGACAAGGTCCCCGGCGAGATCTACGCCTACGGCTTCCGCAATCCGTGGCGTTTGGCCTTTGATCGTAAGACCGGCCACTTGTGGCTGGCTGATGTCGGTCAGGATCTGTGGGAAGAAATCGACATCGTGAAGAAGGGCGGCAACTACGGCTGGAGCGTCCGTGAAGGCTCGCTGGCTTTCGGTAACGAGAAGCATGCTCCCGATGCCAAGTTCGTCGCTCCGGTCTGGGAGTACGATCATCGCCTCGGCAAGTCCATCACCGGCGGTCACGTCTATCGCGGTAGCAAGCTCCCTGAACTCGCCGGGCACTATCTCTACGGTGACTTCGTGAGCGGCAAGCTGTGGGCTCTGCACTACGACGAAGCCAACGGCAAGGTGATCCGCAACATGTCCCTGCCTTGGAACGGACTGCCTGTCCTCGCGTTCGGCGAAGACGAGCAAGGCGAGTCCTTCGTCACCACCGCGACAGCGTCAGGAAAAGGCGTGTATCGAATCGTCAACGGCAAATAGAGATCGGCCGCAGAACTGCGCCAGCGACTACCAAATGATTGCCAAGGCAAAAGGCGGGCAGGAGTTACGAACTCCCGCCCGCCTTTTCTTTGTAGCCAACACGTTCAAAACCATGTCATTGGAACCGCAACCTCAAGCGGCATCACGGTGCAATCTGATTCGCAGTGACGCCGTAGAACGATGCATCGTAAGACGGCATCACGTACGGCTGAGCAACTGAAGGCGACAACGAGAAACTACGGCCACCGCGAATCTGCAGCGTCGTGTTATTCGGCAAACTGTTGATGACGTAGTTCGATCCAGAATAAGCCGACGCTCGTGCCGCAGTCGCACATGGAGAAGCGTAACTTGAATAGGCGTAGGGTGTCGCAACGCGTGCAGCTTGCACTGGTGCGCAGGGCGAGTTCAACGCTACCGGAGTTGAAGAAATCAGAGTGGGCGCAGAGATGGAAGACACCATCGGCGCCGCCAGACTTGGCACCACTGGAGCCGCAAACCGCACCGGCTGACTCACCACCGCCGGAGCAGCAGTGAGAGCGAGAGACTGATTGGCCACCAACCCCGTCGCTGCCAGGGATGACACGGGAACAAGGTAGTAGCGTTTCGTCACGGTTGTTGCCGTTTGAGCCGACGCCGAGAGCCTGACTCCGTCGGGCATGTCGAGTTCTTCAATCGGTGGCGTGCCACCACCGGGCTTCGGCTTGTCCGCGCAAGGATCAGGTTTCGGAGTGAGCTTCGGCGGATCAGCAATCGGCTTCTTGGGCTCAGGATGGTGATGTCCCGCCTTCAGCAGTTTCCTGATCTCGGCCAGTTCGCCCTGGACCTGTTTGGCATTGGTCGCCTGTTGCTCCTTCAGTTCACGTACCTGTCCTTCGAGCTTGTGGAGTCGTTCCTCTGCGGCGCCCTTACCCTTGTCCTTCTTCGGGCCGTCGGCTGATGCCAGAGGCAAAGCCACCAATGTGGCCGTCCCCAGTGCCAAAGCGATGATCGATCGCCTCATCTTGATCCCTCTCGTCTCTGCTGCGGTACTCTCGACAGCCGCCAAAACTGTTAAGGCGGGAAATATAAATAGACAGGTTAAACCTGTTGTAAGGCTTCCGCAACACCTCGTTACAGAGTTTAAACAACGGCAGTTCAGATTGTGAAACAGCTTAAATTCGTCCGTCAATGCCCATAAGCATCAGGATCTTGAGCCAGAGCGTTCAGCCGGAACCCCTCCGCGAATCGCCGCAACTCTTGACGATTTCTGAGCTCAACTCGTGGGCGGTCTCGAGAGCCAGATCCAACGGGCGCTTGCCACACCACTCGAAGTTCGTCGTCCAACCGAACTCGCTCACCAATTTCCAAGGCGACTCCGATCGCAAATCGATCGTCGGGGTAGATGGGCGCGCCAACCGCAGCCAACGACCAACGCTCAATCCGAATGAAACGCCACCCCGTTTGCAGCCGGTGAACTTCCAAAAATGGCTGGATCTCAGCCGGGAGGCGATCAATCGCAGATTTCTCCACGGCAACGGTGACCTTCTCCATTCTGGCTGAGTACACAGCCCACGCCGGCCAATGATCTAGACTACCCCACTGGTGCAGCAGAGGGAGCAAGACAACGACGCCTACGAGGATGTGACGCGGCAGCTCCGCTTCAGCAAACCGACCAACCGGAGAAGGCTCCGGAGGCGCAGCAGTTCGCCCATAGGCCGCCAGCAGAAAGTTCTGCATCATGAAAAAGAGGTTCCACAGCAGAACCCCCGGCAGGTGATTGAAACCCAATGGGCCCACGGCCAGCATCAACCCCAAATGCATCAGCCAGGATAGAGCGCACGCCGCAATCCGGGTGCGACCCCAGAGCATCAACAAGCCAACCAGCAGTTCCCCAACAGATAACGAGGCGGCAGCGACCGTCTGCGCTGCGGGGCTCCAGAAACGTGTCGAAAGACCGACCGCATTCAACATGGTTTCCACGAACTGCCGCCCGTAGTTCTGCACGAACTGAGCATCTAACTTCGACCACGCGGACCATACGTAGATGCTCGCCGTCAAAACAACCAGTTGAGATTTCAGCCGCCGTGATTCTCCCCGCTGCGACTCAGCCGCGCCGGGCCACAGCAACACGGCCAGGATCAAAAAGTGGTAGGCCCAAGGCTGTAGACGATGCTGATTGTGCAACACCGAAACGGCAAGCGCAGTGATAAACACCACGAGAGCCAAGCGGATCTGAAGCCTCAAGGTTCGTGTCAGCGGCTGGGCCGCATTCCAGCGCCAACCCTGCCAACCCAGTTTGATGAGCGCCATCAGCGTCACACTCATAAAGCAGAAGCACAGTTGCGGGAGCCAGTTCGAAACTCCTCGCAATTCAGCCACAAAGGGAATCTGCGGAAAGCTGGATGTCCCCAACCACAGCGGGTAAGTCAGCAGAAAGAACACACAGCAGGTCCCCGGCATCAACATCAGCAGCGCCGAGTACAACCGATCGGAAATCGCAGCAAAACGCCCAGCCCCTGCGATCGTTGCCGGAGTGTTGTTGTCTTGCATCGATCCGACTTTCTGCCGCGTCTTGCTGAAACTCCAAGGCTGCAGCTCGATCAAGCAACGTGCATCACTCGTTAACCGCCCGCAACGCTGATCTGACGAGGCTTCTCGGCGGGGGCTTTCGGCAAATGAATCTTCAGCACGCCGTTTACGAGTTCCGCGCGGACCGCATCTTCGATGACCCGATCCGGCACGTTGAGCGTTCGCTGCCAGTTGCCGTGCGGTCGCTCCAGGCGGCGATAGACGTGCTCGTTGGCGTGCTCAGGGTCTTGTCGAGATCCACGCAGCGTAAGCAGCCCGTTCGCGACACTGAGATCCAAATCCTCGGCTTTCACGCCGGGCAGTTCAGCCGTGAGGATGTATTCCTCTTCGAGTTCGTACAGATTCACCGCCGGATACTGGCGACCAAAACGAATGCCTTGAAACGTGAGATTGACGCTACGCAGCAGTCGATCGACTTCGCGTTCGAGGTCTCCGATCGCATCCCAGTGATGTCCCCAACGAAAGACGCCCATACATTCTGCTCCAGTCACGGCGACAAAGACAAACCGCCGCAATCTTATACGATTGCGGCGGTAAACAAGTGAGTTTGTCGTCTTTCAACTGACGGAAGCCACGACTTCGCCAGCAATTGATGCGTTACTTGACCAGTTGCATGTCCCACACGCGAGCCGTGCCATCGCGACCTGCGGTCACCAGATAGCGGCCATCACGGCTGAAGCTGGCCGAATACAAGGTTCCGGTGTGACCCGGAAGCTTGGTCACATGGGCTCTCTCGTTCGTGTCCCAGATATGAACCAGTCGATCCTCTCCCACCGAAGCCCCGAGCGGAGCGGTCGGCGAGTACGCCACACACCACACGTCACTGTCATGCCCCGTGCAAGTATGAGCGATCGATCCGGTGGCGGTCTCCCACAGTCGCACTTCCTTGTCCCATCCGCCGGTCACGACATGACTGCCCTTCGGCGAGAACGCAATCCCATAGACGCCCCCCGCGTGACCAGACAATGTCAACTGCTCGGCACCGGTTTCGGCGTTCCACAGCTTCGCAGTCTTGTCGCCGCTGGCGGTAGCAATCGTGCGTCCATCAGGCGAGTAGGCCACACCTACCACCTCAGCAGCATGCCCCTTCGTCGTCGTGACTTTCTCACCTTTTCCAGCGTCCCAGATTTCGACGAATCCTGTACGACCACCAATCAGGACGTTGTTGCCGAGTGGCGAAAACACCATGGAACGAATCGGACCGCTGACTTCAAAACTGCGGACTTCGTCCGTCGTGACCACATCGAAAATCCGCACGCGGCCATCGTCGCTCCCAGTAGCCAGCCAAGTACCATCGCGATTGATCGTCGCGGCCCAGACCGGTCCTGGATGCGCCTTGATGGTCGCTTTGATGCGTTTTCCCGGAACGTCCCAGAGCTTCACCGTACCATCATCAATACCCATCGCCAGCGTACTCGCGTCGGGAGTAAAGGCCACCGTCCACACCGGCCCCGCATTGCCTGACAACACCGCCACCGGTTCGATGACAGGCTCACTCGGCGTTGTCCCCTGCGATGCAGAGTTCTGCGGCTCGCGCATCAGCATCGGCACGATCAACGCCAGCGTCAGCACGACGCCGAGACTCGCACAGATCAATCCAAAGATCAGCTTGCGTTTCGCATTGGCACACTTCACATCTTGAGGCACGACCGGATTCGCTGCAGTGCGAGCGAACTGCGCCATCTCGTTCTCGCACATCGGAATTGACGGCACCTGCAACGGAGACAACGGTCCCAGTTCCGACAGCATGCCGGCCAGCCGTTCCGCGACGCTCGCCGTGCATTCCGGTCGATCTTCCGGCTTCTTGGAAAGCAGTTGATCGATCAACTTCACGAGCGACTCAGGGATGTCGGCGTTCAACTCACGAATCGGCGTTGGCTGCGAATCAGTGATCTTGCGCAACACGGCCAAAGCTGTTGACCCGGCAAACGGAGGATGGCCAGTCGCCATCTGGTACAGAACCGCTCCAAGACTGAAGAGGTCGGCGCGTTCATCAAGTTCCTCACCCAGCGCCTGCTCCGGCGCCATATACATCGGCGTGCCGGTCACAAAGCCAGTTTGAGTCAACTTGATGTCTTCCGCCGCACGTGCCAGACCAAAGTCCGTCAGCTTCACGCGTCCGCCCGGTGATTCGAGCAACACGTTCGCCGGCTTGATATCGCGATGAATCAAATTTTGCATATGCGCAGCCGTCAGTCCGGCGGCCATCTGCATGCCGATGCGCAGAATGTCGCGCACTGGCAAGGCACCCTCGCGGTTCAAGCGAGCCTCAAGCGTCTCGCCATTGATCATCTGCATGACAAGGTACGGGACGCCTTCGCCATCTGAGCGCGAAACGTCGTGCATTGCAACAACGTGCTCGTGCGAGATCGAAGCCACCGTGCGAGCTTCGCGGCAGAACCGCTGCCGAGCCTGCTCGTTCTTCAGTAGCGACGGATCCAGCACCTTAATGGCCACAGAGCGGCGCAGGTGCGTATCAAACCCTTCCAGGACGATGCCCATGCCACCGCGCCCGATGACGCGCGCAATATCAAAATGGTCGAGCCGCCCCAGGTACGCAGGATCATTCGCAGGCTGCAGGAAGTCCAACGCTGTTTCGCGCGTATCGCGGGTCAGCGGCACATAGGTTTCGGCCATCGCATTTTCGACTTGGCGCTGAGCGTTCCAGAACGCGGAATCACTCGGCGGCTGCGCGCGGTCAATGTGCTCGACAACGTGAGTCCATGAGTCCGCGCCCGTCGCGACTTTCTCAATAACCTGCTGGCAACCGCTGCAGCCGTCGAGATGTTCCACAACTTCCTGCTGTTCCGCTTCGGGGAGTTCTCCACCGATCAGATCGCGCAGCACGTCCTCGCCAGGACAAGACTTGCAACTTGTGCGTTCCATATCACTATCTCCCAACCAGTGATCCCGCTCGCCTCACCGGTCATGCATATCACGGTTCGTCCGACATCATGTGTTCCACTTCTTGCTTTACGCGAGCTAGTACGCGGCTCTTCGCCACGTAGATGGAACCTGTCGACATCCCCAATCGTTCTTTCACGTCTTCGGCAGAGAGCCCATCGACCGCTGTCAGCCAGAAGGCCTGCCAGGTCTTCTCGTTGAACTCCACCCGAATCTTTTCCATGGCCGCCGCAGCCAGACGTCGTTCGTACTCGCGATCCCACTCGGCTTCCAGATGATTCGCTCGATCCGGAGCATTGTTGAGCTGCTCAACCGCCGCCGTGTCTCCGGAAGCGATCGCCTGCGAACGTCGACGCTCTTGAAATGAAAACAACTTGTTCCGGGTTACAGTAAATAACCATGCGCGGAACCCACCTTTCTGACGATCGTAGTCCAACCGGCCTACGGCTCCGGAAACCGATCGCAGCACGTCTTGCATCAGGTCTGCGGAATCAGCGTCTTGCAATCCTCGATTGCGCGCGAAGCCATAGATCAGCGGACTGTAGAGCTTCACGAATTCATGCCACGCTTCAGGACTGGTCCCGTCCCGAAGCCTGAGCAGCAAACTGGCCCGCGTTGGTGGCGATACATGACCCACAAGAAACCTCCGGGTTCCGTCCCGAAGCAGAGAGCGTCGCCTCGGACTTAGCACGGAGTGTCGTTTCGCTGCGATTCGGTGCAAGGCTGCGAGCATGAAGAACGGGACGCATCAGGAAAGACTTACGCTCAAATCAGAGGCTTCAGGGGAGGTCATTGGCGAGACAGCAAGCACTTTTCAAGATCATTTGGTTCGGACAGGCAGTCTGATGGCCTTCACGGCGGCTTCGAATCCGACACAAGACACCAGTGGCTGCGGCGGATACTTCGAGAACTTGGCATCAATCAGGGCACGCTCACACAACAGAAACCGCGAGCCCTTCCCCGACACAACGTCACGTTTGTTGCTGCACGATTCGCAGATGCTGCGAACTCCTTCCTGGAACATTCTGACTCTCCTTAAGACACACGCCACACATTCTAAGTTCGTCCGGCGAGCCATGCGGCTGAGCCCGCCAGACACCTTAGTTCATGTCAGGCTTGGCATTGAGCCGTACATTTTTGCCCCTGAAAGCTGCCGAGCAACCATGGACCACGCAACGCACAGCCTGCCCACGTCATGACCAGCAACACGGCCGGAGTTGTAAACGAATCACCGAGCACAAAGTGCATCAAGATCGCTCCACCCCAATAAGCACTGGCCAGCAGCACGCCCAGCGAAGCGGTTTGAGGAATCAACAGCAGCACGCTCGTTAACAGAGCACCCGCCCCGATCAGTTGCATGCGTTCGGCAATTCCCGCCTTGGTCATCGCCGCAACGACCTCGGGAGGAGCAGACCCAAAGAACTTGCCAGCGCCGGCCATCCCCAACATGGCCACGACAGCCAGAATCAGTATCCAACCAGCAATCAACCGCGGTTTCGAAAGTTTGTTCATGATCAATTCCTGAAAACGTGACGTGTCTGAAAGGCTTCTGTGTAGGACGGACAATCCTGTCCGTCATCTTTTCAGCGGACAGGATTGTCCGCCCTGCAAACTGCTGCGATTGGCCCATCAGGCAGAGAGCCGGGAGTGAGGGGTTCAGTGCTGACGCGCTTGCCGATGCGTCAAGATGTTGAACATCAACCTCCGCTGAAGAAGGATCAGATCAAGGCCTCTGACCCTACCCCTCACTCCCGACTCTCTGCCCTGGTGCTTTGTCACGACTAGTCGGCGAGTGCCGGATAGTCGATGTAGCCCTTCGGCCCTGACGCATAGAACGTGTTCGGGTCGGGAGTGTTCTGAGCAGCCCCGACCAGCAACCGCTGCGGCAAGTCTGGATTCGCCAGGAACGACGTCCCGAACGCAATCGCATCGGCGTTACCCGCGCCGAGGTTCTCATCACCCTTCTCGCGAGTGAACCCGCCGTTCGTAATCAAGACACCATCGAACAGCGGACGGAAGTAAGAGACCGGGATGCTGTCCGCGCCGTGTCGCACGTCGCCTTCATTGCCTTCGGTGATATGCAGATAGGCGGGTTTCAACTCGCCCAGAGCCTTCACGACGTAGCCGAACGTCGCTCGTGCGTTCGAGTCTCGCATGTCGTTGTACGTGCCGCTCGGAGACAACCTCACACCGACACGTTCAGGACCAACAGCAGCGATCAACGCCTGAGTGACCTCCACCACAAAACGAGCACGGTTCTCAACGCTGCCGCCGTACTCGTCCGTGCGTTGATTCGAACCATCGCGAATGAACTCATCGACGAGGTATCCGTTGGCGCCATGCAGTTCGACACCATCAAAGCCAGCTTCAATGGCGTTCTTCGCCGCTTGAGCAAACTGGCCGACAATCTCGTGAATCTCTTCCACAGACAACGCTCGCGGCGTGGCGTACGGCTGCAGGCCCTTGGACGTGTAGATCGTGCCCTTCGCCGCGATGGCCGAAGGACCAACCGGCTGAACGCCGCCGGGGATCGCATCGGGATGAGAAGCTCGCCCCGTGTGCCAGATCTGCAGGAAGATACGACCACCTTTGTCGTGCACGGCCTGAGTCACTCGCTTCCAGCCAGCAATTTGTTCCGGGCTGTGGATACCAGGCGTGTTGGGAAAGCTCACCCCGGTCGGCGAGATCTGCGTGCACTCCGTAATAATCAAACCTGCCGAAGCACGTTGAGCGTAGTACTCAGCCATCATGGCATTCGGGACGCCCCCGGCATCAGCTCGACACCGAGTCATCGGGGCCATCAAGACCCGGTTCCGCAACTGATAAGACCCGACCTGCATCGGCGTGAAAAGATCGACTTGAGACATGACAAAACCTTTCTGATCGAAGGCGAGGGGTTAGCGTTTACCTGTTAGCAAAGAGCCGCAGGCCCAGGTGGCTCTCCCCCTTCACAAGGGGGAGAAGGAGGCCGCAGGCCGGAAGAGGGGGTCCGTAGGGTGGGCCGCAAGACCCACCCCTGTAGCACGGTAGGACGGTGGACCTCTTAGCGCGACCCACCCTACCCAAGGTCGAACAGCATGACCTCGGCGTCCTGATAAGCTGTCACATTGAGTGACAGCTCATTGCTGACGGCCGCGCCATCGCTGGTATCTAGTTCCGTGCCGTTGAGCGAGACAGCTCCACGCAGCACTTGCAACCACGCATGCCGACCAGCAGCCAGTTCGTGTAACACGCTCTGACCCGCCGACAACGACGCCAGATAAATCCGGGCGTCGGTCTGAATCGTCAGCATGCCGTTGGCTCCGTCCGGTGACGCCACCAGTTGCCACGCTCCGCCCTGCCCCGCTGTGGGCAGCGGCTTCTGCTCGTAACTGGGAGTCAGCCCTTCGCGGCTTGGCAGCAGCCAGATCTGGTAGAGATGCACCGGCTCGCTGCTGGAGGGGTTGAACTCGCTGTGGCGAATTCCCGAACCAGCCGACATCCGCTGGAACTCACCCGGACGCAGGATCTCTCCATTGCCCAGGCTGTCCTTGTGCTGCAGAGCTCCCGACAGCACGTAGGTCACGATCTCCATATCGCGATGCCCGTGCATGCCAAACCCCTGCCCCGGAGCCACACGATCTTCATTCATGACCCGCAGCGACCGAAAACTCGTGTGCGCCGGATCGAAGTAGCTGCCAAACGAAAACGTATGAAACGTGTCGAGCCACCCATGATCCAAGTGGCCTCGCTGATTGGCTTTACGAACATTGATCATTTTGAACTCCTCACTGCGATTCCTGCGGCAGCGTCGTTCGATGCTGCTCGCCACAGTGAGGAATACCGCCGCAAAGGCCAAACCTTACAAGCTTCTTCAAAGAATTCTGCGGCGGCGTCCAGCGGTGCTGAAGGATCATTTTTGAAGCAGCGCACTTCTAACCAGATACGCCGTCTTCGCGACTCCGCGCCTTCGCGTGAAATCAATCAAACCAGCTCACGCGAAGGCGCAAAGCCGCGAAGAAAACAACCATCTGAGCAACTCAAGATGCTCCGCGCGGCGAGCCAACTTCACTGAACGTCGACCATTAAAACGTGGAATTCGCCACTCGATCGGCTTGACGGGGTTGTTGTCCGCGAGGATAACGCGGCCAGCAACTCGCTACTCCGCTCACCCACACTCGTGGGCTGCTCAATTTGGTAACCCATTTTTGTGGATTGCCAACTTTGGGCCTGAAACGGCATCAATCGATGCCGCCTTAAACCCCGCTCCTGCTGGCCTGGCTGGCTGGCTGGGAGTGGTCTGCCGCGGCACGCACTTCGTGCGTGCAGCGTCAGTGGAATCGGGAACCATGGTGGTTTCCAAAATCAGGTTGAACCTAGTAGGAGTATGAAATGATTAATAATCGTTTCAATCACGAGGAGTCGTCGGACGAGCCGCCATCAGATAACGAGAGAATCGCCAATCTACATTTTTTTTGGCGAGCTCTCTTGCATGGCAAAAGCCCCGGCTCAACTTCATGGGAGGTCTTAGAGCACTTGTACTACCTCGCCGAACGAAGTCTCGCAGAGGATCCGCCTGATATTGATCAGGCAGAGTCCTTAACTGCTCGTGCACTTCGTAAAATGGCGGGTATTGAAGAGCTGTAAGACCTCCCAAATTCCAACATTGCGAGGCATTCCACAATGATCAGTATCGGCACCTTAGCAAAGGAGCTACGCGAAAGGCTGGGATGGACTCAACGAAAAACCGCGGAAAAACTCGATGTCACCTACGCCCACTTGTGCAACATTGAGAACAACAAGAAGCAACCGTCTCGCGAATTACTTGACAGATATAGGCAATTATGGGGAATTGACCTCTACGTGCTTGCATGGTGCAACGATGGAAGCATAGACAAGCTTCCTCCGAATGTACGTCAAGCCGCAGCCTCGTTATCCTCTGCTTGGCGCATCCGTATCGAACACCTGATTAGAGAACACTCCGAACGAGACGGTTAGTATCCGAGGCACGTGCGGCATGATCAGAATCAGGCAAACAAAACACTTACTGCGCGCCCTCGATACGTCAGTCGATGCACTAGAAAAGGTGCTCAGCAACACGAAGCAGTATTACAAGACGTATATCCTGCACGATCCCGCAAGACCTAATAAACTTCGTGAAGTTATTAGCGTTTGTGGCGAACTCAGAACTCTACAAAGCAGGCTCTACAAACGAGTGTTATTGCCCAAACTCGTACCCACCGAGTTCAGCCACGGCGGAATCAAGGGTCGCAGCATCAAAACTAATGCAGAGGCGCATCGAGGATCAGCCTTCATCTTCAAAGCTGATATTTCCAACTTCTATCCGTCAATCCACCATTCGCGAGTTTATAGACTATTCGCCAACAACTTCGAATGTAGCCCCGACGTAAGTCGAATTTGCACGCGCCTTTGCACATACAACAACCATTTAGCACTAGGGCTCGTCAGTAGCCCCATTCTTGCCGATCAGATTCTGCGCCCAGTGGACCGCAGATTGGCTGCAGTGTGCGAATCGGCGTCCCTCAAGTACACGCGTTTCGTGGATGACATTACGATATCCGGCACATTTGACATCCGCGACAGCGGATTCGCAGGCACTCTTTGCCGAGTTCTGAGAGAGAATGGCTTTAGGGCAAATCCAGACAAGTTCTACTTCTCAAGTATGGAGCAGGCATCCATTACAAATGTTCGCATTAAAGACGACCACCTCGACATAACAAAACAGTACGCGGATGAGCTGGATCGCCAGCTATCCGACGTGGCGAATCTGATTAATAACGAAGTATTTGACGGGCCTTATTACACCCCACAACAGATTCTTGGACGCATTCATTTTGTTCGCTGGATAAACCCGGGAAGATTCCGCGCGCTATATCGAAGATTTCGCTCTATTCCGTGGATGCGTGTAAGTCAGCTTGCCAAGAAAAATGGACTGATCGAGCGCAAGAAGACTCTTGAGGAAGTTCGCAAACCGGACAATCGCCCGGAAGAAACTTACGATGTCCAGAAGAAAGGCTGCGAAGGAGTCCAAGAGGACGTTAGCCGCAGTGGCCTTGAAGGCCCATCGCACGAATAAAACCATTCCCCATTGGGCGACAAGAAGCTCAAAAGTCGGTGAACCACAGCACCACTCGGTGCCGTTTGGCTTTCCGTAGCTAACTCGGCAGGCGCATTGAGGCTGCAATATCTGGCTCTCGTTCCCCGGTTTGCGCAGCTGGTGGTCATTGCGTAAGATCTCGCCCATGACTGAATCCGACTTCATCTCTCTGATCGACTGCCGTTTTCCGTACCACGATAGCGCGGAAGCGGAACGATTGATCGCGCGTGGTTGCTCGATCTCGCCCAATGCGGCATTCATGGTGGTCGACGAACTTGTTCGAGTTCCAGCCAGCGCGACGGTGACGCCGGAAACGCGGCTCGCCTTACTTCAGCAAGTCGACGCTCATTTCGAGCATCCACTCAAGGATCTGGTGCTGGCTGTGGCAGCTCAGTCTATCCGTGGAACCGGCCTGTCCCTGCCCCAAGCGATCGCCAACATGCACGCGATCGCTCCCTTCCCCAATCAATACTGTGCGTTGTCTGTGGTGTATTCTTCAGCAAATGAACCTTGGGAAGAAGTCGATTCACTCTTCAATCAAATTGTCGAGCGCTGGAGCGCGATAGCCTGACAAGCGATTCAACCGACGCGTGCTGGGGTTGGCGTCAATCAACAGCCAGCGGTACACGGGACCGCCCAGCAATAACACACCAACAATCGAGATTTACTAGCAGCACGTCGGCGGCTTCACTCCATTCTTCGCGACTCCGCGCCTTCGCGTGAGACCACTCCAGATAACTCACGCGAAGGCGCTAAGCCGCGAAGGAAACGATCATTTGACGGACTCGCGGCACTACATCCCGCGTTGGTGGACTTGTTCTACGAACTTATGCGCAGCAGATCCATTTCGCAGGTGGCGCTGGTCGCCCGTGTTGGGGCTACCGAGGCCCCCCGCACACATCCAGAGGACGTTGACGTGGCAAAGTGGTCCGCTATGCCTCCATGGTAAAATGCGGGCAAGACAGCCGGTTGCGGCGTGCGATGAAAGATTACTCCGAGCCGGGGAATTATTCGCCATCATTAGACTTCGGGACATGCAAAGCGGCATGTAGCTTTCGTCTGCTGCGTAGATTCAGTGTCGGATTACCAATGCAAAGTGCGTTCGATCGATGGCACGAGTCTCCCTTGGAGAAAGACTATCATGCGAATTCCGGCTCCGATCGGTGTAGTCCAGAGCTTGGTTCTGGGACTTTTTTTCGTGTCGTCCTTGGGTAAGCAAGCACTCGGGCAGGAACGTCCCCCCTCAATCCCCCCTTGTGAAGGGGGGAAGTCTGGCGCCGAGGCGCCACGACTCCCTCTTCCCGAAGGGCTGGTTCTCAAGGCTCCGCAGATTCCTTCCAGCGTGACCGGCACACTGCGATCGCTGAACGAGACTCTTTCCCGAGACCTGTCGCCCGCCGACAACGCCGCAGTCCTGTTGCTCCAATTGTTCGGTGACGAATCCCTTGAGCCAGAACTGCGCAGCGCGACGCTCGAGATGCTGGGAATCCATTCGCTGTCGAAGACGGCTCCACGCTTCATTTACCTTGAACCGTTCGCCAAAACCCGCAGCGGATTGACGCCGGAACAGATTCTGTTGGAAGTCGCTCAGTTGAACGAGCAACTGCGAATGGCTTCGGAACGCCCTTGGACTCGCAACGAGTTTCCAGCGCTCGCGGACTACCTCACGGCCAATCGTGCGGCACTTGAGACCGTCGTCATCGCCTCCCATCGGCCACGCTACTACGCGCCGCTGCTGTCCCTCGAAAAGCCACCACGGCTGCTTTCAGCGGCTTTTAATATCGACCGAAGGCTGCCTTTTGTGGCCCGCGTTCTGGCGGCGCGGGCGCGGCTGCGTTCAACCGATCAAGTCACTCATTCCGTTGACGACCTGCTGGCCTGTCAGCGACTGGCCGTGCTCCTGGCGGTTGGCTCGCCACTCGATGTTTCTCATGCGAAGGCCGCTTTAATTGACTCGTTCGCCTGTAATGCCGCGATCGGCATGCTGCAGAGCGGTCAATTGACGAGCCAGGAGGCAACAACGTACCTGAAGGGACTGGACCGAATCCCGCGCCTGCCTTCTCCGGCATTGGCGGCGGACGTCGGAGAACGAGCCGCGCTCCATCAGGAGATTGAACTCCTGCAGACAGACAAAGCTTCTGTCGAAGGCTTCTTCGAGGTTCCGGGAGGGAAAGATGCCCATCCCCTGGACATGGACTTGTCGAAGATCCAGTGGGAACTGGCACACAAGCGCGCCGACGAACTCCAGAACCAGATCGTGAGGGCGCTCTCCATTCGGGATCGCGAGGAGCAGCAATCACAGTTCAAGAAACTGGATGAGGCTCACGCCGCCTGGGACGCAACCGCTAACGCCAAGACGGGGCAACTCGCCGACGCGATCAACAAAGATCCTGCCGCCGCCAGTCGCTGGATCGGTGAGTCGATGGCCATGGCGCTACGACCGAGGTATTGGCAACGTCGCCTCACAGATGACCGTGCGCGTTCTCGCCGCGATCTGGTGACCATTGGCATGGCACTGATCGCCTTCCGGCGCGAGCAAGGCGAGTTCCCCGCGGCCTTGTCGCAGCTCGCTCCACAATCCTTACCGACCATTCCGATGGATGCCCACTCCGACGCTCCGTTCCATTATGTTCGGCTCGCAAAAGATCGAGCCCGCCTCGTGAGTTGGGGTGTTAACCGCATTGATGACGCTGGCAGTAACTACAACGACGACCAGACAGTCGAACTCCGCTGAAGCGCCGATCTGGAAATCGACAATTCGCCAGCACATTCCTGCGGATTGCCACATCGTTTACTCTGACCGGGTGGCTCAATGGACGCCATGCATCACGGCCTGTTGCGACTCCGAACTGCTCACCCAGCGAACGAATACAACAAGTGCCTCGCATCGCCTTACCTCAAGGTAACGCCAGGCACTTGATTGATTCCAAGACATCGCGGCAGAGCGTATTCGGGCCGCAGTCAACTCCCTGGAACAGGGCTCAGTCTTCGAGATCCAGCTTCAGATCATTCGGAGAGTCGGCGTTGACAACCGCAATCAAACCGGAAGTCGCCACGGAAGCGTATTTTGCAGGAATCTCGCTAGTTCCGGCGGGTGGCGCGTGAAACGCGGGATCGGCTTCCGTCAGGGGTTTTGGCGGCTCATAGTTAGGGGAGAATGTATCTGCTTCCTTCTTCGCCGGGGCCGCTACAGCCTTTGCTTTCACGATGGTAACCGTGTGCTTCCCGGCGATTGCTCCGTCATTCACTCCGAACGTAGACAGCTTGAACTTGCCCTCTTCATTTGTCCGTCCAAAAGCTCCGCGATTTCCAGACTCGCTTGTGAAGGTGACATCTGCGTTGGCAATCGCCTTACCCTTGTAAGTGACGACTCCGGAGACTGGGTACACGGGTTCCTTACCCTTTCCCCCCACCGCATCTCCACCGCCGCCGCATCCGACGAGCCCCGCCATCAAGCAAACCATTGCCGGTATCTTACGAATCATAGCCAACTCCAACGAGAATCCAGAAACATTGATGCGAGAAGCCATCACTCATGGCGTACTCTAGGAGTGTGTCCGAGTACTGCTCCAAAGTTCTCAAGATTGGCCAACGGGCCTCGGGTTAGGCCGGTTGGGCGCGGAAGAGTTTGAGCAGGTTGTGGGTCAGGCAGAGCAGCGACCATTCACCCTGCATTTGCTGAAGTCCTCGAAGTAGAAACTGACGAAACCCGCGACACGCCTTGATCTGACCGAACACCGGCTCGACCATCCATTTCCGTTTCGAGTACGTCTCGCGGCCACGCTTCGTGCGCAGCGTGCGAGCCATGCGTTGTTTCGGTGTCAGAGCGGCATCGTCAACGTCGTCCGTCGCCTCGGGCAATTGTTCGCTGTGTTTCAAACGCTGCGTCGCGATGTACGGATCGAAGTGCGCTGCCACCGTCGCTTGAGTATTCGATTCGCTGTAATAGCCAGCGTCGGCCAGCAGCGTCGCTCCAGAATCTTTCAGAGTGAGATCCAGGGCCGTCAGGTTGGTGACAGTGCGCACCAGCAGTGGTTCCAGTTGTTGAACATCGCTGCCTTGGTTCGTCACGTCGCAGGCCACGATGATCTGCTCTTCGGTCGTCACCACTTGAGCATTGCCGCACTGATCCCAACCCTTGCTGGACGTCTTCATGATCTTCGATTCGGGATCCGTGAAGTTCCGCTGCGACTTCGGATCTGGCTTCGCTGCCGCGGGATCAAAGTTCGGCGTCTGGCCTTTCGCCTGAAGCTCATCGGCCTCGGCTTGAGCCTTGATGCGAGCCTGCTCCTCCAGAGCCGCTTTGGCCGCCTGGATCTTCTGCAAGCGGGATTCGCGACGCGCCAATTCCTGCGGTAAGTCATCGCCCGAACGATCCGGTCCGTGCTGCTGATCCTCAGCGTCATCGGCCGTTTGAGCCCGCGTGAGCAGATCCTTGATCTCCTGCCGCAGGCGCTATTCCTGCTCGCACATGCGGTCGTAGCTCATGGCTTTGTGACGCGACGCGTTGGCCTTCACCTTCGAACCATCCAACGCGAACGACCCGACCTTCACCAGACCCGCCGCCTGGCACAACTTCAACGCCTGCAAGAACAGTTTCGACAGCGCGGTGAGATGAATCTTGCGGAAGTCACTGATCGTGCGAAAGTTGGGGATGTCGTCAGCAACGATGACTCGGAAGGCGGCGTCGGTCACGCAATGAGCCTGAATCCGACGCGACGAAAAGACTCCCGTGCAGTACGCGAACAGCAACAACGTGACCATCATCCGCGGATGAAACGGCGGCTGCCCCTGGCCCGTGGCTTCGTAGTACGCCGTAAAGTCGCTCAGGTCTAACTCGCGCACGACATCCTTAATGAAGTAAACGAGATGCCCTTCCGGCAACCAATCGCCAGGCGAAGGCGGAAACAACCAACTCTGATCCGGCGACCATTCCCGATACCGCTTACTCATCAAGTCCTCCGTCGATTCCCTCAGCCTGCAACGACAGACATCCAACGCATACATTGGAGGAAATTCTATCTCATTCCGCTAGGGCTATTCGGACAGGCTCCTAGAGCGCGCGCTGCTTGTCCTGCTCGACGAACTTGTGCAGAAGGTCCATTTCATACTTGCTGCCGACCATCAAGGGCACTCGTTGATGCAGGCTGCTCGGCACGATATCCATAATTCGTTCGTGGCCAGTGGTCGCCATGCCTCCGGCCTGTTCGGCGACAAAGGCGATCGGGTTGGCTTCGTACATCAGACGCAGCTTGCCTGATGGATTCTTGGCGGTCGGTGGATAGAGGAAGATACCACCCTTCAACAGCGTGCGGTGGAAGTCAGCCACCAGCGAACCAACATACCGCGACGTATAAGTCGAGCCATCTGCTCCCGATTTGAACCAGTACAGGAACCGCCGGAAGTATTCGGGGAAGCTGTCCGCGTTGGATTCATTCAATGAATACTGCTTGCCCTTTTCGGGCATGCGAATGTTGGGATGGCTCAACATGAACGCGCCAATCGACGGGTCCAACGTGAAACCATTTACGCCCTGCCCCGTCGTGTAGACCAGCATCGTCGATGAGCCGTACAGCACATAACCGGCGGCGATCTGCCGGTAGCCGCATTGCAGCACGTCTCCGTTGGGATCTTGCGAATTGGGATCGCGTCGCAGGATCGAGAAGATGGTGCCGACGTTGATGTTCACGTCGATGTTGCCGGACCCATCCAGCGGGTCGAAGATCACGATGTACTTGCCGTGCTTGGGATCCTTCATCACGACGACGGGCTCTTCGTTTTCCTCCGACGCCAGCACGCCGACGTTTCCTCGATTGCCGAGGCAGTTCAGCAACGCTTCGTTGGCGTAATGGTCAAGCTTCTGGACGACTTCGCCTTGCACGTTGGTGTCGCCGGTCGCTCCGAGGACGTCCACCAGACCGGCACGTCGCACAGCCGCGCCGACAATCTTGCAGGCCAGAGTGATGCCCGACAGCAGCCAGGAGAACTCGCCGCTGGCATCGGGAAAGCGTTCGCGCTGTTGCAGCAGAATGTGTTGTTCAGCAGTAATTCCGAGACTGGATTGGATCACTTTCGAGCGTTCCTTAGAGAAGACCACTGCGACGAGGCTGCGCTCACGCAGCATGGAGGATCTTGATCTCCAGAGAAAGTCAGAATCCGGTAACTCGGAACATCAGGAATTGGGGTGCCACCAGATGGGAATCATCGCCTGATCGGTTCGCGATCGGCTGCGAAAGCTCTATCTTCGCACTTCGACGACATTACCCGCGACTCGTAAGGAGACTTTGGAATGCGCGCGCTGTGGTTGCTGTGCGGAATCGTGTTGAGCTGGCAATGGTCTCAGGCCGCGATGGCTCAAGAGATCATGAGCCGCATCGCGTTCGGGTCGTGTGCCAAGCAAGACAAGCCGCAGCCCATCTGGGATGCCATCGTCGAAACCAAGCCGCAGGTGTTCCTCTTCATTGGAGACAACATCTACGGCGACACTCAGGACATGGAACTGCTGAAGCAGAAATGGGATCTGCTGGGGGCTCAACCCGGCTACCAGAAGCTCAGGCAAATCTGCCCCATCCTGGCTACCTGGGACGATCACGATTATGGAGCCAACGACGCCGGCGCTGACTATCCCAAGCGGCGCGAGTCACAGCAGCTCTTTCAAGACTTCTTCGGCATTCCCAAAGACAGTCCTCGCCGTCAGCAGGAAGGCGTCTATCACGCCGAAACCTTCGGACCTCCGGGCAAGCGAGTGCAGGTCATCCTGATGGATACCCGCTACTGCCGGAGCAAGCTCAAAGTCGGCATCAAGCCGTCCGAGCCCGGTGAAGGTTACCGCGGCAAGTACGTCCCGAATGACGATCCCGACGCGACAGTGCTCGGCGAAGTGCAATGGAAGTGGCTGGAACAGCAACTGAAGCAACCCGCTGACGTTCGAGTGCTGTGCTCCAGTTATCAGATGCTGGCCGACGAACACGGTTCCGAAGCCTGGGGCAATTTCCCGTTGGAGCGAAAGCGTTTGTTGAACCTGATCCGCGATACGAAGGCGAAAGGCCTCGTCGTCATCAGCGGCGATCGACATTTGTCCGAGATGATGCGACTCGCCCCCGATGCGGCAGGCATCGGCTACCCGCTCTATGAAGTGACATCCAGCAGCCTGAATGCCCCCAGCGGCAACATGACCAAAGCAGGCACGCGGTTCGCCAACGAAATCAACTCGTATCGCGTCGGTCTGACGTACTTCGAAACCAACTTCGGCTTCATCGACATCGACTGGTCCCAGCCCTCGCCAGTCATCCGCATGCAGGTTCGCGACGAACTAGGCGGAGTCGTGCTGCAGCAACGAGTGAAGCTCAGCGATCTGCAGTAACGGAAGAACGAAATGCACCAGCACCTCGCCACGATTCATTGGGAGCGCGGAACTCAGAATTTCCTGAAGGGACAGTACTCGCGTGAGCATACCTGGACCTTCGACGGCGGCATCACTGTCGCAGCGTCATCGTCGCCGTCAGTTGTTCCGTTGCCGTGGTCCAAGGCCGAGAACGTCGATCCGGAAGAAGCGTTCGTCGCCGCGATCTCCAGTTGTCACATGCTGACCTTCTTATATCTCGCCGCGAAGCAGGGCTTTCAGTGCGACAGCTATCACGATTCCGCCGTCGGCACGATGGCCGCGAACGAGCGCGGATCCATGTGGGTCAATCGCGTGACGCTCAAGCCGGCCATCGCCTGGAGTGGTGATAAACTTCCAACGCCCGAAGAACTCCAGCACCTGCACCATCATGCGCACGAAGAATGCTTCATCGCGAACTCGGTGCGGACGGAAGTCGTCATTGAATAATGCAACCGCCCGGCACGTCCTCTAAACTGCATCACATGCACATCGTTTGTCTAAATCCACCTGCTATTCGATCGCGGCCGGGTCGACTGATCTCAACACTTGGGAATCCCCTGGAGCGGACATCCCATGTCTGAGGCAGTTCAACCCGTTCCCCGGCGTTTCGCCGTGATTGGCGGAGGCATCACTGGGCTCGCAGCGGCTCATCGTTTGATTGAGCTAAGTCGCGAAGCCGGCCGACCTGCGCAGATTGTGCAGTTCGAGGGCTCAGACCGAGTCGGTGGCGTCGCGGGCACGATTCGTGTGGGGGACTACCTCGTTGAGACGGGTGCCGACAGCTTCATCACCAACAAGCCCGCCTGCGTTCGGCTGACCGAACGGCTCGGCATCACGGATCGGCTGATCAAAACTGAGGAGGCTTACCGAGGCTCTCTGGTCTTACGAAACGGCCGCCCTCTGCCCGTGCCCGAGGGCTTCATGCTCCTCAGCCCGGCGAAGACGTGGCCGATCCTGACCTCGTCGATCTTCTCGCCTTGGGGTAAGGCTCGCATGGGCCTGGAGTTTTTTATTCCCAAGCGAACTGTTTCTCAGTCCGATGATGAGAGCCTCGCGGATTTTGTACGTCGCCGTTTTGGCCGAGAAGCACTCGATCGACTGGTACAGCCATTGGTGGGAGGCATCTACACGTCCGACCCAGAACGGCTCAGCCTGAAGGCCACGCTGCCGCGATTCATTGAGCAGGAACAGCGGTTCGGCAGCTTGATTCGTGCCTCGCGACACGAAGTATCCAGCAAGTCCCAACAAGCCCCCAACGCGAAGGGCGGAGGTGCTCGTTACAGTCTGTTCGCCACTTTCAAGGATGGCATGTCGGACCTGTTCAACACGCTCGCTACCCGAGTGGAATCCAGCGGGCAACTCCGCAAACAAACCCGCATCGACCGCATCCAGCACCTGAGCAATGGCGACGTGGAACTCTTCAGCCAAACGGGCAGTTGCGGAGAGTTTGATGGAGTCATCCTCGCCGTCCCCGCGTTTCGTGCCGCGGCACTGCTGGAGTCGACTTCATCACCCAACTCAGCGGCGATCAGCACCGCACTCAAAGAGATCGAGTACGCATCCACGGCGATCGTCCTCAGTGGGCATAAGCTATCCGATATCGAACATCCGCTCGATTCTTTCGGTCTCGTGATTCCGGCCATCGAGCGACGTCGCGTGCTGGCGGTGTCATTCTCCAGCCGC
This sequence comes from Planctomycetaceae bacterium, assembly GCA_021732995.1. GTDB lineage: Bacteria > Planctomycetota > Planctomycetia > Planctomycetales > Planctomycetaceae > AM-0621. The sequence continues at coordinate 40,558 of JAKFWA010000086.1, read as the reverse complement.
AAGTTTGCCGGACGCGCGCCCGAGGGCCGAGTCATCCTGCGCACCTTCGTCGGTGGAGCGATGCAACCCGAGCAACTGGAACATCCCGATGAGCGCATCGAGGCTATCGTGCGCGACGAACTGCGCAGCATGCTGGGCGTTAAAGGTACGCCCGACTTCATGATCATCGCGCGACACAATCATTCCATGCCGCAGTATTATGTCGGCCATCTGGAACGAGTTCGACGAATCAACGAATTGCTGCGAGGCATTCCGGGCATTGAACTCGCCGGAAACGCCTACACCGGAGTTGGTTTGCCGGACTGCATCGACAGTGCGGAACAAGCTGCTGCCCGCTTGTTCCAGTTCGCTCAGGCCAGTTCACAACCGCAACCCCATTAAAGACTTCCCTGACGCAAATCGTCCCGTGCCCAGATTGAGAGACCTTCGTGCGACAAATCACCTGCCCAATCTGCCGTCAGGCACTGCCGGCCACGGCATCCGAATCAGCCACGTTCCCGTTCTGCAGCGAGCGTTGTCGCGACGTGGACCTCCTGCGATGGTGCAAAGGCAGTTACGCGATTGTGGAACCGCTCGACCCCGAGCAGGTCGAAGTCATGCAGGACACCCCGCAGCCGGGATCTCTCGACGACTACGACGAATGACCTGAGCCGCCAGAGTTGAAGACTCCCACGCGGCACACGAGATTCTGAATCGCTGAAATTCTGCAAAGGTTGCTCGTCGTGACGAGCTAGCGCAGCAATGTGAGGAATGCTCGGGAGTCACCAGCATGCGATGGATTCTGTCGATTGCGGTCTGCCTGTTCGCCGCCGGTGCTCTTGCTGCAGATCGAACGCCCGCCCCGCTGCCGCCTGAGCAGGCCGTCAATAGCATGATTGTGCCTGAGGGCTTTAAAGTCACTCTCGTCGCCGCTGAGCCAGACGTCATCCAGCCGGTCTCGTACTGCTTCGATGATCGCGGCCGCCTGTTCGTTGCCGAAGCGCTGAATTACGGCGAATGGCAGGCCACCGGTTCAGACCGAATTATCATTCTGGAAGACAAGGACGGTGACGGTCGCGCAGAGACCAGGAAGGTGTTCTTCGAGGGCTTGAACTATGTCACTGGCATTGAATTCGGCTTCGGCGGCGTGTGGGTGATGTCGGTACCGAATCTGTACTTTATCCCCGACCGCAACGGTGACGACGTCCCGGACAGCGAACCTGAGGTCATGTTCGACGGCTTCGGCTACAAGGAAAGTCGCCACAATCTGGCCAATGGATTCACCTGGGGGCCCGATGGATGGCTCTACTTTGGTCATGGTCGCACTAGCCCTTCTGATGTGGGTCGTCTAGACACACCAAAGGAGCAGCGCATCCACTGCGATGGCGGAGTCTGTCGCATTCATCCGACGAGGTTGGAGTTTGAAAACTTCGCCGACGGCACCACCAATCCTTGGGGCGTCGATTTCGATGACTACGGCCAATGCTTCGTTTCCAATTGCGTGAACCCTCATCTGTTTCACGTGATTCAAGGGGCTCATTACGAGCCGTGGCGCAATCGACCGTCGAGCCTCTACGCCTACGAACGCATCCCGACGATCGCCGATCATCTGCACTATCCCAGCGATCAACCCAAGGCCATGCGCGGGGAGACTCAAGAAACGCTCGCAATGGGCGGCGGTCATGCTCACTGCGGAACTCTGATCTACTTGGGCGGTACGTTCCCTGAGCGATATCGCAACAGCGTCTTTATGTGCAACGTGCATGGCCGACGGATCAACAATGACATCCTGAAGCGTTCGGGACCAAGCTATGTCGCCAGTCACGGACCAGACTTCATGATCTCCGGAGACCCGTGGTTCATGGGCGTCACGTTGAAAACTGGCCCCGACGGCAGCGTCTATGTCTCGGACTGGTCCGACACCGGCGAATGCCACACCTACAAACCCGACCGCCGATCAGGGCGCATCTACAAGATCAGTTACGACGGCCCGCAGCCGGCAGCGAGTGAATGGAAGTTGAATCTGCCCGACGTCCTCAAGAGCGCCGAGGGCAGTCCTCAAACCAGCCTGAGTGAGTTATCTGACGTCGATTTGGCCAAGCTCCAGTTGCACCCCAATGATTGGTACGTCCGGCACTCACGCCGCCTGCTGCAGGAACGCAGTTCAGAGAAGCAGCTAGATCGAGATGCGACTCACAAGTTGCTGCATGAAATGCTCGCGCGAAAAGACCTGTCAGTCGATCGCCGCCTGAGAGCCTTCTGGGCTCTGTACGTCACTCAGGCGTTTCGCCGGGTCGATCTCCTGGAATACCTCAACGATCACCATGAGCACATTCGCGCGTGGACGATTCAACTCCTCGATACGCCTCTCACCACCGGAGCCGAGCCTGAGTTCATCGGTCGAAACCGCTTTAGAAGACCTGAAGAGAAGGTTCCCAAGCTCCCCAATGCCGAGCACTTCGTTCGATTGGCGCGCGATGAGAAGTCACCGCTGGTACGACTCTACCTGGCAGCCGCCCTTCAGCGGATGGAGGTATCTGGCAGGTATCGTTGGGAACTCGCTAAAGCCCTCCTGGATACAACGACAAAAGCGGACGACCAAAACCTGCAGCTCATGTTGTGGTATGGGATTGAGCCTCTAGTTGAAGCGAATTACGAGCGTTTCTTGAAGCTGACTGCCGGTAGTTATCTCGCCAAAATCCGCGAATTCGGTGCTCGGCGGTTCGTCGAACACGCCTTGAGTCAAAGTAAGGTGCTGCCACTTGATCCCGTGCGTGACAGACTAAGTGACACCGACGACACGACACGTCGCGACATACTCAGGGGAATGCGAGAAGCCCTGCGTGGCCGCAAGAAGGTAACCGGCCCAACGAACTGGTCGCTGGCCTACACCAAACTCAAACGCAGCGACAATCCTGAGGTCCGCGAACTCGCGTTATCCATCGCGGTCCAGTTCGGCGATCAGGAAGCCATCTCTGACTTGCGGCTGATCGTCATGTCCACAACAGCCACCGCAAAGGAGCGATCCGCGGCACTCGATTCACTAGTTGGTTTGGCGCAACCCGACCTCCCGCCGCTATTACATGGCCTACTTGAAGACAAGAATCTGCGCCGAGCAGCGATTCGCGGATTGGCGTCCGCTCCCCATGCTGAAACTCCCGGCAAGCTCATCGCGCTCTACGGCGAGTTCAATCCAGAAGAGAAGCAAGACGCTGTTTCTACTCTCACGTCCCGTAAAGAATTCGCGTTTGTCTTACTCGATGCCATTGAGAAGAAAGTCGTGCCAAGAGCCGATGTTTCAGCCTACGCTGCTCGGCAATTGCATGCGTTGGGGGATTCAAAACTCTCAGAGCGATTGCGTCAGGTCTGGGGAGATGTCCGTGATTCGAGGCCCGATAAGCAACAACTCATCGCCAAGTACAAGAGCCAACTGACGGCAAACGCACTCAAGAACGCCGACCTGTCGAATGGCAGACTGCTCTACAAGAAATCCTGCCAGCAATGTCACAAGCTTTTCGGCGAAGGGAATTCGATCGGTCCTGATCTGACGGGTTCCAATCGCGCCAATCTGGACTACATCCTCGGGAACGTCATTGATCCCAGCGCGGAGATCAGCCGTGACTTCCGCATGTCCATTGTGGTGACCAATGACGGACGTGTCCTCACCGGCATGCAGGTGGAAACGACGCCGACTCGAATCACACTGCAAACGGCCACGGAACGAGTCGTTCTGGACCGCGCCGACATTGATGAGATCAAGGAGTCGCCGTTGTCGATGATGCCCGAAGGGCAATTGACGCCCTTGTCCAAAGATGATGTCCGCGACCTCGTCGGATATCTGGCCACGACCAAGCAAGTACCGCTGCCAGCGGGTTCAGAATGAGATCGGCAATCAGATGACAGCATCGCATGGGCCCGTGAAGATCGGAGTCATCGGTCTCGGCCGATTCGGGCGGCTGCACTCCCTCACCCTATCCAAGTTGGCTGAGGCTGAACTCGTCGCGATCGTGGCCCGGCGTCCGGAAAGTCTGACGAAGCTGCAGACCGAACTGCCCGGAGTGCGCGGCTGGACGAACCTCACTCAAGCCATTGAAGAATCGCAGGCAGACGCGTGGGTCGTTGCCTGCACCACTTCTGAGCACGTTCACATCACTCGGCAACTGCTGCAGGCGGGTAAGGCCGTGCTGCTGGAGAAGCCCATTTCGGAATCGCTGGAGGATGCCCGTAGCCTCGAGGCATTCGTGAAGCCGGACTCATCGAATCTGATGATTGGGCACATCTTGCTGTTCAACAGCGAGTTCCGCGCACTGCAGGACGAAGCCGCGCGACGCAGTTCCATCAGCTTCATCGACTGCGTGCGACATCGCCCCGCCACGATCGTGCGGGACTTCCCCGGCGAGAACCCGCTGCACGCGGCCATGGTGCATGATCTGTATTCCGTCCAGGTGCTGATGCGCGGAGCGGAGCCGCAGCGGTTTTCTGCTCAATATCATCGCACGTCAACTGGCGAGATCGATCTCGCGCTCGCACAGTTGCAGTGGGATGGCGGACCACTGGCTTCGTTTGCTGCGTCATATCTCACCCCAGGCGGGATGGCTCCGCGCGGCTTTGATCGCATGGAAGTGTTTGGAACGAACTGGGCAGCTCGCATCAGTCCTAACCCGCGCCCCATCGAGTTGTGGGATGAGCAGGCTCGATGGCCAATGGCATTGGAGATTCGCGCGGACGAAACCGGACCAACTGGCATGATGGCCGAAGAGCTACGTTGCTTCTGCCGAGTCGTACGCGGGCAAGCAAAGGTACCCTACGGAGCGACGTATTTCGACGCGCTGCAAGTGCAGTCCTGGATGGATCAACTCGACCGAGCTGCCAGAACTCGGGACTAATAGACCTGCGAAGGCTGCGGCCCGCGAACTCAGCACGCAGCCAAACAACGGTCCAGCGTGGCGATGAGCGACTCAGCGGAATCTTTCGGAGTGAACGGGCTCAGCACATAAGACTTGAGCGCCAGAATCGGTTCGCCAAAGTCGGTCTCGGCGCAGCACTCCGTCAACGACAAAGCGATGCCTCGCCCATCTCTCGCCTCCTGCTGGAACAGTCCAAACAGACGCTTGTTGAATTCGTTGATGGACTGAAACTGCTCACGCAGATCGAGACTTGAGAACTCGCCGCGAAACATGGCCTGAAGGTTCACATCGGGCGGATAGACGCGAAACAGTGTCACCGGCCCATGACTATCGGGATTCATGATCCGCACACGCGGATGCTCTTTCAGTTGCAGCCTCACTTCGGCCGCAAGCGACACCGCGTTACCGAGCAGCGAACGCAGACCGTCCTTTCCAAAGAGCAGCAAATTCGCAAATGCCGCTAATGGCCCCGCGGCACTCCGCGACGTTTCCAACGTGAAGAGCGCCGGATGGTAAGTTCCCGACTGAAAAAGATACGGGATCGCCAACGGGTCGCGTTGCAGACCTTTCAGGTCGTCTGAGCTTCGACTGAGAAATAAGCTCGACGAGTACGCAGTGAAACCTGTCTTGTGAAAGTCGATGCCCATCGAATCCGCCAGCGCCAGATGCCGCACTCGGCGTTGAGTCGCCGCGAGATGAGCCGCCGTAGCCGCGTCGAATTGCAAAGGGTTGATCGTGAAGTCGTAGTCATTGAAGACTGACCAGGCCCAACCAATCACGGCGTCCGCGTGCAAATGCGGAACGTAGTCGAGCGAGAACTCATCAACGAGACGTTCACGAACATCAGCGATGGCGACCAGATCATCCAGACCAAAGGCATCTGTCGTTCCGACCGTCGCGATGATCGCAGCAATCTTGCGTCCCTCCCGCAGCAGATCACGACACATCGATTCCAGTAAGCAGGGGCGTATCGAGTAGTCAGGACCGGCCGGAATCTCAATCACGTTGTCTTCGCCAAGCCCCAACCACGCCGCGGCGGTCTTGCAGGCATAGTGGGCTCGTTCCGAACACACGATCAGGGGCAATTCCTTCAGCCCCATTCGCGAACTGCCCGGCAGGGCTTTTTCGATACCGATCCTCACCGCGTAGAGCAACGTGCCCGTTCCCCCGAAGGTGAAGGCACCACGCGCGTCAGACGGCTCGTAGCCCACGAGGCCAGCCATCATGGACACAACCTCAAGCTCCACCTGCGCCAAACGACCGGCAGACTCTTCGCTCGCCAGATTCGCATTGAGCAGGCTGGGCAATAGACCACCCACAACACTGGCCATGGTCGGCGGCGGAATGACATTCATCTGAGACTGCGGGTGCCCAGCGATCGGACAACCAGACAAACGCGACCGCAGTTCGGCGACGACGTCAGCTGCGTGCCGGCTTGAGTCCCCGCACCGCTGCTGCTGAGCTGCCGCGAAGTCGACCGGCTCCGGTTTACCAAAAACAACCGAGCGGGAATCGCGCATTTGAGCGAGCACGCCATCGAGCATTTCGTGCATGTTCGCGTCCTGAGCAGATCCTCCCAGCAGAAAGGTTCCGCGCAGACGCTCGACGATCTCTCGATAAGACTCCTGCATGAACGGCAACCTGCTTCACACCGACGGTTGAACTTGATGAACTTGTGACAGCACCAAACCTGTGTACTTCGAAACCACCGTCTCGCAGTGTGCTGCATCATGACATGCGGCGTAAGCGAGTTCGGCCCGACTCCATTTCCCGAGGCTTCCATGATCGCCCTGATTGCTCACGACGCGAAGAAAGCGGAGATGCTGGAATTCGCGGGCAAGCACGTCGAGTTCTTCCGCACGCGAAAGCTCGTGGCGACCGGCCAGACCGGACGACGCCTCATCGAGCAACTGGGTCTCGACGTGGAATGCGTGACTCACGGCCCCGAAGGCGGCGACCTGATCATCGGCGGCCGAGTCGCGGAGAAGCACGTTGAAGCAGTGTTCTTCTTCCGCGATCCGCTTACCGCCCAGCCGCATGAGCCCGACGTCTCAGCCCTGATGCGTGTCTGCGACGTGCATAAAGTTCCGCTGGCGACCAATCGAGCGACCGCCGAAGCCGTCGTCACCCACTTACAACGTCACACCGATTGAGCGCCGCCCGATCTAGCACTCACTTCCCGGAAACGAGCAGCGAAAGCACCGTCTGAGCATACAACCGGTGGCCAAAGTCATTGGGATGGTTCAAGCCGTTGCCGGTGATATCAAGGTCGTGCTTGTGCTTGAGGAGTAAGTCCCACACTTGAGTGACGTCCGCGAGGGCCACTCCCGGCCCCGTCAACGCCTGCAGCTCGTCGCGGTACTTCGCAAACATCTCACGTGGCGTGTGCACCCATTCGGAGTTGCCCAGCATCGGCGAAACCAGAATCAGCTCGATCTCAGGGTCTGCTGCTTTGACGCGCTGGATGAACTCGCGCGTCCGATCACTGAACCACTTGGGATCGCGGCGGCCAACGTCGTTCATCCCGTACGCCACGATGATCAACTGCGGTTTGTCGGCCAGCAGCTTGTCGAGATCGCTCAAACCATTGGCGATGCTCCAGCCCGAAACAGCCCGGTTGTGCAGGGCGATCTCAGACTTGAACGTCGCCTGCAATTGAGCGGCCACCAGATCCGGGTAGCCGGGCTGATAAGGAGCTGTCTGGAACAGGCCGGACGCATCTAGCCCCGTCGAGATGCTGTCTCCGCTGATACCCAGCGTGAGGGGTTCACCCGCCTTGAGTCGCGCCAAAGTCTTAGGAAGCAGATTCGTCACGACTGAGGCATATTGAGGAGGAGAGGCACGCCGATAGGTGATCTCGACGTTATGCTCATGAAACCAGCTGCCCGGTCGATACATCAGATTCTGCTCGGGATTACTGGCTCGATGCCGATAGCTATTTGGTGCATCTTTCGGGGGATACAAGTCACTTTCTGCCAGCGGTTGCACGGGCTGAGGCTTCGCGAAGGTCAGCACCTGCTTGTCCGCAGAGAGCACGACATCCGCTCCAATCGCGTAACGGTGTTCGCGATTGGCCGTGCTGATCTCGATGATCTCTTCCGCCGGAAACGCCAGTCTAGCCGTCACGGGGCTGGTGGCATCCTTCTGCAGCAGGACGCTGCTTTCGCGATACACGACAGGCGACGACCAGACCGGCTCGAGCAAATGGAGTTCAGGCAGCGATGCCATGACCAGGCCGCGAGACGGTGCACTCAGCTCACGTTGCAAAACTGCCAGCCACATCTGAGCGGCGTTGCGTTGGCCAACCGCCGAGAAATGACGCATCGACTTCGGACCGCCACGGTTCTCTCCCGCCAGTTGATCCGTATCCGGTCCAGCCCGAAAGCCGCGCATCTTGCTGAGTTGGTCGATTGCCGTGCGGATGCGTCCCTCGCCGGCCGCGTCGTTGTAGACGGTGGGGTGCAAGGTCGACTTCGCCAACAGCCACGGTGGTTCGAAGCCCCACGCCTTTACCGCCGTTTCTCGGATGGTTCGCACGTTCTCGACGTAGGTCTCAGTAGGCGTCTTGGCGATCACATCGGACTCACCCTGTTGCCACAGCACGGCGCGGAATCGACCGATCGTCTTGCCAGCTTGAATCAGCCGCTGATGCAGTTGGCCATTCGGCATCCACTGGTGAGAAGATGTACCGCCCCACGCCACATTCACGAAGGCAATCGGCACTCTTAGCTCTTTGCTGAGAGCATCTCCCAGCGGCGGCCAGATTGAGCCGCCTTTGCTGCCATCCGGAGTTGGCTGCGGATCATGTGCAACAGCCCATGTTCCTTTCGCAACGTCGAACGCCACGACGCGCGAGGACGGTTCCGTCACTTTCAACTGCTCATCGTTGGAGTTCGACGCATAGGACTGACCAGCGATAAGGAACACCTCACCAACTCCAACCGGCTCCACAGCACCACGAGCGACGATCTTCTCGCCCGCCCGACAGCGCACTTCCAAACGGTACCACCCACCCGAAGTCACCTTAGGCGAGCCTTCCACAACAGCGCTGCCTGCTTTCACATCAAGTGAAGCCCAAGTGGTTTCGCGAACATCGCCCGCATTGAGACCTACGAACCGATACTCATAAATACCTTCAGCCGGCTTGTCGGATTGAATGAGAACACTCGCGAAGCCTCGATTGCCGATCGGTTGCTCCGCAGCGGCCTTTTGAGGAACGAACCATTCCCGCTGCACGACCTGATGAGGCACCGGACTGCGCAACGTGATAGCCGCCACGTCATCGGCAGCCCGGGCAACGACATTTCCCAACAACAGCAACACGAGTAAACAGGTTCGCACTGCGATGTTCCTTCCAATCGAGCACTGATCTTCATGCATTTTGAATGCGACTACCGCACGCTGACTCGTCACGCTGCGGAGCTTAGGCCAACCGCCAGCCTGATTCACGGGGCTCGCGGTCGTTCTCTGTCATCGCCGCAGTGAAACGGTAGATTGCTGGTGGTGGCGCGTAGCAACCGCGCTCGACCAGAACTCCACAGTCACCTCTGACGACTTCTGTTGAATATCGGAGATCACTCATGGCGGCAGGCTTACGCAAACCCGGCGAGTTCTGTTGGATCAACATGTTGACCCCGCAACCCACACTCGCGCGGGATTTCTTCGGCAAACTGCTCGACTGGAAGTACTCTGACATTCCCGGCATGGGACATTCCATCGAAGTGGACGGAAAGAGCATCGGAGGTCTGTTTGATCTGAACGGACCAAACACGCCGCCGGGTCTGCCACCGATGATCGGCGTGATGGTGAAGGTCGAGAGCGCCGACGCCATGTTCGACAAAGTGAAGGCGCTGGGTGGCAACGCTCAGCCACCGTTCGACGTCATGGACTCAGGACGCATGACCGTCTGCTTTGATCCTCTCGGCGCCCAGTTCGATGTCTGGGAACCGAAAAAGCAGAAAGGCACCGAGGTCGATAGCACCCTGCACGGTGCTCCGAGCTGGTTCGAGACGCTGACGTCCGATGCTGATCGCGCGACCGAGTTCTACACCTCGCTGTTTGGCTGGACGCCACAGGTCAACCAGATGCCAGGATTCAGCTACACGACGTTTATGCTCGGTGCCGAACCCGTCGCGGGCATGATGCAGATTACCCCCGACATGGGACCTCTGCCGCCGCATTGGGGAGTTTATTTCACCGTGAACAACGCGGATGAAACCGCAAAGCTGGCGACTGAACTCGGAGCCAGCCTCTGTATCCCACCGCAGGACATTCCCGAAATCGGCCGCTTCTGCGGCATCACATCGCCGCAAGGCGTTATCTTTTATGTGATCCAGTACATCAGCGCCTGAGCCGACGAAACGAAGTCTCGCGAGTCGCGGCGTGTCCGAACCGGACTCGCGGGTCGAACCGGTATCGACAATCCTTTTTCAGCCATCCATCAGTGGAGACCGATATCACACATTGACAGCCTGATTAGCAGCACTGCAGCATTCGTAATTCCCCGCCGAGTCATGCTCTTCGGAAGCCTCGCCTATGCCCCCCGCCTCGCTGACCACCTCATCGCCAACGATGCCGTTCGCTTCGCAATCACGCTTCGGACGCCGAGTCTTGTTGCAGGCGAGCGCCGCCACACTGGGCTCTCAGTGGCTGCTGAATCAGGCGGCCTTGAGTGCGGAAGTTCTGCCAGTAGGAGCCGGTGCTGTTACCGCTCGCAAACGAGCCCGCTCTCTGATCTTTCTGTTCATGTGGGGCGGACCTTCGCAGTTGGATACTCTGGATCCAAAAGTCGATGCGCCCGCTGAGGTACGTGGCGATTTCAAAGCCATTCCGACTTCCGTGCCGGACATTTTCATCAGCGAACACTTCAAGCTGCTCGCGCAGCGCACGCAGCACGTGGCCATCTTTCGGTCGCTGACTCACAACGACCCCGCGCATCTTTCGAGTGCTCACGCGACGCTGACCGGCGAGAAAGCCCCGGTCTGGCCGAGCGACAATGACCCGCCGAGCGAAAAGGACACACCGCACATCGGTTCGTCTCTCTCGTTCCTGCAGCAATCCGGCATCTGGCAACGTCCGCAGATCGGTCAAAGCCTCCCATCGTTCGTCGCGTTGCCGTGGGCCGTCTCGCATCCCTCGGCTCCCGGCGGTCAGGCCGGTGGCCAGCATGGTGGTTGGCTCGGACGCGGCTGGGATCCGTTCCTTATTCAAGGCGATCCTTCGAACTGGCGCTGGGAAGTTCCCGCCTTGCGGCTGCTGGATGGAGTAACTGCGGACCGCTTGCGCAATCGTCAGTCCTTGCTGACGTCGCTCGATCAACAGCGAGCCGCGCTGGCGGATTCAGCACAGGCAGGCACGCTGTCGGCTCAGCAAGTGCGAGCCGTTGAACTCCTCACGTCTCCCGGAGTACGCAGCGCGTTCGACATCCGAGAGGAGCCCGCCGCCGTTCGCGAGCGTTACGGTCGACACATTCACGGCCAGTCCGTGCTGATGGCGCGGCGACTGGTAGAACACGGCGTGCCTGTCGTCACCGTGAACTGGCACAACGATGGCCAGAACTTCTGGGACACTCACGGCAACAATTTTAACCGGCTGAAGAACGACTTGATCCCTCCGTCTGACCGGGCACTGTGCGCATTACTCGACGACCTGTCTGAACGCGGTCTACTGGAGGAAACGTTGGTCGCCTGGGTGGGTGAGTTCGGACGTCGGCCCACGATCTCGGCGGGCAACGCCGGTCGCGAGCACTGGCCCAACTGCTATTCAGGTCTGCTGGCCGGCGGCGGCATTCGCGGCGGCCAGGTGTATGGGTCGAGCGACCAACACGCCGCTTACCCCGCGACGAACCCGGTCTCACCTGCGGACTTCGCCGCGACGATCTTTCATGGACTCGGCATTCCCGAAAACGCCGTGCTGCATGACCGCGTTCAACGTCCGCACCAGATCTCATCAGGCAAGCCGGTCACGAGTGTCTTCGGCTAACGATTCAGTAAGTCGGTCACTTAAGGCAAATTCAACTGCCACGACACTCCGAAGCGATCGTTGAGCCACACGAACCGTCGACTGAAACCGTAGTTATCGAGTGGCATCAGTACGCTGCCACCCTGTGACAATTGCTCAAACGCCCTGGTCTGCTCTGCCTCATCCGCGCAGTCCACGAACAGCGAGATCGACGGCGTGAACGTGAAGGCGTGCTTCGCAGGACTGTCGATGCACATCAGCCGATAGCCGCCCAAGGAGAACTCAGCCACTCTCACCGTACCTTCCGCGCCGGCTTCTCCGGGACCGTACCGATCAATGCGTTTGATCTCCGAGCCTGGAAACAAGGAGATATACAGCTTCATGGCAACTTCGGCAGTGCCTTCAAACATCAGGAACGCTGAAATGGCTTGAGCCATGCATGAATCCTTTTCCGTTTCAAAGAGTAGTCGTCCCGGGATCACTTCTTCGGCAGCGGATGCTCCTCGAAGAACTTCCAGATCTTGTCGTTGATGCCCTCGCCGTTCGCCCACCCGTGACCAAGACCGGGCACTTCGACGTAAGTCACATCGTGACCTTCTTTCTTGTACTTGTCGCGGTTCTCGCGCGCGATGTTCACGGAGATAATGTTGTCCTTGTCTCCGTGCACGATCATGACGGGAAACTTGCGATCCGCATGAATGCCCAGCAACGTCTGCAAGCCGAGGGCTCCCGAATGGCACGCCACGGCCGCAATGACATTCGAGCGTTCCTTGCCGATGAAGTGAGCGAAGTAGCCGCCATTCGACATCCCGGTCACATAGATGCGTTGCTCATCAATCTTGTAGTCAGCGGATAACTTTTTCAGCAGCGTGTCGAAGAACGCTACGTCCTTGACCATCTTTTCGGGAGCGAGTGCCCAACTGCGATCCAGCGCATTGGGATAGACCAGAATAAAGCGGTGTTTTTCGGCGGCATCGTTCAGCTTGGAATACACCGGCATCACGTCTTTGCTGTCGATCAGAAAGCCATGAAGCGCGAATACCAGCGGCGCGGGCTTCTTCAGATCGACCGTGTTTGGAACCACCAGCCGATATTCGCGCTGGTCTTTGTCGACCTTGATTGTCTCAGAGGCGAAGTTGCCCTGACGCGGTTCGGCAGCAAGCAGCGCTCCGCACAAGCTCAGTGCCGCAACGAACGCGGAAACGTGGACCGCAAATCGCATGGGTAGCATCCTCACACAGCAAGAACTGGAGGAACCGCAAACGCCTGAGTAAGCCCAATGTATCCTCGTTTACGCGAGGCAATCCAGCGGCCCAGAACGATCAACGAACATCCTACCGGGCGGATCAACTTCAATGACGCCGATCGCAGCGGCAGCCTGCAAACCCGCATCGCGCAACGCGGCCACCAATTCTTTAGCGTCCTTGGCAGCGACGGCGGCCAACAGGCCGCCCGATGTCTGGGCATCGCACAGCAGCAGTTGTTCTTCCTTGGTCAAGTCCGATGCGTACGCGACCCAATCAGCGAGGAAGCGATAATTGGCATGTGTTCCACCGGGAGCGATGCCGGATCGAACGTACTCCCATGCGGCAGACAACGCGGGCACTCGGTCCAGAAAGACTCGCGCGCTGACCTTGCTGGCTGCGACGATGTTTCGCAGATGCCCCAGCAGACCAAAGCCCGTGACATCGGTCAGAGCGTGAACATCGAACCGCGTAATCACCTCTGCACCGACGCGATTCAGTGTCGTCATCACTCGAATGGCTTCCGTGATCGCGCCGAGCCGGTCTTCACCGTTCTTGGCTGCGGTCGTGATGATCCCCAGTCCGAGCGGCTTGGTGAGCACCAGCACGTCGCCGGGCTGAGCATGACTGTTCGCAAGCACTCGATTCGGCGCCACAGTGCCCACGACAGCGAGGCCGAAGATGGGTTCTTCGGACTTGATGGTATGTCCCCCGACAATCGCGATACCGGCCTCGGCCGCTTTATCCGTCGCACCGCGCAGAATGTCACCCAGGACCTCTCGGGGAAGCACAGAGTCCGGGAACCCCACAATACTCAAGGCGGTCAGCGGTTTACCGCCCATCGCGTAGACGTCACTCAGCGCGTTCGCTGCGGCAACCGCCCCGAAGTCATAAGGCGTATCCACAACGGGAGTAAAAAAATCCGTCGTCAGAACCAGCGCCAGATCGTCGCTCAGCTTGTAAACAGCCGCGTCATCCGCCGTCGCCGTTCCGACCAGCACATTCGGGTCAGTGATCGGCGGCAACATCTGCAACAGCGGCAGCAGAAAACCCGGAGGCTGCTTGGCCGCACATCCCGCGCGTTTAGCGAGTTGAGTCAGGCGAATCGGTTCGGTCATCAAGTGCCTCGGAGCAAGGTCTCTCTACAGCCAAGGCCCAACCCTAACGCGCTCTGCCCAGCCTGCCAAGAACTTGACGGGCAGCAAGATGTTCGAACTCAACCGCAACCGGTCGAACAATGGTTGCACGCCATTGTGGCCTTCCGTTCTACTCGCGCGTACAAACGCTTCACGGGGAAAACCTCGCCCTGTCGCTCCACTGCATTGCGTCTGATTCGAGGTCGCTGAAAGGTCACCACGTGCAACTGACGAACTGGCTCGATCAACTGTGCCGCTTGCCCATCTTTTCGCAACGACCTTCGGGGAGATCCTCTACTCGACGCACTCGTCAGCGTCTGTTGTCGCACGCTCAGCGGCGTCTGGAACTCCTTGAGCCGCGCACGGTGTTGGCTTCCGACTTCGGCGACGCCCCCGACACCGGCACAGGAACCGGCACGGGGAACTATCAAACGCTGCTCGCCAATGGCGGTCCGAGCCACGTGATCGACGCCACGCAAACGACGTTGTTTATGGGCGCTCGTGTCGATAGTGATGCGAACGGTGTCCCGGGTGCTCGAGCGAACGGCGACGACACAACGGCCTCTCCAGACGATGAAGACGGCCTGATCGAGCCCGCGCAGGATCTCGCACTCACTATCGGTACGGCGGCCACTGTGCGCGTGCGAGCGACCAACGTCACAGCCACAGCAGCAACCCTTTACGGCTGGATCGACATCAACCGAGACGGCGTGTTCGACAATGCCACCGAGCGAAGTTCGATCGCCATCCCTACGGCGACGAATAAGGGCACGTTCACGCTGACATTTCCAACCATCGCTACGAATACCACACCCGGATCAACATTCGCGAGATTCCGCCTGAGCACAGACACGGCAGCCGCAAACTCCACAGGCGTGGCATCTGGCGGCGAAGTCGAAGACCACATCGCGACGATTGCTGGAATCACAGATCTCGTTGTCGATCCATCAAAGTCCCAGAAGATAACTGACGGAACGAATGGCGGTCCGCTGCTGGCAACCTTCGATAACTTTGGGTTCTCGGTGACATCCATCGGCGACCTGGATGGCGATGGAATTGTGGATCTCGCTGCTGGGGCGATTTCTGATGACACCGGAGGCAGTGAACGCGGAGCAGTCTACATCCTACTGATGAAATCAAACGGGACCGCCAGATCGAGCATCAAGATTGCCCACAACACGAACGGAGGTCCTGCGCTTGCCAATGATGATCTATTTGGCACATCGGTCACTGCGCTGGGAGATCTCGATGGCGACGGTGTAATCGACTTAGCCGTTGGAGCGGACGTTGATGATACAGGCGGCCCCCTTCTGTCGAATCGCGGTGCGGTGCATATTCTGTTCTTGAACGCAAATGGAACAGTGAAGAGCACTACAAAGATCGCCCACGGAACCAATGGCGGGCCGACACTCAGCAACAATGACTCCTTCGGCAATTCCACGTCCGCGATTGGTGACCTGGATGGTGATGGTGTCACTGATCTCGCCGTCGGAGCGATTGGAGATGACACAAATGGATCCGGTCGCGGAGCGGTGCATGTTCTGCTTCTGAATTCGAACGGCACCGCCAAAAGCAGCGTGAAGATTGCTAGTGGAACAAACGGTGGTCCAACGCTCACGGACGGAGACTACCTGGGAGTTGCCATCGCATCGCTGGGAGATCTCAACGGCGACGGGATTACCGATATCGCTGTGGGAGCATCAAGAGACGACACAGGCGGTACCAATCGCGGTGCCGTCCATGTGTTGATGTTGAATTCGAATGGCACAGCGAAAAGTACACTGAAGATTGCGAGTGGTCTCAACGGCGGGCCTGTAACCGCCAACAACGATCGCTTTGGAGCATCATTAGCAGCGATCAACGACTTAGACGGCGACGGGATTACCGACCTGGCGATCGGAGCCTTCGGCGATGATACAGGTGGCAGTGCAGCAGGAGCCGTCCACTTGCTGCGACTCAACGCCAATGGCACCGCGAAGAACAGCGTGAAAGTGGCCAGCGGAACCAATGGTGGTCCCACTCTCACAGCCGGTGATTACTTTGGTCGAACAGTAGCTTCGTTGGGAGACCTGGATGGCGATGGTGCCGCCGATCTCGCTGTGGGAGCATTCTTGGATGATACCGGTGGTTTAAATAGTGGCGCGGTGCATGTTCTATTTCTAAATGGTCAGAATCCCCCGCCCAGCTTGGATTATGGTGACGCAAGGGACACGGGACCTGGGACCAGCCGAGGCAACTACGAGACGCTACGGACCAGCGGAGGCCCAAGCCATACCATCACCTCAACACAGGCAACGCTATTTCTCGGAGCCCGCGTAGACGGGGAAGCCAACGCTGCGCAGGACGGTGTCGCAAGTGGCGACGACAGTTCAAAGGCGCCGGACGACGAAGACGGCTTGATCGAGCCCGCGCAGGATCTGCTGCTGACAGTCGGCACGGCGCCAGCGGTCCGGGTCCGAGCGACGAACACCACGGGTTCGAGCGCGACGCTCTATGGCTGGATTGATTTCAATCGCGATGGCATTTTCGACAACGCCACCGAGCGGACGTCTGTCTCGGTGCCAACGGCTACCACGAAAGCTACGTTCACACTGAATTTCCCAATCATACCAACAATCACAACTGCCGGAGCTACGTATGCCCGGTTTCGATTGAGTAATGATTTGGCGGCCGCCAGCCCAATCGGCCCGGCCAATGGTGGCGAAGTCGAGGACTATACGGCGACGATCACCGTAGTTGGCGGAGGAACAGTTCTTAGTTCAAAGTCCAAAAAAATCACGCATCAAACCAACGGCGGGCCCACGCTGGACCATGAAGCATTATTCGGATTCTCCGTAGCGTCTCTCGGTGACGTCGACGGAGATGGTGTGACTGATGTGGCGGTGGGAGCGTACGGCGACAACACGGGAGGCTCTAACACAGGGGCAGTGCATGTGTTGTTCATGAACTCAAACGGCACCGTGAAAAACAGTGTGAAGATTGCAAATCAAACAAACGGGGGCCCAACCCTTCAGGGTAATGATTACTTCGGAAACTCGGTAGCGGCGCTGGGTGATTTCGATGGAGACGGGGTGCCTGACCTTGCAGTGGGAGCCTACGGCGACGACACCGGCGGCACATATCGCGGAGCCGTTTACATCCTGCTGCTGACATCAAGTGGCTCCGTCAAAAGTAGCGTGAAACTCGCCAGCGGACTGAATGGCGCTTCAGAACTGGGTGCCTACGGCTCGTTTGGAAGCTCAGTATCATCAGTGGGTGATTTAGATGGCGACGGAGTGACCGATATTGCTGTCGGCGCCTCCCGCGACAGCACAGCCGGGAATGGGCGCGGTGTCGTGTATGTGCAATTCATGAACTCAAACGGCACGGTTAAGAGCAGTGTGAAGCTGGCAAATGAGTTAAACGGCGGCCCCACACTTGCGGACAACGACAACTTCGGACAGTCGATTGCGTCGCTGGGTGATCTAGATGGAGATGGGATAACAGATCTCGCTGTTGGTGCTTCTGGCGATGACACTGAAGGCACTGGTGGAATCTATTCTGGCCGTGGCGCAGTGTATATACTGCGACTCAACGCCAACGGAACGATCAAGAGCAATTCCAAGATTGCCAGTAACACCAATGGTGGACCAGCTCTCGCAGAATCAAACCAGTTTGGCTCGTCAGTAGCCTCACTCGGGGATTTGGACGGGGATGGCGTGACCGACCTCGCTGTGGGAGCCTATCATGACTCTACTGGCGGAGCAGCGTATTCAAATCGCGGTGCAGTGCATGTATTACGGCTCAATGCCAACGGCACGGTGAAGAGCAGTTTAAAGCTTGCTAGCGATACAAACGGTGCCCCAACTTTAGCCGATAACGACTTCTTTGGTGCGTCAGTGGCCAACATAGGCGACCTGGATGGAGACGGCCTGACCGATATCGCAGTCGGCGCTTTCGCAGATAGAACAGCAGCGACGGAATATAACACCGCTTTGGGTGCGGTTCATGTCCTGTTTCTCAGAAGTCCACAAGACGTTGTGAATGTCACGGTAACCGGAAGCGAATCGGTGCGAGTGACTCGCGCTGGCGACAATGTTGAAGTGCGAATCAACGATATCGTAGACGATCAATACACCGTTCCCGCAGTGGCAATGAAGACGCTCACTATTCAAGGCGGATCAGGCAACAACTCGATCGATCTTTCAGGCGTAACGACTTCGGCGTTCCCGGCACTCACCAGCGTCGCCGTGTCAGGCAACGATGGCAACGACTCAATCATCGGAAGCCAGTATGCCGACCTACTCGATGGTGGCCTCGGCGATGACACGCTGACCGGAGGTAATGGAGTCGATACGCTAGCGGGTGGCGGTGGATCTGCAGATGTCCTCAGCGAGTCAACCACCACGAACCTGACGTTGTCGGCGAGCCAACTGTCAATTGGTCTGATTGGTTCGCAAACCGTCGACTCGTTAACTGGCTTTGAGAAAGCCCTGCTGCTGGGTGGAGGAACCGCCAACGTCCTTGATGCGTCAACAGCAGGAATTCCGGTTTCGCTGTTCGGCGGTGGCGGGAATGATGCTCTCATCGGCGGTAACCAAGCCGACAACATTGATGGTCAGACAGGTGATGACACGCTGACGGGTGGCGGCGCGAACGACACGCTCAATGGCGGAGCCGGAACGGATGGATTCCGCGATGTCGCCTATACCGATGCCGCCTCGGGCCAGACTCGCAATGTCACGCTCACAAGCAGTTCGCTGATCGTGCAGCAGAGCAGCACCACTCTTTCCAGCGACACGCTGCTCGGCTTTGAGTTCGCGGATCTCACCGGCGGTGCGGCGCGGGACATCATCAACGCGAGCGGCTTTACGAACTCAGGCGTGACCACGATCAGCGGTGGCGGCGGCAACGATGTCATCACGGGTACGCCCGGCGCGGATATGATCTTCACTCTTACTGGCGCGGACTCGATCAGCGGTGGCGCGGGTGGTGACACGATCTTCGGAGGTAGCGGCAACGATACCATCAACGGCGGCGATGGCGCTGATAACCTCAATGGCCAGAACGGTAATGATGCGCTTCTCGGAGACGCCGACAACGACGTTCTGGTGGGTGGTGCGGGTCTTGACACGCTCACCGGTGGACTCGGCAACGATTTCCTGAGCGGCCAAACCGAAGCAGGCATACTCAACGGCAGCGAAGGTAATGACACCCTGCAGGGCAACACTGCGGGCGACACACTCAATGGCGATGCTGGGGACGATCGGCTGTTTGGATTGCAGGGGGATGATGTCATCAACGCCGGTGATGGGGCGGACTCGCTGGTAGGCGCGATCGGCAATGACTCGCTCAACGGCGGAGCGGGCTTGGATACTCTGCAGGGAGATCTCGGAAACGACACACTGAATGGCGGCGCCGACTTCGATCGCATCAACGAGGTCTTCGACACGAACGTCACGATTAATGGAATCACGGTTACCACAACCGGGCTCGGGTCGGACACTGTCCTGGCTATTGAACGCATTCAGATCAGCGGTGGCGCGGCCCCCAATTTCTTTGACGCGCGACAGGCAACGGTTCCTGTGTTCCTGTCTGGTGGACTGGGCAACGACACGCTGCTGGGCGGCTCAAAGGGCGACGGCGTGCTCGGCAATGAGGGCGATGACGTCCTCTCTGGCGGCGCAGGCGTCGACATTATTGATGGCGGTGACGGCACCGACTACGTCCTGGAAAAAGCCGACACGAACTTCACCGTCAACGGTGCGACAATCGGTACGTCCGCGACCATCATGTCGGCGGCCACCGGAACGGATTCGCCCACCAACGTCGAGCGTATTGTGCTGATTGGTGGCGCGAGTGCTAACTCGTTCAACGCGTCCGCAGCCACGATACCGGTCGTGCTAATCGGCGGACCGGGCAACGATACGCTTATTGGCGGTACGCTGGCGGACACTCTGACGGGTGGCAATCGCAACGACGCCACGGTGCAAGCCGGCGACGGTGCCGATTCGCTGGATGGAGGCCCCGGTGCCGACGTCTATGAGAACGACGTCAGCGACACCTTCGTCTCGGGAGGCGGTGACACTTCCATCAATGAAGTCTTCACCCTGCTGCCCAACTGGGTGGATGCGATCTGAGTCAATTGGTCTCTGATCAGGCAGGTTTCCGATGGTCAGGGGCCGGGCACAGCAAACTTCTGAATGCGCTCGTTACCGGCATCCGCGATGTAGAGATGGTCGTGGCTGTCGAACGCCATGCCATGCGGATGAGTCAGTTGCCCTTCCTTGCTACCCGCACCGCCAAGGCCAAACAAAAACTTGCCGTCTGAACTGAAACACTGCACGCGGTCGTTCAGGCTGCTGACCCACACGCGATCATGACGATCGACCAGCACGCCAATCGGTCCAAAGGTATTCTTGAGCGAGCCGAAATTGTATTCACCAAAGCCACCCGGCTCGTCGGTCTTGTTACCCCACGCCAGGAGCGGCTTACCTTCAGCGGAGAGTTGCTGCACTCGGCCTGAAACGCCTTCAGTCGTGTAAAGCCGCCCTTGGCTGTCCATCGACAGGAAGTGCGGTCCGGCAAAGCGAGAACCGGCGCGTTCCAGACCTCCGAACTGACCGGGCTCAGAACCGTGCTCACCCCACTTGCGGAGAAACTTGCCGGCCTTTGTGAACTGCTGCACGCGGTGATTGCACTGGTCTGCGACGTACACCGTTCCGTCGGGATACAACACGATGCCACCAGGCTGATTGAACTCGCCGTCACCTTTACCGGACTTGCCCCACTCGCGAATCAGTTCACCCTTCGATGAATACACCGCCATCTTGTGCTGCACCATAAACGACAGATAGATCTGCCCCGCGTCGTCGATCGCCATTCCGCCGATGATGCAGGACTTACGCGGTGGCTTGTCCAAGGGTAGATCGAATCCACCCTGATGCTTCCCGTCCGTGTTAAACCATTGCACGCGGGAGTTATTCAAATCGGTAACGAAGATCTCATCCTGCTTCGTGATCACGATTTGAATCGGCGAATAGAACTCGCCCGGCTTATCACCCTTCTGTCCCCACGTCATCAGGAATTTAGGTTTGGATTCTGTTTGAGCAGAAACCGGCTCACCGCCCAGCAACCCCGCCATCAGACCTACAAGAACTAAGCCGCGAATTAAGACACCACCTGCCATGTCAACGCTCCTGCGTGAAGACATTCATCCCCACCTTCACCGCAAATCGAAGGCGAAGAGGCTCGCGTTCCTAATCGAGAACTCCAGACGCACAGGTTGGCCCTTCAAAGTTGCGAGCTGACTTTTCCAATTCACGGGCGCCGCCAGCGAGTCGCCTTTGATTGGCTCACAGTCAGCAAACGCGAAGCCGGGCAGCGGCTTGCCGGAAGCATCCGTGATCTGCACACGAACTTCGCCTTGCTGACTATCAACATTGAGTGTCATTGCTTCCGCGTTGAGCTTGATCAGCGGCGTCGCAAATGTCCCACCTTGTGGACCGGCACGCCTCGCAATAAAGCGGTCACGCGGCACTTTGACCAATCCCAACTGGCGATCCACTGAGTGGTGATACTTATGCCCCCAGCGATAACCGGAATAGTAGAGGTAGACTTCGTCATTCACCGGCACCGCGCTGCCTACCCAAGCCATCGCATGATCCCAGGCGCCAACGCGCGGGTCAGGCTCGAAGAAGACGTCTGTGTGCCGATCACGGTGCCACGTTTCGCCATCGCGAGTCCAGGCCAGCACCGTGTAACCCATGCCTGAACCACCAACCTTCCCGAGCCCCGAGGCTCCCAGCCCGGCGTGCCCGCGAGTGTTGGCGTCAACCGCAGCTTGAGGCACGCCTTCCGGCGATCGATCGTCACGCAGTACCCGCAGAAAAGTAATGATCAAGTCGCCTCTTACCAGAAAGCCCGCCGGCCCGTACCACTGCGTCACACCGGAGTCCTTCTCGTCCGGCGAGAACACCATCTTCGGCGGACTCCACGTCTTGAAGTCGGAACTCCAACTGGTGAAGTAACGGCGGATGCTGGCCGTTACCTTCTGACCTTCAGCATTGGTCCACGTGTAAGGCTCGAAGATTTTGCCAATCAGAAAGTAGCGTTTGCGAATCGGGTCATAGCCAGCAGACCAGATGTCATCGCCATTGGCCACCGGCAGAATGGGCTTGCCGCCATTCCACAGCTTCCATTGCAAACCGTCCGGCGAAAACGCCACTCTCGGCCCGACCTGCTTACCCGCATCGAAGTACAGGATCTTGAAACGCTCAGAGGCGACTGAATGCTGCGGGCCGTCATCCAGCACACTGGCACCGAACCGCACTCGACCATCCTCTACCAATGTCTCCATGCGACGATACGGCCCCGGCCAATGAACCCCGTCATCCGACTCCAGGTACGCCGTCTTTCCGAAGAACTCACCATCCCCTGGATCATCGAGGACATCAGCGTTGTACCACATCCGAAACCGCTTCTCGCGCGGAGCATCCGCATCATGCAGCACCGTAAAGAACGGCTGCCAGTTTTGATGCTCGACGGAGCCCGTCACGATGGGCTCCGTCAGAAACCGGCGCGGCGAAACCACCTTCCGCTCAATCCCCGTACTACGCGCAATGAGATAATCATCGATCAGCAAGTGCGGCCCTCGATGCAACTCGATGGGCGAGCCGTCAGACCGAGGTGCATTCCCATCACCAGCAAGTGACAGAGAAATGCATGAAGCCCACAACCACCAACCAATCCACAGACAGACTGCCCGCTTCATCGACTGTTCTCCTTGAAGAAGATCTTTCAGCCTTGGCGGAGTTACCTCGCGCCGGCAGATTCGATGGATAGCGCGACTTGGGTTCGATCTTTCCCTAAGAGCGCAGGACCATGATGACGATCCACGTTTGCCCTGCCACCAATAACGGCAGGCCAAGAATCACCAGCGCGGTCCAAAGCTGCAGGCTCGCGCGCAGTTTCTCGACGATCGCGTCGTCAATGTTCTCCTCAAGCTCTGCTTGCACGAGAAGTAAATCAACACCGCCCTGCTGAGCACCTTCCTCGCGAAACCGCGCGAGCGTGTATTTTCGGACGGCCTCCAGCAACCACTGTTGCACCGTCCGGCGTAGCCAGCCGCCTTGTTCAGCATCACCCACCACGCTTCGCACTGCGCTGCTCAGAAGTTCGTCGGCTTGAGCCAGAGGGAGCCGCTTGAATCCGCGTCTGGCGAGTGTGTTCTGGCCGTCTGCGTCTTCGGTGGGAATGCCCACGAGCATGCGTTCAAAGACCAGCCGCACCAAAGCCCGGCCCATGCGCAACTCGCCGAAGCCATGCGCGGCCACCATCACCACAGCTCGCTTGGCACCCAAGAGGACACCAGTGGTGAGTGACTCAGTCAGCGCCACAACGGCGGCAATAGCCCCGTAGAACCACTGGTGTTCGCGCAGGTAGTAATACGACAGTGCCGCCATGACGGTACCGGCCAGCCACGTCACGACTGACGTTACTACGAACGATCGCACGCCCACCCACGTCAGCTTGGCGATGTGACTTCCGATCTGACGAACGTCGACATTCACGTGTGCATTCCTCAGGCAACAGACGGGTTGCAGCGGAACAACGTGGCCCGAACGCCATGGAACTTCAAGCCGCGGGTCGAAATCGAGGACTCTTTTGCGACTATATCGTTTGCCGAATGAGATGCACCGACTGGAGCGCGTTCCAGCCGCGCCAACAATCTAAATTGCTCGTTTGAAACACGAGCCCCGTCATCGTTGCCAAGACTACTCAGCAAGCGGCGGATTGGTGCCATCAGCCTCAACTGCTGGCGGAACCTCAGATGCCGAAGACTCCGCAACCGGAGTCACAGGCACGTCAACCACGGCTTCGTCTTCGACAATCTCAGCCGGAATACGCGCCAGTGATACCAGCGCGTCTTCCTTACCCTTGTCGAGGCGGATGATGCGCACACCTTGAGTGTTGCGGCCCACGACGCTGATGTCGGCGACACGCACGCGTTGCAGCATGCCTCCGGAGGTCACCATCACGACGTGATCGCCATCTTGAACAGCCAAGACATCAATCACTTTGCCGTTGCGGCTCGTGGTCTTGATATCGCGAACACCTTTACCGCCGCGGCCTTGGCGACGGTACTGGAACCCGCTGCGAGCGTCTTCTTCGCCTTCAGCCTCTTCCGACTCAGGCGTCTCCGCTAGATCTACTTCGTCTGCAGCTTCCGAAACATCGGCAGCGTCTGTCCCTGTGACGACGGCGTCAGGCAGGGCTTCCGTTTGTTCAATCTCAGCGGCCACACCAAAAGGTGTGCGTTTGCCATAGCCGTGCTCGCACACCGACAGCAGGAACATCTCGGGTTTTGCGACGACGATTCCAACGACGCAGTCACCCTTGGACAGTCTGATACCGCGTACGCCCTCAGTGGCGCGACCCATCGGCCGTGCATCGGTATGTGGAAATCGAATCGCCATACCGGCGGCAGTCGACAGCAGGACGTCATCACCGGGACCGACAATCACGACGTCAACCAGTTCGTCGCCTTCCTTCAAGCGGATGGCAATAATACCACCCTGCTTTGGTCGGCTATACTCGGTCAGCGCGGTCTTTTTTACCGTGCCATTTTTCGTTGCCATCACCAGGAAGTGCTGGTCGTCAAACGACGAAACCGGCAAGCAGTTCTCGACGATCTCACCCTCGGTGAGCGCCAGCAGATTAACGAGTGCACGGCCCTTGGCAGTGCGCCCTTGCAGTGGCAAATCATACACCTTCTGCCAATACACCTTACCAAAATTGGTAAAGAACAGCAGATAGGCGTGAGTGCTCGCGACGAACAAATGCTGAATGGCATCTTCCTCGTCGCTCTTCGCGCCAGTAATACCTTTACCACCGCGATTCTGAGCCTGATACATACTCAGCGAAGTGCGTTTGATATACCCGCGCTGCGACAACGTGACGACCATCGTTTCTTCGGTGATCAGATCGTCTTTGTTGACGTCGGTCAGCTCTTCTTCGCTGATTTCCGTGCGCCGCTTGTCCGGATATTTTTCCTTGAGCGCCAGCATGTCATCTCGCACGACTGCGAGAATATTCGCGTCGCTCGCCAGCAGCAGCAGGAAG
Source organism: Planctomycetaceae bacterium (assembly GCA_021732995.1). Lineage (GTDB taxonomy): Bacteria > Planctomycetota > Planctomycetia > Planctomycetales > Planctomycetaceae > AM-0621. The sequence goes on along the minus strand of JAKFWA010000086.1, from coordinate 15,229 downwards.
CCGTTGATATCGTCCAGCAGCTTCATGTATTCGCTGCGGAGCTTCTCGCGTTCCAGATTCGCCAGCGAACCAAGCTGCATCGAAACAATGGCTTCCGCCTGATTGTTCGACAGCGAATAGTTCTCGCGCAATCCATATTCCGACGAGAAGTTCTTGAAGCCGTCATCGCCCAAGGCCCGCGCAATGAGCTCCGCCGGGACTTCAATTTTCTGCAGTGCAATCTTCGCTTCAGCGCGACTGCCCGCACCGCGAATCGTGCTGATCACTTTGTCGATATCGACCTGAGCGACTAGCAACCCTTCCACTGTGTGCTTGCGTTTGCGAGCCTCAGCCAGCAGGAACTCAGTGCGACGGCGAATGACGTCCACACGGTGCCGGATGAACTCCAGACAGAGGTCTTTGATATTCAGCAGCTTCGGCCGATTACCCGCCAGAGCGAGCAGGATCACGCTGATCGTGGCCTGCAGCGGAGAGAACTCGAAGAGCTGATTGAGAACGACCTCTTTGTCCGCTTCCTTCTTCAGGACAATGTGCAGCCGCACCTGCCACGGCGGAGTCTTGCGGTCGGTATAGTCGACGACGCGAGAGATGCCTTTGATCTTCTCGTCGCGGATGAGCTGCTCAAGCTTTTCTTTGACGCGGTCACGAGTTTCCATATACGGAATCTCAGTGACGACGATTACATCAGAATTCTTCTCGGTCTCATAGTGCGTACGCGCGCGCAACGTGAGCGTTGAGCGACCCGTTTGATACCCCTGACGAATACCATAGCGACCGCAAATAATACCACCGGTCGGAAAGTCCGGCCCCGGCAGCACGTCGATCAATTCGTCAATCGAAGCATCAGGATTATCGATCAGGACCACCATCGCAGTGGCCACTTCCGCCAGATTATGCGGCGGAATGCTCGTCGCCATACCGACGGCAATACCCTGAGAACCGTTCACCAGCAGGTTGGGAAACCGCGCCGGCAAAACGGCTGGTTCTTGTGACTTCTGGTCATACGTTGCCACGAAGTCGACAGTGTCATATTCAATATCGGCCAGCATCTCGGAGGATGCGCCGGACAGCTTTGCTTCGGTATAACGCATCTGCGCAGGTGGCAGACCAGCGAGCGAACCGAAGTTACCCTGCTTGGCGATGAGCGTCTGCCGCATCACCCAATCCTGGGCCATACGGGCGAGCGTCGGATAGATCGCGCCGTCACCGTGCGGGTGATAACGCTTCATCGTCTCACCGACGATACCGGCACACTTGGTGGTCGCTCCGCCGGGCGTCAGGTTCAGATCGTTCATCGCGACGAGAATGCGTCGCTGCGACGGTTTCAGGCCGTCCCGAACATCGGGCAAGGCGCGGCTCACAATGACGCTCATAGCGTATGTGAGGTAGCTCGTTCGCATTTCATCTCGAATATCGAGATCACGAATCCGTTCGGTGCCTCGAGGCAGTGCGTCAGCATCTCCGTCCGACAATCACAGTCTCCTTCAGTTGCGCAGAGTCGATTTCCGAGCCCGCTTCGTAGACGCCTTCTGCATCCAGGAAAGCGAGGTCGAGCCCCATTCATTCGCCTGTTTCAAAATGCGGCGGAATGGTAGCGGAGAGAAGGCCCGCTCACAACGAACACACGCACTTGCCGGACCTGTTATTCTGCTTATTTTTTCGGGATTTGGCCGCTGACGGCAACGAAGTTCTTTCGCGGAGAAAGATTCGCGTGGGAGCGGCGTTCGAACCCCCTCTCAACACACCAGAAAACTGCCGCTTAGCCACGTCAGGATTTCCTCGAATGTCCCGTAGTTGCAGGATTCCCATGAGGCCAATCACCGCCCGTCTCAAGCTTCCTCGGTTGCCCGATTTGACTTCGGGACCGGAGGCCGAGATTCTTCCGTTCAATTGAGTCGCTGCTGCGAGGTCTGAACGGACCTCTGCGCTCGGATACGATTTCGGCAATCCGAACGTCATCATCACGGCGACTGAATACAAACGCTTGCAACTTATTGATTTGATTTCACTCAGGGAGCATTCATGGCTGGTCAGTCGCTGGCGACAGCAGACCTAAACGTGTCGGCGGCAGCGTTCTCGCCCGACGAGATCACTGCAGCGGCCGCCCGAGTACGCGAGACGCTGTTCGTCGTCGAATCTCCCGATTCAGGAGCTGTCGGCGTCACGGTGGGCACAGGCGACTTCGCAGCCGACATGGAAGCTATTGCTCAGCAAGGATTGTGGGTGCGAGGTTCCCTGCCGCCGCTGTATCCGGAATGGCTCGGCGACCGCAGCTTTGGCGAAACTCACGGCGTGCGATTCCCCTATGTCGTCGGCGAGATGGCCAACGGCATCGCCAGCCCCCGCATGGTGATTGCCGCCGCGAAGTCTGGTTGCGTCGGCTTCCTGGGCTGCGCTGGCTTGGGGCCGCAGCGAGTGGAAGCGGGGCTCGACGAGATCAAACGCGAACTCGACGGCACCGGCATGCCGTGGGGCGCGAACCTGATTCACTCGCCGCAAGAGCCTCTGCTGGAAGAACGCAACGTCGACCTGTTCCTCGCCAAGGGCGTGCAGCGCGTCTCGGCATCCGCGTTCATGAACCTCCGCTCCAGCATCGTGCGTTACGCCTATCACGGACTGCATGTGGACGCGTCTGGTCGGCTGCAGCGGCCGTTTCAGGTGCTCGGCAAGGTGTCACGTCCGGAAGTCGCGGCAGCCTTCATGAACCCAGCTCCGGCGTCGATGCTGGAAACGCTGGTCGCTGAAGGAAAGCTGACCGCAGAGGAAGCCCGCCTGGGAGCCAATCTTCCGGTGGCTGAAGACATTACGGCTGAAGCCGATTCCGGCGGGCACACGGACAACCGCCCGTTGACGGTGCTGCTGCCGGTGCTGTGCTCATTACGAGATGACCTGCAGAGGAAATACAACTTCGAACGTCCTATTCGCGTCGGAGCGGCCGGCGGCATCGGTACTCCGGGAGCGGCGGCTGCAGCGTTCGGTCTGGGTGCGGCTTACGTATTAACTGGGTCCGTGAATCAATCGGCAGTCGAAGCTGGTGTCTCTGAAGGCGCCAAGAAGATTCTGGCCCAGGCCGACATGGCAGACGTCACTATGGCGCCAGCCGCTGACATGTTCGAGCTCGGGGTCAAGGTTCAAGTGCTGAAGCGCGGGACGATGTTTGCTTCACGGGCTCACCGCCTGTACGAAGTCTATCGAGACAACGCGGGCTTGGATGATTTGCCGAGCAAGGTGCGGTCGGAGCTGGAGCAGCAGATCTTCCGCGCTTCGTTGAACGACATTTGGGCTGAAACGAAGGCCTTCTGGCAACGTCGGGAGCCCGGCGAAGTCACGAAAGCCGAAGCTGATCCCAAGCACCAGATGGCGCTGGTGTTCCGCTGGTATCTCGGCAAGGCCAGCCGCTGGGCCATTGAGGGTGATGGCGGCCGGGCGATCGACTACCAGTTGTGGTGCGGCCCGGCGATGGGGAGCTTCAACCGCTGGGTGAAGGGCTCGTTCCTGGAGCCCGTGGAAGCGCGGACAGTCGAGCAGATCGCACTGAACATCCTTGAGGGAGCAGCGGTGATTACGCGAGCTCAGCAATTGAGGACATTCGGCGCCCCGGTGGCGGCGAACGCTTTTGATTTCCAGCCGAGAATGCTCAGTCTCAACTGAATTCCGGCCATAAAAGTTCAAAAGCAGGACGAACTCGATGGATTGGCCGTCCCGCGATGACAGTACTTTGACAAAAGTTTGACCGGTCACAGACAAACTTGCCCAGCTTCGTGACTTAACATCACGCGGTTGTCGATGGCGCGTTGTTGCACATGGACTTACGTCATTGGCAACCCTGAATCCGAGTGATATTGAGGTCACCGGACGAGTGGGTGGAACAAGTCTCGCAACGCCGCGAAGGAGTCGGCGGAGCGTGAAGTATCAAACTCATCAACTGCCAGAGCTGACGTCAAAGGCCAAGCCAGACGACGAAAGCTCAAATTCAATAGCGTTCAAACAAAGTGGTCTCGATGACGACTGAACCCATCGCCGTGGTTGGCGTGAGTGCCCTGTTCGCGGAATCGCCCGATGCGGCGGCTTTCTGGCAAAACATTGTCGCCGGGCGCGACCTCATTAAAGAAGTGCCGGAAACTCACTGGCTGGCGCGCGACTACTACGATGCCAACCCGCTGGCGCCCGACAAGACCTACTGCAATCGCGGTTCGTTCCTTTCGCCCGTCGCTTTCGACGCACTGAAATACGGCATCCCTCCGAGCATCGTTCCGGCGACAGACACGTCACAGTTGCTGTCGCTCATGATGACCGACCGCCTGCTGGAAGACATCAACCAGGACGCGTTGAAGAAGGTCGACCGCGAGCGCATCAGCATCATTCTGGGCGTGACCGGAACGACGGAACTCACAGCGCATATGTCCGGTCGCATGAGCCGCCCGCAGTGGGAGCAAGGGCTGCGAGAAGCCGGGTTCGACGATGCCGAAGTCAAACGCATTGCCGATCGTATTGCTGCTAACTTCGTTCCTTGGCAGGAAAGCACCTTCCCCGGACTGCTGGGCAACGTCGTCGCGGGACGCATTGCGAATCGCTTCGACCTCGGCGGTACGAACTGCGTCGTCGATGCGGCCTGTGCGAGTTCACTCGCCGCGCTGTCGATGGCAGTGAACGAACTCCATCAGGGTCAGTCTGACCTGGCGATCGTCGGCGGCATCGACACGCTGAACGATCCGCTGATGTACCTGTGCTTCAGTAAGACCCCTGCCCTGTCACCGACGGGCGATTGCCGTCCGTTCTCGGAACAGGCTGATGGAACCATCCTCGGCGAAGGCATCGCTTTGATCGCTCTCCGTCGCCTGAAGGATGCCGAACGAGATGGCGATCACATCTACGCCGTCATTCGTGGGGTGGGCACTTCGTCAGATGGTCGGTCCAAGAGCGTCTACGCCCCGCGTTCAGAAGGTCAGGCCAAGGCCCTGCGGCGAGCCTACTCAGCCGCCGGTTACTCGGCCCGCACCGTCGAACTGGTGGAAGCTCACGGCACGGCCACAAAGGCCGGTGACGTCGCCGAGATCGGTGGACTGACAACCGTCTTTGGTGAAGCTGCCGGTGGTGCGTCCTCTTGGTGTGCGGTCGGCTCGGTGAAGTCGCAGATTGGACACTCGAAAGCCGCTGCCGGTCTGGCGGGCGTCATGAAGGCGGTGCTCAGCCTGCACCACAAAGTCCTGCCGCCGACAATTAAGGTTGAGAAGCCCAACCCGAAACTCGCTCTGGAGCAGAGCCCGTTCTTCGTGAACACGCAGCCTCGGCCGTGGATTCGCGGCGAAGATCATCCGCGGCGCGCTTCGGTGAGTTCCTTCGGTTTTGGTGGCAGCAACTTCCACGTGACGCTGGAAGAATATGTCGGGCCGTCCAAGGCGCCGGTGCGCATGAGCCAGACGCCGACCGAACTCGTCGTGTTTTCTGGACGTGATGCTGCCGATGTCTCGAAGAAGGCCAACGAGCTCGTCGCCAGTGCTTCGAGTTGGCCGCATGAGCCTGCGATGCTGCGACGCTTGGCTCATCTTTCGCATCAGGCGTTCAAGGCGACAGACGCCGCGCGGCTAGCCATCGTCGCTGGGACCGTGGAAGAACTTAGCAGCCGCCTCGGCACTTTTGCTTCATCGGGAAGTCCGAAAGTCGGCCTGCGAGTGGCCGATGGCGTTTACTTCGGCCTCAACAAGAAGCACGGCAAGATCGCCTGGTTGTTCCCCGGACAAGGCAGCCAGTACGTCGGTATGGGACAGGATCTGGCCACTGCGTTTAGCGAAGCCCGACAGGCATGGGACCTGGCCGTGGACGTGCCGGATCTGATCGAAGCCCCGCTCCATCAGTTTGTGTTTCCCCCGAATGCGTTCTCGGATGAAGAGCGTGAAGCTCAGGAAACCCGATTGCGTGAGACCGACATCGCTCAACCGTCACTGGGTGTGACCGGGCTCGCGGCAGCTCGAGTGCTCAAAGCCTTGAACGTGCCGCTGGACACAGCCGCCGGACACAGCTTCGGCGAACTGACCGCGCTGGCCGCAACAGGTTCGATCTCAGAACGATCGCTGCTGACACTGGCCAAACTGCGTGGCGTATTGATGAAGTCCGCAGACAAGGTCGCTGGCACGATGACGGCCGTGCGATCCGACGCGGCGACCATCGGAGCCCTGCTGAAGGAACAGTTCCCGAAGGTCTTCCTCGCCAATGACAACAGTCCCAAGCAGATTGTCGTCGGTGGACCGACTGCTGACATTGTGGCCTTAGAAGAAGAACTCGGACGCCGCAAGGTCTCCTACAAGCGATTGAACGTGTCAGCGGCCTTCCATTCGCCTGCGCTGCAGGACTGTGCTGATCAATTCGCGGCGGCCGTCGCGCGGCACCTCGTCGGCACGCCGGAAGTAGCCGTCTACGCCAACACGACGGCAGAACGCTATCCGTCCAAGCTTTCCGACGCGCGAGCGTTGCTGGCCAATCAACTCGCCAAGCCTGTTCGCTTCCGTGAATCGCTGGCGGCGATGTATGCCTCGGGCGTACGCACCTTCGTGGAAGTCGGCCCCGGAGCAGTGCTCACCGGCCTTGTCGGAGAATGCCTCGCAGGACATGACGATGTGCTGGCAGTCGCGATTGATCGCAAAGGTCAGCACGGTGTCACGAACTTCTGGCATGCGTTGGGACAGTTGGCAGTCGTCGGTGCACCGATCGACTGGACCGCGTTGACGGCCGACTTCACGACGCCGGCAGAACCCGTGGCTGTCGATCCCAAGCGTTCGCTGCAAATCTGCGGCGCTAATTATGGCAAACCCTATCCACGTCCAGGGCAATTGCAGGCTCCGATTGTCGTCGTGAGTCGTCCGCCGGAACCCAAAGCAGCAGTTGCCACGGCAGGTGCTTCTGGAGCCGGTGGCACGTCGCGCAGCTTGACCGCTGCGAATGTCTCTTCCGTCTCTCAATCCGTTGCGTCGACTGGTGGTGTTGCGTCTTCGCAGGCGACACCATCCCCAGTGACGGTTTCCTCCAATCGAGTTTCCCAGTCGTTGCCGAGCACCAATGGCCCGCAGCGATCTAATTCCGTTACCAAAGTGCAACCTATGAATTCACCCCAACGAAACTCTGGCACCGCTCCGGCTGCACCGCCGCTTGCGTTGAGCGATGCCAACACCACCTGGCTGCTGGAAGTGCAGCGGCAGACTGCAGAAGCTCATCAGGTCTACCTGCAGACCATGGCCCAGGCCCACATGGCCTTCCTGCAGTCGATGGTCCCCACGGGCAATACGTTGCCTGTACTCGCCAATCCCGTCTTCGCTCCACAGCCTGTTGCGCGACCAGCCGCGGCTCCGGTGACTCCTTCAGTACGGGATGTCCAGGCCGCAGCAGCTTATTCCGCACCGGCACCAGTCGCTCCTCGCGCTGCCCAACCGATTGCCGCAGCTCGTCCTGCGACACCGCCAGCTCCGGTTGCCGCTCAGCCAGTAGCGAAGCCTGCAGTCCAGGCAGCTGCATCGAAACCTGCTCCAGTTGCGGCACCAGCGGCATCGGGGTCGAAGCTGCGAACCACGCTGCTGGAAGTCGTGGCTGAGAAGACTGGTTATCCGGTCGAAGTCCTCGATATGGACCTGGACATCGAAGCCGGGCTCGGAATCGACTCCATCAAGCGAGTTGAAATCCTCAGCGCCCTGATGGAACGGCATCCCGAACTGCCCGAGATGCAGCTCTCCGAACTCGGCGGACTGCGAACGCTCGGTGATCTGCTCAACGCCGTCGCCGCCAACGAACCAGCCGAAAGTGCAGCTCCGGCCGCGCCAGTCGCGAAAGCCCAACCGGTCGCCGCGCCTGCCGCGAGTTCAGCAGCAGCACCCTCCGGAGCGAACTTGCGAGGCACGTTGCTCGAAGTTGTCGCGGAGAAAACCGGCTACCCGGTTGAAGTCCTCGATATGGACCTCGACATCGAAGCCGGGCTCGGTATCGACTCTATCAAGCGAGTTGAGATTCTCAGCGCTCTGATGGAACGCCATCCAGAACTGCCCGAGATGCAGCTCTCCGAACTCGGCGGACTGCGAACGCTCGGCGATCTGCTCAACGCTGTCGCTTCGAACGGCCCCGCAGCTCCCGCAGCCGCTCCGGCTCAAATTGCTGAACACCGTCAGCCAGCCGCAGCTGCAGTGGCAACAGCGCCGCCGCCGCGAGGAGGAACCGGGCTGGATGTGGAGCGTATCCTGCTGGAGGTCGTCTCTGAGAAGACTGGCTATCCGGTAGAAGTGCTCGATCTCGACATGGAGATCGAAGCCAGTCTCGGCATCGACTCCATCAAGCGCGTTGAGATTCTCAGTGCGGTGATGGAACTTGTCCCCGGCCTGCCGGAAGTTCAGATGTCTGAACTCGGTGGACTGCGAACACTGCGTGACGTGCTCTCGAAACTGGATGCGGCCGGTGGCCTGCAGCCTGTCGTGAGTCCGGCTGGACACGCAGTGACTCAGGGGGGCCCCTTGGGAAACTTGTCAGGGCCGGGTAACTCTGGCCCTGAAACCCATGTTGTTGCTGACGAAATTGAAGACCCGAACTCGCCGATTCGCCGCCTGGCGGTTCGGCTGGAACGAACGAACGCGTCTGGCTTCGCCTTGCCGGTGCTGACGAGTGGTGTGCCGCTCGCCATTGTGGTGGGAGATGCCGCGGACAAGTTCGTGGAAGAAGTCGCCGTGGAACTGACGACACGCCTGGCCGATCACGGCTTGCCCGCGATCTTCGCCACCACGGTTCCTGCGGAAGCTCGCGCCGTCATCCATCTGGGTGGTCTGCGCGAAGCATCTTCATGGAAAGACGGTGCCGACCTGCTGCGTAACTTGCTGCGTGCCGCTCAAGTGCTGGCCAAGGTGGCCGATCAGGAGCGAGTCGCTCTCGTGACGGTGCAGGACACCGGTGGCCGATTCGGAATCAACGGTCTTTCCGCTCAGCGAGCCTGGGTGGCGGGAGTCACCGGCGTCGCCAAAACAGCCGCTCAGGAATGGCCGCAAGCCGCCGTGAAGGCACTGGACGTCGAACGCACTCATCGCTCGCCCGCTCAAGTCGCTGAAGCCATCGAACAAGAGCTGTTTTCAGGTGGTGCGGAACTCGAAGTTGGTCTGCCCTCCGACGGAACGCGCTGGACGTTGCGAACCATCGACGCGCGGGTTGGACGTGCTCCGACACTGCAACTTACGCAGAACGACGTCATCCTCGTTTCCGGCGGTGCTCGCGGAGTAACCGCTCGTACGGTGATCGAGCTGGCCAAGGCCACACGAGCCAAGTTCGTGCTGCTGGGTCGAACCGAACTCAACGACATCGGTGACCCGTTCCCGCAAGCCAGAACGGATGCGGCTTTGAAGCAAGCTGTCATCGCCGAAATGACTTCGCGCGGTGAAAAGCCAGTCCTGGCTCGCATCGACAAGCAGGTCAACGAGATCGTCGGCCAGCGTGAGATTCGTGAGACGCTCAAGCAGATCAAGGCTGCCGGCGCGCAGGTGTGTTACATCGCCGTCGACATCCGCGATCAGCAAGCTGTCTCGCAATTGGTCAAGCAGATTGGTCGCGAATGGGGACCGATCAAGGGAGTCATCCACGGCGCTGGTGTGCTCGCCGACAAACGCATTGTCGACAAGACGCAGGAGCAGTTCGACCGCGTGCTGGAGACCAAGGTCGAAGGTATGCAGGCGATGCTCGAAGCCACACGTGAAGAGCCGCTGCAACTCATCGCCTTCTTCTCGTCCGTCGCCGGTCGGTACGGGAACGCCGGCCAGTGCGACTACGCCGCTGGCAACGAGATCCTCAACAAAATGGCGCAGGCCGAACGAACTCGTCGCGGCGGCGCCTGCCAGGTGAAGTCGATCAACTGGGGCCCGTGGGACGGAGGCATGGTGACGCCCGCTCTGAAGGCTCTCTTCCAGAAGCGTGGCATCGAACCGATTCCGCTCGACATCGGTGCCCGGATGTTCGTGGAAGAGGTGCTGCGTGGCGATCCGAGCCAGGTGGAAGTCGTCATTGGTGGCGACAGCCAACTGCGTGCGGTGTTGCCGTTGCAAGCCTGCGACAACGACCTGCAAGTGATCGTCTCGCCGTCGCGTCATTCCTTTCTCGACGACCATCGAGTGAAGGACGTGCCCGTCCTGCCAATGGTTCTGGCGTTGGAATGGTTCGTGCGAGCCGCCCACTCACGTCATGCAGACATGACGCTCCTGCGCTGCCGCGATCTGCAGGTATTGCGTGGAGTACCGCTGACGGACTTCGAGAACGGTCGCCGCTTCCGCATCGAATGCCAGGAGATTGAGGTCGACAACACCATCGAGATGCAGATGGAGCTGCGCAGCCTGGATGGCACAAAGCACTATCGCTGCACGGTGGAGATGGCTGGAGCCGACCGCAAAGCACAGGCCAAGTTGAAGGGTGGCATGGCCAAGGGCGAACCGTGGCCCTGGTCGATCGAAGAAGCCTACGACCGGTTATTCCATGGCCCTGATTTTCAGGTCCTGCGATCGCTGGATGGCGTCAGCGATCAAGGTGCTCAGGCAAAATTGACAGGCATTCGTTCGAAGCTCTGGCATGATGGACCGTGGCACACGGATGCCCCGGCGATTGATGGAGCGATGCAACTGGCACTGCTCTGGAGCCTGCGTCGGACCGGCCGTTCGTCGCTGCCGACCAGCGTCAAGGCGGTACGGTTGCTGTCATCCAAAGACCACGAACCCATGATGAAGTGTGAAGTCCTCGCGAAACGCATCGGACTGCACACGCACTCGTTCGACGTGCGGATCACGACCGAATCGGGTGAACCCATCCTGGAACTGGAAGATCTTGAAATGGCGCTCATGGCATGAGCTGTGGCGCCAACAAGTTCGTCGCGCCTGTCTGTTAAGTGTGAATTGACCAGAAGGCCGCACTGACCCATCCAAAGGTCACGCGGCCTTTGTCCTTTCCAAGTTCGAGTCTTTAAGTTCGCCAAAGACTCGGCAACAAAGCTGCGTTGTGATACCGGTGACCAGGACGGTCGCCGCGGTCGCGGGTCAACACATCGGATGAACCGCTCAAGCTCGGAATTGTGGTCATCTGCAAGGATGCAGTGCACAATTGGCAGCACCGATTGTTCGTGAGTTTGCGGCACGACGCCGCACCGTCTCACGCTTCTGACACTGATTTCGGATCGTTATCGCACATGCCATTCGCACCCATCGCCATCGTTGGTCAAGCCTGCGTGCTACCGGGAGCGCTCTCGCCAGATGAGTTCTGGCAGTTGCTGGCTCAGGGAGGCGACGCGGTGCGCCGTACTCCGCGCGGTTACTGGGGGCTCGATCCGCAACGCGTGGTTTCCAAAGCGGCGGGCTCGGCTCGAGACAAGGCGTACTCAGATCGCGGTGGTTACGTTTACGGATTCGAGGACATCTTCGATATCGAGCGTTACGACCTCGACGACGCCACGAAGCAGGCCCTGCAGTCTCACGATCCGCTGACCCGCTGGCTGCTGCAGTGCTCGGCTGAAGCTCTCGCTCCCGTGCGTCTGGACAATATCGACGAATCGAAGCAAGGCCTGATCGTCGGTAACCTGTGCTATCCGACTTCGAAGTTCGCCGAGTTCGCCGAATGCGTCTGGCTGCGCGAAGCGGGTCTCTATGAAAAAATTCCGCCGAGTGGCCACAGCCGATTCGTCGGTGGCAGCGCCGCACTCGTTGCGGGCAGCCTCGGCATGGAAGGTCCGGCGTATTGCCTCGACGCCGCTTGTGCGTCGTCGCTGTACGCGATCAAGCTGGCGTGCGATGCGCTGCACGATCACCGGGCGGACGTGATGCTCGCGGGAGGCATGAATCGCGCGGACGACTTGTTCCTGCATGTCGGCTTCACCGCCTTGGGTGCACTAAGCCGTTCCGGACGCAGCCGCCCGTTCCATCGCGGAGCCGACGGACTAATCCCGGCCGAAGGCTGTGTCATCGTCGCCCTCAAGCGGCTCGAAGATGCGGTACAGGCGGGCGACCGGATTCTGGGCGTCATCCGAGGGGTCGGGCTCTCCAACGACGGAACCCAGGGCGGTTTCCTGTCGCCATCGTCCGAAGGACAGTTGCGAGCCATCGCCAGTGCCTACGAGCAAGCGGAAATCGATCCGCGTGAAGTCTCCTACGTTGAATGTCATGCGACCGGCACGACAATCGGCGATGGTGTGGAACTGGAAGGTCTGCGGTCGTTCTTCAGCGGCGCTTCCGAGCTGAAGATCGGGTCTCACAAGTCAAACCTCGGCCACTTGATCACAGCCGCGGGTGCTGCTGGACTGCTGAAGGTTCTCGGTGCGTTCGCGCACAACCTGCTGCCTCCGACCATCCATTTGGACGACCTCAGGCCGGAAGCTCAACAAGCGCCGGTGCGAGTCATCGCTCGGCCCGAAGCGTGGCCGCGCGGCGACCGTCCGCGACTGGCGGCCGTCAGTGCGTTCGGCCTGGGCGGCACGAATGCCCACCTCATCGTTGAAGAATGGATGGGCAAGGGAGCTAGCTCAACGGGTGCCGCTCCGGCGAAGTCGACCGCATCAGCCGCGCACCAGCCGCGTTCATCGCGAGTTGCGCTCGTGGGCCTGTCAGTCATCACCGGGCAACCGCTGGAACAGATTCACCTCAACGCAGCCCCCGGCAAGTCGAAGTTCGCACCGCGGGATCTGGAACTTGCCCTGCCTCAGCAATTGCTGGCCTGGCAGGTGGTGGAGCAGGCCGTCGCCGGTATCAACCTGGCTCCGGTATCAACCGCGGTGCTTGTCGGCATGGAATGCGATGCCGAGATTGCACGCTATGGGGCTCGGTGGCGTACCCCACAGTGGGCTCACGAAGGCCGCTTCGCGAAGGTCGGTCAAGACACCGTGACGGCGTTGCAAGATCGCTTCGTTCCGCCGCTGGAAGCCGGAGCTGTTACTGGCACGATGCCGAACATTCCCGCCAATCGATTGAACGTGCAGTTCGACTGGCGCGGGCCGAGCTTCACAGTCTCGGCAGACGAACTCTCCGGCATTCGAGCACTGGAGATCGCCGCTCGGCTGCTGACCGAAGGAACCGTCGACGCCGCGGTGGCCTGCGCCGTTGACCTCAGTTGCGAACCAATACATGCCGCCGCTCTTAAGCAGATCGGGATCAACGACGCAAAGTTAGCGGATTCGGCTGTCGCGCTGGTGCTGAAATCGGAAGCTGCAGCACGTCGCGACGGCGATCAGGTTATCGCCTGGTTGACACTCGGAACCGACAACGAGTCAGTCGCCGCTCCCGCGAACTCACTCAAGGAACCAGCAGGCTTTGCAGCGAAAGGCTTGCTGCAGGTCGCTCGTCAATGCGAGGAATTGCTGCGCGGCAACCGTAAGTCGGCGGTTGTGGAATGTTCGTCGCTGCACGGCCAAGCGGCCTCCGTCATCGTTGAACCTGGCGATGCGGGCGTTGTGTCTAAGCCCGTCGACGCACCCGGCAAGTTGATGCCGTTCTCGGCTCACTGGAAGCCGGTCAATCTGGACGGCCTGCTGCCGGGAATCAGCGCGCCGAAGCCAGCCACAACACCAGCAAGCGGATCGTCCACCGGCGAAACCAAGCAACCAACACAAAAGCTAGAGCAGCCCCTCACCCCTAACCCCTCTCCCCGAAGTGGCGAGGGGAACACAGATGTTGCGGCGCCCTTGGTGACGTCTCAGCAGACGTATCAGGGCACTCCACCAAACTCAGACAAACATCCGGTCCCTTCGCCACAGACGGTGGTGAGTTCCGTTCCTCCCAAGACATCACCTATGAAGCCATCACGTTCTCTGCCCACCGCTGCTCAAGCCATGCGAGCAGCTCCGCACCGCCCGTCGGTGTTGGCGTGGTGGGATCGATCCAATCCGACACCAGCGCCACACAAGAGCGTGGTCGCGTTGACTGCCGAGTCCGTCAACGTCGAAGCCAGTTGGGACGAACCTCATTCTGAGCTTGAAGACAGTCAGATTCCGTGGCCGTTACTCAGCGATGAGTCCGCCTCAAGTGCTGATCTCACAGCCCATACCTCACCCGCAATCGACGATTCGCAAGATGTTGTCGACCGACCGTTGTTGCCGTTGGCCGCGATGCATCACCAGTTCATGGCGTTTCAGGCGACGGTGCACGAGCAGTTCCTGGCACAACGCGCTCAGATCGCACAACTCCTGGCTGGCACAGCGAACCTTCAGGACTTCGCAACGCCACAACTGACGCCTTCGTCTGAATACTTGCCTGCGGACTTTGGCGACTTCGATCTCACGGCTGCCGTCGATGAGGCGGTGTCTGAAACACAGGCTGAGATCGCATCGCCGGTCTTAGAACGTCCAGCCCCGACTGCGCAAGTGCCCGCCGCGCCGCCGCGTGTGAGTGCCGTTCCCAAACCAATCGTTCCCGCGACCGCCAAGCCAGAGTCTCGCGTTGAATCGAAGCCGACGACGACGCCCGCACAGAGAACGCTGACTCCAACTGCGGTCATTGCCGGAGCCGCAGCCCCCGCGACATCGAAGCAATCACCGCACACCAAAGACCCACGACGGGTGCCATCGGGACCAGCCTTCGGTCGCGAGGAACTTGAAGTTTTGGGCAGCGGCAAAATTTCGTCGGTGTTCGGCCCCTTGTTCGAGCGCCAGGACGAGTATCAACGCCAAGTCCGCCTGCCGATGCCGCCGCTGCTGCTGTGTGATCGAGTCTGCGGTATCGACGCCGAACCGGGCGTGCTGGGCAAAGGCACGATCTGGACTGAAACCGACATCGACTGGGATCGCTGGTATCTGCACGATGGCGTGATGCCCGCTGGCATCATGATTGAGTCCGGTCAGGCGGACCTGACACTCATCTCGTGGATGGGCGCGGACTTCCTCAATCAGGATGAACGCGTCTATCGCCTGCTGGGTTGCGAAGCCACGTTCTTCGGCAGCCTGCCCAAGCCGGGCGAGACGCTGCACTACCAGATTCAGATTGACGGACACGCGCGACAAGGCGGCGTGCGGTTGTTCTTCTTCCACTACGACTGCTACGTCGGCGACGAACTGCGGCTGCGAGTCCGCAACGGTCAAGCGGGCTTCTTCACCGACCACGAACTCGATCATTCCGACGGTGTGATCTGGGACCCAGCTACCGGCGAACGAGTTCCTCAACCGCGGCTGGATGCACCCACCGCGATTACGCGTTTGAAGTCTTCAGCTCCGACCAAGTCTCGGCGTTCTTTGAAGGTCGCCTGAAGGAAT